>DASRDA010000013.1:0-60229 GCA_035652835.1 Gaiellaceae bacterium
CGGACCAACTGCACCGCGTCACGACGAAACGCGGCCGGATACGGCGGGCGGTACTCCCTCGGCTTCGGCATGAACACCATCCTCCAGCCCAACCCAGACGGGCCAGGCGCTCAGGTGTCCACGAAAACGGGGGAACTCCAGCCCAGCCGAGCGACGGGTGTCTGACACCGGAGGTGTCAGACACCCCTCTCCGGACGCGGCGGCACGGCACTGGTGTCTGACACCCTTTCGGAGGGGCGTTCGGGTCGTTCGAATGGTGTCTGACACCGAAGGTGTCAGACACCTCTTGGGCCCCCGCCACCTACACGAACTTCGGGTAGAGCGACATGCCGCCGTCGACGACGACGGTCGTGCCGGTGACGTAGCTCGCCTCGTCGCTCGCGAGCCACGCGACGGCGGCGGCGATCTCCTCCGGCTTCCCCATCCGCCCGAGCGGGATCTCGCTCTCGACGGCGCGCTTCTCCTCGGGGTCGTCGAGCACGAACGTGTTGATCGGGGTCACGATCGCGCCCGGCGCGACGTTCACGACCCGCACGCCCTTGCCCGCGAGCTCGCGCGCCGCGGTCTCCATCAGCAGCTTCATGCCGCCCTTCGACGCGCAGTAGTGCGCGAAGCCCGGCCACGGGATGAACTCGTGGACGCTCGACATGTTCACGATCACGCCGCGCCCGGCCTTCGCCATCACCTTCCCCGTCTCGCGCAGGCAGAGGAACGCGCCGGTCAGGTTCGTCCGGAGGACCGCCTCCCACTCCTCGAGCGGCATCTCGAGGAGCGGCACCTGCTTCTCGATGCCCGCGTTGTTGACGAGCAGGTCGAGGCTGCCGAGCTCGTCCACGGCGCGGCCGACCATCGCCTCCACCTCCTGCTCGTCGCCGACGTCGGCGGCGACGGCGAGCGCGTGGCCGCCGGCCTGCTCGATCTCGGCGACGACGGCATCGGCGTCGGCCCGCTCGTGCTCGGAGTAGTAGTTGACGCACACCGCGGCGCCCTCGCGCGCGAGGCGCTCCGCGGTCGCGCGGCCGATGCCGCTGGACGCGCCGGTGACGATCGCGGTGCGACCCTGGAGCAGCATGCCGCAGGAACGCTAGACGGTCGCGGCCGGCAGCGTGAAGGCGACCCGCGCGCCGCCGTCCGTGCGGTTCTCGGCCCAGATGCGGCCGCCGTGCGCCTCGACCAGCCCGCGCGCGATCGCGAGGCCGAGCCCGCTGCCGCCGCCGGCGCGCGCCCGGTCGGCCCGCCAGAAGCGGTCGAACATCCGCTCGCCGGCGCCGGCCGCCAGCCCCTCGCCGGTGTCCTCGACGCGGACGAGGATCTCCCCGCCGTCGCGCTCGAGGTGGACCGCGACCGAGCCGTCGCTCGGCGTGTGCCGCAAGGCGTTCGTGAGCAGGTTGTGCAGCACGCGCTCGATCTTCTCCGGCGCCACCTCCGCGACCGCCTCGCCGTCGAGGTGCGCCGCCAGCGCAACGCCCCGCGCCGCAGCCTCCGGCCGGAGGACGCGAATCGCGGCATCGACGAGGCTGCCGACATGCGTTCGCCGCAGCTCGAGGGTGAGCGCCCCGGCGTCGAGCCGGGCGAGCTCGAACAGGTCGTCGATCATCGTCGCGAGCGCCTCCACCTGCTCGCGCAGCGTCGGCAGGTAGTCGGCCGGCTCGGCGAGGCCGTCCTCGATCGCCTCCAGCATCGCGCGCATCGACGCGACCGGCGTGCGCAGGTCGTGGCTCGCCCACGCGACGAGCTCGCGGCGCGCGTCGAACAGCCGCTCGACGTTCTCCGCCATCGTGTTGAACGCCGCGGCGAGCTGCGCGACCTCCGCGACCCCGCCGGCCGGCGCGCGCGCGCCGAGATCGCCCGCCGCGAGCAGCCGCGAGGACTCGCTCACCCTCCGCACCGACGCGCTGATCGACCGCGCGAGCAGCAGCGCGGCGCCGACCGCGGCGCTCGCCGACCCGGCGGCGACCGCGAGGATCTTCACGTCGGCGCCCATGTGGAACATCACCCAGCCCGACAGCAGCACGGCGGCGAGCGGCACGCACACCGAGACGAGCGCGAGCCCGGCGACCTGCAGGCGCAGCGTCGGCGCCCGGCGGAGGACGACCGCGACGGCGAGCATCGCGCCGACGCTCGCGCCGGCGACGGCGAGCGCGAGCGCCGTCACGGGTCGAACCGGTAGCCGACGCCCCACACGGTGCGCAGGTGCGCCGGACGCGCGGGATCGGCCTCGACCTTCTCGCGCAACCGGCGCACGTGCACCGTGATCGTGCCCGTGTCGAGCGCCGCCGAGTAGCCCCACACGCGGTCCATCAGCTGGTCGCGCGAGAAGACCTGCCGCGGGTGCGACGCGAGGAACCAGAGCAGGTCGAACTCCTTCGCCGTGAGCGCCACGGGAACGCCGTCGCGGACCACCTCCCGGCTCGCGCCGTCGAGGGCGACCCCGTCGAAGACCAGCCGATCGGCCCGCGGTTGCGGCGCGGTCGTGCGCCGCAGCACGCTCCGCACGCGGGCCGCCAGCTCGCGCGGGGAGAACGGCTTCGTCACGTAGTCGTCGGCCCCGAGCTCGAGCCCGACGATGCGGTCGGCCTCGTCGCCGCGCGCGGTGAGCAGGATCACCGGCAGGTCGGAGCCCGCGCGAATCCAGCGGCAGAGCTCGAGCCCGTCGGTGCCGGGCAGCATCACGTCGAGCACGACGAGGCTCGGCCGCCGCGTCTCGATCAGCGCGCGCGCCTCGTCGCCGTCGGCCGCCTCGAGCGTCTCGTAGCCGTCGCGGCGCAGATAGCGCGCGACCACCTCGCGCACGACCGGCTCGTCGTCGACGACGAGGACCGTCTGGGCTACTCCGGCCGCCACTTCGCGTGGTGCCGCGACGCCCACTCCTCGCTCACCGTGCCGAGCGTCATCCCGCGCAGCGCGTGCCGCGTCGCGGGGTAGATCAGCGCGAGGTAGAGGTGGCCGACGAGCAGGACGACCGCGACGAACATCAGGCCGTCGTGGAGGATCACGGTGCTCGCGAAGCGGAAGCGCGTGTCGCGCTCGCCGAGCCAGAGGAGCAGGCCCGACGCGAAGAAGAGCACCGTGAACGCCGCGGTGAGCGCCGCGTTCACCTTCTGCCCGGCGTTGAAGCGCCCCTGAGGCGCGCGCCTGCCGCGCAGCCAGCGGCGGTCGTCGCCGTCGAAGAGGTCGAGCTCCCGCGCCGTCCGCAGCAGGCCGCGCCGGTCGCCGAGGAGCGCGACGAGCGCGAGCGCCGACACCCAGCCGATCCCGGACCAGAAGTGCAGGTCCTTGACGAGCGGCCTCCGGCCGACCGCGACCTCGAGGACCGGCAGGTAGAGGATCAGGCCGGTGGCGAGCAGCAGCAGGAAGCCGACTGCGTTCACCCAGTGGAGCACGCGCTCGGTCCGGCTGAACCTGCGGACGTACCGGCCGCTCACGACGAGTACCCGTTCGAGCGGCCGACCCACGCGTCGCGGTCGTAGCCGAGCTGCTCCCAGTAGCCGCTGCCCGGCGCGCGCACGACGTTCACCGCCTTCAGCCACTTCACGTTCTTGTAGCCGTACATCTCCGGGATCACGAGCCGGAGCGGCGCGCCGTGCTCCCTCGGCAACGGCTTGCCGTCCATCTCGTACGCGAGCATCACGTCGGCGAGCGACGCCTGGCGCAGCGTCAGGTAGTCGACGTACGGGTCCTCGGCGGAGACGAACTCGAGCGCATGGCCGTCGCCGAGCGGCTTCGCGCGCGCCAGTACGTCGCCGAGGCGCACGCCCGCCCAGTGCACGTTCTTCACCGTCCAGCCGGTGACGCAGTGAAAGGTCGACACCTGCTCGGCGCGCGGCAGGGCTTTCAGCTCGCGGTACGAGAGCTCGAGCGGGCTCGCGACGCGGCCGGCCACCGCCAGCCGCCAGGTGGCCGGGTCGAAGCCGGGCATCCGGCCGGAGACGCTGTAGATCCGCCAGCCCTGCGTCGGCAGCAGCGGGACGAGGTCGCCGGCGACGGGCGAGACGGTCCCGGAGACGCGGCTCCAGACCGCCTTGCCCCAGTAGAGCGAGGACAGGCCTCCGGCGACGGTGGCGAGGAAGACGCCCCGGCCGTAGCGTCTCGGCTGCTCGGCGTCCACTACATGTGCGCCATGCCGGCGAAGAGCGTTCCGCGCAGCTCTCCCGGATGGCCCTCGGTGTCCACCCAGACACGGTACGCCGCCGGCTTCGACTCGATCAAGCGCAGCGCCTTGGCCGCCACCCGGGCGCAGCTCTTCGCGCGGTAGGCCGTGCCGAGGCGCGCCACGATCATCCCGTGCGCGTCGCGAATCGAGGCGCCGGTGACGCCCTTGGTGTGCAGGTCGAACGTCCAGCACAGCCTCCCGGCCGCCGCCTGCGACTCGAAGTTGACGATCCCGTGCTCGCCCATGCCCTGCAGCCGGGCGGCGAGCCGCGGGTGCATCGTGTCCGCGGCCGCGCCGCCCGCGCCGATCAGGGCCGCAACCGCCACCGCTCCCGCCAGACGTCCTGCGCGCATCCGCTCCTCCTCGACTCGACTTCGCCGAGGTTGGCGCAACCGGATTGCGCCCGGGTTGCGCGACCCTTACCGGAGCCTTAAATCGGCGGGGTAGGCGCCGGCCCGCCGCCGGCGCCCATCCCGTCTTCCTGGCGCCTACCGGATCCGCAGGAGCGAAGCGACTGGCGAGCGGACGCCCGCGCCCGCCGCGACCAGGGCCACCCCGGCGCAGAGCACGAGCACGAGCGACAGCCCCGTGAACGGGAGCTGCCCGCCAGCGAGCGCGGCCGTGAGCGACCGCCCCCCGGACGACTGCGAATGGCTCGCGCCCAGGACGCCGAACCTCGCCCCGGAGGCATGGTGCGATCCGGGCCGGAGCATGGCCGAGGCGCCGGCGACGCCGGAGGAAGCGCCGTTCGCGGCGCCGCCTCCCGCGGTGGACGAGCCCGGCGCGTTCGGAGCGCCGCCCGTCGCGGGCCGGCCCGGGGTGCTCACGGTCGTCGGGGTGGGCGTCGACGGCGTGGACGGCGTCGAGGACGTGCCCCCGCCGCCGGACGTCGAGCCGCCGCCGCCCGACGAGCCGCCGCCGGACGACCCGCCGCCGCCGGACGAGCCGCCGCCACCCGACGAGCCGCCCTGCGTCCCCGTCGCAGCGGTACAGTCGCTCAGGACGCACACCGGCGCGTTCGCGTTCACGGGCGTGGACGCCGAGACGGCGGGCGAGATCGTCGCCGTGCCGACCTGCACGACGCCCAGTGAGCCCGTCGACGACTGGCTGCCCGTCGAGCCGCCGGAGCCGCCCTGCGAGGAGGAGACGGCGGAGCCGCCGCCCTGATCCGCGTGCGAGCCCGTGCAGCGGCTCGCGACGCACACGGGCGCGTTCGCGTTCACGGGCGCCGAGGCCGAGGCGCCCGACGAGGAGGCGGCAGCCGAACCGTCGCCCTGACGCGCGTGCGAGCCCGAGCAGCGGCTCGCCACGCACACCGGCGCGTTCGCGTTCACGGGCGCCGCAGCCGCCACGGCCGGCGAAACGTGGGCCGTACCCACCTGGGCGACACCCAGCGACCGGCGCGACGACTGGCGGCTCGTCGAGCCGCCGGAGCCGCTCAACGACGCGGCGCCGGCGGAGCCGCCGCCCTGACGCGCGTGCGTGCCCGAGCAGCGGCTCGCGACGCACACGGGTGCGTTCGCGTTCGCCGGCGCCGCGGCGGCGACGGCCGGCGAGACGTCGGCTGTCCCGACCTGGGCGACGCCCAGCGAGCCCGTCGACGACTGCCCGCCGGCCGAGCCGCCGGACGCGGTCGACGTGGAGGCGCCGGCCGAGCCGCCGCCCTGCGCCGCCTGTGATCCCGAGCAGTCGCTCAGGACGCACACGGGCGTGTTCGCGTTCACGGGCGCCGCCACGGCGGCCGTCGCCGGGGTGGTCGCCGACTGCACCTGGGCGACGAGGCCGGAGCCCAGCGCGCCCTGTCCACCGTCGGCCAGAGCCGGGTGGGTCGTTCCGAGGGCGAGGACCAGCGCCCCCAGCAGAAGCAGAGCTTTCATCTCGTTTCCTCCTGAGTTCTCGAACGTCTCGCCGGTCGCGGACGCGACCGGGGTGCGGGACCAGGCCGCGGCTATCCGGGACGTTCGAGCCCGGCGGCGAGCGCCGGGCGCAGGCGTAGGAGCCGCGGCGGCGGCCGGCGGGGACCGGGCCGCGGCGGAACGAGGAGCAGAAGCGCGGTGAGGGCGGCGAGCGCGGCGGCGGCCCAGGCGGCGGCGGGCGCGGCCGGCCCCCCGAGGGCGCCCGCGGCGCCGGCGGGGGCGACGGGCGGGAGCGCCGGCGCCGCGACGGGCGCCATCGCCGCGCCGTGCACGCTCGAGCGGCGGGGCGCGAGCGAGGGCGCGGCGACGGGACGGACCGGCGCGGGTGCGGTCGCCGTCCGGTCCGTCCCGCGTGGGAGTGCCGCCCGGCGGGAGCCGGAGGCCGGGTGCCGAGGGTGATGCCGCGCCGGCGCCGGGGTCGGAGCCGGGCTGGGGACGGGACGCGTCACGTGGAGCGACGCCGGCGGCGCGGGTGCGACGACGCGGTGGACGGGCCGGGGCGCCAAGGCGGACGCGGGACGGCTTGCCGGGGGCGCGACCCGCGGCGCCCGTGCAGGCGCGGGGGGCGCCGTCACGACCGGGACGTGTCCCGTGCTCGCGTGCGCCGCCACGTCGGTCGACGTCGCGGCGACCGAGGCCTGCGCGTCGACGGTGGCCGCAGGTGCGCCGCTCCCGGCCGCCGGCACGTCGAGCGACGAGGAGACGCTCGACTGCACGCCGGCGGGCGGGACGGTCACGCCGGCGTCGACGGCGGTCGCGGGAGCGGCGACCTGGACGTCGGCGGACGCGGTCGCTGCAGGCGTCGCCGCGTCGGCGGCGCCCGACGCGCCGGATCCACCGACCGTCGCCGACGCGGACGCGGGGCCGGCCGAGGCCGAGATGCCGAGGGAGGGGACGGCGCCGTCCGCGGCCGCGGCCGTGCCCGCTCCGACCAACGTCACGAGGAGCACTGCGGCGACGCCTGCGGCGAGCCTGCGCACTGTGCAGGTGGGATACCCGGATCGCCGAATCGCGGCATCCCTCGCGACAGGGATTGTCGTCCCCCGTCCGAGTGATTGCGCCCGAGAGCTCTACGCCCGGTGCGGCAGCTGCAGCTCCTGCTCGGCCGGCTCGCCGCGGCGCAGCTCGCGGCTGCGCTCGACCTCCGAGTTGAGCTCGGCCCCGAAGAGCAGCGCGAGCCCCGTCAGCCAGAGCCACGTGAGCATGACGATCACGGCGGCGAGCGAGCCCCACGTCTTGTTGTAGGAGCCGAAGTTGGCCGTGTAGAACGCGAAGCCGCCCGACGCCGCGAGCCAGATCACGACGGCGACGAGCGAGCCGGGGCTGAGGAAGCGCCACCGGGGGTGGTCGACGTCCGGCCCGAGATAGAGCAGCGTGGCGAAGGCGGCGAGCAGGCCGACGGCGAGGATCGGCCACTGGGCGACCCACCACAGCCAGGTGAGGACGGAGCCGATCCCGAGCGCCGAGCCCAGGTGCTTCTCGATCTGCGGCCCGAAGATGAGCAGCACCGCGATGAGGATGAACGCGAGGCCGATGCAGGCCACCATCACGAGGGCGGTCGCGCGCTTGCGGACGAAGTTGCGCCGGTCCTGCCGGTCGTACGCCAGGTTGAGCGCGGTCATGTAGCTCGTCATCGCGCCGGTCGTCGACCAGAGCGCCAGCGCGAAGCCGACGGCGGTCATCGCGATCGACGAGCTCGGCCGCTGGTCGAGCCGGTGCAGGCTGCCGCGGAGCAGCGTGGTCGCCTGCGCCGGCATCACGGTGTGCAGGTGGGCGATCAGCTTGTCGATCGTCCCCGGGCCGGCCGCGAGCGTGAAGAGGCCGACGACGACGAGGAGCACGGAGGGGATGGCCAGGAACGTGCTGTAGGCGAGCGCCTGCGCGATCATCGGCATGTTGTCCGAGAGCGTCTCCTTGCCGGCGCGCTTGAAGGCGGCGATCCAGTCGCGCAGGCTCAGGTCGGTCGGCGCCGGCTCCTCGAGCGGCGGCTCGTGCCGCTCCGGCTGCGGCTCGGTGACGCCCTCGAGCTCGACTTCGTCCGGCGCCGCCCTCGCCTCGTCCGGCGCCCTGCGGTGGAGCAGCTTCACCCCGGGATAACGGACGGGGCCGCGCTCCGGTTGCTGCCGGTCACCGGGCCGGCATCTCCAGGGTGAGCGCCCGCGCGAGCCGGTCGAGGGCGGCCGAGAGCTCCGCGTCCCCGGTGTCCCAGCCGTCGAGCAGCCGCCGGAGCTGCTCGTGCCGTGCCGCGAGGAGCTGGTCGAGCGCGGCTCGGCCCCCCGCGCTGAGCTCGACCGTGCCGCCGCCGTCCGGCAGCACGTATCCCAGCCGCGCGAGCGAGCCGATGCGGTGCTCGACCTCCTCCACCGGCACCCCGAACGCGGCCGCCAGCTCGGCGGGCGCGACCGGCTGCCGTTCCGCGATCCGCCCCAGCACCCAGCTGTCGCCCGGGTCGATCCGCACGCCCGAGGTCGCGATCAGCCGCTCGTACATGCGCAGCCGCTCCTCGCGCCGCATCAGGTTGCCCACGATCCGCTCCAGCTCCCGCTCCGAGCTCGCGTCGCGCGGCGACGCGAAGCTCTCGCCGACGCCCTCGGCCGCCGCCGTCTTCCGCAGCGGCACCTCGCGCAGGAGCCACGTGAGCAGGAACGCGGCGAACGACACCCCGGTGGCCGCGAGGAACACCGGCCGCAGCGACGCGGCGACGCTCGCGACGTACGGCGCGTGGATCGCCGGCGGGAGCTGCTTCACGATCGCCGGGTTGGCCACGGTCGGGACGTGCGCCCCGTGCGGAAGCCGGCGGGCGAGCTGGCGGCCCAGCTCGTTGGCGAAGATCGCGCCGAAGACGGAGACGCCGATCGAGCCGCCGATCTGGCGGAAAAGCGTCGAGCCCGAGGTCGCGACGCCGAGGAAGCGGTAGTCGACGGCGTTCTGGGCGGCGAGGACGAGGACCTGCATCGTCATCCCGAGCCCGAGCCCGAGGACGAGCATGTAGATCGCCGCCTGCCACGTGTGCGTCGCGAGCGAGAGCCGCGAGAGCAGGTAGACGCCAGCGGTCATGATCGCCGTGCCCGCGATCGGGAACGGTCGGTAGCGGCCGAAGCGCGTGATCAGGTTGCCGCTCAGGATCGAGGTGACCAGGACGCCGCCCATCATCGGCGTCAGGAGCAGGCCGGACTCGGTCGGGCTGTGGCCCTTCGCCACCTGGAGGTAGAGCGGCAGGTACGTGACGGAGCCGAAGAGCGCGAGGCCGACGACGAACCCGATCGCGCTCGTGGTCGAGAAGACCGTGTTGCGGAAGAGCGCGAGCGGCAGGATCGGCTCCGTCGCGCGCCGCTCGACGAGCGGGAAGACGGCGAGCAGCACCGCGCCCGCCACCATCATGCCGACGACCTCCGCCGAGCCCCACGCGTACGTGTTGCCGCCAAGGCTCGTGAAGAGCACGATCGAGGAGAGACCGGCGGCGAGCACCGCGGCGCCGAGGTAGTCGACCCGGTGGTGCACGTGCTCGCCGCGCGCGTGGAACGCGGCGCCGATCACCGCGAGCGCCACCGCGCCGATCGGGAGGTTGACGTAGAAGATCCAGCGCCAGGAGAGGTTGTCGACGAAGAAGCCGCCGAGCAGGGGGCCGACCACGGTCGAGACGCCGAAGATCGCGCCGAAGTACCCCTGGTAGCGGCCGCGCTCGCGCGGCGGGATGATGTCGCCGACGACCGCGATCGTCGTCACCATCAACCCTCCGCCGCCGAGGCCCTGCAGCGCCCGGAACGCGATGAGCTGCGTCATGCTCTGCGAGATCCCGCAGAGCGCCGAGCCGACCAGGAACAGCACGATCGCGATCTGCAGCAGCGCCTTGCGCCCGTAGAGGTCGCCGAGCTTCCCGTACAGCGGTCCGGCCACCGTCGAGGCGAGCAGGTAGGCGGTCACGACCCACGACAGGTGCGCGATGCCGCCGAGATCGCCGACGATCGTCGGCAGCGCGGTCGACACGATCGTCTGGTCGAGCGACGCGAGCAGCAGCACGAGCAGGAGCGCGCCGAAGATCAGGCGGACGCGCTCGCGCTGCGGCGCGTCGGCGTGGGCGACGCCGCTCATGCGCCGGATACTAGGAGTGCCGTTCGAGGTCGCGGCGGCGGCGCTTCAGCCTGCGCAGCTTCGCGTCGAGCTCGCCGGCGAACTCGTCGAGCCGCTCCCGCCGTGTGCGGACGAGCGCGAGCTGCCGTTCGACGAGCGGGATCGCCTCGTCGACGATGCGCAGGCGCTCGTCGTCGCTCGTCGAGCCGGCCCAGCGGCTTCGCAGCACCGCGCGCGCCTCCTCGGCCTCGGCGAGCTCGACCAGCTCCTCGAGCGAGAGGCCGAGCAGGTCGCGGAGCCGGATCAGCTCCTCGAGCCGCACGACGTCGGCCTCGGTGTAGTGGCGGTGCGAGCCCTTCGCGCGCGAGCCGGTCGCACGCAGCAGCCCGCGCTCCTCGTAGTAGCGGATCGTCCGCGTGGTGACGCCCACGCGCTCGGCCACCTCGCCGATGCGGAGCGGCCGCTCCTCGACCGCGCGCCGCACCGCGTTCATGCCGCGTCCTCGACCGGTTCCAGCCCGGTCGGCGCCGCGGCGGGCGAGGTGGCGGCCTCGTGGTGGTACTTGCCGCCGCGGAGCAGCGACGCAACCGCCGCGACCAGGCACGCGGCGATCGCGAACACGAACGCGTAGACGAGCGCGGTGTGGAACGGGCTCGAGATCAGGTGCGGGAAGAAGCTGCGCCCGGTGAGCTGGCGCGCCTGCCCGGCGGGCAGCCCGTGCAGGACGTGCGGGCCGAGCAGCGTCGCCATCGGGTTGTAGCCGAGGAACGACGCGAACAGCGTGGCGACCGGCGGCAGGTGCGAGACGCGCGCGGCGTCTGCGGCGGGCACGCCGTGCGCGACGAGCCCGGTCTGGAGCGTGTGCGGCAGGTCGGCGGCGAGCCCGACGATCATCAGCGTGAAGAACACGCCGATCGAGAGGACGCTCGCCGAGTTCATGAACGTGGCGAGCATCCCCGCGCCCGCCCCGCGCTGCGACGGCGGCAGCGCGTTCATCACGCCGGCGCTGTTCGGCGAGGCGAAGAGGCCCATCCCGAGCCCGTTCAGCACGAGGATGAGCGCGAACCAGACGTACGAGAACCCGACGGGCAGGACGATCAGGAGCAGGAAGCTGATCGCCGCGATCACCATGCCGCCGGTGGCGAACGGCCGCGCGCCGAAGCGGTCGGAGAGCCAGCCCGACGCCGGCCCGGCGACGAGGAAGCCGGCGATCAGCGGCAGCATGTAGATGCCCGCCCAGAGCGGCGTCTGCGCGAAGTCGTAGCCGTGCTCCGGCAGCCAGATGCCCTGCAGCCAGATGATCAGGATGAACTGCAGCCCGCCGCGGCCCATCGCGGCGAGCAGCGCCGCGACGTTGCCGGCGGCGAACGCGCGGATCCGGAAGAGGTCGAGGTGGAACATCGGCTCGGCCACGTGCAGCTCGATCCAGCAGAAGAGGACGAGCAGCGCCGCGCCGCCGAGCAGCGTGGAGAGCACGAGCGGCGACGTCCAGCCCATCGTGTGGCCGCCGTACGGCTGGATGCCGTAGGTGATCCCGATCATCACGCCGACGAGGCCGAGCGCGAACGTCGCGTTGCCCCACCAGTCGATACGAGCCGGCCTGCGCACGCCGACCTCGCGCAGCGAGCGGTACGCCCAGATCGTCGCGACGACGCCGATCGGCACCGACACGAGGAACACGAGCCGCCACGCGACCGGCGCGAGCACGCCCCCGAGCACGAGCCCCAGGAACGAGCCGGCGATCGCGAGGATCGAGTTGACCCCGAGCGCGAGCCCCCGCTGGTCGGCCGGGAACGCGTCGGTGAGGATCGCGTTCGAGTTGGCGAAGAGCAGCGACGCGCCGATCCCCTGTCCGACGCGCATCAGGATCAGCCAGATCGCTCCCGCCGAGCCGTCCAGCCACGTGATCGAGAGCAGGATCGAGAAGACGGTGAAGACGGCGAAGCCGAGGTTGAACATCCGCACGCGGCCGTAGATGTCGCCGAGACGGCCGAGGCTGACCAGCAGCACGGCCATCACGACCATGAAGCCGAGGATCAGCCAGAGGAGGTAGCTCGTGTTGCCGGGCGCCAGCGGGTCGATGTGGATGCCGCGGAAGATGTCCGGCAGCGCGATCAGCAGGATCGAGGCGTTGATCGTCGCCATCAGCATCCCGAGTGACGTGTTCGACAACGCCACCCACTTGTACTCCAGCTTGTGAACCCGCGCCCGCATAACTTACGTCAACGTCAACTTTAGCAGGCACGGCGGTGTCCGGAGGAGGTGTCTGACACCAACGGTGTCAGTCCAGCTTCGAAACTGTTTCGCGGACATGTCCGCGAAACAGTTTCCGGCTTTACGCGACGATCTCGAGCACGGCGTCGAGGTCGCGGCCCGGCGGCGACCAGCGCAGGCTGCTCCACGCCGTCGGCACGCCGCCGCTGCGAAGCCGTTGCGCCCACAGGCAGGACCTGTCGGCCGCGCGGATCCGCGCGCGGCATTCCTCGGCCTGCCGCCTCACCTCGGCGCGGAGCGCGAGCGACGCCACGCGGCTCCGGGCCGCCTCGGCGCGAATCCGGGCCGCCTCCTGCGTCAACGCAGCCACGGCCTGAGAAAGCGTTCGAGCTCGCGGCAGCCGCTCGGCGCGACCATCCGTCCCTTCACGCGGCGCGCCTCGACGACGAGGAGCGTCGGCAGCGCCTCGATCCGGAACCGCTGCGCGAGATCGGGGCGCTTCTCGACCGAGACGCGCACGAGGTCGAAGGTCTCGTGGTTGTGCCGCCGCTGCAGCACCTGGGCGAGGAAGCCCTCGGCGCGGCGGCAGCGCCCCGAGAGCGGCGAGTAGAAGAAGATCAGCTTCGGTTTCGCGACCGCCGGCGCGACCGGCTGGGGGACGGCCGACGTCATGCTCGGTCTCTCTCCCGACCGGGCGGCGCTAAACCGCCGCCAAGAGGTGTCTGACACCGACCGTGTCAGACACCGTTCCCTGCGACTAACGGCGAGCGGAGGTGGCGAGCACGATCGCTCCGGCCACCTCGCGGTCGACCTCGCCCCGGAGCGGCGCGAAGGCGACCCGGTAGGTGACCGGCTGGCCGCGCCGGTTGTGCCCCTCGAGCGAGAGACCGTCCGTCTCCTCGGCCGCCAGGACCTGCCGGATCGGGTCGCGGATCGCGTCCAGCGGCAGGCCGATGTCGAGGTTCAGCAGGTGCTGGCCCTCGACCTCGTCGTCGCGCAGGCCCCACTCCTCGGTGGCCAGCTTGTTCCAGGCGATCACGTGCAGCTCCCGGTCGACCACGACCACCGCCTGCTGGATGCCGGACAGGACCGAGGCGAGAAACGAGTTGGCACGCATCGTCTCGTCCGTCCGCTCGCGAAGCTCGTCGTTCATCGTCTCGAGCTCCTCGTTGGTCGACTGGAGCTCCTCGTTCATCGTCTCGAGCTCCTCGTTCGTCGACTGCAGCTCCTCGTTCGTCGTCTCCAGCTCCTCGACCGTCGACTGCAGCTCCTCGTACGCCGTCTCGAGGTCCCGACGCGCCGTGTCCAGGTGCTCCTCGAGCATGCGGTGCACCGTCACGTCGACGAACGCGATGCTGACGCCGACAACGCGGTCAGCCGGGGCGAGCAGCGGCGACACCTGGACGTCGAGCGAGCGGTCGTCTCCCGCGGAGGTCTGCCAGCGGACGTCCTTCGCGCTGACGACGCGCCGCTTCTCGCGCGCGTCGTCGATCAGCGACCGCAGCTCGAGCGGGCGGTAGGAGACGTCGAGGTCCTGCAGCGACCGGCCGACGTCCTTCAGCTTCAGCCCGAACATCGCCCGCGCGGGCTGGTTGATCGCGACGACGCGGTTCTCGCCGTCCACGACGAGCTGGGCCATCGGCGCGTGCTCGAACGCAGCATCGCGCAGATCCGAGCTCTCCGGCACGACGGCCGGCAGCTCGCGCGCAGGCAGACGGGTCAGCCGCAGGAAGGCCGGGTCGGCCGCCCCGTCCTTGACGAAGACGCGCCGCTTCATGTCGTAGGCCGCAAAGAGCCGCCTGCCGCTCTGCAGGGCCTCGGCCTTCCCCACGACGAGGAAGCCGCCGCGGTTCAGCGCGAAGTAGAAGTTGCCGAGGATGCGCTCCTGCACGTCGGAGCCGAAGTACATGAGCGTGTTGCGGGCCAGCAGGAGGTCGACGCGCGAGATCGGCGGATCGCGATGGAGGTCGTTGCGCCCGAAGATGACGCACCGGCGGAGGTCCTTCCGGAAGGCGAAGCCGCCGTTCGCGGTCTGGAAGTAGCGCTCGCGCAGCGTGGCGGGCACGTCCTCGAGCTGCTTCGCGGTGTACACCGCCTCGCGGGCCTGCGAGAGCGCGTGCTCGTCGACGTCGGTCGCGTACAGCTTCACGCGCTCGCGCAGTGCGTCCTCGCCGAGCGCCTCGGCGACGAGCATCAGCACCGTGTACGGCTCCTCGCCGGAGGCGCATCCCGCCGACCAGATCCGGATCGGCGCGCGCGGGTCCCTGGACTCGAAGAGCTGCGGGAGGACCTCGGCCGAGAGCACGTCCCAGGTCTCGCGGTCGCGGAAGAACCCGGTGACGTTGATCAGGATCGCGTTGAAGAGCTCGTTGAACTCTTCCGGATGCTCGTCGAGGTACGACCGGTAGGCGCCCCAGTCGTCCGCGCCGACCGCCTGCATGCGCTTCTGGAAGCGCCGCGTGAGCGTCGGACGCCGATAGCCCGTGTAGTCGAAGCCGCGTGAATCGCGGACGAACTCGAGCAGGCTTTCGAAGCCGTGGTCGGGCTCCGTCATGCCGGGCTCGCAACCACGTCGATGACCGCCCGCCCCAGCTCTTCCGTCGCGAGGACGCCGTCGACCTCGCCGGCGAGGATCGCCGCCGAGGGCATGCCGAAATGGTCGGAGCTCGCCTCGTCCTGGACGAAGACCGTGCCGCCCGCGCGCTTCACGGCGGCAGCGCCGGCAGCGCCGTCGCTGCCGGTGCCGGAGAAGACGACGGCCACACAGCGCCCTCCGTAGTCCTCGGCGAGCGAGAGGAGCAGGGAGTCGGCGCTCGGCCGGACGTGATGGACGAGCGGGGTGTGCTCGAGCCGGAGCGTCCCCCCGGCGGCGACGATCATGTGCGCGTCCGGCGCGGCGACGTACACGGCGCCGCCCTTCAGGACGTCGCCGTGCTCGGCCTCCTTCACGGGGAGCGTCGTCCGCCGGGCGAGGATCGCGGCGAGGTGGCTGCGGTGAGCCGCGGCCAGGTGGAGGAGGACGAGGACCGCCGCCGGGAAGTCCGGCGGGAACTGCGCCAGCACGGCCCCCATCGGTCCGATGCCGCCGGCCGAGCCGACGAGTGCGACCACGGGCGGCCCGGGGTCAATCGTCTCCGCCATCGCGCTCGAGCAGTGTCCTGCGAATCACCTCCGCCTGCTCGAGTGCCTCCTGCGCCATCGCGTCGAAGCGGTCGGCGCCGTGGCCGGACCTCTCCCGGATGCGCCGTGCGACCCGCCCCGCCAGCTCCGCCCGCTCGTGCAGCGCGCGCAGCGCCGCCCAGAGCGCCGCGTCGACCGACTCCGACTGTCCGTCGAGCACCGCGTCGGCCGTGTACGCGTGCCCGACGCGGCAGCGAAACCGCAGCACCTCGTCGTCGCGAGCCTCCCACAGCACGCCGCCGCACGCCGGGCACGACATCCGCGAGGGCTCGCCCGGCGGGTCCGTGCCGGTGATCGCGTTCCGTTCGAGCGCCGCGTAGCTCGTCTCGAGTGTCATCTCCTTGCGGTCATTGTCGCTCACGGCATCCTCCTGGGACAAATTGGCGAGCATCTCGACCACCGCCGGCGCGATCTCCGCCACCGGCAGGACCCGGTCGGGGTGGTCGCGCATGATCGTCGCGAACGGCATCTCGGGGAAGAGCGCGTCGGCCGGCTCCTGCACGACCACGCACCCGCCGACGCGGGACACGGCGGCGGCGCCGGCCGAGCCGTCGGTCAGCGTCCCCGAGAGCACCACCGCGACGACCGTGCGGCCGAAGCGCGCGGCGGCGCTCCGGAAGAGCGGGTCGATGGCGGGACGGAAGCCGTTCTCGCGCGGGCCGCGGACGACGGCCCAGCGCCCGTCGCGCACGAGCAGGTGGCGGTCGGGCGGCGCGACGTAGACGTGCCCCGCAAGGATGGGCTCGCCGTCCGAGGCTTGCTCGGCCGGCAGCGACCCCGCGCGCGCGAGGATCCCGGGCAGGCGGCTCTCCGCGTTCGGCGAGACGTGGAGCACGATTCCCACCGCCGCTGCCAGGTCCGAGGGAAGGCCGGCGACCACTTCCTTGAGCGCTTCGACCCCGCCTGCGGACGCGCCGACGACGACGAGGCGTGACGCCTCCTCGCTCACGGCGTGCATTCTGCCCGAGCGCGGGTGCCGGAAACGGCCGTTGCACGAGGGCGCCGCACGTGCTTTGCTGGGATGTCCGATGCGTCTTGACCGGGGCGATCTCCCCGCCGCGCTCGCGGAGCGGCTGCAGGAGGCGCTTGCGCGCGTCCGCGCGACCCTCGACGAGTCGGAGCTGCTGACGGCCGCGTCGCGCCTCGCGCGCGACCCGGCGACGATGGCGCGCCGGTGCGCCTGGTGCGGCCGGCTCGAGCTCGGCCGCAGCTGGCGCGCGCCCGAGAGCGCGCCGGGATTCCTCGTCGCGACGCTCGAGCGCCGCGCGACCCACACGATCTGCCCCGACTGCCTCGGGCGGCTCGAGGCGACCGGCCAGAGCAGGTCGCCGAACGGGGGGTCAGTGGACGGCGAAGAGGCCGGCGATGCCGAGGCCGAACACGGCCAGCGCGAGCCATGAGTCGGGGCCGAGGCGCGCGCGGCACCGGCTCGGCCGCCCGATGACGCCGAACCCGTAGATCGCCGTCAGCGCGATTCCCAGGCCTCCGAGCCAGGCGTTCTCGGGCCCGGCGGACGGGAGCACGGGCTTCATCGCGACGACGTCGGCCACCAGGAAGAGGCAGACCTGGAACGCGTTGCCGCCGAAGACGTCGCCGATCGCGAGGGCGTGGTCGCCGAGCCGGACGGCGGCGATCCCGGAGCTGATCTCCGGCAGCGCCGACGCCGCGGCGAGGACGGTCGCGCCGAAGATGACGCCGTTCACGCCGGCGCGGCTCGCGAGCTCGTTGCCGCTCTGCTCGAGCGCGACGCCCGCGACCAGGGTGACCGCGCAGGCGGCGCCGAAGATCGCGGCGACGCGCGCAGTCGAGGCGCCCGCGAACGGGCGGGGCGCGTCGGGGTGCGCCTGGCGGCGGTGGCGGCGGCCGGGCTTCGCGCCGGGCATCTCGACGCGCCAGCGGGGCGACTTGCGCGCCCGGTCGATCACGTAGAGGCCGACGAGCCAGACGGCGACGATCGCGAGCGAGGCCGGGCTGACGACGCCGCCGATCGCGATCTTCGGCTCGAGCAGCGCTCCCATCAGCACGCCGGCGACCACGATCATCACGAGCAGCCCTTCGAGAACCGGCGTCAGCGCGCCCACCAGGAACGTGAGCGGCGGCTGCCGTCCGACGGCGATGTCGCAGACGACGAGCACCATCGTCTGGATCGCGATGCCGCCGATCAGGTTCCCGGCGGCGAGGCCGAGGTTGCCGGCCGCGGCGGCCGAGATCGTGATCGCCAGCTCCGGCAGGCTGCCGGCGAGCGCGAGCAGCAGCAGGCCGCCGAGCTCCTCGCCGAGGCCGAGCCGCGCGTCGAGCGCGTCGGTCGTCTTGGAGAGCGAGATGCCGGCGGCCCAGGTCGCGGCGGCGCCGGCGAGGAAGATCAGCACGAGCAGGGGCGTGGAGAGGCTCCCCACTCGGCCGAACTATGAGGCCGCGGGCGGACGTACAGTTCGCGGCCGTGCCGTCGCTGCTCGTCGACGATGTCGGGCTGCTGGTCACCAACGACCCCGAGCTCGGCGCGGGACTGCTCGGCGTGGTCGAGCAGGCGGCGTTCGTCGTCGAGGAGCAGCGCGTCGCCTGGGTCGGCCGGGCGTCCGCTGCGCCCGCCGCCGACGAGCGGCTGGCCGCGGGCGGCCGCTGCGTCGTGCCGGGCTTCGTCGACTCGCACGCGCACCTCGTCTTCGCCGGCGACCGCTCCGGCGAGTTCGCGGCGCGCATGGCAGGCAAGCCGTACGCGGCGGGCGGCATCCGCACGACGGTCGCGGCGACGCGCGCGGCGGACAACGACGAGCTGCGCGCGAACGTCGCACGGCTCGCCCGCGAGCTCGGGCGGCAGGGCACGACGACCTTCGAGATCAAGTCGGGCTACGGCCTCACGGTCGACGACGAGCGCCGGTCGCTCGCGGTCGCGCGGACGTTCACCGAGGAGACGACGTTCCTCGGCGCCCACGTCGTCGCGCCGGAGTTCGACGGCGACGCCGACGGCTACGTCGAGCTCGTGACGGGCGCGATGCTCGAGGCGTGCGCGCCGTACGCCCGCTGGGTCGACGTCTTCTGCGAGCGCGGCGCGTTCGACGAGGAGCAGTCGCGCGCCGTGCTCGAGGCCGGGCAGGCGAAGGGGCTCGGCGCGCGCGTGCACGCGAACCAGCTCGGTCCGGGCGGCGGCGTGCGGCTCGCCTGCGAGCTCGGCGCCGCGTCGGCCGACCACTGCACGCACGTCTCGGACGGGGACGTCGCGGCGCTCGCCGACTCGGGCACCGTCGCGACGCTGCTGCCCGGCGCGGAGTTCTCGACGCGCTCGCCGTACCCGGACGCGCGGCGGCTGCTCGACGCCGGCGTCACGGTCGCCCTCGCGACCGACTGCAACCCCGGCTCGTCGTTCACCACCTCGATGCCGTTCTGCATCGCGCTCGCGGTGCGCGAGATGCGGATGACGCCGGAGGAGGCGCTGTGGGCGGCGACGGCAGGCGGCGCGCGCGCGCTGCGCCGCGAGGACGTCGGCCGTCTCTCACCCGGCGCGCGCGCCGACTTCGCGGTCCTCGACGCGCCGAGCTACGTGCACCTCGCCTACCGCCCCGGCGTGCCGCTCGTCGCGCAGACCTGGAAGGACGGGAAGAAACTCCCGTCCTTAGGACGTCGCTCCGCGACGTCCTAAGGACGCGGGTTCGGTATCTCGTCCATCGGGATGCGCAGCCCCCGTTCGCGCGCGGTCTCGATCGCCGTCTCGTAGCCCGCATCGGCGTGGCGGAGGATCCCCGTCGCGGGGTCGTTCGTCAGCACCCGCTCGAGCTTCGCGGCCGCGAGATCACTGCCGTCGGCGACCGCGACCTGGCCGGCGTGAATCGAGCGCCCGATGCCGGTGCCGCCCCCGTGGTGGACGCTCACCCAGCCGGCACCGCTGGCCGTCGACACGAGCGCGTTCAGGATCGGCCAGTCGGCGATCGCGTCGGAGCCGTCGCGCATCCCCTCCGTCTCGCGGTACGGCGACGCGACGGAGCCGGTGTCGAGGTGGTCGCGGCCGATCGCGTACGGCGCCTGCGCGCGCCCGGAGCGGACGAGCTGGTTCAGCCGCTCCCCCATGCGCGCCCGCTCGCCGGCGCCGAGCCAGCAGATGCGCGCGGGCAGGCCCTGGAACGCGACCTTCTCGCGCGCGAGGCGGATCCAGCGCGCGAGCGGCTCGTCGTCGGGGAACTCGTCGAGCGCCGCCTCGTCGCTCGCCGCGATGTCGGCCGGGTCGCCCGAGAGCGCCGCCCAGCGGAACGGCCCCTTGCCCTCGCAGAAGAGCGGCCGGACGTACGCGAGCACGAAGCCCGGGTAGTCGAACGCGCGCTCGAAGCCCGCCTGCTTCGCGCCGGCGCGCAGCCCGTTGCCGTAGTCGAACACCTCCGCGCCCTTGTCGAGCAGCGCGACCATGCCCGCACAGTGGCGGGCCATGCTCTCGCGGCTCCGGCACGCGTAGTCCTCGGGGTCGTCGCGCCGCAGCTCCGCCGCCTCGTCGAGGTCGAGCCCCGCGGGCACGTAGGAGAGCGGGTCGTGCGCAGAGGTCTGGTCGGTGACGAGCTCGATCTCGACATCGCGGGCCGCCAGCTCGGGCACGACCTCGGCCGCGTTGCCGGGCAGGCCGATCGAGAGCGGCCGCCGCTCGCGCTTCGCCTCGAACGCGAGCGAGAGCGCTTCGTCGAGCGTGTCCGCCTCGACGTCGAGGTAGCGCGTCTCGAGCCGGCGCCGGATGCGCGCGGGATCGACCTCGACGCAGATCGCGACGCCGCCGTTCATCGTCACCGCGAGCGGCTGCGCGCCGCCCATCCCGCCGAGCCCGGCCGTGAGCGTGAGCGTGCCGGCGAGCGAGCCGCCGAAGCGGCGGGCCGCCGCCGCGAACGTCTCGTAGGTCCCCTGCACGATCCCCTGCGTGCCGATGTAGATCCACGAGCCGGCCGTCATCTGGCCGTACATCGTCAGCCCGAGCGCCTCGAGCCGGTTGAACTCGTCGTCGGTCGCCCAGTCCGGGACGAGCAACGCGTTCGCGATCAGCACCCGCGGCGCCCACTCGTGCGTGCGCAGGACGCCGACGGGCTTGCCCGACTGCACGAGCAGCGTCTCGTCGTCGTCGAGCTCGCGCAGCGAGCGGACGATCGCGTCGAACGCCTCCCATGTGCGCGCCGCCCGGGCGCGGCCGCCGTAGACGACGAGGTCGTCAGGCCGCTCCGCCACCTCCGGGTCGAGGTTGTTCATCAGCATGCGCAGCGCCGCCTCCTGCGTCCAGCCCTTGCAGGAGCGCTCCGCGCCGCGGGGCGCGCGCACCGTCCGCGCCGAGACCGCCATGCCGGGCATCATCGCAGCCGGCGGATGCGGAGCGCGACGAGCGCCGCGACGACGAGCGCGGGTGCGGCGAGGCAGACGCCGGCGACGCGCACGCCGAGCGCTCCGGCGAGCGCGCCGTCGGCGAGGCTCGCGACGGGGCGCAGGCCGAGGAACGCGATCGACCAAAGCGCCATGATCCGGCCGCGCTGCGACTCGTCGACCTCGAGCTGGAGCTGCGCCGTCGCGCGCGTGTTCGAGGCGAGGTAGCCGAAGCCGGCCGCGACGAGCAGCGGGAAGCCGATCGCGAGCGTCGGCGACACCGCGAAGCCGGCGATCCCGGCCGCGAGCAGCGCGAGCGTCGCGACGGTCCGGCGGGGCGATCCCTCGCGGCCCGCGGTGAGCAGCGCCGCGACGACGGCGCCCCCTCCGAAGGCGCCGATGATCGGGCCGGCGAACGTGTCGTGGTGGCCGAACGCGCGCGCGAACGCGGGCGCCTCCGTGTTGACCGGGTCGGAGCCGAAGCCGGCGGCGAGCACCACGAGCAGCAGCCAGACGAGCCGCGGCTGCCGGCGAAGCAGCACGAAGCTCTCGCGCAGGCGCGCGTGCCGCTGGCGCCGGTGCGGCCGCGGGTGCACCGCGAGCAGCGCCGCGACGAACGCGAGGAACGAGACGCTGTTGACGAAGAAGGCGACCGGGATCCCGGCCGCGGCGACGACCGCGGCCGCGAGCGCCGGCCCGACCGCGCGCGCGATGTTGAACGTCATCGAGTTCAGCGCGATCGCCGACGCGAGCTCGCGCGGCGGCACGAGCGACGTGACGAGCGCCTGCTGCGACGGCGAGGAGAACGCGCTCACGACACCCATGCCCGCGGCGAACACGATCACGACCGCCGCCGGCGCGAGCCCGGCGAGGGCGAGTACGCCGAGCGACGCGCTGAGCGCGGCCGCGATCGTCTGCGTCACGAGAAGGAGGCGCTTGCGGTCGTGCCGATCGGCGGCCGCGCCCGCCCACGGCGCGAGCAGGAGGACCGGCACGAACTGCGAGAAGTTGAGGACGCCGAGCAGGAGCGGCGAGTGCGTCAGCCGGTAGACGAGCAGCGCCGCGGCGAGGTTCTGGAACCACGTGCCGCTCGCCGAGAGCGCGTTGCCGGCGAAGTACGGCCCGAAGTTGCGCTGACGCGCGAGCCGCAGCGCCTCGCGCGGCCCGCGGAGCTGGGGGCCTTCCTCGACCTCCTCGACGCTCACGCGCGGCGGCCGCGGCCGACCGCGAGGGCGGCGACGACGCCGGTCGCGAGCAGCATGACCGCCGCCACGAGCATCGACGCGTGCAGGCCGCTGCCGAAGGCGCTCTCGGCCGCGTCGATCACCTTCGCCACGAGCGCCTCGTGCCCGCGGGCGGCCGGGTTGGTCACCTTGCTCGGGCTGTTGGGGACGCCCCCGTGCGTGACGGCGTTGATCACGAACCCGCGGAAGCCCGAGGGGATCCCGATCGCCGCGAGCCGGTGCTCGAGGTCGCCGGTGAGGCGTGCGTCGACGATCGCGCCCAGGACGGCCACGCCGAGGACGCCGCCGAGCTCGCGGCTCGTATTCACCGTCGACGCCGCCGTGCCCGAGCGCTCCGCCGGGACGAGGGTCAGCACGGCGGCGGTCATCGTCACGAGCGCGAGCCCGAAGCCCACGCCGACGAGCGCGAGCGCGCCCGCGAGCGGCGCGATCGACGCGTGCGGCGTCAGCAGCGCGTCGACGAGGAACATGCCGCCGCCCGCGACGACGCAGCCCGCGACCATCGGCGCCCGCGGCCCGGCCCGCGCGGTCCAGCGGCCCGCGAGCGGCCCGGCCACCGCCATCGCCGCCGCCAGCGACAGGAACTGCATAGCGATCTGCCAGCCCGAGAATCCCGCGACGAGCTGCAGGTAGAGCGCGGTGAAGAAGAAGACGGCGAAGAGCGCGAAGTTGGTCGCGAACGCGACGAGGTTCGCGACCACGAACGCGGGCAGCCGCAGGAGCTCGACGCGCAGCAGCGGGTCGCGGCTTCGGTGCTCGACGACGAGGAACAGCGCGGCCGCCGTCACCGCGATCGCCAGGAGGAGCACGATCCACCAGCGCGTGTAGCCGACGTCCTCGCCCTCGATCACGCCGAACGCGGCGGCCGTCAGCGCCACCACCGTCAGCGCGAGGCCCGGCAGGTCGAGCTGGCGGCCCTCGCGGTCGCTCGACTCCGGCACCGTCTCGGCGGCGACCGCGAACGCGATCAGGCCGAGGCCGAGGTTGAACCAGAAGACGCCCCGCCAGCCGACCCCGCCGACGAGGACGCCGCCCACGATCGGCCCGAGCGAGAGGGCGACGCCCGAGACGGCCGTCCAGACGCCGAGCGCGCGGGCGCGCGGCCCCGGCTCGGGGAAGATGTGCCGGATCAGCGAGAGCGTCCCCGGCTCGGAGCCCGCCGCCCCGACGCCCATCACGACACGGCCCGCGATCAGCACGTTCTCGTCCGGCGCGAGCGCCGCCAGGAGCGCGCCGGCGCAGAAGATCCCCAGGCCGGCGAGCATCACACGCTTGCGTCCGAGCAGGTCGCCAAGCGTCCCGCCGGTCAGCATCAGCGCCGCGAACGCGAGCATGTAGCCGTCCACCACCCACTGCAGGCCGCTGACGCCGATGTGGAACGACGACTGCACGTCCGCGAGCGCGACGCTGACGATCGTGTTGTCGAGGAACGTCAGGAAGAGCACCGCGGAGACGGCGGCGAGCGCGACCCTCCGGCGGTGCCGGCTCGCCTCGCGAACGGGTGCGGCTGCGTCGGCTACGGCGTCATCTTCGTGCAGGCGGGCAGCCTCGTGCCCTGCAGCTTCGCGAGCTTGCAGAAGCTCGCCTCGCCCACCTGCCACACGCCGTCCGTCCGGACGGCGACGCCGTTCGCGTGCACGAGCAGCGGCTTGCCGCTCAGGAAGAGGTCGTAGACGACGTTCGCGTGCGCCGGCGACGTCGTCGTCACGCCGACCACCTTCACCGACAGCTTCTTCGCCTCGGCCGACGCCGCCGCTGCCCGGACCGCGGCCGCGAACTGCCGGCCGTTCTGCAGCAGCTTCACCTTCTCGGCGGCCGGCGTCGCCGGGGCGAAGAACCGGGTCCAGGCGCTGCGGACCTCGGCCGCCGTCGTCGCCGCGGACGCAGTCGTCGTCGCACGGTGGTTCCCGCCGCCGCAGCCGGCGAGGGCGAGCGCGGCGACGGCCAGGAGCGCGAGCTTCCGGCGCATCCCGGGATTGAAACTGTTCGCGCCTTCGGCGCGAAACAGTTTCGGCTCTGGCACTTCAACTCCTGTAGCTACTATGGCGACATGAAACTCTTGCTGATACCGCTCGACGACACCGTCGTCTTCCCCGAGATGAACGTCACGCTGCCGCTCGACACGGCGGACGAGGGCACGGTGCTGCTCGTCCCGCGCCACGAGGGCGCCTACGCCAAGGTCGGCACGGTCGCAGAGGTCGCGGACCGCGGCCGGCTGCCCGGCGGCGCGCAGGTCGTGACGCTGAACGGCCTCCACCGCGCGCTGCTCGGCGCCGCCGAGAACGGCCCCGACGGCCGGCTCTACGTCGAGGTCGAGGAGCGTCCCGACGAGACGCCGCCCGCGTCGAAGACCCGTGAGCTCGAGACCGAGTACCGCGCCGTCGTGAGCGAGATCCTCGAGCTGCGGAACGCGGACTCGCGGATCGGCGATTTCCTGCGCATGGTGCGCGAGCCGGGGGCGCTCGCCGACACCTGCGCGTACGCGCCCGACCTCACCTTCGAGCAGCGGGTCGAGCTGCTCGAGACGCTCGACGTGGTCGAGCGCCTCGAGCTCGCGCTGCGGCTGCAGCGGGAGCGGCTGGCGGAGCTGCAGGTGCGGCGCCGCATCCGCGAGGACGTCGAGTCGGGCGCGCAGAAGCAGCAGCGCGAGTACTTTCTCCGCCGCCAGCTGGACTCGATCCGCAAGGAGCTCGGCGAGGACGACGCGGCGGTCGTCGACGAGTACCGGCGCAAGATCGACGAGGCGAGCATGCCCGACGCCGCGCGCGAGCAGGCCGAGCGCGAGCTCGGCCGGCTGGAGCGCATGGGCGAAAGCTCGCCGGAGGCGTCGCTGATCCGCACCTACCTCGACTGGCTGCTCGCGGTGCCGTGGGGCACGACGAGCGAGGAGCGGCTCGACCCCCGGCTCGCGCGCGAGATCCTCGACGCCGACCACGCGGGCCTCGACGACGTGAAGCAGCGCATCGTCGAGTACCTCGCCGTGCGCAAGCTGCGCCAGGAGCGCGGCATCGTCGACGACCGCCGCTCGGGCGCGATCCTCACGCTGATCGGCCCGCCCGGCACGGGCAAGACGTCGATCGGCGAGTCCGTCGCGCGGGCGCTGAACCGCGAGTTCGTGCGCATGTCGCTCGGCGGCGTGCGCGACGAGGCCGAGATCCGCGGCCACCGGCGCACGTACATCGGCGCGCTGCCTGGCCGGTTGGTGAGAGCGCTACGGGACGCGGGGACGATGAACCCGGTGATCCTCCTCGACGAGGTCGACAAGGTCGGCGCCGACTGGCGCGGCGACCCGTCGGCCGCGCTGCTCGAGGTGCTCGACCCCGCGCAGAACCATTCGTTCCGCGACCACTACCTGGACGTCGAGCTGGATCTGTCGCAGGTCGTCTTCATCGCGACGGCGAACGTCGCGGAGACGATCCCCGGCCCGCTGCTCGACCGCATGGAGGTCATCCGCTTCGACGGCTACACGGTCGACGAGAAGGTCGCGATCGCGCGCGGGTACCTCTGGCCGCGGCAGCGCGACCGCAACGGCCTTCGCGAGGACGAGGTGGACATCTCGGACGAGTTGCTCGAGACGATCGTCGCCGACTACACGCGCGAGGCGGGCGTGCGGCAGCTCGAGCGCGAGCTCGGCAAGCTGCTGCGGCGCATCGCGACGCGCATCGCGTCCGGCGACGCCGACGCGCCCGTGGCGGTCGATCTGGATCTCGTGCGCGACGCGCTCGGCCGGCAGAAGTTCTGGCAGGAGGCGGCCGAGCGCACGGCCGTGCCGGGCGTCGCGACCGGCCTCGCGGTCACCGGCACCGGCGGCGACGTGCTCTTCGTCGAAGCGACGCGCATGGACGGCGACGAGCGGCTCGTGCTCACCGGCCAGCTCGGCGACGTGATGAAGGAGTCGGCGCAGATCGCGCTGTCGTGGGTGCGCGCGCACTCGGACGAGCTCGCGGCCGAGCCCGAGCGGCTGCACGGAACGTTCCACGTGCACGTGCCGGCGGGCGCGATCCCGAAGGACGGGCCGAGCGCAGGGATCACGATGACGACCGCGCTCGCGTCGCTCGTCACCGGCCGGCCCGTGAAGCACACGGTCGGCATGACCGGCGAGGTGACGCTGCAGGGGCGCGTGCTGCCGATCGGCGGCCTCAAGCAGAAGGTGCTCGCCGCGCACGCAGCCGGGCTGACCGAGGTGGTCATCCCGGAGCGCAACCGGCCCGACCTCGACGACGTGCCGGCCGAGGTGCGGGACGCGCTGACGTTCCATCCGGTGCTCGCGGTCGACGAGGTGCTCGAGCTCGCGCTCGAGCCTGCGCAGGACCGTGCGCTGCAGGAGGTGTAAGCCGGTTCCCGAGGAGGTCCGCCGGGCGGCGGGCCTCCTCGAGCGCCGCTGGACGCTGGCCGTCCTCTACGCGTCGATCGAGGGAGCGCAGCGGTTCAACGAGTTCCTCGACGCCGTCGGCCGCGTGCCGCCCGCGACGCTCGCCGCGCGGTTGAACGAGCTCACCGAGGCGGGGCTCTTCGAGCGGCGCGTCCTGGCGACGCGCCCGCCCGCGGTCGAGTACCGCATGACGAGCCAGGGCCGCCGCCTCGAGCCGGTGCTGCGCGAGCTCGCCCGCTGGGGCCGGGTGTAACTCGACGAACCTGGTTCGCGACTTCGTCGCGAACCAGGTTCGGGCGTCAGCCCTTCAGCTCCGGCAGCACCTTGTCGCCGTAGACGCGGAGCGCGCCCTCGGGGTCGGCGCCGGAGACGTTCATGACGCACACCGTCGCTGGGGCCGGGTGTAACTCGACGAACCTGGTTCGCGACTTCGTCGCGAACCAGGTTCGGGCGTCAGCCCTTCAGCTCCGGCAGCACCTTGTCGCCGTAGACGCGGAGCGCGCCCTCGGGATCGGCGCCGGAGACGTTCATGACGCAGACCGTCGTCGCACCCATGCGCTCCAGCATGCGCAGCTTCTTCACGTGCGTGTCGGGGTCGGCGGAGACGATCGCGAGCGACTCGAAGGTGCGGTCGGAGACGTCGGCGCCGCTGCGGCCGACCTCGGCCGGGTCGGCGATCGGCTCGACGTAGTTCTCGTCGACGAGCGTCCCCTTCCACTCGCGCGCGCCGGCCAGCGCCTCCTCGTCGGAGGACGCCCAGCTCGCGAGCGTTTGCAGGACGATCTCCCCCGGCTCGCGCGACGCCGCCTCGCACCCTCGCCGGTACGCGGCGATCACGGCGGGCGCCTGCCGCGGGTCGCCGAGCGTCCACACGCCGTCCGCGAGGCGCCCCGCCAGCTCGCCCGCGCCCTCGTTGAACGCCGACAGGTAAACGGGCGGCCGCTGCTCGAGCTTCAGGTAGAGCCGCGCGCGCCTGGTGCGGAAGAACTCGCCGTCGAAGGTGACGGTCTCGCCGTCGAGCAGGCGCGTGACGATCGTCAGCGCTTCCTCGGTGCGTCGCAGCTGCTCGTCCGGCGGCGGCCAGTCCGCCCCGGCGGGGATCTCGTTCATCGCCTCGCTCGAGCCGACGCCGAGGAAGGCGCGGCCCGGGAAGAGCCGCTCGAGCGTCGCCACCTGCTGCGCGACGACGACCGGGTTGTAGCGGTGCACGAGACCGGTGACCGCCGTGCCGAGAGCGACCCGGGACGTCGCCTGCCCGACCGCGCCGAGCCACACCCACGCGTTGCCGCAGGCGGCGGGCGTCGGCGCGTCCGGCGCCCACCACGGCTCCAGGTGGTCGCTGCAGCAGACGCCGTCGAAGCCGGCCGCCTCCGCCTCGCGCGCCTGCCGGAGCAGGTCGTCGGGCTGGAAGCGCTCGTGCGCGAGCGACACGAACCACCGCACGCGCTCCTCCCGCCGCCGGCGCGCCCAGAGAACCCCGCGCGCTGACTCGATGATGCTCACGCGACACTCCTGCCACGGCGCGACGGCGCCAAAACGGCGCGTTGCTACCGTCGTCCGATGACGAGCGGCAGGGTGTGGATCCGCCTGCTGACGGCCTGCGCGGCGCTCGGCGCGGGCGCCGTCGCCGTCGTCGTCGCCGCGCTCCTCCTGCGTGACGCGCTCGGCACGCCGGCGACCTCGAGCGCCTCCACGGCTGCGCCGGCCCCGGCCGCCGCACCCGCAGCCCCGCGGACAGCGACCGCCGCGAGCGCAGTGCCTGCCGGCTTCCCCGCCCCGCCCCCCGGCGCGGTCGTGCGGGCGCACGAGATGGGCTCGAACGTGCTCGCCGTCGCCGCCGTCGACCAACCGACGGGCAGGCTCGTGCAGGTCTCCGTGCTCGGCCCGTCGGGAACCGGCGTCCGCGGACTCCGCGTGACGGTGGCCGCCGGCGGAGCGGCGCGCCCCGCGGTCGCGTGCGGCGCCGGCTGCTACCGGACGACGCTGCACTCGACCTCGGATCTCGTCGCCGTTCGCGTCCGCGGCCGCGCGGCGAACGCCGACTGGCATGTCGCGCTCCCGCGCGACGCACCGTCCGCCGCCGGCTTCGTCCGGCAGGCGACCGCCACGTGGCGCGCGCTCCGGTCGGTGTCGTGGCACGACGTCCTCGGCTCGAGCGAGCACGACGTCGTCACCACCGAGTGGCAGGCGGCGGCGCCGGACCGGCTCGCCTACCGGATCCGCGGCGGCCCGTCGGCCGTGATCATCGGCGACAGGCGATGGGACCGCCAGTCGCGGCGCACGCCGTGGCTCGTGTCGCAACAGCTCGATCCACAGCACCAGCCCACCCCCTTCTGGACGCGGGCCGTCGACGCGCACGTGCTCGGCCGGGCGACGCTCGGCGGTCGCAACCTCACGCGCGTCTCCTTCTTCGACCCGAACATCCCCGCCTGGTTCGAGATCCTCGTCGACCCGAGCACGATGCACACCCTCCGCATGGGCATGTACGCGACCGCGCACTTCATGCACGACACGTACCGCGACTTCGACGCGCCGACGACGATCGCGCCGCCCGTGAAGCCGCGCTGAGCCGTCCGGGCGGCGGTTCGGTCAGCCGCTGCCGGCCGTCGGCGCGATCCCGCTTCGGCCGCCGGTCCGAACAGGCCGGCCGCCGACCCAGTCGAGCTCGAACAGGTACCGCGAGTCCGAGAGCGCCGGCAGGTAGGCGGCGATCCGATCGCTGCGCGCGTCGATCACGTCGCCGTCGTCGGCGACCCAGAGGTAGCGCCCGTCCAGGCTGTACTGGAGCCAGCCCGCGCGCCCGCAGTCGCCGCCGCAGGGCGACTCGCGTCCCCGCATCGACGGCACGAGGCGGATGTCGGCGACGCGCCGCGGCGGGGCCGCCGGCACCGCGGTGACGTCGAAGACGTGCACGCGCCCGTTCGGGATGTCGATCACCGCCAGCCGGCGCCCGTCCGGCGTGAGCGCGATCCCGTGACTGGGCGCTCCGAACGGGCGACCGGGACGGCCCCGGATCGGAACGGTGTACAGGAGCCGGCCGCGCCGCAGGCTCGAGACCTGGAAGCCCAGGAAGCCGGTCGCCGTCGTGTACGCGAGACCACGCCGCTCGTCGACCGTGAACGGCCGCACGCCCGGCGCCAGCGGCCCGACGCGCCGCACGACCCGGTCGGTCGCCGTCGATGCGACGACGAGGTAGCGCGAGTTGCGGGGGCCGAGGTACACGAACCTGCCGTCCGGCGACACGATCGTGTTGTGCGGGCCGGGCGCCGCGCGGATCTCGCGCCTCACCCGGCCGGTCGCGGCGTCGACCACGTACCAGACATCGTCCATCGACCGCTCGCCTTCCGGCACGAACAGCGTGCGCCCGTCGGGGCTGATCGCGAGGCTGTCGACCCCGCTGGGAAAGGCACGCTGCCAGCGAACCCGATTGCGCAGCAGGTCGTACGCGACCAGGCCGCCCGTTCCGCTCGAGCCGCCGTTCCCGCCCACGGTCGCATACAGCGTCCCCGTCCGGACGGCGACGGCGACTCCCCGCAGCGAGTGCAGCTCGGGGATCCGGACGCGCTCGACGAGCCGGAAGGGCGGCCGCGCCTGGAAGACGTCGAGCGTCCGGTCCGGGAAGACGTACTCGTAGCGATGCGACCCCGGCGCGCCGGGAGCGCCGGCCCGCCGGAAGACGACCCGCGGCGCCGCCGGCGTCGCGACACGTTGCGGCCAGAACGGTGCGCGCGGCACCACGGAGGCACCGCCGCCGCAGCCGGTCAGGAGCACCGTCGCGGCCACGCCCACGAGCGCCCTGCGGGATCGGCGCGCCACAGGGCAGAGGATGGCATCGCCGTGGAGCCCGGGGCGGCGGCCGCAGCGCGTGCGGCCGCCGCCCCGGCGTCACGGTCGGACGTTACGGAAGCGCGAACGTGTAGACGTAGTCTCCGCGCACGCGCCGCGGATCCTGCAGGCCGTACGGGCGGGTCACGTCGTTGTGCCCGGCGCCGCCGACCTCGACGGTCACGTACTCCTTGCCGTTCACCTCGTAGACGATCGGGGCCGCCGCCACGGGGTACGGCATCGTGGGCGACGTCCAGAGCGACTTGCCCGTCTTCGTGTCGACCGCCTCGAGGTAGCCGTCACCCTTCGAGCCGTTGCCGGTGCCGAAGTGGCCGACGAAGGTAACGCCGCCCGCGGTGTTCGCCGAGCCCGAGTAGCAGATCGCGGGCCAGTGCTGGTGCCACACGAACTTCCCGGTCTCGACGTTCAGCGACGTGAAGTTCCCCGAGTTGCTGAGCGGCGACGACCCGTCCGAGACGCCGAGGAAGTTCGCGCCGAGACCGCCGTAGATGCCCGGCACCTGCGACGCGGCCGGGATCTGCTCGAACGCGGTCGCCCGGCCCGTGACACCGCACGTGACCATCGAGTGGGTCGACGGCGCATAGGAGCTCGCCGGCCAGTCCATCATCTCGAACGGGGTGACCACGTACTGCGACGTGTCGTACGGCGTGTAGGCGCAGCCGATCTTGAACGGCTTGCCGTCCGGTGCGGTCGACGTCGCGTACGGCACTCCCTTGTTGGTCAGCGCCGTCGGCGTCGTGCACGGGAGCCCTTCCTTGTTGATGGGATTGAAGAGGACGTCCTGCGTCTCCGGAACCGGCTGCGTCTTCCAGGTGTTGACGTCGGCAGCCTTGTCCTGCGGGACCGGGACCTCCTTCACCGGGATGAGCGGCTTGCCCGTCACGCGATCGAGCACGAACGTCATGCCGTACTTGTTGACGTACGCGACCGCCGGCCGACTCACGAGCTTCCCGTTCACCTTGAACTTGCCGGTGAACATGACGCCGTTGTTGGGCAGGTCGGAGTCCCACAGGTCGTGGTGGGCGGTCTGGAAGTACCACTTCATGTGCCCGGTGCTGAGATCGAGCGCGACGATGGAATCGGTGTAGAGGTTCGAGCCGGGGCCGCGCGAGTTCCACGGCTCCGGGTTGCCCGTGCCGATGATCAGCTCGTGCAGCTTCGTGTCGACGATCGGCGACTCCCAGAACGACCCTCCGCCGTACTGGGTGTTGCCGTTGCCTCCCTTGCCGTTGTTCGTCCACGTGCTGTAGCCGGGCTGCCCCGGGGACGGGATGTCGCTCCAGCTCCAGATGCGCGCGCCGCTGCCGGCCCGGAACGCCTCCAGCGACGGGCTGGCGCCGCCGCCGTCGCCGGCGCCGTTGCCGACGATGACCATGCCGTCGACGTAGATCGGAGCGGTGGAGACGCGCGCCTGGCTCTTGTACGAGCCGACCCAGTTCTCCCACACCTCCTGCCCGGTCGTCTGGTCGAGCGCGACGAGGCGCCCGTCCGGAAGGCCGACGTACACCTTCCCCTCGGCCACCGCGACACCCGGCAGCCTGCCTCCGGAGCCCGGCGAATAGATCTTGCCGTTGTTCAGGTACTCGTTCGCGTACGACGGCGTGTAGGTCCAGAGGATGTTCCCGTTCGACGCGTCGATCGCGAAGACCTGAGCCAGCGGAGGCGCCACCGTGTAGAGGATCCCGTCCACCGCGACGGGGTTCGACTCCAGCGAGCCGCAGTTCGTCGGGTTGCCGGGAGCGCCGTTCGGAGCGCCCGGCACGACCGGCGCACCGGCGATGAGCGCGGCCGTACACGTGCCGAGGCTCATGTGCCAGACCTCTTTGAGGCCGGAAACGTTGGACGTGTTGATCTGGTTGAGCGACGAGTACCGGTCGCCCGACAGGTCGCCGTAGTACTCGAGCCAGTTGGCCCCCGACGGGGCGCTCAGCTGCGCCTCCGTCCACGCCGGCGCACGCGTGATCGGCGACGGACCCGCGTGCGACGAGGACGCCGTGAAGGCAACGACGGCCGCCGCCGCCAGGAGTCCGAGCAGAGTCAGACCTGTCCGGACACGATTCCGGTGCATGTACCCCTCCTAGGAGCTTGACGCGACATGAACCCGACGAAGGTTCTCGGCCGTCCGGTGGGCGAGCGAGAAAGTGCGGGCGCAATCATCTCACCGGGAGGGGACGTGCGCAACTGGCCTCGTGCGCCGCGTCGACGTCGCGGCCGGCCGGCGTCGCACACCGCGGACGGCGTCGTCCTCGTCTCGCCGACGTCGTATATCGTTGAGCCTTCAGGTTTCTTTCGAGCCTGCAATCGGCGAGCCGGTTGCAGGTGGGGGCTTTTCGTGAGGGAGGTCTAGTAGCCGATGCGGGTCAACAAGCTGTCGACATTGCTCGCCCTGGTCGCCGCGAGCCTCCTCGTCGTCGCGGTCTCGACCGCGTCGGGCGCGAGGTCGAGGTCGCATACCCGCCTTGCCACGGTCGTCATCTCGACCCGGTCGATTCACGGGTTGGGTCGCGTCCTGGTCAACAGCAAGGGCAGGACGCTCTACATGTTCGTGCCCGACAAGCGCAAGAAGGTGACGTGCGTCGGCGGGTGCGCGAAGATCTGGCCGCCGATCAAGGTGACGAAGGGCGAGAAGTTCGTCGCGACCGGCGGCGTGAAGAAGGCGCTGCTCGGCAGCGACGCGGATCCGGCCGGCGGCCGGGTCGCGACGTATCACGGCTGGCCGCTCTATCTCTACGTCGGCGACACGAAGCCCGGCCAGGCGTTCGGACAGGCGCTGAACCTGAACGGCGGGCTCTGGTACGTGCTCTCGCCGTCCGGGGCGGTGATCAAGACGAAGGTGCACTCCGGCGGCGGCGGCGGTGGCGGCTCGACCACGACCACCACCTCCGGCGGCGGCGGCGGCTCGAACTGCACCGACGCCGACGGGGACGGCGACGAGGATGCGGGCGGTCCGGACGACGGCGACGGCTGCCTCTAGCCGCGCCGCTGCCTGAGCCGCGCATCGGCTGCTGAGGCCTTTCACCGACGCGTGGGCGGGGGGAGACTCCCTCCGCCCACGCGTGGTGCTCGGCCTCTCCGCACTGACGCTCGCGCTCGCGGGCGGAGCCCAGGCGTCGGCCCCGAGCGGGCCTTGGCTGTCCGCGAACGGCGGCCTCTCGAGCCACAGGGCGCCGCTCGCGACCGCCCTCGATACGCAGACGATTCCGAAGCTGAGGATCCGCTGGCGCTTCCGCCTGCCGACGCACGGGACTGCCTTCGGCGCGATGACGGCAACTCCGATCATCGCCGGCAGCACGGTGTACCTGCAGGACTCGAGCTCGAGCGTCTACGCATTGGACGCGCGTGACGGCGCCCTCCGCTGGGTGCACCGCCTCGCCGCGCCGAACGACGGGCCGAACGGCGTGGCGGTCGCCGGGCCGCGGCTGTTCGGCGCCACCGACACGACGGCGTTCGCGCTGGACGCGAGAACGGGACGAACGCTCTGGGCGCGCCGACTCGCGAACCGCTTCGAGCAGTTCGTCGCGATCGCGCCGGTCGTCGACCGCGGCCGCGTGTACTACAGCACGCAGGGCTACGCGCCCGGCGGCCGCGGCGCGCTCTACGCCCTCTCCGCGGCGACCGGGAGCGTCGTCTGGCGGTTCCGGACGATCGAGAAGCCGTGGCCGCACGCACGAGCCGGCGGCGGCGGCGCGTGGGAACCGGTGAGCGTCGACGCCCGGGGGAACGTCTACGCCGGCATCGCGAACGCGGGGCCCTGGGGCGGCTCGAAGTCGTTCCCGAACGGAAGCCTCTTCCCGGGCCGCACGCTGTACACCGACTCGCTCGTCGTCCTGGCCGGCGGCACGGGACGGCTGCTCTGGTACGACCAGGTCACCCGGCACGACATCCGCGACTACGACTTCCAGGCGTCGCCCGTGCTCGCCGCCGTCGGCGGACGGCGCATGGTCTTCGGTGCGGGCAAGGCGGGGCGCGTCGTCGCCTGGAACCGCGACACCCACGCGAGAGTCTGGTCGCGCGCGGTGGGCACGCACCTCCACGACCTCGGCCCGCTGCCGCGGCGGCCGACGACCGTCTGTCCCGGCCTGCTGGGCGGCGTCCTGACGCCGATGGCCTACGCGGACGGCCGGTTGTTCGTGCCGGCCGTGGAGCTGTGCTCGCGCGAGAGCGCGATCACGAGCCCCAGCGCATTCGCCCGGCCGCCGGCGCAGGCAAGCGGGACGCTGTACGCGCTCGACGCCGCCACCGGCAAGACGATCTGGCAGCGGCGCCTGGGCTCCGCTCCGTTCGGATGCGCGACCGTCGCGGGCGACGCGGTCGTCGTGCCGACGTACGACGGCCGCATGCTCGCGCTCGCCGCGGCCGACGGCCGCGTCGTCTGGCGCACGCGGCTTCCCGCGGGAATCAACAGCTGCCCCGCCGTCGGGCGCGACCTTCTCGTGGCCGCCGGCGGCGCGCCGTCTCCCGGCCGCCCGCATGCCGTCCCCGAGGTCGTCGCGTACGGGCTCGATTCGTGAGGCGCCGCCCCGGATAGGATCGAGCCGGATGGGATCGTTGCTGCGAGCGGCGACCGCCGTCGCCGCCGGATCGGTTTTCGTCGCAGGTGCGCGCGGCGGCTCGACAGCAGGCTCGGCCGTCGTCTTCTCGGCAACGCCGTCCGGCTCCTCGATCGAGCAGCTCTTCAGCATCCAGCCCTCCGGCGCGGGCCTGAGACAGATCACGAGAGGGGCGCACCCCGCCGTCGATCCCGCGTTCTCGCCCGCGGGCACGAAGCTCGCGTTCGCACGGTCCGGGGTCGGCATCTTCACGGTGAGCCCCGGGGGCGGCGGGCTTCACCGGGTCACGACGGGCGGCCGGGACAGCTACCCCACCTGGTCGCCGGACGGGAAGCGAATCGCGTTCATCCGCCCGATCGGCGCCGAGTGGCGCCTCTACGTCGTTCAGGCCTCCGGCGGTAGACCGCGCTGGCTCTCGCATGCGCCGCCGGCCGGCCGCCCGACGTGGACGACGAAGGGACTCCTCATCGCCTCCGGCGGCGACCTCCTGAAGATCGACACGTCGAGCGGGCACGTCCTCAAGTACTACGGCGCGAACATCGACGCGATCTGGGGGCTCGACTCGGTCACGCTGTCGCCGAGCGTCTCGCGCCTGACGTTCGTGGGCACGCGTGCACCGGAGCCGGGCGACATGGAGTGCGGAGAAGGCCCCTGCCAGCGGTTCGGGCTATTCATCGAGAGCCTGACGACGAAGGTCAAGAAGCCGCGGCTGATCGTGAAGGACAGCGGGCCCGCGGCGTTCTCGCCGGACGGGACGCAGCTCGCGCTCGTCTCAGCGGGGAAGCTCGAGATCCGGTCGGTCGCCGGCGCGAGCAGGAGGCTCCTCTCGACCGGGAGCGCGTATCCGACGGACGACGGCCCGCCGGCCTGGCGCTGACTCGAAGGGTCAGGTGATCCTGAACGCGCCGCGGGCGACGTCCTTCGTGCCCGAGCGCTCGACGTACTTCAGCAGCCCGCGATAGTTGAGGTACATCACGATCCTGAGCTGCTGTTGCGGCTTGAGCGTCCGCGCGAACCCTTCGCCGTACCCCGGGCCGCGCTTGACGTCGCCGATCACGAACCGATGCGTCTTCCTGCCGCGGTTCGTGATGAGAAACGTGCAGTAGCTTCCACGCGCGGCGTGATTCGGGCTCAACCTGACCGCGGCATCGGTCAGCGTGACCTTGACGGTGAAGATCGCCGGCTCGTTGGTCGTCGCCTCCCGCGCGGACCCCGCTCCCGCGATCGCGAGGGCCGTCACGCACGCGCACGCGAGCACGAAACCACCCCTCATCGGTCCTAGGCTACCAACCCTCCTGCGCCGTCCCGTGCGCGCGTCACGTGACCACGAAGGCCTCCACCGCCCGCTCGAGCACCTTCTCGGCGCGCGCCCACTGGGACTGGAGCGCGGCCGCGACGATGACGCCGGCGGTGGCCCGCCCCCGTACGAAGCAGGCGATCTCGCGGTAGTGGTTCACCACGTGGCGGCTCCGGTAGTCGTCGATCACGCAGCTCCCCTTGCCGGTCCTGAAGGTCAGCCCCGTCGCGTGGGCGTCCTCGTGGACGTCGTTCGACTCTCCCCGGTTGTGCGCGAGGCGAAATTCCACCCAGTTGGCCACGGTCTCGGCCCCCTGCTTCGGGGTCGCGTTCAGATAGACGAGCACCCTGCCGCTGCCGTCGCGCCTGCCGACGGAGACGGAGTAGATGTCACCGTGGATCCGGCGGTAGGTGGGCGGGTACGACAGGATCGCCCCACCCGAGGGGAGGGCGACGGCCTTCCAGTCGTCCGGCGGCCGAGCGGCGCGGAACCAGCCGAAGCCGGGCGGCGCGCCGGCGCGCCGCGCCGATGCGTGCGCCGAGACGGCGAGGCCCGCGGCGAGGGCGAGGAGCACGGCGACGAGGAGGCTGTGGGCGGGGACCCTCGACACGATTCGAAAAGCCTACTTTTCCGCTCTCAGCTCGAGGGCCGAACGACGGCGAGGCCCTGCGGTTGGTCGCCCGGCGGAATCGACGGCCAGACGGCGGTCTCGACGGCGCCGCCGGGGCGCGCGGCGTGGACCTGGAAGAACGTCGACGCGTCCTCCCAGACGCGCAGCGGCATCCCGCGGGCCGAGCCGGGGAGCACGAGCCTGAAGCGGCCGGCGGCGTCGGGCCACGTCGCCGAGACCGGCTTCACCACCCCGTGGGGGCCGGAGACGCCGACCAGGATCCCCTCGTAGACCGCGCCGGGGAACGACTGCTCGGCCGGCAACGCGAGCGGCTGCGCCGGCGACGACGGCAGTCGGATGTTCATGGTCGCGCTGCGGAGCGCGGCGAAGTCGACGTTCTTCCCAGCGGGCGACGCGTACGAGACGTTGCCCGACGCGACCTGCACCGTCAGCGGCACCGGGTTCGCGCCCGTCTCGTCGGACGCGGTGAAGAACGAGACGTAGTGGCCGCTCGAGTCGCTCGGCACCGAGAACGTCCAGAAGTCGCGGTCCTGCGTGCGCGTGACAACGGAGGCGCCGGCGACGGGCTTGCCGCTCGCGTCGGTGATCGTTCCGGAGAGCCGGTACGTGTAGAGGACGACCGGCGGCGGCGGCGCGCCGCTCGCGTACGCGAGACGCCCGGTGACGACGACGTGGCCGCCCGTCGCGTGCGCCTGCACGCCGATCACGCGGTACCCGACGCTGAAGCCGCCCGCGGCCCGCAGGAGAGCGGCACGCTGAGCCGCCGTCAGCGGACGGCCGCCGACACGCGCACGGGAAAGGCGGAGCACGCGCACGACGTGCCGGCGCGGCATGGTGGTGTCGAGCCGGTAGAAGAACTGTCCGCGTGCGTTCGTCCGGTTCTGGATCGCGTAGTCGTCGACCTGCATCGCGGCGCCGACCACGGGCTTGCCGCCGAGCAGCAGCCGGCCGCTGACCACCTGCGTCGCCGGGCTGGACGCGCTCCAGACGTGCACCGCGAACGGCCCCTGCGTCTCGATGCGCGCGCCGCCCGCCGCCGAGCTTGCCGCGAGCTCGCGCTGCGGCGCCGGCGTGGCGATCGCGGCCGGCGCCGGCCCCGCGGCCGGCTGGAACGTCCGGAACGTCGGCGCCGGCGACTGCTTCTGCGACGCGCCGAGCGCGAACACCTGGAGCTGCGAGGCGACGCCGCCGTTCGACGAGGTCGGCGTCCCGCCGACGGTGATCGCGACGTACTCCTTCCCGCCGGCCGAGAAGATCGTCGGCCCGGCCGCGATCTGGTGGCCGGTCTGGAACGTCCAGAGGACCTTGCCCGTCTTTACCGAGAACGCCCGGAGGACGCCGTCGCCGCCGCCCGCGAAGCCGAGCCCCGACGCGGTCGTCGTGACGCCGCCGCGCTCCGGCTCCGGCGTCTGGAACTTCCAGACGCGCCGCCCCGTGTTCACGTCGATGGCGCTGATCGATCCGTGGTCGTGCCAGCCGGGGAGCTCGGTGCCGAAGTTGCCGTTGCTGAGGCCGAGGAAGACGCTGCCGAGGACGAACTTGTCCTTCTGCTGCGTCGGCGTCAGCTTCGCCTGGATGTCGACCCCGGCCGTCTCCGCCGCCGCGTTCACGACGTAGTCGGTCGCGGGGTCGTAGGACGCCGGCGAGTAGTTGAGACCGCCGAGGCTCGAGGGGTACACGACCACGGGCTTGCCCGGACGGAGCGCCGGGTGCTCGACACGATCGACGACCTTGACGCGCTGGTAGAACGGCGCGCCGGTGCGCGCGTCGAACGCGAACCACATGCCCTCCATCGTCGCGACGGAGACGACGTGCCGCACGTGCCCGCCGACCTTTCCGTCGTAGACGAGCGGCGGCTGCGCGACGTCGTACGACCACTCGTTCCCGGCGAGGAGCTGACGCCACCACTTCAGCGCGCCCGTCTTCAGGTCGACGGCGATGAGCGAGTCGGTGCGAGGGTCGGAGCCGGGCCGCAGCGACGGGAAGTACAGCGGCGTCGCCGAGCCGGTGCCGAAGAAGACGGTGTCGGTCATCGTGTCGACGGTGACCGGCGTCCAGACCGCGCCGCCGCCGACGATACGGCTCCTCGCGCGCCAGCTCTGCTGCTCCGGCGGGATCGTCCAGACCGGGTTGGGCCAGGCGGGCCGCAGGTCGGTCGTCCACGCCATCACGAAACCGCGGACGCCGTACTCCGACCCCGCTGCCCCGGCGAGGACGCGGTGGTCGGCGCAGATCGGCGCGCTCGTCTCGGAGTAGCCGTAGTTCGAGCCGGCGCCGGGGACGGCTCGCCCGATCGCGACGCGCCCCTCGAGCGCGCCGTTCGCGGGGTCGAGCTTGTCGATGTGCATGTCGAGCGTGAGCATGAACAGCGATCCGTCGCAGTAGGCGAGCCCGCGGTTGGCGACGATGCCGAAGTTCTTGAAGAGCCCGCTGTTCGCCGGCTTGAAGTGCCAGAGGATCCGGCCCGACGCCGCGTCGATCGCGAACACGTTCGCGTCGTTCGTCGTCACGTACAGCTTGCCGCCGATCGCGAGCGGGTACGACTGCTGCCCGCGACGGACGTCGGGGTCGACCTGCCGGAAGTCGATCGTGTACGCGCGCCCGAGCTGCGCGACGTTGGACGGGGCGATCTGCGTCAGCGGCGAGTGGCGCAGGTTGTCGGTGCTGCGCCCGAAGCTCGTCCAGTCTCCGGATACCGCGGGAGCCCCTGCGGCGCCGCCCGCGACGAGGAACAGCACGCCAGCGCCGAGAAGTCCAACCAGAAGCTGCTTCACGCGGCTCTCCCGCTCGTGCGGCGCATCGTATGCCACCGCGGCGAAGGGACGCTCGCGCGCACGTTCAGCACGCCGAGCAGCGGGAGGAGCGCGAGCAGCGCCGCATACGGCGCGAGCGTACGCGTGCGCGTCGTGGTGCCGACGACACGGGCGCGACCGCGGCCGGCCACGCGCTCGACGAAGGCAGCCGGGTCGGAGTCGGCCGGCCGGTGCACGGCCGCCGCGAGTTGCGCGACGCTCGCGGCCGCGCCGGCCGGGTCGGGGCGGTAGTTCGCCTCGGGCGTCCCGTTCGGGCGGAACACGCGGTCTTCGGCGCCGCCCACCCTCACGACGTCCAGCGCGATGCCGTGCGCCGCGAGCGTCCCGGCGACGGCGCCCGGGTCGAACGGGCGGCTCTCGCCGTCCGTGACGAGGACGACGGCGCGGCGGCGCACGTCCGCCGCGAAGAACCCGCCCGTTCCGAGCGAGCCGAGCGCGTCGAACGTGGTCGCGACGGTGTTGACGTCGCGCGGCGGCGGGCTCTCGATCGACACGGCGCCGACCACCGCGTCGAACGCCGCCCGGTCCGCCGTCGGGAACAGGTCGGGCAGCACGCGGTCGGTGAACGTGGCCACGCCGAGCGGAACGTCGCCGGTACGGGCCGCGAGGTCGAGCGCAACTCGCTTCGCCCGCGCGAGCCGGGTCGTGCCGCCGGGGGTCCGCGCGGCGGCCATCGAGCGCGACGTGTCGAGCACCACGAATGCGGCGGCGTCGGTGCGCGCACGCAGCGAGGTGCGCTCCCGCAAGGCGGGTTGCATCGCCGCGAGGGCGAGCAGCGCGATCACGCCGACGAGGCAGGCGGCGCGGGGCCACCGGCCGCGGGAGGGCGGCGCCGGCAGGCGCAGGGTCTCCCGCACGCGCGCGACGCGGCGAGACCCCGCGACGAGCGCGGCCACCGGGACGGCGGCGAGCGCCGCGAACGCCGCCGCGTCGGGCGTCAGGAACGTCAACGACGCCGCGAGGATCAGTAGCCCTCTCCCGGCGTGCCGGCCCCGGCGCCGCTGTGACCGCTCCCGCGTGGCCCCGTCCCTGGGTTGGGGCCCCGGCGGACGCCGCGGCTCTGGAGCGCGCGCAGGGCGACCTCGAGGTTGAACGCGGCGGCGCGATCGCCGGGTGCCAGCCGCACGGCCGTCGTGAACGCGCCGACGGCCTCGTCGGCGGGGTCCCGCACGCCGAGCGGCGCCGTCGGCGAGCCCCACGCGAGGATGCCCAGTAGATCGTCGGCCTGCGCAGCCTCGCGCGCGGGGGCGCCCGCGGCCACGCCTGCGAGCCTGGCCTGCGCCAGCGCCCGCACGCGCGTCTGCGTGACGCCGTTGTCGAAGCCGTACGGCGTCGCTTCCGCGCGGCCGAACGCGCGCACCGCGCCGCGCAGCGCGACGTCGTCGCGCGTGCCGAGGAGGTCCGCGGCGACGCCGCCGACGAGCGTCGCCGGAGGCCGCGTGGCATCCCACCAACGTCCGACGTCGACGGCGAGCAGGACGAGGAACGCCGCCGCGGCGAGCGCGACCGCGGCCGCCGCCGCCCGGATCACGCGGTCCCCCAGCGAAGCTCGGCCGACCACAGCTCGTTGGCCGCGAGTGCCGCTGCGGCCAGGATCGTGACCACCAGCAGCCACGCCGGCACGTGCGGCCCGTAGGTCTGCGCGCGCTCGCCGGGCAGCCGCCCGGCCTGGAAGGTGGCCGCCTGCCTCAGCAGCCCCGCGAAGAGCTGCTGGTCGTCGGGCGCCGCGTTCAGGGCGACGATCCTCACCGGGATGCGGGCCTGCCGGTACGCGAGCGAGACGCTCGCGAGGTCCTTCAGATCGCCGGGATCGTCGTCGAGATCGCTGACGAGCACCACCCCGGGCCGCGCGAGCGCGTCCTGCCGCACGAGCCGCAGCGCGAGCCCGAGGCCGGCCGAGATCCGGGTCCCGCCGCTGAACGAAGTCGTCCACGGATTCGCCGGGAACAGCGGCAGGAAGCCGCCGCGTGCGGGCGGCAGCGTGAAGAAGCGCGCGAACGGACGCAGCTCTCTCGCCGGCGTTCCCGGCGGCAGCGCCTCGTACGCGACGTCGGAGAACACGACCAGGCCGTAGCGGCCGTTCGTCGAGGCGAGCTCGCGCAGCGTCTCGCCGATGCGCGCGTACGTGTCGCTGGAGATGCTCGCCGAGAGGTCGAGCACGACGATGCCGTTCGAGCCCTTCGGCAGGAACAGCACCGTGCGGCCGGCGGGCCGGGCCGCGACCGCGGCCGCCGCCGCGACGAGCGCGACGAGCAGCGTGGCCAGCGCGACCCGCACGTTCGCCGTGCGACGGCCTGCGCGGCGGAGCCGCGGCAGGTCGACGAGGGGGATCGCGGGCGCGGGCGTCACGAGGGCCGCTCCACCTGCTCGAGCAGCGACTCGATGCGGGCCGGGTCCGGCGCGGGCTCAGACCACGCGAGCGCGAACGCGTCGCGCGCGGGCGCGGCCCGACCCAGGGCCCGTCCGAGCAGGTCGAGCGCGCGGCGCCGGTCCTCGGGCTCCCGCCTCGCCGACGCGCGGACGAGGTCGACGGCGCGCGCGAGCGGCGTCCGCTCGTCGCGCCGTTCCGGCACGAGCCGGCGGCCGAATGGCGCCGCGAGGACGGCTGCGGCGCCAAGGAGCACGACCGCTCCCGCGAGCAGCAACGCAAGCAGCAGCCCGGGCGCGATGCGGAAGCTCGTCGGCAAACGGCGGGTCTCGCGCCGGAAGGAGCGGAGCGGCCGCGCGACCTGCGCCTCGCTCGCCCGCGGCAGGATCCGCACGCGCGCGCGGCCGAGCTTCACCGAGCGTCCACCCGGCCCCGGCACGCAGGCGGGCTCGAGGCACTGGAGCACGTACTCGTTGCCGTGATGCGCACGGACGACGAACGGCGCGAAGCTCGGCTGCCCGGCGCCGCGCACCGTCGCCCGGACGAGGTCGCCGAAGTGGACCCGCGCGGGCGAGAGGGCGACGACCACGGCGGCTGCGGCCGCGACCACGTCAGCCCCTGCCGCGCCGGAGGCTGCGCCGCTTCGCCCAGCGCAGGAAGGCGGCGTCGACGGCGGTCGGGGACGACGACGAGAGCACGACCGCGTCGAAGCCGAGCCTGCGAAAGCGCTTCAGGAGCCCTTCGAGCCGCTCCTCGTTGGCCCGCCGGCGCGTGGCGACGTCCGCGCGGCTCAGCCGCACCCGCACCTGCTCGCCGCCGTCCGGCGCCGCGAGCGGCACGAGGACGCCGTCGACGTCCGGGAAGCTCTGCTCCCACGTGGGATCCTGCACGACCACCGGCACGACGTCCCAGCGCGCGCTCCGGAGCCGCGCCCAGGTCGCGGCGCCGACCGGTGCGAGGAAGTCGGAGAGCACGAACACGAACGAGCCCTGCGGCAGCTCGGCGCGCCGGTTGAGGAGGTGCTCGAGCGCGTGTCCGAGGCTGCGCTCGCCCGCGTCGAACGGCGCGCGGCGGACGCGGTCGAGGAGGAACCGCGGGGCCACGGCGCCCGGCGGAAGCACGCGCGTCCGGCCGCCGGCCGCGTCGGCGTGCCCGAGCTCCGCGCGCGCCGCCGCCGCCGAGCGCGCGATCGCCTCGGCTGCGGCGACCACGGCGGCGCGCTTGTCGAGCCACGGGAACGCCGGCCCGTAGAGCGCCATCGACGGGCGGCGGTCGGCGAGGACGAGGACCCGCGGCGCCTCCTCGGCGTACGTCTCCCGGACGACGAACTCGTCGCGGCCGCGGGCAGCCGAGAGCTTCCCGGAGGCGAACCAGTCGATGGTCGAGACGGGGTCGCCCGGGAGGTACGGGCGCGTTCCGGCGACCTCCGAGCCTCGCCCTCGACGACTGCTGCGGCGCTCGCCGAACGGCGTGCCGGACAGCCGCCGGCGCGGCACGAGCGGGAACGCGCGCCGTCCCGTCAACGCGCGGCGGGACGTGCAACCGGCCGTACGTCCCACTGCGGCTCCGGCCGCGGCGCGCGCTCGAGGCACCGCTGCCAGACGAGCCGCGCCACCTCGCCGGCGGTGGGCTCCTCGTCCGCGAGGTACTCGGGCGCCAGGACCAGCCGGTGCACGAGCACGGGCACGAACAGCCGCTCCACGTCGTCGGCCTCCGCGTGGTCGCGGCCGTCGATGAGCGCCGCCGCCCTCACCGCGCGTTCGAGCGCGAGCGACCCACGGACGGACGCGCCGAGGGAGACGAAGTCGAGCGAGCGGGTCGCCTGCACGAGCTCGACGATCCAGCGGCGGAGGAGCGGATCGACGTAGACGTCGTCGATGCCGTCCTGCAGCGCCTGCACGTCGCGCTTCGTCGCCACCGGCCGCAGCTCGTCCAGCGGATGGCCGCCGTGCTGCGCGACGACGATCTCCACCTCCTGATCGGCGTCGGGGTACCCGAGCGCGGTGCGAAGGAAGAAACGGTCGAGCTGCGCCTCGGGCAGCGGGAACGTGCCCTCCTGCTCGATCGGGTTCTCGGTCGCGAGCAGCACGAACGGCTGCGGCAGCGCGTGCGTGATCCCGTCGACCGTCACCTGCCCCTCGGCCATCGCCTCGAGCAGCGCGGACTGCGTCTTCGGCATGGCGCGGTTGATCTCGTCGACGAGCAGGACGTTCGCGAACACCGGGCCCGGGCGGAAGCGGAACTCGCGCTCGCGCTGGTCGTAGACGGTGAGGCCCGTGACGTCCGTCGGCTGCAGGTCGGGGGTGCACTGGACACGCGACGCGACTGCGCCTTCGACGCTTCCGGCAACCGCCCGCGCGAGCACGGTCTTCGCCGTACCGGGCACGTCCTCGAGCAGGACGTGCCCGCGGCACGCCAGCGCGGTGAGCACGAGGCAGATGCGATCCGTCTTCCCGACGACGACCGACTCGACGTTCCGGCGGATGCGATTCGCGATCTCGCTCGCGTGCTCGAGCGACGGGTCCACGCGCGCAATCGTACGCAGCCGTCCCAGCGTCGGCCGGGCCGCGATTCGTAGGGGCCTCTTAGCCGCCGCGGCGAAGCTGGGCGCGTGAGTGCAGTCTCAGGCGTGCTCGGGCGGGCGCCCCGGCTTCGAGCGCCGTTCCGCGTCTTCCGCGCGCTCAACGTGATCCTCCTGCTCGCGCTCGCCGGGCTCGGCGTCGCCGCCTACCTCGCCGTGCGAGCGACGCCGGCGAAGCAGGCGGCGAGCGTGCAGACCGGGACCGTCCAGCGGGGAACGGTGCTCTCGTCGGTCTCGGCGACCGGCAGCATCGCGGCGCCCGCCACGCTCGCGGTCGACTTCCAGACGAGCGGGACGCTCGCGGAGATCGACGTCACGCAGGGACGGCACGTGCGACGCGGGCAGGTCCTCGGCCGCCTCGACCCGACGAAGGACGAGGAGGCGGTCGAGGAGGCGGAGGCGAACCTCGAGAGCGCGCGCGCGAACCTCGCGACGACGCTCGCCGGCGAGACGCCCGCCGAGCGGCGACAGGACGCGGTGACGCTGCGGCAGGCGAAGGCGCAGGTCGCGAGCGCGAAGCTGGCCGTGGCGCAGGCGCGGGCGACGTCCGCGCAGGACGCACACGCACAGTCGATGTCGGTCGCGCAGGCGCAGGCGCAGGTCGGCCAGGACGAGCGGGCGCAGGCGCTCTCGATCTCGGCCGCGCAGCAGCAGCTCCACGTCGACCGCGGCAACCTCACCGGCTACGTCGGCAAGGTCGCCGCGGACAAGACGACCGTCGCGTCCGACCAGGCTGCGTACAACAGCGCGACCGCCACCGTGAACGACGACCAGGCGCGCATCACGACCGACAACGCGCAGATCGAGACGCTGAACGAGCAGAGGAACTCGCAGAGCGGCGACCAGACGACCGACCAGCAGAAGCTCAGCGCCGACCAGGCGTCGCTCAGTGCCGCCGAGGCGAGCGGCGACCAGAGCAGCATCGCGCACTGGCGATCGGTCGTCGCCGACGACCAGAGCTCCGTCGACGGCGACGCGCAGAGCCTGAACGGCACGACGGCGGCGCTCACGAAGGCGCAGTACCAGCTCAGCCTCGACCAGGCGGCGCTCTCGGCCGACCAGCAGAAGCAGTCCGCCGCCGAGACGACGTTGAACACGGACAAGGCGACGCTGACGAGCGACCAGGCCACGGTCGTGAGCTACGAGACGAAGGTCGCGAACGACCGGCAGGCGCTCGCCGTGGCGCAGCAGACGCGGGCGGGCACGCTCGCGAAGGACCGGCAGGCGATCGCCACGGCGGAGCAGCAGCGGCAGGCGACGCTCGCGAAGGACCGGCAGGGCGTCGCCGGCGCGAGACAGCAGGTCTCGTCGGCGAAGCTCGGGGTGAGCGCGGCGGCGGCGGGCAACGCCGTCAAGCAGGCGCCGCCGACCTCCGCTGCCGTCGCGCAGCTCGAGGCCGCCGTGACGCAGGCGGAGGTGGCGCTCGCGGATGCGCGCAGAACGCTGGCAGAGACGGTGCTGCGCGCGCCGGTCACCGGCACGGTCGCCTCGGTCTCGGGCGTCGTCGGCGAGACGGTGAGCGGCGGCGGCAACGCGTCGGCGTCGAGCACGTCGTCGGCGTCGTCGGCGTCGGGTGCGAGCGGCGCGGGCAGCGGCTCGTCGGGGAACGGCTCGAGCTCGTCGTCCGGCCTCGTGACGCTCGTCAACGTCTCGGACATGGAGGCGACCGCGGCCTTCGCCGAGAGCGACGCCGCGAAGATCGCCGTCGGCGACGCGGCGACGGTCACCGTGCCGGCGCTGACGAACGTCGAGCTGCCGGCGCGCGTCGTCTCGGTGGACGAGATCAGCACGACCTCGTCGAGCGTCGTCCAGTACGACGTGACCGTCGCGCTCGACCGGCACGACCGGCGGCTCAAGCCCGGGATGACGGCGAACGTCAGCGTCACGACCGCGGAGCGCGACGACGTGCTCAACGTGCCGTCGAGCGCCGTCACCGGCAGCGGCGCGAACGCGACCGTCGCCGTCGTCGGCAAGAACGGCGTACAGCGGCGCGTGCGCGTCGTCGCCGGCCTGCAGGGCGACACGGCGACCGAGATCGTCAGCGGCCTCCGCAAGGGCCAGACGGTCGTCACGTCGACGGGCTCGACCCTCCTCTCGGGAGCCTCGACGAGCACGACGACCGGCGGCTTCACGGGCCGCGGGCTCGGCGGCGGGCTCGGCGGCCTCGGGGGCGGGAACGTGCGGGTCGGCGTTCCGTAGGTGGGCGGCCTCGTGGAACGTCGCCGCGGCCGGCCGCTGATGGTGCTCGACGGCGTCTCCAAGGTGTACGGCGCCGGCGAGATCGCGGTGCACGCGCTGCGGGACGTCGACCTGCGCGTCGAGCCGGGCGAGTACGTCGCGATCATGGGCAGCTCGGGCAGCGGCAAGTCGACCCTGATGAACATCATCGGCTGCCTCGACGTGCCGACGCTGGGGCGCTACCTCCTCGAGGGGATCGACGTGACGCTGCTCGACGACTACGAGCTGTCGTTCGTCCGGAACCGGAGGATCGGGCTCGTCTTCCAGAGCTTCAACCTCATCCCGCGCACGAGCGTGCGGCGGAACATCGAGCTGCCGCTCGTCTACCAGCGCCTGAAGGCGGCCGAGCGGCACGCCCGCGCGGAGGAGGCGGCGCGGCTCGTCGGGCTCGAAGAGCGGCTGCACCACGTCCCGTCGGAGCTCTCGGGCGGCCAGCAGCAGCGGGCCGCCATCGCGCGCGCCGTCGTGACCGACCCGGCGATCCTGCTCGCTGACGAGCCGACCGGAAACCTGGACACCGCTTCGACGCGGGACGTCCTCTCCGTCTTCGACAGGCTGAACGCGGCGGGGCGCACGGTCGTGGTGATCACGCACGAGCCGGATGTCGCGGTGCGCGCGCGGCGGATCATCCGCATCTCGGACGGCCGCGTCGTCTCGGACGAGCCGCAGCTCGCAACGGTGCCGGCATGAGCTCCTTCGAGGCGCTGCGGATGGCGGTGCAGGGCCTGCTCGCGAACCGGCTGCGCTCGTTCCTGACGCTGCTCGGGATCACGATCGGCGTCGCGTCGGTGATCATCCTGGTCGCGGTCGGGCACGGCTCGGCGGTGGCGGTCGAGAAGCAGATCGAGGGGCTCGGCACGAACCTGCTGACCGTCCAGCCCGGCGGGCGCTTCTTCGGGCGCGCCGCGGCACGCTCGACGTCGTTCACCTTCCTGACGCTGAAGGACGTCGAGGCGCTGCAGGACAAGGCCGCGGCGCCCGACGTGCAGACGGTCACCCCGGTCGTCGACGTCGACTCGGCCACGGTCGCGCACGGCGTCGCCAGCGAGACGCCCGAGCAGGTGCTCGCGACGACGCCGTCCTACGCGGTTGCGCGCAAGGAGTCCGTCGCGGCCGGGACGTTCGTCACCTCGGCGGACGAGAACACGCACGCCCGCGTGGCGGTGATCGGCCCGACGGTCGCCGAGAACCTGTTCGGCGGCCGGAACCCCGTCGGCCAGACGATCCTCGTCAACGGCGCCACCCTGAAGGTCGAGGGGCTGCTCCGGTCGAAGGGCTCGAACGGCTTCCAGGACCAGGACGACGTCGTGATCCTGCCGCTGACGACGGCGCAGGACCTACTCGTGGGGCAGAGCGGGCAGCTGTCCCAGATCCTCGTCGTCGCGACGGCGCCGAGCACCGTCGACGCGGCCGAGAACGAGGCCACGGCGATCCTCACCCCCGCCCACCACAACACGGACGGGAGCGCGGCGTTCACGGTGCTCAACCAGGCGTCGCTGCTGCAGGCGACGAGCTCCAACAATCACACCTTCACCGTCCTGCTCGCCGCCGTCGCCGCGATCTCGCTCCTCGTCGGCGGGATCGGCGTGATGAACATCATGCTCGTCACCGTCACCGAGCGGACACGCGAGATCGGCATCCGCAAGGCGATCGGCGCGCGCAAGACGGACATCCTCGGCCAGTTCCTCACCGAGGCCGTGATGCTGTCCATCCTCGGCGGCGTGGTCGGCGCGGCGGCGGGGCTCGTCGGCAGCCGCTTCACGATCGTCGGCGTGCAGCCGGTCGTGCAGCCGTACGCCGTCGTCCTCGCGTTCGGCGTCGGCGTCGCCGTCGGCCTGTTCTTCGGCATCTATCCCGCAAACCGGGCCGCGTCGCTCCGCCCGATCGAGGCTCTCCGCTACGAGTAGGAGTCATGCCATGACCATGGCCAGCACCGAGCTCGCCCCGCCTGACGACGAGCTCGTCACCCAGATCCTCGCCCGGCGCCGGCGGCGAACGCCGATGCTCACGCTCGCGCTCGTCGTCGCCGTCGCGGCGGCAGGAGCGTTCGTCGGCGGCGTCGAGGCCCAGAAGCACTTCGGCGCCTCCGGCTCGACGGCCGCGACGGGCGGCTCGGGCACCGCGGCCGGGCGGGGCGCCGGCTTCGCGTCCCGCTTCGGCGGCCCGCGGTCCTCCGGCTTCGGAGGCGGCGGCGGGTTCGGGGGCGGCGGGTTCGGAGGCGGCGGCGGCTTCGGAGGCGGCGGCGGCTTCGGCGCGACCAGGGGCACCGTGACGCTGATCAAGGGCAGCAGGCTCTACGTCACCGACGGCTCCGGCAACACGGTCGTGGTGAACGTCGGCGCGGGCGCGGCCGTGACGAAGAGCGTCTCCGGCTCGATCCGGACGATCCGGCCGGGCGACTGGGTCACGGTGATCGGGACGCAGCGAAAGAACGGCAGCTACACCGCGCGGGCCGTCACCGTCACGCCGCGCGGGGGTGCGGGGCAATGAGCCGCCGGCCGGCCCTCGCGCTCGCCGGCGCGCTCGCCTTCCTCGGCGCGTACGCCGGCGTGGCGTCCGGCGCCACACCCGTCACGGGCTTCGTCTCGGGGATGATCTCCTCCGTCTCCGGCTCGACGTTCACCGTCTCGACGGCGATCAGCCCGACCGGGCGCTCGAAGGTGGTCGTCGGCTCGAAGACGGCGATCAGCGAGCAGGAGCCGGGCACGCGGTCGGACGTGAAGAAGGGCGTCTGCGTGACGGCGAACGGGACGAAGAAGGGATCGACGGTGACGGCGACCCGCGTGTCGATCGCGCCGAAGTGCGCGGCGACTCGGTTCCGCCCCGGCGGCCGCGTTCCGCGACGGCCGGGCGGCGGGGCCTTCAGACCGCCGGCGAACCTCGGCTTCGCGTTCGGGACGGTCTCCAGGGTCAGCGGGTCGGCGGTGACCGTGAAGGCGCGGCAGGGCTCGACCACGGTGGTCCTCACGGGCAAGACGCAGATCAGCCGGACCGTGGCGGCCGGCATGTCCGCGGTGAAGCCGAAGCTCTGCGCGTTCGTGCGCGGCACCAGCGCCGACCGCGGCGTGACGGTCGAGGCAGAGCAGGTGCAGCTCTCGCAGCCCGTCCGCGGGACGTGCGGCTTCCGCCGCCGGTAGCCGCGGCACGGCCTAGATTCCGCCCGGTGAACCGATCGCGGGCCGCGGGCGAATGTCGAACGTGAGTCGTCCGCTCCAGCACCTCTCGGACGAGGCGCTCGTCGCCCTCGCCGCCCGCTCGGAGCAGACGGCGCTGGCGGAGCTCTACGACCGCTACGGCCGCGTCGCCTACGGGCTCGCGCTGCGGATCGTGCGCGACGAGCGGCTCGCCGAGGACGCCGTGCAGGACGGCTTCCTCGCCGCCTGGCGCTCCGCGGCGCGCTTCGCGCCCGAGCGCGGGAAGGCCGCGACGTGGCTCCTCACGCTGGTGCACCGGCGCGCGGTCGACCTCGTGCGGCGCGAGGAGCGCCGGCGCGCAGAGTCGCTCGAGCGCGTGCCCGAGCCCGCGGCCGGCGCCGTCGACGAGGACGCGTGGCTGCGCCTGCGCCGCGAGCGTGTGCAGGAGGCGCTGCGCCGGCTGCCCGACCCGCAGCGCGAGGCGCTCGAGCTCGCCTACTACGGCGGCTTCACGCAGTCCGAGCTCGCGGAGAGGCTCGGACAGCCGCTGGGTACGATCAAGAGCCGGATGTTCGCCGGGCTGTCGCGGCTGCGGGAGCTCCTCGCCGAGCCGGGAATGGAGATGTCGTGGAGCCCGTGAGCCTGCACGACCTGACGGCCGCCTACGCGCTGGATGCGCTCGACGCCGACGAGGCGCGCGCGTACGAGGACCACCTCGACGGCTGCGAGCGCTGCCGTGCCGAGCTCGCGGCGCTCGGGGAGACCGCCTCCCACCTCGCGTGGGGCGCCGAGTCGCCCGAGCCGCCGGCGCGGCTGCGCGCGGCGATCCTCGACCAGGCCGCCGCCGAGCGCCGCAACGTCGTGCCGCTGCCGGTGACGCGCACGCGCCTCTTCCGCGCGACGGCCGCCGTGGCCGCGGTCGCGGCCTGCGCCGCCGTCGCCTTCGGCGTCTGGGCGGCGACGCTCGCGTCGCGCGGCCCGACCCGCGAGGCCGTCACGTGGGCGGTCGTCGTCCACGGCGGGCACGGGACGCTGACCGTCTCCGGCCTCGCCGCGGCACCGCGCGGCAAGACGTACGAGGCGTGGGTGATCCCCGCGGCCGGCGCGCCCCGGCCCGCCGGGCTCTTCGCGGGCGGCGGGACGCGGACGGTCGTGCGCCTGACGCGGCCGGTGCCGCAGGGCTCGACGATCGCCGCGACGCTCGAGCGCGCCGGCGGCGTGTCGGCGCCGACGACGACGCCGCTCTTCACCGCGCGCGCGTAGCGCACGCGAGGGTCGAACCGATCGCCTCCGTCGGGCGAATGCCGCCTGACAACTCGTTACGACAGGGGTCCGCCCGGGGCGGACGCCGAGGAGGTGCAGAGTCAGGTGGAACCGATCGAAGAGCTCGTGCAGACGGCGAGCAGGGCCGCGTTCCTGAAGAAGGGCGTCGCCGCAGGCGCCGGCGTCGCGCTCGCGACGGCACTGCCCGGCAGCGCGCTCGCCGCGCTGCGCGGCAGGACCGCGGCGCTGACCGCGGGTGACGTCGCGATCCTCTCCGCCGCCGAGATCGCCGAGGCGCTCGCGGTGACGACGTACTCGAACATCATCGACAACGCGCCGTTCTTCAAGAACCTGGCGAGCGACGACCAGGGCTACCTGAAAGCGGCCCGGCAGGAGGAGATGTCGCACTACCTGCTCGAGCAGGGCGCGACGAAGAAGCCGTCGCCGTTCAAGGCCTTCTACTACCCGAAGGGCATGTTCGCCGACGCGAAGACGACGCTGAACACGCTCGTCACGCTCGAGGATGCCTTCATCGCCGCGTACCTCGTCGGCGTGCGCAACTTCAGCACCGCCGACCTCCGCGTCACCTCCGCCCGGATCATGGGCATCGAGAGCGACCACCGCACGCTCGCGCGCGTGCTCGGCCCGAACGTCTCGAAGAAGGACGGCGGCCCGGTCGAGGCGATCGTCGGGGTGCTCGGCAAGCCCGAGAGCGTCGACCCGCCGAACAACAACGGCTACGAGCGCACGCTCAAGTGGACGAACATCAACCAGGCGCTCGCGGCCCTCACCCCGTTCGCGGACAAGTCGGCCGCGGCGAAGGCGGGCTTCGACACGACGAAGGCCTACGCCTTCCACCCGTTCACGCCGACCCTGCCGAACCCGCTCGGCTCCTTCCACTCGTTCGCCGGCTGATCCGCCGCCGGCAGAAAGGACTGCACATGCCCGGATTCATCGGCGTCCCCGAGCTGCTCCTGCTCGGCCTGCTCGCGCTCCTGCTCTTCGGCCCCAAGCGGCTGCCCGAGATGGGCCGCGGGCTCGGGAACGGCCTGCGGGAGTTCAAGAGCTCGATCGGCGGCGCCGCGGCCGAGACGCGGTCCGAGGAGGAGTAGTGCGCCTTCCTCGCCGGCTCGGCTTCGGCCAGGAAGCCTCGACGGTCGAGCACCTCGAGGAGCTCCGCTCGCGACTCTTCGTCGCGGGCGGAGCGATCCTCGCGGGGACGATCGCGAGCTACGTCGTCCACCACCGCATCCTGCGGCTGCTCGTCGAGGCGCTCCCGCCGCGGCACCGCCAGCTCCTGACGCTCACCGTGACGGAGCCGTTCACGACCTCGCTGAAGGTGAGCATCGCGGCCGGCTTCGCGCTCGCGTCGCCGGTCGTGCTCTGGCAGCTCTGGGCGTTCCTCGCGCCGGCGATCGAGCCACGCGCCCGCCGCGCGATCGCCCCGCTCGCCGCGACCGCGACCGCGCTGCTCGTCGCGGGCGTCGTCTTCGGCGACCGCGTCGCGCTTCCCGCGGCGCTCCGGTTCCTGACCGGCTACGACAACTCCGTCTACGACGTCCAGATCCGCGCCGGCGCCTACATCTCGTTCGCGCTGCTCGTCCTCGCGGCGTGCGCCGCGGTCTTCGAGCTGCCGATCGCCGTGCTCGGGCTCGTGCGCGTCGGTGCGCTCGACTCCGCCAAGCTTCGCAGGAACCGCCGCCGCGGCTACTTCGTCGTCGCGTGCATCGGCGTCGCCCTGCCCGGGATCGACCCGGTCACGACGATCGTCGAGACGATCCCGTTGCTCGTCCTGTTCGAGGCCTCGATCTGGGCCTCCGTGCTCTGCGAGCGGCGCTGGCGGAGCGTGCCGTCCCCGAGCTTCAGCAGCTGAATCGGTAGTAATTAGCGCCGTGAAGGCGTGGGCGATCGCCGCGGCCGCGCTCGCGCTCGCCGCAACCGCCTCCGGCGCCTCGGGGCCGCGCTCGCTCGCCGCCAAGTGCGGCGACACGAGCGGCGTCCACGCCGTCCCCTTCTGGCTGCGGGCGACCGACGGCGTCCGGCTCTACGCGATCGACACCGGGAAGGGCGACGTGGGCGTCGTCCTCCTGCACGAGTCTCCCGGCGACCTGTGCGGCTGGCTTCCGTTCATCGCCGACCTCACGCACGCCGGCATCCGCGCGCTCGCGTTCGACTTCCGCGGGTACGGCGACTCGGGCCTGCCGCAGTCGGCGACGCAGTCGCTCGCGTTCGACCGCGACGTCCGCGCCGCGGTCTACCGGCTCGGCGCCGAGGGCGTGCGGAAGGTGTTCCTCGTCGGCGCGTCGTTCGGCGGGGCGGCGGCGCTGACCTACGCGCCGTCGCTGCCGCTCGCCGGCGTGGTCAGCCTCTCGGGCGAGGCAGACCTGCCGCGGAGCGGCCTCGACGCGGCGGCGGCGATGCCGCACCTGCACGCGCCGCTCCTGATCGTCGGCTCGCGCCGGGATCCGTACCTCCCGGTCCGGCAGGCGCTCCGACTTCTCCACCGGGCCGGGTCGAAGGACAAGCGCACCGCGTTCTACCCCGGCGCGTTCCACGGCTGGGACATCGTCGAGGACGCGCCCTACGCCGCCCGCGCACGCGCGCTCGTGCTCGCCTGGATCCGCGCGCGCTCCTGACGCCCGGACGGCGGCCCGCCGTACCGAAACCCTAGGCACACTGGCCGCCGATGCGGCGGCGGATTCCCGGCTCCTGGCTCCTGCTCGCGGGCGGCCTCGCGCTCGGCGCCCTCGCGGCCGCCCTCGCGCTGACGCTGCGTGGCAAGCCGACGGTCGTCCGCACCGTGACGGTGACGATCCCGGCGACGACGACCGCGCCGCCCCCCACGACCACGACGGCGCCGCCGCCCGCCACCACGACCGCTCCCCCGCCCGCCGCGCCGCCCACGGTGCCGATGTCGTGGCAGCACGCGGGCGGCATCGTCTGGCACTCCGGCGACGTCGACCCCACCTGGCTCGGGCAGCAGATGCGCGCGGCCGGGTTCGGCTGGGTCGCGGTGTTCCTCGGCGAGAACGACGCCGCCTCGCCGCCCGACCCGGGCTGGATCGAGCGCTTCCGCCTCGCGAGCGGCCTGCCCGTCGGCGGCTGGGGCGTGCTCGGCGAGGACCCGGCGGCCGACGCCGCGCAGGCCGCGCAGCTCATCCAGCAGGACTCGCTGTCCTTCTACATCGCCGACGCCGAGGAGCCCTACGGCTACACGGACGGGACGACGCAGAGCGACGTGCGGCTCGCGCGGTCCCAGCAGTTCGTCTCCGCCTTCCGCGCGGCCGAGCCGAGCCTGCCCGCGGCCGTCTCGTCGTACTGCCGGCCCGACGAGCACGATCTCGACTGGAGCGCCTGGGCGAACGGCGGCTTCCAGTTCTTGCCGCAGGCGTACGTCAACGACTTCGGGCCGGCCGCCGATCCCGCCGCCTGCGCCGCGGGCGCCGCGCGCTTCTTCCCGCTGTCGCGCGTCCACCCGACGATCGGCAGCTATCACGGGGTCCACCAGGGATTCGTCCCGCCGCAGCAGTCGGCGCAGCTGCTCGCCGACGCGCACACGACCGGCTTCTCGATCTACCCGGCCGAGGTCAACATGAGCGCGGAGGACTGGCAGGCGTTCGGCCGGGCGATCGCCGAGCTGCACATCGCGCGCCCCGTCGCCTGATCAGCCGCGCCACGGGCGCCGGAGCGCGGCGGCGAGCCCGGCGACGCCCGTCGTCGGGCCGACACGGATGCGGTCGAGCGTGTCGAGCCCCTCGGCCGGCGAGGCCCACCCCGGGTTCTCCGTCTCGGCCGCCGCGTAGCCGGCGCGCCGCACCGCCCGCACGACGGCGGCGTCGTAGTGGCCGTACGGGTAGCAGAAGACGTGCACGGGGACGCGGTAGACGTTCTCGAGCCAGCGGCGCGAGATCGCGACCTCGCGCGTGAGCTGCGCGTCGCCGACGCGCGTCAGGTCCGGGTGCGTGAACGTGTGCGACGCGATCTCCCAGCCGGCGCGGATCAGCTCGCGCACGCGGCGCGGGACGAGGTTGCCGATCTGCAGGTTGAGGACGCCGGCGAACCGGTGCGCGCGCAGGATCGGCAGGGCGTACCGCCAGTCGCCCGGATAGCCGTCGTCGAAGGTGAGCACGATCGGCTTGCGCGGGAGCGGGGTGCCGTCGCGCCAGTACGCGAGCACGCGGTCGAGCGTCACCGCGTGCCAGCCGTTCCGCGCGAGCCACGCGACCTGCGCGCGCAGCTCCGCGGGCGGGACGTACAGGCCCTCGAGCGACGTCGGTCCGGCGCTCGTACCGATGACGTGGTAGACGAGCACCGGCACGGGCGCGTCGTGGCCGGCCGACGGGCGCGCCGCGCTCGGCGCGGCGAGGCCGGCGAGGACGAGCGCCAGCAGCGCGGCCGCGCGCACGCCGCGAGAGATGCGGGATGCGAACATGGTGTCTGACACCCTCGGTGTCAGACACCTTCTCACTACAGGCCGCCAGCGCGGAACTGGTGTCTGACACCCTCGGTGTCAGACACCTTCTCACTACAGGATCGCGCGCGGATACAGGCGGGCCGCCAGCGCGGCCGTCGCCGTGAGGAAGAGCGCGACGACCAGGAAGTCGAGCCAGAGCGTGCCGCCGGTCGAGACGCCGAGCAGGAGCTGGCGCATCCCGTGCACCTCGTAGGTGAGCGGGTTCACGCGCGCGAGCGCGCGCAGCCAGGCGGGCATGATCGAGAGCGGGTAGAGCGCGCTCGACGCGAAGAAGAGCGGCATCATCACCATCTGGCCGATCCCCATGAACCGCTCGCGCGTGCGCACGAGCGCGGCCAGCGTCATCGAGAGGCAGGCGAAGCCGCCGGTCGCGAGCACGAGCAGGACGAGCGCGCCGGCGACGTCCTGAACGCGCCAGCGGATCGAGATCCCGGTGGCCGCCAGCACGACGAGCAGCATCGCCGCCTGCGCGAGCGCGCGCACGCCGGCGCCCGTCGCCTTGCCGAGGACGATCGCGAGCCGCGGGATCGCCGTCGCGAGCAGCCGCTGCAGCTGCCCCACGTCGCGCTCCCAGATCACGGCGAGCCCGAAGAAGATGGCCACGAACAGCGCCGCCTGCGCCATCACGCCCGGCGCCAGGTAGGCGCGGTAGTCGTGGACGCCGCCGCTCAGCGAGCGGTTGCGGCGCAGCGCCGTCCCGAACACGAACAGCCAGAGGAGCGGCTGGACGGAGCGCGTGAAGATGTCGAGGTGGTCGTGGCGCAGCTTGCGCAGCTCCGCCCACGCCATCGCCGCGACGCCGTCCCCGACGCGGCGCGCGGCTGTGGTCGCGGACCTACCCGAGCCGGCGAGAGAGCCGCCGGCGCGCACGTGCGTCGCGGAGACCGCCACCACCTCCCTCCTCGATCCCGTGGCCGGTCGCCGAGGTGAAGACGTCCTCGAGCGTCGGCGCCGCGTAGGCGGCGCGCAGCTCCCGCGGCGTTCCCTGAGCGACCAGGGCGCCCAGGTCCATGATCGCGATGCGGCCGCATTGACGCTCCGCCTCTTCCATCAGGTGCGTCGTCACGACCAGCGTCGTGCCGAACTCGTCGCGCAGCGCCTCGAGCCGCTCCCAGACCATCCGCCGGGCGGTCGGGTCGAGGCCGACCGTCGGCTCGTCGAGGAAGAGGACGCGCGGGCGGTTGAGGAGCGCCGTCGCCACCTCGAGCCGGCGCAGCATCCCGCCGGAAAGCGTGCGCCCGAGCCGGTCGAGAAACGGCTCGAGGTGCATCGCCTCGATCGCCTGCGCGATTCGCTCGCGGCGTCCACGGCGGGGGACACCCGTGATCCGCGCGTAGAACTCGAGGTTCTCGCGCGCCGTCAGCGCGGCGTCGATCGAGATCGCCTGCGGCACGTAGCCGATCGACGCGCGGACGGCGAGCCCGTCCGCGACGACGTCGTGGCCGGCGACCGACGCGCGGCCGGCTGTGGGCCGGAGCAGCGTCGTGAGGACGCGCAGCGTCGTCGTCTTCCCGGCCCCGTTCGGGCCGAGGAGGCCGAACACCTCGCCGGAGACGACGCCGAAGGTGATCCCGCGCACGGCCTCGACCTCGCCGAAGCGCACGACGAGGCCCTCGACCTCGACGGCGTGCTCGAGCGCGCGAACGGGCACCGTCTCCGCGGCGGTCGTCACCGCGCGATCAGCTCCTCGCTCGTCGCGCGCAGCGCCTCCGCCGCCTTGGCGGTGAGCCGCACGAGCTCCGCGCGCTCGTCCGGCTCGAGCGCGCCCAGCACGTCGTGGAAGAACCGCCGGCGCTGGTCGGCGACGACCCGCGCCAGCTCGGCGCCCTCGCGCGTGAGCGCCACGAGGGCGACGCGCCGGTCGTCCGGGCTGCGGCGGCGCTCGACGAGCCCGGCCACCTCGAGCCGGTCGGCGAGACGGCTCGCGGTCGTCTCGTCGATGCCGACCCGGTCGGCGAGCCGGCCGATGGGGATCCCGTCGCGGTCGGCGAGGACGTCCAGCGCCCGCAGGTTCGTCGGCGTGAGCTTGGCCGAGCTGCCATGGTGCAGCGCCGCGAGCAGGCGGCGGCTGCGCAGGACGCTGCCCAGCTCGTGCCAACGCCGGCCCAGCTCCCCCGCCAGCGAGTCGCGACCGCTCATCGCTGCAAGCTACAGCATCTGCACGACGCAGATATTCAGGCGGTGACGTCGATCGGCGTCGCGCCGGCGAGGCCGGGAATGCGCTTCGCGCCGCGGTGCGCGTCGACCATGCCCGGCGCGCCCAGGCGCACCCACACGTGCGGCGCCGCGAAGCGGACGGTCGACCCCTGCCGGAGCGTGCCCTCGTAGAGCACCGGGCCGGTGGCGGAGCCCCGGCGGACGAGCAGCCAGCAGTCGCCGCGCGTCGCGCTGAGGACGAGCGCGGCGGGACGGACGGGGTGCGTCCGGGCGGCGGCGTGGTGCGTCTGGCGCGCGCCGAGCACGCCGGTCGTCGTGACCGCCGGGGTCGAGCTCGCCGCCGCGGGCGGCAGCGTGTGCGTCGTGCGCGTCGAGGCGGCCCAGCCGACGACGCCGGCGACGACCGCCGCGGCCAGGAGCGCCGCTGCGACCTTCGGCCAGGGACGCCGGCGCGGAGGGGGAAGCGCCAGCGCGGACTCGGGCGGCTCCGGGACGACCTCCTCGAACGCGTCCACGAACCGGTCGGCGTCGAGCCCGAGCGCGTGCGCGTAGGTGCGCAGGAAGGCGCGCCCGTACGTGCGGCCGGGCAGCGCCGCGAAGTCGCCGCGCTCGAGCGCGGCCAGGTACTTCGCGCGGATGCACGTGAGCCGTTCGGCATCGGCGAGGCTCAGGCCACGCGTCTCGCGGGCCGCAGCGAGGCTCGCACCGACGTCGAACACGGCCCCGCTCATTCTACGGCCGGCCGGCCGCGACCGCGGCGCACGCCAGGCGGTCCGGCTCCCGCCGCCGACCACGTACCCTGGGTGCATGACCAACGCGACGATCACGACGAACCACGGCACGATCGAGGTCGAGCTCTACGACGACGCGGCGCCGAAGACGGTGGAGAACTTCGCGAAGCTCGCCCGCGACGGCTTCTACGACGGCGTCGTCTTCCACCGGGTGATCCCGGACTTCATGATCCAGGGCGGCGACCCGACGGGCACCGGCTCCGGCGGCCCCGGCTACCAGTTCGACGACGAGGCGAACGACCACCGCATCGTCCGAGGCGCGCTCGCGATGGCGAACGCCGGCCCGAACACGAACGGGTCGCAGTTCTTCATCGTCACCGCCGACGAGTGTCCGTGGCTCGACGGCAAGCACACCGTCTTCGGCCGCGTGACGTCCGGCATGGACGTCGTCGACGAGATCTCGCAGGTCGAGACGGACGGGCGCGACCGGCCGCGGAGCGAGGTCGTGATGGAAGCCGTGTCGGTGGCGTGAGCACGATGCCCGAGCACGCCCAGGATTCGGTCGACATCGTCTGCCCGCACTGCAAGAAGCCGTTCACGGCCAGCCTGATGGCCGGCGGCGCCGAGCGCTACCGCGGCTTCAAGTGCCCGCACTGCCGGCTCTTCGTGCCGGCGGCGCGCGTCGAGAAGACCTGAGCCCGCGAACCTGGTTCACGCAGTGAACCAGGTTCGGGAGTTTCGTCCCTACACGCAGTCGCGGAGAGCCTGCGCCTCGGGCAGCGACTCGAGCTTCTTGAGTGTGTTGTTCTCGATCTGGCGGATGCGCTCGCGGGTCACGCCGAAGGCCTTGCCGACCTCCTCGAGCGTGCAGGGCTGGCCGCCGGTGAGGCCGAAGCGCAGCTCGATCACCTGACGCTCCCGGAGCGGCAGCGACGCGAGCGCCGTCTCGATGTCCGAGCGGCGCAGCGTCAGCGACGCCGCCTCGTCGGGCGTCTCGATGTTCTCGTCCTCGACGAAGTCGCCGAGCTCCGAGTCCTCCTCCTCGCCGATCGGCTTCTCGAGCGAGACCGGGTGCTGCGCCATGCGCAGGATCTCGCGCACCTCCTCGGGCGTCATCTCCAGCTCCTCGGCGATCTCCTCCGGCCGCGGCTCGCGGCCGAGCCGCTGCACGAGCTGACGCTCGATGTGCACGACCTTGTTCAGCTTCTCGACCATGTGGACGGGGATCCGGATTGTGCGCGCCTTGTCGGCGATCGCGCGGGTGACGGCCTGACGGATCCACCACGTGGCGTACGTCGAGAACTTGTAGCCCTTGCGGTAGTCGAACTTCTCGACCGCGCGGATCAGCCCCAGCGACCCCTCCTGGATCAAGTCGAGGAACGAAAGGCCGCGGCCGAGGTATCCCTTCGCGATCGACACCACGAGACGGAGGTTCGCCTCGATCATCTGCGTCTTCGCGTTCATGTCGCCGCGCTCGATCCGCTTCGCGAGGTAGACCTCCTGGTCTGCGGTGAGCAGCGGCACCTTGCCGATCTCGCGCAGGTAGAGACGCAGCGAGTCCAGCGACGGCTCCACGGTCAGGTCGAGCTTCGGCGCGGCCTTCACTTCCTCTTCCACGAGCGGCTGCTCGTGCGGCAGGCGCTTGTGCTCCTCGCCCTCGACGAGCTCGACGCC
>DASRDA010000014.1:0-31737 GCA_035652835.1 Gaiellaceae bacterium
GCCGCGACCCCCCCGACGACCGCGACGCGCTCGGCGTCCACGGCCTCGATCCGCCCGACCAGCGCGCGCACGATCGCGTGCTGGTAGGAGGCGGCGAGGTCTGCGCGGCGTGCCTCGAGCTCCTCCGGGCTCAGGTCTCGCACCGTGTAGAGGAGCGCGGTCTTCAGCCCGGAGAACGAGAAGTCGAGCCCCGGTACGCGCGCGACGGGGAACCGGAACGCGTCGGGATCGCCGCGGCGCGCGAGCTCGTCGATCGCGCGGCCGCCGGGGTAGCCGAGGCCGAGCAGTCGTGCGCCCTTGTCGAACGCCTCGCCCGCCGCGTCGTCGAGGGTCGTGCCGAGGACGCGGTAGCCGCTCCGGTCGCGCACGTCGAGCAGCATCGTGTGCCCGCCGCTCGCGAGGAGGCAGGTGAACGGCGGCTCGAGGTCGAGCGGCTTCAGGTACAGCGAGGCGACGTGGCCGTGCAGGTGGTTCACCGGGACGAGCGGCAGGCGGCGCGCCCACGCGACTGCCTTCGCGGCCGCCAGGCCCACGAGGAGCGCGCCGATCAGGCCCGGCCGGGTCGTCACCGCGACGGCTTCGACGTCGTCGAGCGTCGTGGACGCGTCGCGCAGCGCCTCCTGCAGCACCGGGTTCACGAGCTCGAGATGACGCCGGCTCGCCACCTCGGGCACGACGCCGCCGTAGCGCGCGTGCAGGTCGGCCTGCGAGGCGACCACGTTCGCGCGGATGTCGCCGTCGCGGGTGACGAGCGCGGCCGCCGTCTCGTCGCACGAGGTCTCGATCCCGAGGATCACGGTCTCGTCACGCTTCCGTCACGGTGCCAGGCACCGTTAACGACCTGTGAGGTGTCAGGCACCGTTAAGAACCCGTGAGGTGTCAGACACCTGCATCGCGCCACATGATCAGCGCGTCTTCCCGGTTGTCGGTGTAGTAGCCGCGGCGGATGCCGCGCGGCTCGAAGCCGAGCTTCCGGTAGAGGCGGATCGCGTCCTCGTTCGAGACGCGCACCTCGAGCGTGTAGCCGCGGCGCTCGTCGGCGGCGGTGAGGTCGAAGAGCCGCTCGATGAGCGCGGTTGCGATCCCGCGCCGCTGGCGGTCGGGGTCGACGGCGACGTTCATCACGTGCCACGCGTCGACGTAGCGCGAGTTGATCATGTAGCCGACGAGCTGCTCACCCTCGAACGCGCCCAGGCAGATCGACGTCGGCTTCGCGAGCTCGGAGGCGAACATCGAGCGCGACCAGGGAGTCGGGTACGCGCGCTGCTCGATCTCCTCGATGTCGTCGAGGTCGGAGAGGCCGAGCGTGCGGATCTCGAGCGCGACGGCGGTCATGAGCGCTCGGGGCCGTTCACGTGTTCGTGCCACTGTGGCCTCGCGTCGGGCTCGCGCACGTAGAGCGGCTCGACGTCGGCCTGCGCGCACTCGAGGAGCAGCAGCGGGTCGGGGACGTGCGCCGGGTCGTCGTCGGGCGGAACGGTCGCGCCGCGATCCTCGAAGAGCGCGCGGTAGCGGATCGCGCCGTCGCCCACGAGCGTGCGCCCGTCGACGTCGAGCTCCGCCGGCCGGCACACGCGCGGGCCGGTCGTGAAGACCTCGCCTCGCTTCGCGTCGAGGACGGGAACCGCGCCGGCGAACGCCTCGAGCGTCGACGCGCCGGCGAGCGGCACGCCGAGCGCCGCGGCCAGGGAGCGCGCCGTGGCGAGGCCGATGCGGACGCTCGTGAAGCTGCCCGGGCCCCGGCCGGCGACGATGCGCCCGACGTCGGCGGGATCGCCGACGAGCTCGTCGACCGCCGCCAGGAGCTCGCCCGCGCTTGCCCGCCGCGCGCGGGCGCCCGTCGAGAGCGCGCAGACGGCGCCGAAGCTCGTTGCCGTGTCAAACGCCAGGATCGTCTTCACCCGTGATGGCGACGCGCCGGTGCGTCGCGTCGACGTGGCGGAGGGTAACGCTCGCCCGGGGTCGCGGGAGCCAGCCGCCGGCGTGCTCGGGCCATTCGACGAACGCGACCGTGCCGTCGAAGTACGGCTCGAGGTCGCCCCACTCGGCGGCGTCGATCCCCGCCAGCCGGTAGAGATCGAGGTGCGCGACGGGCGTCGGGGCCTCGTAGCGGTGGCCGATCGTGAACGTGGGGCTCGAAACCGGCCCGGTGACCCCGAGGGCGCGGGCGGCGCCCCGGACGAAGGTCGTCTTGCCGGCGCCGAGCTCGCCGGCGACGGCGACCACGTCGCCCGCCCGGAGCCGCACCGCCAGGCGCGCGGCGAGCGCCTCGGTCTCCTCCGGCGAGGCGGTGACCGTCTCCACCCCGGCAATGGTGTCTGACACCGGACGTGTCCGGTGCAGACAGCGGTCCCGCTCAGAAGAGGCCGAGCTGGACCGGCTGCTCGAGGCGCGCCGGCTCCGGCTCCGGCTCGGGCTCCGGCTCGCCGCCGCGGCCGAGCAGGTCGGGCAGCCGCCGGAAGTCGGCCTCGAGCACCTCGAGCATCCGCGGCGTGTAGAGCGCCGCCGCGGGATGGAACAGCGGGTAGAGAAGGACGCGGTGCCCGCCGAGCACGACCTCCTGCTCCTGGCCGTGCACACGCGTGATCCCGGCCGGCTTGCCCGAGAGGAGCTTGGTCGCGAAGTTGCCGAGCGTCGCGATCACCGTCGGCCGGATCAGCTCGATCTTCTTGAACAGGTGGCGCTCGCAGGCCTCGATCTCGTCGGGCTGCGGGTCTCGGTTGCCGGGCGGCCGGCACATCAGCACGTTGGTGATGTAGACGTCCTCGCGCGCGATGCCGATGCCGGCCAGCAGCTTCGTCAGGAGCTGCCCGGCCGCACCCACGAACGGCACGCCCTGCTTGTCCTCGTGGAAGCCGGGCGCCTCGCCGACGAACATCAGCTCGGCCGTCGGCGACCCGCTGCCGAACACGACCTGCGTCCGCGTCTTCGCCAGGGCGCAGTTGGTGCAGCCGGCGACGGCGTCGCCGTAGGCGAGGAGCGCGAGCTCTGCGGTCCTAGTGTCCGCAGCCACAGCTACCGCCGCAACAGCCGCCGCCACCGAAGCTGGGCTGCCCGGCGGTGCCGTGCGCGACGAACGTGCTCAGCTGCTTCGCGACCCGCTCGTGGCCGCAGTCCGGGCAGGCCGGATCCGGATCCGACAGCCCGACGAGCTCCTCGAAGTGGGACTCGCAGCTCATGCACACGTACTCGTAGATCGGCACCGTGGGAAGACCCTAGCACCGGCATCCTCTCAGCCCGGCCGGACGTCGCGGGCCGCGGCGTACCATCAAGGCATGAAGATCGCCGCCATCCTCGCCACCGCCGGCGCGCTCGCGGCGGGCGCGCTCGCGGCAGGCTCGCTCCACGTCACCCTGACCGCCGCCGGGCACAGCCCGAAGGCGGGCGCCCACTGGCCGTACGCCGTCCACGCGAGCCTGGGCGGGAAGGCGGCCCGCGCGCGCGTCACCGTCCAGATCGTCGACCCGCTCGGCGGCAAGCACCCGGTCGGGTTCGGCGCGAAGAAGGGGAACGTAACCCGCATCGCCTTCCGCGGCACGTTCCGCGACTTCGTGATCTGGCCGAAGACCTCGGTCGGCTTCCCGTTGACCTTCCGCGTCACCGTCACCGCCGGGAAGGCGAAGCGGGTCGTGAACTACACGGTCACCGTGAAGAAGTGACCGCGCGCGCCCGGGTGCTCGTCCTCACGGCGAGCGTCGGGGCGGGCCACGACGTTCCGGCGCAGGCGCTCGAGCGCGGGATCCGGGCGCGGCGGCCGGACGCGGACGTCCGGATCGTCGACGCGCTCGACGTGATGGGCCGTCTCGTCCACCACGCGGCGGAGGACGCGATGCGGCGCACGATCGGGGGCGGTCGCCTGCACTGGGTGTTCGACGCGCAGTACCTCGTGTTCGCGCGCTCGCCGCTGCGGCGACTCGGGCAGGCGGCGCTGCAGCGGAGCGCCGGCCCGAAGCTGCTCGCGGAGGTGCTGCGGCGCGAGCCGGACGTGGTCGTCTCCACCTACCCCGCGGCGACGGAGGTGCTGGGACGGCTGCGCCGCTCGGGCCGGCTGCGCGTGCCGGCGGTGTCCGCCGTCACCGACCTCGCGTCGCTCCACTACTGGGCGAGCCGCGGCATCGACCTGCACCTGCTGACGCATCCGGAGTCGCGGCCCGAGGTCGAGCGCATCGCCGGTCCCGGCGACGCGCGCGCGGTTCGGGGCCTCCACGACGAGCGGTTCCTCGATCCGCCGTCGCGAGAGGAGGCGCGGGCCGCGCTTGGCCTCGATCCCGAGGCGCCGGTCGTCGCGGTCTCGGGCGGCGGCTGGGGCGTCGGCGACGTCCCGGGCGCGGTCGCAATCGCGCTGGAGCGGCCCGGGACGACCGTGCTCGCCCTCTGCGGCGCCAACGAGCGGCTGCGCGCGAGCCTCGCCGCCGCCCATGCGGGGGCGCCCGTCCGCGCGCTGCCCTTCGTCGACGACATGCCGGCGCTGCTGGCCGCGAGCGACGCGCTCGTCCACTCGACGGCGGGCTTGACGGTGCTCGAGGCGCTGCTCGTCGGCTGCCGGCCGATCTCGTACGGCTTCGGCGTCGGCCACATCCGTGCGAACAATCGCGCCTACCGGCGGCTCGGCCTCGCCCGCGTCGCGCGCGACCCCGGCGAGCTGCGCCTAGCCCTGGCCGACGCGCTGGCGGAGCCCCGGCGGCCGCTCGCCGCCGAGTTCGCCCGCCTCCCCCACGCCGCCGACCTCGTCCTCGAGCTCGCCGACGGGCGGCGGTGAGGCGACGAGGACGATCCGGAACGTCGCGCCCTCGCCAGGACGGCTCTCGAGCTCGACGTCGCCGCCCATCGCCTGCGCGAGCTCGCGGACGATCGCGAGGCCGAGCCCTGTGCCGACCGCGCGCTCGTTCCCGTAGCGGCGGTAGAGGAAGAAGCGCTCGAACGCGCGCGGGGCGTCCTCGGGCGCGATGCCGGGGCCGGTGTCGGTGACCTCGACGCGGCCCGGCCGCGCCTGGATCGTCACCGAGCCGCCGCGCGGCGTGCAGCGCAGGGCGTTCTCGACCAGGTTCGAGACCGCCTGCAGGACGCGGTCGTGGTCGGCGAGCGCTCCCGAGGAGGCCTCGGTCGCCACCTGGAGCTCGATGCCGAGCTCGCGCGCCCTCGCCGCATGCCGCTCGGCAGCGTCGCGGGCGACCGCGCCGAGGTCGACGGGCCGTCGCTCGACGTCGAAGCCGAGGCGGTTCAGCCGCGTCAGCTCGAGCAGGTCCGAGACGAGCCGCTCGAGGCGGGCCGCCTCCGCCTGGATCACCTCGGCGGCGCGCGCGGTCGAGAGGATGCCGTCGCCGAGCGCCTCCGCGTAGCCGCGGATCGCGGTCAGGGGCGTCTTCAGCTCGTGGCTGACCGAGAGCAGGAACGACCGCTCGGCCGCCCTCGCGCGCTCGAGCTGACGCGCCATGTCGTTGAAGGAGCGCGCGAGCGTGCGGAGCTCGTCGGAGCCGCCCTCGGGCAGGGGCTCCGGCTGCTCGCCGGCGGCGAGCCGGCGGCTGGCCGCGGCGGCGCGCGACACCGGGCGCGCGATGCCGCGCGCGAGGAGCGACGCGACGATCGCGGCCAGCAGCGCGCCGAGCCCGGCCGCGGCCGCGAACGCGAGCAGGAAGGGCCGGTGGTCGGAGGCGACGGCGCTCTCCGCACGCAGCAGCACGACCGTGGCGCTGCCGCTCGGATGCGCCGCGAACAGGTAGCGCTTGCCGTTCACGGTCACGTGGCCCGACGACGTCCGCGACGCGTCGGCCGGGTCGGGCAGCAGGAGCGCCGCGTTCCGGCGGGGGAGGATCGAGAGGTGCTCGTCCTGCGTGCCGAGGAAGAGCCCGACCGGCCCGGGCGCCGGCCGCACCCGACGCTGCGCGAGGAGCGCCGCCTGCCGCTCCAGGTTGCTCAGCGCGCTGTGGTTGAGCGAGCGGTCGACGAGGAACGCCGCGGCGAGCAGCGTCAGCGCGACCGCGGCGAGCACCGCAGCCGCGATCGCCAGCCCGAGGCGAGCTCTGAGCGACTTCACGAGAGGGCCGGCGCGACCGCGCGGTAACCCGCCCCGCGTACGGTGGCGATCAGGTCCGGCCGCCCGAGCTTCTTCCGCAGCTGCGCCACGTGCACGTCGATCGTGCGCGTTCCGCCCGGGAACGTCGTCCCCCAGACGTGCGACAGCAGCTCGTCTCGCGTGAGGACGCGTCCGGGCCGCTCCGCGAGCGCGGCGAGCAACTCGAACTCGAGCGTCCGCAGCGCCACCGGCTCGCCGGCGACGGTCACGGTGCGGCCGCGGCGGTCGACGACGACGTCGCCGAGCTCGAGCAGCGACGGCGCCTCCGGCTCCGAGCGCCGCAGGATCGCCCGCACGCGCGCGATCAGCTCGCGCGGCGAGAACGGCTTCGTCATGTAGTCGTCGGCGCCGAGCTCGAGGCCGACGATCCGGTCGACCTCCTCGTCGCGCGCGGTCAGGATCAGCACGGGCGTCTGCTGCTCGCGGCGGATGCGGCGGCAGACCTCGAAGCCGTCGACGTCCGGCAGCCCGACGTCGAGCACGACGATGCGCGGGTCGAGGCGGTCGACGGCGGCCAGCCCCGACTCGCCGCTTCGCTCCCACGAGACGTCGAACCCCTCCCGCTCAAGGTACGCGGCGACGAGGCTTCCGATCGCCTCGTCGTCCTCGATCACCAGCGCGGGGCGGCTCACCGTGAGAAGGCGCGGATCTGGCGCGCGGGCCGGCGGCCGACGTGCACGACGAACACGACGTCGCCGCGGCGCAGCTCGCTCAGCGTGGCGGGCCTGCCGTCGAGGACGATCACCGTGCGGGGCGTGACGACGATCCGGGCGCGGCTGCCGTCGAGCTCCTGGATGAGGATCGCGTGCGGCCGGACGCGCAGGACGACGCCGCGGTCGAGGACGCGTGGGCGAGCCCACGCGGCGCCCGCGGTCGCGAGCGCGGCCAGCAACGCGAGGAGCAGGGCAATCTTCCGCACGCTCGCAGCATGTCCCGCCCGCGCGAGCGCGGTGTATGCGGCACGTAAAACGGACGTAAACGCGTGCTTTGCGTGCGGTTTACGCACGTTGACCTGATTCTGACCGGCCTCGAACAGCGGCGCCATAGCTTCACGCTCGTCCAGCAGTCGGAGCAAGGAGGCTTTCCCTGATGAGATGGAGCTCTCGGCGCATCCTGAGCATCGTGGCGGTCGTCGCCCTCGTCAGCCTGGCGCTGACCAGCGCGGCGGTCGCCGGCAACGGCGGTGGGCATCACCGCAAGCAGATCCGCCGGCTCGTGCACGTGGCGAAGGTGGAGAGGCGCGTCGCGATCAAGGAGAAGCACGTCGCGACGAAGGAGATCGCGATCGCGAAGCACCTGCGCAGGAAGCGGATCGTCCGGCACCGCCTCCGGAGGACGTTCGCGCCGACGTCGATCACCCGTGCCGCCGAGGTCTCGGCCGTGGTGCTCGACCCGGTGACGCAGCAGTTCATGCAGGTGACGTTCGACCGCGGCACCGTCACCGCCGTCTCGAGCGGATCGATCACGCTCGAGCAGCGCCAGAACAACGCGCTCTGGCGCACGCAGACCTTCACGGTTCCCTCCACCGCGGTCGTCACGCTGAACGGCCGTGCCGTGTCGCTCACCCAGATCCCGACGGGAGCGAGGACGCGGATCGAGTCGTCCGGCAGCGTCGGCGGCACCCAGTCGGTCGTGCGCGTGAACGCGTACTCCGGCGGCCGCGAGGCGCCCATGCCGTCCACCAGCTCCTCGTAACGATCGTCACGGTGGCTGGCACCGGAGCAGTCCGGTGCCAGCCACCCGTTCAGTAGAGGAGCGAGACCAGGAGCGGCAGGCAGACGGCGAGCACGCACGCGGCCGCTGCCCGCGGCCACGTCCAGCCGTGCACGGCCCGTACGCCGATGACGAGCAGCGCCACCGCCCAGGCCAGGAAGGCCATCTCGAGCGCCGCGAACACGTGCGAGCCCGTGCCCGCGTCGCGGCCGCCGGTGCGGAAGACGTCGTTGCCGTAGAGTGCGAGCTTGAACGGCCAGAGGAGGAGCGAGAGCGCGAGCGGCGTCGCCGCGAAGGCGACGACCTGGCGGTTTCGGCGGTACGTCCCCTGCGAGCCGAGCGCCCGCGCCCCCGCGTGCAGGAGCGCGCCGAGCACGAAGTACGCGAACACGCCCGAGATGCCGCCGGCGATGAACGCCCAGATCGCCACGAGCACGTCGTCGTAGCTGGAGTCGTCCATCAGATGCCCGGCGGTGCCGCTCGCGAGGGCGCCCGCGATCCCGGCGAGCAGGACGACGGCCATGATCGGCTCGGCGCGGTCGGACAGCGACTGCTTCGACTCGTCGCGGAGCGCGACGAACACCGGCCGCGGCCGCTGCAGCACGAGCAGCGTGCGCAGCCACCAGTCGCGCATGCCGCTCGTCGTCGACCCGACGTGCGCGTCGAGCGTCACTTCGTCACCACCTTACCGCCGTGGCACAGGTACTCCGTCTGGCCGATCACCTCGGACCGCTGCGCGATCGGCGCCCTGCCGTCGGGGCAGATGCGGTCCTTGCGCGAGAGGTAGCCGGCGAGGACGCCGCCAGCGAACAGCGCGATCGCGAACGCCGCGAGCACGAGCAGGACGGCGCGCCGGTTCCGGAGGTGAAACCCACCGAACCAGGTTCGCGAGTCGTGATGCCGCGTCAAGCGGCGACGACGGCGCCGCGAGTCCGCTCGAGCAGCGACCGCAGGAAGCGGCCGGTGTAGGACTCGGGCACGAGCGCGACGTCCTCGGGCGTGCCGACCGCGACGATTTCGCCGCCCTCCTCGCCGCCCTCCGGCCCGAGGTCGACGATCCAGTCCGCCTGCTTGATCACGTCGAGGTTGTGCTCGATCACGAGCACGGTGTTGCCGCCGTCGACGAGGCGCTGCAGCACCTCGAGCAGCTTCTCGATGTCGGCGAAGTGCAGGCCGGTCGTCGGCTCGTCGAGGATGTACAGCGTCCGGCCGGTCGCGACCTTGCCGAGCTCGGCGGCGAGCTTCACCCGCTGCGCCTCGCCGCCGGAGAGCGTCGTCGCCGGCTGGCCGAGCCGCATGTAGTCGAGCCCGACGTCGTGCAGCGTCTGGAGACGGCGGCGGATCTTCGGGATCTTCGCGAAGAAGCGCAGGGCCTCCTCGACGGACATCTCGAGCACGTCGGCGATCGTCTTGCCCTTGAAGCGCACCTCGAGCGTCTCGCGGTTGTAGCGCTTGCCCTTGCACGTCTCGCACGGCACGTAGACGTCCGGCAGGAAGTGCATCTCGATCTTGATCTGGCCGTCGCCCTTGCAGGTCTCGCAGCGGCCGCCCTTGACGTTGAACGAGAAACGACCGGGCTTGTACCCGCGCACCTTCGCGTCGGGCGTGAGCGAGTAGAGCTCGCGGATGTGCGTGAACAGATCGGTGTAGGTGGCGGGATTCGAGCGCGGCGTGCGGCCGATCGGGCGCTGGTCGATCTCGATCACCTTGTCGAACGCCTCGATCCCCTCGACCGAGAGGTGCTCGCCCGGCTTGACGCGCATCCGGTTGAGGCGGTTCGCGAGCGCCTTGTAGACGATCTCGTTCACGAGCGTCGACTTCCCGGAGCCGGAGACGCCCGTGACGGCGACGAAGCGGCCCACGGGCAGCTCGACGTCGATGCCCTTCAGGTTGTGCTCGGCGGCGCCGCGGACGACGAACCAGCCGCGATCGTCGACGCGCCGCTCCGGCACGGGGATCTCGCGCGATCCGGCCAGGAACTGCCCCGTGATCGACTTCTTGTTCCGCTGCACCTTCCCCGCCGGCCCTTCGGCGACGACGTGCCCGCCGTGGGCGCCCGCGCCGGGCCCCATGTCGACGAGCCAGTCGGCGCTTCGCATCATCTGCTCGTCGTGCTCGACGACCACGACCGTGTTGCCGAGGTCGCGCAGCCGCTCGAGCGTGCCGATCAGCCGGTCGTTGTCGCGCTGGTGGAGCCCGATCGACGGCTCGTCGAGGATGTAGAGCACGCCGACGAGCTGCGAACCGATCTGCGTCGCGAGCCGCAGACGCTGCGCCTCGCCGCCGGACAGCGTCGCCGAGGCGCGGTCGAGCTGCAGGTAGCCGACCCCGACGTCGTCGAGGAAGGTCAGCCGCTCCCGGATCTCCTTCACGATCCTCGCGCCGATCAGCTGCTCGGTCGGCGTCAGGTCGAGCGAGTCGAGGAACGCGAGCGCGCGCGTGATCGACATCTGCGTGAACTCGTGGATGTTGCGGTCGCCGACGGTGACCGCCAGCACCTCGGGCTTGAGCCGCGCGCCCTTGCACACCGGGCACGGACGGAAAGACATGTACTCCTCGATGCGCTCGCGCTGCGTCGACGAGTCCGTCTCGCGGTAGCGGCGCTCGAGCGACTTCACGATCCCCTCGAACGCCACCATGTAGGAGCGGCGCCGGCCCATCCGGTTGCGGTACTGGACGTAGACCTTGTCGCCGCGCGTCCCGTGCAGGAAGAGGTCCTGCTGCTCGCTCGTCAGCTCGCTCCACGGCACGTCGGTGGGGATCTCGTAGCGATCGGCCACCGCCTGCACCACCGACTCGTAGAAGCCGGAGCCGCCGACCGCCCACGGCACGAGCGCGCCGTCGTCGATCGACAGCGACGGGTCGGGCACGAGCAGGTCCGGGTCGATCTCCTGCTGCGCGCCGAGCCCGGTGCAGCGCGGGCAGGCTCCGTGCGGCGAGTTGAACGAGAACACGCGCGGCTGCAGCTCCGGCAGCGAGACGCCGTGCTCCGGACATGCGAAGCGCTCGCTGTAGGTGCGGCTCTCTACGACGCCCTGCTCCGGGTCGACGACGTCGATGGTCACGAGGCCTTCGGCGAGCTGCACCGCCGTCTCGACCGACTGTGTCAGCCGCGTGCGGATGTCCTCCTTCATCACCAGCCGGTCGACGACCACCTCGATCGTGTGCTTGAACTTCTTGTCGAGCGCCGGCGGGTCCTCGAGCTGGTGCGGCTCGCCGTCGACCTTCACGCGCGAGAAGCCCTCGTTGCGGAGGTCCTCGAAGAGGTCGCGGTACTCGCCCTTCCGGTCGCGCACGACGGGCGCGTTGACGGTGAACCGCGTGCGTTCCGGCAGCGCGAGGATCTGCTCGACGATCGAGTCGATCGACTGCCCCGCGATCGGCCGCCCGCAGACGGGGCAGTGCGGGCGCCCGACGCGCGCGTAGAGCAGGCGCAGGTAGTCGTAGATCTCGGTGACGGTGCCCACCGTCGAGCGGGGGTTCCGCGACGTCGTCTTCTGGTCGATCGAGATCGCCGGGCTGAGGCCGTCGATCGAGTCGACGTCGGGCTTCTCCATCATCTGCAGGAACTGCCGCGCGTACGCGGAGAGCGACTCGACGTAGCGGCGCTGTCCTTCCGCGTAGATCGTGTCGAAGGCGAGGCTCGACTTGCCGGACCCGGAGAGGCCGGTGATGCAGATGAGCGCGTTCCGGGGGAGCCGGACGGTGATGTCCTTGAGGTTGTGCTCCCGGGCGCCGTGGACGACGAGCTCGTCGGCAGGCATGTGCCGACCAGTCTACCGGGCGAACAGGTGTTCGTACAGGCCCTGAACGCCGTTCTGATCCGGCCTTTCGAGGGCAGAACGTGCCGAGTGACGCAGACTGCCCGCCGCGCCGCCATCGCCACGCTCGTCGTCGTCGGGATCGTCGTCGTGGCGCTCGCGCTCTGGAAGCTGCGCGCGCTCATCGCGCTGCTTCTGCTCGCCTTCATCATCGCCGCGGCGATGCGTCCCGGCGTCGAGGCGCTGTACCGCCGGCACATTCCGCGCGGGGTCGGCGTGCTCCTCCACTACCTCGCGTTCGCGGGCCTGATCGCGCTGCTGCTCTGGTTCGTCGTGCCGCGCCTCTCGAGCCAGGTCACCGCGGCGATCAACGCGGTGCCGCACTCGCAGAGCCAGCTCAACCACGAGGCAAAACACTCGACCGGTCTCCGCCACGAGATCCTCGTCGCGATCCAGAAGCGCCTGAAGCGGCTGCCGTCGGGCACGAGCCTGATCCATCCGGCGATCTCGGCGACCAAGACGGCGTTCGAGGTGCTGGTCGGGATCTTCTTCACGTTCGCGAGCGCCGCCTACTGGGTGTTCGAGCGCGACCGCGCGATGCGGCTCGTCCTCTCGCTCGTCTCCCGGCCGAAGCGAAGGGTCGTCCGCGAGACGTGGAACCTGATCGACGCCCGCCTCGGCGCGTTCGTGCGCGGCGAGCTGATCCTCGTCTGCTTCGTCGGGACGTTGCTGTCGCTCGCGTTCTGGCTGATCGGCGAGCCGTACTTCCTGCTCATCGGGATCTTCGCCGGCATCGTCGAGCTCATCCCCGTGATCGGTCCGCTCGCGGCGGGCGCGCTGGCGGTGGGCATCGGCTTCACCGCCTCTCTGGGCGTCGCGATCGGGGCCGGCGTGGCCGTGCTCGCCGTGCGGATGCTCGAGGACTACGTCGTCTCGCCGCGGCTGCTCGGGCGCGCGGTCGGGCTGTCGCCGCTCTTCGTGCTCGTCTCGGTCACGGCGACCGGGCTGCTGCTCGGCGGCTTCTACGTGCTGCTCGCGATCCCGATCGCATCGCTGATCGCGACGCTCACCGACGTGATCGTCCGCGGCGTCGATCCCGGCGAGGAGGAGCGGCCGGCGGTGCTCTTCAGCGCCAGCGACGCCGAGCGATAGGGGGCTAGCTCTCGGAGAGCGCCTGCGCGAAGGCGTCGTACGCGGCGTCGTCGAAGAGCACGAAGCGGACGAGGTCGAGGTCGTGGCCGCGGACGGCGCCGAGCGCGACGCGCGCCGCCTGATCGACGGGGTAGCCGTAGAGGCCGCACGAGATCGCCGGGAACGCGACGCTGCGTGCGCCGAGCTCGTCCGCCACCTCGAGCGCGCGCCGGTGGCAGGACGCGAGCAGATCCGGCTCGCCGGCTCCCCCTCCCCGCCAGACGGGGCCAACGGTGTGGATCACCCACGTCGCCGGCAGCCGCCCCGCGGTGGTGGCCTTCGCGTCGCCGGTCTCGCACCCGCCGAGGCTCCGGCACTCCTCGAGGATCGCGGGGCCGCCGGCGCGATGGATGGCGCCGTCCACGCCGCCTCCGCCGAGCAGCGACCCGTTGGCGGCGTTGACGATCGCGTCGACGCGCTGCTCGGTGATGTCGCCCTTGACGACCTCGATCCGCACGTTCTTCACGGTGCCTGAGACCGTTACGTGTCAGGAGGTGCTCAGGCCTTGCGCCAGCGGCCGAAGACGAGGCCGCCGAGCGTGAAGCCGAGGCCGAACGTGCCGACCGCGAAGCCGCCGATCGCGATGCCCTTCCGCCACGGCGACAGCCGCTGCCAGCGGCCGAGCGCCTCGCGCTCCTCCGCCGTGAGCTGCTCCCCCCGCCGCTGCTTGCGCATGGCGCCGCCCGCACGCAGCCCGAGGTAGAGGTCGTCGAAGATCTCGGTTGACTGCTCGTCGGCCATCGCAGTCACTGTATACGGCGTCGTGCGGAGGAGACGGATACCCCAAATGGGCACGGAGGCTCCTTCGACGACGCCGACGCGCATCCTCCACGTCTCCGACCTGCACGTCGGGGCGCGGGAGGACGCATCCGTCGGACACGAGCTCGTCGAGCTCGTCGAGCGGACGGCGCCGGAGCTCGTGATCGCGAGCGGCGACCTCACCCACCGCGGGCGCCGGACCGAGCACGAACGGGCGGCGCGCGCGCTCGGCGGGCTGGACGTGCCGGTCCTCGCCGTCCCCGGCAACCACGACATCCCGTACACCTTTCCCGCCCGCTTCACCTCGCCGTGGCGCGAGTTCGAGCGGCAGTGGACGACGACCGAGCCCATCCACGCGTCGGCGGGCCTGCACGTCGTCGGCGTCAACTCGGTGAGGCCGTGGCGGCACCAGTCGGGGGGCGTCGGCGACGACCGGCTCGCGCGCGTCGCGGAACGGCTCGCGGCGGCGGAGCCCGGCGCCCTGCGCGTCGTCGCCCTGCATCACCAGCTGATCGGCGCGCCCTGGCGCACGCGGAAGCGGCCCGTCGCGCGCCGGACGCACGTGCTCGCCCGGCTCGTCGACTGCGGCGCGGAGCTGATCGTCGGCGGCCACATCCACCAATGCGCCGTCAGCGAGCGCCACGAGTTCGAGGTGCTCGACGCCGGCGCGGCGAGCGCGGTCGTCTCGATCGCCCCCGGTCTCGGACAGCCGCGGCCGCGGCGGCGCGGCGAGGCGCGCGGCTGCGTCGTCTACGTCGCCGACGAGCGGTCGCTCGACGTCGAGAGCTGGATCCGCGGCGGGGACGGCTGGGCGGTCGTCGCGCGCCGCCGGTTTCCGCGGCCGGGGGCACGGTTCCGTGACGGTGCCTGACACCGTTAGGTGTCAGGCACCGTCACGTTTCTCCACGGCCGCCGTCTTCGCCTCCAGCTCCTCGTCGTCGAGGATGCCGGCGCGGTGGAGCTCCTGGAGCGCCTGCAGGAGGCGGGCGCGCTCGAGCCGCCGCGGGTCGGGCGTCAGCGCCTCCGGGTCGATGCCCGCCTTCTTCAACCGGGCGCGGTAGCCCTCCACGCCGACCCCCCGCTCCGGGAAGCGCAGCGCGCCCGGGCCGAAGATCGGCCGCCGCTGCACGAAGTGCCGGTAGGCCGCGACGAGCGCGATCGCCACGCCGAACGAGACGAACGAGATCGCGTAGCCGTTGTTGTTCGACGCCTCGCGGCCGACGACCGCGCCCGCGATCGAGCCGACGAGACCGATCGCGGTCGTGAGCCAGATCGGCATCGGGTCGGGGCCGGGCAGCGCGAACCGCGCCAGCGCGCCCGTGATGAAGCCCGAGACCAGGATCGCCGCGATGAAGCCTGCGCTCACGGCGAAACCCCCGAAGCCTGGTTCGCGACTCCGTCGCGAACCGGGTTCCCGAGAAGCTCCCGCAGCCGTTTCATGCGGCTGCCTCGGCGAGGGCGTTCAGCTCGCGGCGCAGCTCCTTGATCTCGTCGCGGAGCTTCGCCGCGTACTCGAACCGCAGCTCCTCGGCCGCCTGGAACATCTCCTCCTCGAGCGTGACGACGAGCTTCTCGAGCTCCTCGCGCGACATCCCCTCCAGCTTGTCGCCCCGGCGGCGCCGCGACCGCGGCACGTGCGGCTGCTCGAGCGCGAGGAACTCCGCGATGTCCGAGACGCCCTTGACGATCGAGATCGGCGTCGTCCCGTGCTCCTCGTTGTAGGCGAGCTGCACCTCGCGGCGGCGGTTCGTCTCGTCGATCGCTCCCTTGATCGCCTCGGTCTGCTTGTCGGCGTACATCAGCACCTTGCCGTTGACGTTGCGCGCCGCCCGGCCGATCGTCTGCACGAGCGCCGTCTTGCCGCGCAGGAAGCCCTCCTTGTCGGCGTCGAGGATCGCGACGAGCGACACCTCCGGCAGGTCGAGGCCCTCGCGCAGGAGATTCACGCCGACGAGCACGTCGTAGTCGCCGAGCCGCAGCTCGCGGATGATCTGGATCCGCTCGAGCGTGTCGACCTCCGAGTGGAGATAGCGCGCCTTCACGCCGGCCTCGAGCAGGTAGTCGGTCAGGTCCTCGGCCATCTTCTTCGTCAAGGTCGTCACGAGGACGCGCTCGCCGCGGTCCTCGCGGTGCCGGATCTCGTTCAGCAGGTCGTCGATCTGGTTGCGCGTCGGCCGCAGCTCGACCTCCGGATCGACGAGGTACGTCGGCCGAATCAGCTGCTCGGCGACGCGCGTCGAGTGGCGCAGCTCCCACGGGCCGGGTGTCGCCGAGACGAACACCATCTGCGGCACCTTCTCGAGGAACTCGTCGAAGCGGAGCGGCCGGTTGTCGAGCGCCGACGGCAGGCGGAAGCCGTAGTCGACCAGCGTCTGCTTGCGCGAGCGGTCGCCCTCGTACATGCCGCCGATCTGCGGCACCGTCTGGTGCGACTCGTCGACGAAGACGACGAAGTCGTCGGGGAAGTAGTCGAGCAGCGTGAACGGGTGCGACCCCGGCGGGCGCCCTTCGAGGATGCGCGAGTAGTTCTCGATCCCGGAGCAGAAGCCGAGCTCCTGCAGCAGCTCGAGGTCGTACTCGGTCCGCTGGCGGATCCGGTGCGCCTCGAGCATCCGCCCCTGCGCCTCGAACAGCTTCACCTGCTGCTCGAGCTCCTCGCGGATCTCGCCGACCGCACGGTCGATCGTGGGCTTCGACGTGACGTACTCCGTCGCCGGCCAGATCGCCAGGTTGTCGAGCTTCGAGAAGATCTCGCCGGAGAGCGGGTCGAAGTGCGTGATCTGCTCCACCTCGTCGCCGAAGAACGAGACGCGGTACGCGGTCTCCGCGTTCGCAGGCTGCACCTCGAGCACGTCGCCCTTCACGCGGAAGCGCCCGCGCCCGAGCACGGTGTCGTTCCGGACGTACTGCGACTCGATCAGCTTCCGCAGCACCGCGTCGCGGTCGTGCTCCTCCCCCACGTCGAGGTAGAGCAGGCGCTCGCGCCACTCCTCCGGCGAGCCGAGGCCGTAGATGCACGACACCGAGGCGACGACGACCACGTCGCGGCGTGTGAAGAGCGCAGACGTGGCGGCGAGCCGGAGCCGCGCGATGTCGTCGTTCTGCGACGAGTCCTTCTCGATGTACAGGTCGGCCTGGGGGACGTACGCCTCAGGCTGGTAGTAGTCGTAGTACGAGACGAAGTACTCCACCGCGTTCGACGGAAAGAACTCGCGGAACTCGTTGCAGAGCTGGGCGGCGAGCGTCTTGTTGTGGGCGATCACCAGCGTCGGCTTCTGCACCTGCTCGATGATCCACGCCATCGTCGCCGTCTTCCCTGTGCCGGTGGCGCCGAGAAGCGTTTGGTACCGGTCGCCCGCCCGCAGCCCGGCCGAGAGCGTCTCGATCGCCTGCGGCTGGTCCCCGGTGGGGGCGTATGCCGACGATGTTTTCAGCGGCGGCACGGCAGGGACAGGGTAACCGCCGTGACCGCCACGCCCACCGTCCCCGAGACGCGCTCGAGCCCGCGCCCGCCGTACGGCGCGTACGCGGCGATCACGGGCGCCTTCACCGGCGGACTCGCCGCCGCCGGCGCGCTCGCGCACCTGCTCGGGCGCGACCCGCGCGAGCACGACGCGCTCGACCTGGTCGTCCTCGGCCTCGCTACGTACAAGGCCTCGCGGACGATCAGCCGGGACGAGGTGACGAGCTTCCTGCGCGAGCCGTTCGTCGAGGGGCAGGCGCACGAGGGCGGCGAGGACCCGGTCGAGACGGGCGACTTCCGGCAGGCGGTCGGCGAGCTCGTCACCTGCTCGCGCTGCATCGGAACGTGGGTCGCGGCCGGGCTCGGCGTGACGCAGATCCTGGCGCCGCGCTACGGACGGCTGCTGAGCTGGACCCTCGCGGCGGCCGGCGCGAACGACTGGCTGCAGGCCGGCTTCGCCGCGCTCACGAACAAGGCGAACGAGCTCGAGCAGCGCGCGTCATAAGGCTCGAGGACGCGCCGGATAGAGTTCGGCGCGTTGCGTCGCCTCGCCCCGGTCGTCCTGTCGGCGCTCGCCTTCGCCGCCCCCGCGCGCGCCGCGACGCTCACCATCAGCACCGCCGACTTCTCGCCTCTCCACACGATCGTCGTCGTCACCGCCCAGCTCGACGCGGCGATGCCCGCGGGTGTGCGCCTCGTCCACCTGAACGGACGGCCGGTCGGCTGGATCGACCCGCAATCGCCGCGCACGACGATCTCGGTGCAGTGGAACGGCACGATCGCGGGCCGGCGGGTTCCCGACGGCCGCTACGCCGTGCAGCTCGTGAGCGGCGTGAGCGTGCTCGTCTCTCGGTTCCTGCGCGTGGACACGCACCCGCCGGAGCTCGTCGGTCTCGCGGTCGACGACGGCTCGCGTCCGTTCGCCGGCGACTCGAAGCTGCTCACGACGGTGAGCCCGAACGGGGACGGGTTTCGCGATGCGGCGCACATCCGCTTCGTTCTGCGCGAGCCGGCCACGGTGACGATGGACGTCACGCGCACGGTGAAGGTGCCGCACGTGATGTACGCGCTCACCGCGAAGCTCGGGCGCGGCGAGCACGAGCTGACGTGGACGCCGTCGTCGAACCTGAACCCGCGGACGTACCTCATCCGCCTGGCCGCCGTCGACCTGGCGGGCAACGGCATCGAGTACGGCGCGCCGAACGCGTTCGTCGGCCGGTACGAGCGGGGCGTGGTCGTGCGCATCCAGGGGATCGACGCGGGCTTCTCGCAGCCGAGCTACGCCCCCGGGCAGATCGCGGCGCTCCACATCGCGACGGACGAGCCGGCCCTGACCTATCGCGTGTTCCAGGCCGGCCCCGAGACGTACGTCACGTACGCCGACAACCAGATGGGCGGCGTCCCGGTCGACGAGAGCGTGCACACCCTCGATTGGCGGCGCTGGACGAGCCGCCCGCACACGATCGCGTTCCGGGTTCCCAAGGTGGCGAGCGGCCTCTACTACGTGGAGCTCTCGGGCCCGGACGGCCGGATCGGCTACGCGCCGTTCGTCGTGCGTCCGGCGGTGCTCGGCAAGACGAGTCGCGTGCTCGTCGTCCTGCCGACGAACACCTGGCAGGCGTACAACTTCCAGGACGTCGACGGGAACGGCTACGGCGACACCTGGTACGCCGGCCCGCCGAACCGGTCCGTCGCGCTCGGCCGCACATACATCGCGCGCGGGGTGCCGCCGCGCTACTACCGCTACGACCTGCCGTTCCTGCACTGGTTCTACTGGGGCCGCCACAACGCCGAGTTCGTCTCGGACTCCGACTTCGACCGGATCCGGAGCGGCGACGTCCTCGCCAAGGACTACGACCTGATCGTCTTCGAGGGGCACGAGGAGTACGTCACGGCGCACGAGTACGACGTCGTCCGGCGCTTCCGCGACCTCGGCGGCAACCTCATGTTCCTCTCGGCGAACAATTTCTTCTGGCACGTCGACAAGCGCGGGCAGGTGCTGCGCAAGATCGGCGAGTGGCGGCAGGCCGGGCGGCCCGAGGCGGCGCTGCTCGGCGCGGCCTACGTCGCCAGCGACGACGGCAGGCATCGCGGCCAGTACACGGTCGTCGACGCCGCGGCGGCGCCGTGGCTGTGGAACGGCACAGGCCTCGGCGACGGCTCGACGTTCGGCGGCCAGGTCGGCGGCTTCGGGATCGAGATCGACGCGGCGTCGCCGCAGTCGCCCCCGGGCACGATCGTGCTCGCGCAGATCCCCGACCTGCTGGGCGCGGGGAAGACGGCGCAGATGACGTACTACGAGCTGCCGAACGGCGCCAAGGTCTTCGACGCGGGCGTGCTCAACTTCTGCGGCTCGGTCACGCAGTCGCCGATGAAGCAGATGATGGACAACCTCTGGGCGCACCTGAGTGCACCATGAAAGAACGGGGGAAACCATGTTTCCCCCGTTAACCCCCTTCTTCTTGTCGCGAAAATCTCTGACGCTGCTTGGCCTCCCGCCGGGCGAAGCCCGGCTCCGGCCGCCGGCGCTGGCAGGACCCTGGCGGGTCAGTCGCTGAAACTGTTTCGCGGACATGTCCGCGAAACAGTTTCCACGCTTGTCAGTCTCCCCAGTCGAAGTCGCGGGAGCGGGACCAGAGGTTCTCGTCTGACGGCTGGTCGGGGTCGGCGTGGTCGCCGTTCGGCGCGACCGGCGCGTCGATGAACGTGTCCTCCGCCGGCCACTCGAGCGAGGTCGGCTCGTCGACGATCGACTTCACGCCGTCCATCGTGTCCTCGATCCGAGCCTGCTCCTCGGTCTTGAAGAGGGGGTGGTTCTCGAACGGGTCGTCCGTCATGTACCGCTCGAGGGGCATCTCGTGCTCGAGCGCCGCGTTCCGCCGCTTCAGCTCCAGGTGCTCCTGGATGACCTGCGAGAACAGCGATGGAGTCTCGACCGGCATTGAATCCTCCTGCATCGACGCGACTTTTTCCCGCCGCGGCAGTTTAGACCAGATCGGTCACAATACGGGAGTGCCGCGCCTGATCACCCGCCGCCTCGGACCCGTCGGCATCGCGCTGACGGTGTGGGACGTGTGGCGGCGCCTGCCGCCGAAGCAGCGCCGCTGGGTGCTGAAGCAGGCACGGACGCACGGGCCGCGCGTTGCCCGACAGGTGGTCGAGGCGCAGCGCGCCCGGCGCAAGCGCCCGTAGCCACGCGCACCTAGGCCAGCGCCGTCCGCGCGATGCGGTCCTGCTCGACCAGGTGCGCGGTCGGGTAGCCCTCGGACGGGCTCGCGCGCCAGGGGCGGCCGACGAACCGCAGCGGGCGGCCGGCGGCGGCCTCCTCGAGCCGGTGGCGGATCGACCGCCACGCGCCCATGTTCTGCGGCTCCTCCTGCGCCCAGACGACCTCGTCGAGCGCCGGGTACGACGCGATCAGCTCGCGCACCGCGTCGGTGGGGAACGGATAGAGCTGCTCGACGCGGGCGAGCGCCACGTGCTGCGCGTCAGCGCGCGCCTCGTGGCCGGCGATGTCGTAGTAGACCTTGCCCGCGCACAGGACGAGCCGCCGGACGCCGCCCTTGTCCGACCGCGCGTCGTCCAGCACCGCCTCGAAGCGGCCGCCGCTCAGGTCGGCCGGCGACGACGTCGCCTCGCGCAGCCGCAGCAGCCCCTTCGGCGTCATCACGACGAGCGGACGCGCGACGGCGTCGAGCGCCTGCCGCCGCAGCAGGTGGAAGTACTGCGCCGCGGTCGTGCAGCTGACCACCCGCAGGTTCTCCTGCGCCGCGAGCTGCAGGAAGCGCTCGAGCCGTGCGCTCGAGTGCTCGGGCCCGTTGCCCTCGTAACCGTGCGGCAGCAGGAGCGTGAGTCGCGAGGTCTCGCGCCACTTCGAGAGCGCGGAGGAGATGAACTGGTCGATGACGATCTGCGCGCCGTTCGCGAAGTCGCCGTACTGCGCCTCCCACAGGACGAGCGCCTCGGGCGCGGCCGCCGAGTAGCCGTACTCGAAGCCCATGCACGCGTACTCGGAGAGGGGCGAGTTGAAGACCTCGAACGACGCCGACGCGTCGGCGAGGTTCTGCATCGGCGTGTACGTCTCGTTCGTTCGGTGGTCGTGCAGCACGAGGTGCCGTTGCGAGAACGTGCCGCGCTCGGTGTCCTGGCCGGTGAGCCGGATCGGGATGCCGTCGACGAGGAGCGACGCGAAGGCGAGCGCTTCCGCGTGGCCCCAGTCGATGCCGCCCTCCTCGAGCGCGGCCCGCCGCCGTTCGAGCTGGCGCGCCAGCTTCGGATGGATCTCGAAGTCGTCGGGAGTGGTGAGCAGCTCCTCGTTCAGCGCCTCGAGCTCGTCGGCGGCGACGGCGGTCACGACGTCGGCTCCGACCGAGGCGGCGTGGAGCCCGTCGTGCTCCACCTTTGCGCCCTGCGCGAACGACGCCTTCAGGCGCTCGTGCGCCGCACGCAGCGCCGTCTCGACCTGCTGCACGAAGGATTCCGCCTCGTCGCGGGTCAGCACGCCCTCCTCGACGAGCTGCTCCTCGTAGAGCTCGCGCACGCTCGGGTGCGAGGCGATCTCCTCGGCCTGGAGCGGCTGCGTGTACGCGGCCTCGTCCTGCTCGTTGTGGCCGAAGCGCCGGTAGCCGACGAGGTCGATCACGACGTCCTGGCCGAAGCGGCGGCGGTACGCCATCGCGAGGCGAACGGCCGAGATCGCGGCTTCGGGATCGTCGGCGTTCACGTGCACGATCGGGACGTCGAATCCCTTGGCGAGGTCGCTCGAGTAGCGCGTGGAGCGCCCCTGGTTCGGATCGGTGGTGAACCCGATCTGGTTGTTCGTGATCAGGTGCAGCGTGCCGCCGGTCGAGTAGCCCGCGAGGTCGTGCAGGTTGAAGGTCTCCGCCACCACCCCCTGGCCCGCGAACGCGGCGTCGCCGTGCAGGAGGAGCGGCAGCGCGACGGCCGGGTCGTGGAGGCCGGCGCCGGTCGAGCGATCCGTCTGCTCCGCACGTGCGCGCCCCTCGACCACCGGGTTGACGGCCTCGAGGTGGCTCGGGTTCGCGACGATGCGCACGCCGACCTTGCCGTTCGCGGTCGTGCGCGTGCCGTGGGCGCCGAGGTGGTACTTGACGTCGCCGGTGCCGCCCTCCGGGTCGGCGGCGACGGCCTCGATCGTCCGCTCGCCCTCGAACTCGCGCAGGATCTGCTCGTAGGGCATGCCGATCGTGTGCGCGAGGACGTTCAGCCGGCCGCGGTGGGCCATCCCCATCACGACCTCGTGCGCGCCCGCCTCCGCCGCGAGCTCGATCGTCTCGTCGAGCATCGGGATCATCACGTCGAGGCCCTCGAGCGAGAACTGCTTCTGCCCGAGGAAGCGCTTGCGCAGGAACCGCTCCATCCCCTCGACCTCGCAGAGGCGGCGGAAGAGCGCGATCTTCTCCTCGCGCGCGAGCGGCTGCCGGTAGCGCCACGATTCGATCGCCTGCCGCAGCCACACGCGCTGCTCGTGGTCGGAGAGGTGCTCGAGCTCGTAGGCCATCGTGCCGCAGTACGTCTCCGCGAGCGCGGGCAGCACCTCGGCGAGCGTCTCGCCGGGCACCGCGACGCGCAGCACCGATGCCGGGATCCGCGCCTGCAGCTCGGGTGTCAGCTTCGGCTCGAGCCGCAGCGGCTCGAGCGACGGGTCGCCGACCGGCTCGGAGCCGAGCGGGTCGAGCCGCGCCGCGAGGTGGCCGTGCGTCCGGTGCGCCTTGACGAGCGCCATGGCGGCGGCGACGCCGCCGAGGAGCTGCGCGTCGACCGCTGACGGGGCTGCGGCCGGAGGGGCGGCAGCGGGAGCCGGCGGGGCGTGGCCGTTCCCGTCGCGCGCTGCGACCGTCTCGAGCAGGCGGGCGACGCCCGGATGCGTCGTCAGCAGCGGCGAGTCGCCGCTCTCGAAGAGCGCGCGCCACTCCGACGGGACGGCGCCCGGGTTCTCGAGGTACTCGTCGAGGAGCGCGCGCGCGTAGCCTGCGTTCAGCCCGTCGACGTCGTGGGCGCTCATCCTCTAGTTGTACCAGCGGCGTGTCGCGACTCCTTCGGAGCCGGGAGCGGGTCAGTACAGCGGGTGGTTCGTGATCACCTGCAGCGCCGTGCCGACGACGAAGCAGATGCCGACGACCGCGAGCGCGAGGGCGATCAGCCGCTGCTGCTCCTTGCTCATGATCGTCGCGATCAGGATCAGGATCACCGCCGCCGGCGCGAGCCGGAAGGGCCGGTAGAAGAGCTCGAAGACGCCGAGGAAGAGCGCGCCCGCCGCCATCAGCCCGGCGACCGCGTCGGCCGGGCGGAAGCTGTCGCGGGGCGTCGAGGCCACGCCCGGACTCTACCCGGTCGCTACCGCGGCGTCGGCGTCCCCGAGTGCTCGCGCTCGCGGGCGCGCGCGTGCAGCACGGGCCGGGGGTCGCGCGTTCCGTGCGGGCCGCCGCGGCGCGGGCGCGGCCCGGTCGGCTTGCGCCACGGCCGCCAGACCGAGTAGTCGTGCGGATCGGTGCCCGGCTCCGGCTCGGCCTTGATCGCGTACCACACGACGAAGCAGAGGTACGCGATCGGGATCTTCAGGATCAGCATCATGAAGAGCAGCTCCCAGGCGGTGCTCGACATGAGCGGAGTCTAGGAAATCGGTGACGGTTGTGACCAGCCCACAGATCGATTCTGCCCGCGCAGAGGACATCCCAACCGTTCGCAAGCTCCTGCGCGAGTACGCGGCCGGGCTCAGCTTCTCCCTGGACTTCCAGGGGTTCGAGCGGGAGGTGGCGAGCCTGCCGGGCGACTACGCCCCACCCGGCGGCGCCCTGCTGGTGGCGCGCGACCGCGGGGAGCTCGCCGGCTGCGTGGCCCTGCGCCGTCTGGACGCGGAGATCTGCGAGATGAAGCGGCTGTACGTGCGCACGCCGTGGCGCGGCCGGCGCGTCGGCGCCGCGCTCGCCGCCGCGGTGGTCGAGGAAGGTCGCCGCGTCGGCTACCGGCGGATGCGGCTCGACACCGTGCCCGGGATGGAGACGGCGCAGGCGCTCTACGAGCGGCTCGGCTTCCGCGAGATCGCGCCGTACCGGACGAATCCGGTGCCGGGAGCGCGCTTCCTGGAGCTCGACCTGAGCGCCGCGGAGGCGTAAGCCGCGGCGGGAATGGGTACGACGCGCGCATGCCGGCGACGATCGAGGTCGACATGCCCCGCCGCGGCCTCGCCGCCGACCTGACGCAGGCCCTCGCCGAGCACGGCCTCGAAGCCGTCGTCGTCGACGACGGCGACCGCTGCGCCCTTCGCGTCGGCTTCGCCGGAAGCGTCGAGGAGCGTCTCGTCGCGGAGGTGGCGCGCGCCATCGAGTCGTGGCTCGGCGAGCGCGAGCTGCCGCTCGTCGTGCAGCAGGCGAACGGCGGCTGCGTCGTGCGGCCGCCGGGCGACTGACCCCGCGCGGCGAGTGCGGGTCTTCGTCGCGGGCGCGACCGGAGCGGTCGGCGTGCCGCTCGTCCGGCTGCTCGTCTCGGCGGGGCACACCGTCGCCGGCATGACGCGGTCGCCCGAGGGAGCGCGGACGCTCGCGGAGGTCGGCGCCGAGCCGGTCGTGTGCGACGCGTACGACGGGGAAGGCGTTCGGAAGGCGGTCGAGGCGTTCGCGCCCGACGTCGTCGTGAACGAGCTCACCGACCTCCCCGACCGGGAAGAGGAGATCGACTCTGCGCGCAACGCGCGGATGCGCGTCGAGGGGAACGCCAACCTCCTAGCCGCAGCTCAGGGTGCGCGCTACCTCGCGCAGAGCGTCGCGTGGGAGACGGAGGGCGAGACCCGTCGCGGCGTCGAGGAGCTGGAGCGCTCGACGCTCGCGGCCGGTGGCGTCGTTCTTCGCTACGGCTTCTTCTACGGGCCGGGCACCTACCACGAGGGCGGCGATCTGCCGCCCGAGCCGCGCGTGCACGTCGAGGAGGCGGCTCGGCGGACGGTGGAGGCGCTCGACGCGCCGAGCGGCGTCGTCGTCATCGTCGATCCGTAGCGCGGATGGGAGTCGGCCGCGAGCAGCGGACCTGATCGACCGCCGCCGACGTACTACTCCGTCATCGTCGAAGGAGGAGCGATGTTCGGCAGGCTCTGTCTCTGCTTGGCCGTCCTCGGTGCCCTCGCGGTCGCGCCGGCCGCCGCCGGCGACGGGCCGATGTTCGTGACACAGGGCGGAAGCGGGGTCGTCTCGAGAAGCGGCCACCTCCGCTACGTCGCCGTCGGCGTCTCGAACAAGACGGTCCTCGAGGCGATCCAGACGTCGGACGGGAGCGTCGCGCGCTGGCTCGACCTCTCGGGCTCCTGGGGTATTCCCTCGGTCGGGTATCCGGCCACCGGCGAGGGGCTCTCGCGGAAGGGCCGGATGCTCGTGCTCGGCCCGGCACAACCCGCGACCGCCCCGAGCAGCTTCCTCGTCGTCGACCCGCGGCGGATGACCGTCGTCAAGCGGATCACGCTGCCCGGCACCTTCAGCTACGACGCGCTCTCCCCGGACGGATCGCGGCTCTACCTGATCCAGTTCGTGAACGGCGACCTCCAGCACTACGTCGTCCGGGCCTACGATCTGCGCGACGACCGCCTCCTGCCCGGCCGGATCGCCGACCGGACGCAGAAGGACTGGGTGATGCAGGGCTACCCGGTCGTCAGGACCGCGAGCGCGGACGGACGCTGGGTCTACACGCTCTACAGCAACCCCGGCGGCTACCCGTTCGTGCACGCGCTCGACACCGTGCGCGGCGTCGCTCACTGCGTCGGCCTGCCGCTGACCAACCAGAACACGATCTACCAGGCGCGGCTCTCCCTGCACGGAGGCGTGCTGGCGGTCCGCCCGTGGTTCGACGTCGACACGACCACCTGGCACGTCTCGACCCCGGGTCACCGCGCGTCGTTTCCGTGGTGGACGCTCGCCTTCCCCGCGGTCGTGCCGCTCGCGGCGGTCGCAGCGTTCCTCTGGAAGCGACGGCGCCGCCCGCAGGATCTCGACCAGGAGCTCGCGGGCCTCCTGCGGGCAGAGCCGCCCGAACGCCGCGTGGCCGTCTGAGTCGATCAGCTCGCGGGAAGCGAGGGTCAACGATGCCGGTTCGGGCGATTCGCCGCGTTGCGTGATGGACCCAGCCGGGCTCGAACCGGCGACCTCCGCGATGCCATCGCGGCGCTCTCCCAACTGAGCTATGGGCCCGCGAGCCGCCTCAGTGTAGCCCTGAACTCGTAATCGCGAGCCCAGCGGATGCCCAGCAGCTGGTTGCTCCTCGACCGGGCGAGGCGCAACGTAACGACGCTGGCGACGCCGATGCCGGCCTCGATCGCAGCCGCCGCGATCTCGGCCTCCGCGAGCGTTCCCTTCGGGTTCGTGGTGAGCATGGCCGCAGCCACGGTTCCGGCGGCGTCGGCCGGATCGTTGTCATACCAGAAGACACGTCCGCTTTGGACGACGCGGCGAACGGAAACTGTTTCGATCGTCCCGATCGAAACAGTTTCAGCCCATGGCCGCGCCTACCGACTCGTGCGGGACGTCGTCCCACAGCTCCTCGAGCCGGTAGAAGTCCCGCGCGTCGGGCGTGAAGACGTGGAGGACGACGTCGAGGTAGTCGGCGATGATCCACGTCCCCTGCGTCGTGCCCTCGACCGAGCGCGGAAGCAGCCCGTTCTCGCGCTTCAGGCGGTCGTGCACCTCGTCCCAGATCGCCGCCGTCTGCCGCGGGTTCCCGCCGGTGCACACGACGAAGTAGTCGGTGTACGTGCACACGGGCCGCATGTCGAGGATGACGACGTCGCGCGCGAGCTTGTCCTGGACGAGCGCCGCGATGCGGCGTGCCTGTTCGATCGGGCTCAAGCGGGTCGATTGTACCCCTGCTCAGGCGCGGTAAAGCCTCTCGCGCCGGATGATCTCGCGCACCGCGGCAGGCACCTCGTCGCCGACGTCCGCACCCGCCTCGAGCCGGGCGCGAAGATCGCGCGACGCGACCGGCATCGGGTCGAGGTCGAAGAAGAGCACCCGGTCGGGCTGGGACAGCCGCGCGAGCACCGCCTCGAGCCGTTCGCGCGGAAAGCCTGGGCGCGTCGCGACGGCAAGTCGGGCTCGCGAGAGCACCTCGGCGGGGCGCTTCCAGGAAGGGAAGTCGCAGAACTCGTCGGCGCCGATCAGGAACACCGGGTCGTGCCACTCGGGGTGCGCCTCGAGCGTGTCGATCGTGCGCGCGTGCTCGTCGAGGATCACGTCGTCGTCGGGGAACGCGGCGCGTGCGAGGCGCAACCGCACGGCCGCCGGCGTCGCCACGTCCTTGTGCCCGGGTCGCGCCGCGACCACGACCACGAGGCGCGTCAACCCGAGCTGCTGCTTGGCCTGCCGCGCGAGCTCGACGTGTCCGCGGTGCGGCGGGTCGAAGGCGCCGCCGAAGAGGCCGAGCACTACGCGAGCTCCAGCTCCTCGCCGCCGACCTCGACGGTGACTCCCGCCTTCGCGCCGGCGGCGCGGAGCGCGCGCTCGAGCTCGGCGGCCGGCGGATCGCCGACCACGCGGAACCCGGAGTCGGTGCGCAGCAGCCGCCACGGCCGCGGCGTGGGCTGGGGGCGGTAGACGAGGTAGTCGGCGAGCTCGCCCTCGGCGGCCGGCTGCTCCGCCTCCGGCTCGGGCACGAGCGCGAACAGCCGCCGCCGGAAGTCGTCGATCCCGGCGCCCGTCGCACAGGACACGCGAAACAGCGCCGCGATCCGCTCGTCCTCGACGTCGAACGCCGGCTCGGGCTCGAGGTCGATCTTGTTGAGCACGACGATCTGCGGCAGCTCGCCGAGGCCGGCGCCGTACGCCTCGAGCTCCGCGTCGATCGTCCGCCACTGCTCGTCCGCAGGGCGCGAGGCGTCGATCACGTGCACGAGCGTCCGGGCACGCTCGAGGTGCGCCAGGAACTCATGGCCGAGCCCGACCCCCTCGCTCGCGCCCTCGATGAGACCGGGCACATCCGCGACCACGAGCTGCCGTCCGTCCGGCGCCTCGACGGTGCCGAGCACCGGCTGCAGCGTCGTGAACGGGTAGTCCGCGACCTTCGGCCGCGCGTTCGAGACACGGGCGAGAAGCGATGACTTCCCGGCGTTCGGCAGCCCGACCAGGGCCGCGTCGGCGAGGAGCTTCAGGTGCAGCTCGACGTCGCGCTCTTCCCCGGGGGGCCCGACCTCGGCGAAGCGCGGCACCTGCCGCGTCGAGGAGACGAAGCGTGCGTTCCCGCGACCGCCGCGGCCGCCGCGCGCCAGCACGACGCGCGCGCCCGCGTGCGCGAGGTCGGCGACGACCGCACCGTCGGCGAGCACCTGGGTCCCGACGGGAACGTGCAGCACGGCGTCGGCGCCGCGCGCGCCGTGCTTGCGCGCGCCACGGCCGTTCTCGCCCTTCGCCGCGGCGATCCAGCGCCGCCGCTGGAGCGCCGACAGGTCGCGCAGGGCCGGATCGGCGACGAGGATCACGTCGCCGCCGTCACCGCCGTCGCCGCCGTCGGGGCCGCCCTTCGGGACGTACTTCTCGCGGCGGAAGCTCAGCCCGCCGTCGCCGCCCTTGCCGGCGACGACGTGGATGCGCGCGCGGTCGTTGAACATCCGACACGGTGCCTGGCACCGTTACGTGTCAGGCACGCCCCTTAGACGACGGAGATCGTCCGGCGCTCGCCGCTCGTGCGGAACGAGACGGTCCCCGCCTTCGTCGCGAAGATCGTGTCGTCGCGGCCGATCTCGGTGCCGGCGCCCGGGCGGAAGCGCGTGCCGCGCTGCCGCACGATGATGTTCCCGGGCTGCACCTGCTGGCCGTCGAAGATCTTCACGCCGAGGTACTGCGGGTTCGAGTCGCGCCCGTTCTTCGACGAGCCGAGCCCCTTCTTGTGCGCCATGACCTGCTCAGTCCTCCTTCGCCTTCAACGCCGACTCGAGCGCCGAGATCGCGCCCTTGCGCGCGGCGTGCGCGCGCTCGTACTCGAGCGCCGCCTCGAGCATCGGCCGGTTCCACGTCCTCGCGCCCTCCGAGATCTGCGCGACCGTCATCTCCTCGTAGCCCCTCGGCATGCCCTTGACGTGCTCCTCCGCCCTCGGCTGGTCGGGCTTCTCGGCGCGCCTCGCGGGCGCCCGCCGCGCGCCGCCGAGCGAGATCTCGATGCGCGACGTCGCCGCGCGGAAGCCGGTGTGGCGCCGGTAGCCGGTGCGCCGGCGGTACTTGCCGATGCGGATCTTCGGCCCCCGCTCGTGTGCGACGACCCAGGCGGTGACGGGGGATCCGTCCCCGAGCAGCACCTCGGGCGAGAAGCTCGCCCCCACGTCGGCCTTGACGCGGTCGACGACGAGCGTCTCGCCCTCGCGGACGCGGTACTGCTTGCCGCCGAGACGGATGATCGCGTAGCCGTTCACGAACGCACTCCAGACGTGGAAAATCGCGGGCGGTTCGCCCGCGAAGCGCCGCCAAGTGTAGCGATCCGGCCTAGTTGTCGTCGATGTCCCACTGGGACATCGGGGTGTACTCCCAGTCGCCGTCGCCGCCGTCGGCGCCGGCCCCGTCCGAAGCGGCCTCGGCGACCTCGTCCTCTTGCTCGGGGGGCGCCTCCACCGCGGTCGCGCCCGCGGCCGCCGTCGCCGCCGTCTTCTTGCGCCGGTTGCGCCCGCCGCGGGAACCGCGCCGCGTCTTCTTCTTCGGAGCGGCCTCGGGCTCGGCGTCGTCGAGATCGCGATCCGGAAGGTGGATGACCGGCCCCTCGGCCGGGGCCGCGCCGTCGTCGCCGTCGGAGGCCGCCGTCTCGGGCGCCGGCTCCTCCGGAGCCGCGCCGTTCGCGGAGGCCGCCGTCGCCTTCTTGCGCCGGTTGCGGCCGCCGCGCGAGCCGCGCCGCGTCCGCTTCTTCTTCGCCGCCTGCTCGCCGTCCGCCTCCTCGGCCTCGACGTCGAGCTCCTCGTCCGCCTCGGCCTCGCCCGGCGCCTCGTCCTCCTCGGGCGCCTTGGCGGCGGCCCGGCGCGTGCGGGTCGGGCGCTCCGCCTCGGCCTCCGCGGTCAGCGGCTCCTGCACCCGGTCAACGGGCGCGAGCAGCTCCGCCCACGCGACGCCCTCGCCGACCGCCACGACCCGCGCCTTCACCTTCTTGCCGACGAGCCTGGCTGCGCCGCCGACGGCGACCTCGATCGAGTCGAGCCTGCCGACGCCGGCCTCCGGATCGTGCAGGCCGACCTCGCCGAGCTTCAGGTCGACCTCCTGCCCCACCTCGAGCGGCAGCGCCGGCGCGACCTTCTCGAGCGTCCCCTGCTCGAGCACGCGGAAGTGGTCGAGGTGCTCACCCTCCTTGCCGACCAGGATGAACCGGCGGCGCGTGGTCTCCTCGAGCTCGTGGAGGCGGGAGCCGCCCGGCCCGGCGATCAGCCACGCCACGCGCGCCGCCACCTCGACCTTGAACGCCTTCGCACGCGAGCCCGGCGTCACGAGCGCGCGCAGCCGCCGCTCGACGTCGACCGCGGCCGTGTGCTCGGAGATCACGATGCCGTCGCCGCCGCACGTCGGGCACTTCTTGGTCATCACCTCGCGCGGCCCGTCGGTGACGTTCTGGCGTGTCATCTCGACGAGGCCGAGCGGCGAGATCTCGACGACGTAGGTCTTCGTCCGGTCGCGCTCGAGCTCCGTGCGCAGCGCCTCCTCGACCGTGGCGCGGTTCTTCGGGTTCGCCATGTCGATGAAGTCGATGACGATGATCCCGCCGATGTCGCGCAGCCGGAGCTGCCGCACGACCTCCTTCACGGCCTCGAGGTTGTTCTTCGTGATCGTGTCCTCGAGCCGCGCGCCGGACTTCTTCGACCGCGAGCCGACGAAGCGGCCGGTGTTGACGTCGATGACGGTGAACGCCTCCGCGTAGTCGAAGACGAGGTAGCCCCCGGACGGCAGGTCGACGCGCCTGCTGATCGTCGAGCGGATCTCCTGCTCGACGCCGAACGCCTCCATCAGAGGCTCGCGTTCGCGGTAGCGCGCGACGCGCTCGACCATGTGCGGCGAGGTCTTCTTCAGGTAGCCGACGATGCGCTTGTGCGTCCGGTCGTGGTCGACGAGCAGCCGCTCGAAGTCGCCGGTGAAGAGGTCGCGCACCACGCGCAGCGGCAGCTCCGCCTCCTGGTAGATGAGCGCCGGCGCGGTCGCGGTCTTCGCGCGCGCCTCGATCGTCTTCCACAGGCGCTGCAGGAAGTCGAGGTCGCGCGCGACGTCCTCGGCCGACGCGCCCTCGGCGGCGGTGCGGACGATCACGCCGCCGTTCTTCGGCGCGCACTCCTTGAGGATCGCCTTCAGCCGGTTGCGCTCCTCGTCCTCGAGCCGGCGCGACACGCCGAGGCCCTCGCCGTGCGGGACGTAGACGACGAAGCGGCCGGGCAGCGAGATCTCGGTCGTGAGCCGCGCACCCTTCGTCTTCATCGGGTCCTTGACGGACTGCACGAGGACGTTCTGGCCCCGCTGGATCAGATCCTGGATCTTCCGCGCGCCCTTCCGCCCCTCGAGCTCGGGGCCGACGATCTCGTCGACGTACAGGAAGCCGTTCTTCTCGAGCCCGATCTCGACGAACGCCGCCTCCATGCCGGGCAGGACGTTGTCGACGACGCCGAGGTAGACGTTGCCGGCGATCGACCGGCGCTCCGGGCGCTCGAGGTACACCTCGGCGACCTGGTCGTCTTCGAGCACGGCGACGCGCTTCTCGCCGGTGTCGACGGAGACGACCAGCTCGCGCTTCGCCTTCGGCAGCGGCGCGCGCTTCGGCGCGGTGCG
>DASRDA010000015.1:0-6208 GCA_035652835.1 Gaiellaceae bacterium
GGCTTTCGCGCAGGCCGTCGAGGCAGCCGGGCTCGTCTGGATCGGGCCGCCTCCGAGCGCGATCGAGCTGATGGGCTCGAAGACCCGCGCCCGCCAGGCGATGCAGGCGGCCGGCGTCCCGATCATCCCCGGCACGACCGAGCCGGTCGGCTCGGCCGAGGAGGTGGTCGCGCTCGGCGAGGAGATCGGCTATCCGCTCCTGATCAAGGCGGCCGCGGGCGGCGGCGGCAAGGGCATGAAGGTCGTCAGCTCGGCGGACGAGGCGGCGCGCGCGTTCGAGTCGGCGCAGCGCGAAGGGCTCTCCTACTTCGCCGACGCCGCCGTCTACGTCGAGCGCTACCTCGAGGACCCGCGGCACGTGGAGGTGCAGGTGCTCGCGGACGCGCACGGCAACGTCATCCACCTCGGCGAGCGCGACTGCACGATCCAGCGCCGCCACCAGAAGCTGGTCGAGGAGACGCCGTCGCCGGCGGTGAGCGAGGAGCTGCGCACGCGTATCGGCGCGATCGCCGTCGACGCGGCCCGCGCGGCCGGCTACCGCTCGGCGGGGACCATCGAGGGGCTGCTCTCTCCCGAGGGCGACTACTTCTTCATGGAGATGAACACCCGTATCCAGGTCGAGCACACCGTCACCGAGGAGGTCACGGGGCTCGACCTCGTGCGCGAGCAGGTGCTGATCGCCGCCGGGGAGCCGCTCTCGCTGCGCCAGGAGGACGTCGTGCTGCGCGGCCACGCGATCGAGTGCCGCATCAACGCGGAGGACCCGTCGAACGGCTTCCTGCCGAGCCCGGGCCGCATCACGAGCTACCGCGAGCCGTCGGGGCCCGGCGTGCGCGTCGACTCGGGCGTGCGCGCCGGTTCCGAGATCAGCGGCGCCTACGACCCGATGATCGCGAAGCTCATCGTCCGCGCGGGCGACCGCGAGGCCGCGCGGCGCCGGATGCTGCGGGCGCTCGGCGAGTTCGAGATCGGCGGCGTCGCGTCGCTGCTCGGCTTCCACCGCGCGCTGCTCTCGCATCCCTGCTTCGTCGCGGGCGAGACCTGCCACGGCCTGGTCGAGTCCGAGGAGATCGCGCGCCGCGCGGAGGAGCTGTCGGCGGAGGCGCCGACCGCCGCCGCGGCGGCGCTCGACGGCGCCGTCTCGCAGCTCGCGACGACCGCGGAGGTCGACGGCCGCCGTGTCGCGGTGCGCGTGCTCGTCCCCGAGCCGCCGTACCGCGAGCTCGCCCGGCGCCGGCGCGAGCGGCGAGCGGCCGGCCGGGGTGGGGCGGGCTCGGACGCCGTCGTCAGCCCGATGCAGGGAACGGTGCTCGAGGTGAAGGTCGCCGACGGCGAGAAGGTCGACGCGGGCGCCGTGATCTGCATCGTCGAGGCCATGAAGATGGAGAACGAGGTGACCGCGCACGCGGCCGGCGTCGTGTCCGAGCTCGCGGTCGCCGCCGGTCAGCCGGTCTCGGCGGGCGACACGATCTGCGTGATCTCGGAGGGCGAAGACACACGTCCTTAGTTCACTACGTGAACTAAGGACGGGAGTTTCGGCCCTAAAGCGACCGCTGGTAGGCGCGGAAGGTCCAGGTCGCGAGCGCGGCGGTGACGGCCGAGAGCGCGAGCAGGAAGAGCAGGTGCAACCCGACGCTGCCCCAGTCGGTGCCGGGCAGGACGACGTCGCGCGCCGCCTTCACGCCCCAGTTGACCGGGTTGAAGCGCGAGACGACGCGCATCCAGTGCGGCATCTGCGCCTGCGCGAGCAGCGTCGACGAGAGGAAGAGCAGCGGCAGCCCGATGAAGTTCGCAATCGCGATCATCGTCGCCTCCTTCCGCGTCGCGAGCGCGATCGCCTGCGAGATGCCGGCGAACGCGGAATTGACGAGCATCGCCGCGACGATGATGGCGATCCAGCCCGGAGCGCCCGTGTGGACGCGCACGCCGAGCGCGAGCGCGACGAGCAAGATGATGAGCGCCTGGATCGCCGCGGTGATCGCGGAGCGGACGATCTGCGAGAGCACGATCGCGAGCCGCGACGCCGGGGTCGCAAGAAAGCGCTCCACCACCTTGCGGTCGAGGTCGGTGATCATCGCCATGCCGCTCCAGGTGGCGCCGAAGAACGCATTCATGACGACGATGGCCGGCGCTAGAAACGTGACGTAGGACGCTGTCCCGAAGCCGCCGAGACGCGTGACGTTCTTGAAGAGCTGCCCGTAGAGGATCAGCCAGATCATCGGCTGCACGAGCAGCAGGGCGATCCAGATCGGCTCGCGCATCAGGTTGCGCGCCTGGCGCACGACCATGAACCCGGTGTGCCGCGCGACGACGATCACTGCTCGCCCCGGTCCTCGCGCTCGAAGTCGCGGCCGGTGTAGTGCAGGTAGACGTCGTCGAGCGACGCGCGCGCGACCGACACCGTCGCGACGCCGATGCCGGCGCCGTCGAGCGCCGTCAGGATGCCCGGCAGCGCCCGGCCGCCGTCCTCGACGCGCGCGACGATCGTGCGTCCGTCGAGCACCGTCGTCGGCGTCGCGCCCAGCGAGGCAAGGATGCCCTTCGCGTCGTCCACGCGGCCGTTCTGGAGCTCGACGTGCACCGCGTCGCCGCGCAGGTCGGCCTTCAGCGACGAGGGCGTCCCCTCGACGACCACCGAGCCGCGCGAGACGATCGCCAGCCGGTCGGCGAGCCGGTCCGCCTCCTCGAGGTAGTGCGTCGTGAGCAGGATGGTGAGCGACTCCGCGTCTGCGAGCCGCGACACCTCGCTCCACATCGCGGCGCGCGCCTCCGGGTCGAGCCCGGTCGTCGGCTCGTCGAGGAACAGCACGCGCGGCCGGTGCACCAGCCCGAGCGCGATGTCGAGCCGGCGCTTCATGCCGCCCGAGTAGCCGCGGACGACGCGGTCGGCCGCGTCGCTGATGCCGACCAGCTCGAGCAGCTGGTCGACGCGCGCGCGCAGCTCGCGGCCGCCCATCCCCTGGATACGTCCCTGCAGCGTGAGGTTCTCGCGCCCGGTCCCTTCGGGGTCGACGCCCGACTCCTGCGGCACGTAGCCGATCGTGCGCCGCACGCCGGAGGGGTCGACGAGGACGTCGCGGCCAGCGACCGACGCGCGGCCCGAGTCCGGCCGCGTGAGCGTCACCAGCACGCGCACCGTCGTCGACTTGCCGGCGCCGTTCGGGCCGAGCAGGCCGAACACCTCGCCCTCGCGCACGCGGAACGAGACGCCGTCGAGCGCCTGCACCTCGCCGTACCGCTTCCGCAGCTCCTCGACCGCGATCGCGTCCACCGCGGCGAGGGTACCTGCGGCTTTCGACGCGGTCGCGCGGGTATCGTCCGCCGCCGTGGACCTGTACGAGCACCAGGGAAAGGAGCTCTTCCGCCGCTTCGGGATCCCCGTTTCGGACGGGCGTCTCGCGCTGACGCCGCAGGAGGCGCGCGCCGCGACCGAGGAGCTCGGCGCGCCCGTCGTCGTGAAGGCGCAGGTGCTCACCGGAGGGCGCGGCAAGGCCGGCGGCGTGAAGCTCGCCGACTCGCCGGCTGACGCGGAAGCGAAGGCACGCGACATCCTCGGGCTCGACATCCGCGGTCACGTCGTCGGCAAGCTCTGGATCGAGCGCGCCTCGGACATCGCGAAGGAGTACTACCTCTCGATCACGTTCGACCGCGGCGCCAAGCAGCCGCTCTTCATGTTCACGACGCAGGGCGGAATCGAGATCGAGGAGGTCGCCGCGACGAGCCCCGACGCGCTGGTACGCCTGCACGTCGATCCGCTCGAGGGGTTCCAGCCCTGGATCGCGCGTCGCCTCGTCTACGGCGGCGGCGTCGAGGATCCGGGCGAGCAGAAGCAGATCGCCTCGATCGTCGAGAAGCTCTACCGGTGCTTCGTCGAGTGCGACGCGATGCTCTGCGAGATCAACCCGCTGATCGTGACGCCGGAGGGCGAGGTGAAGGCGCTCGACTCGAAGCTGACCGTCGACGACAGCGCGCTCTTCCGCCATCCGGAGATCGCTGCGTTCCGCGACACGAAGGCGACCGACCCGCTCGAGACGCTCGCGCGCGAGAAGGGTGTGACGTACGTGAAGCTCGACGGCTCCGTCGGCATCCTCGGCAACGGCGCCGGGCTCTCGATGTCGACCGTCGACGTGGTGGTCGTCGCCGGCGGGAAGCCGGCCAACTTCTGCGACCTCGGCGGCGGCGGCAGCGCCGAGGGCGTCGTCGACGCGCTGCAGGTGATCACGCGCGACCCCCAGGTGCGCGCCATCTTCTTCAACATCTTCGGCGGGATCACGCGCTGCGACGAGGTCGCGCGCGGCATCCTCGAGGCGCTGCAGCGAATCGAGATCGAGGTGCCGATCGTGGTGCGCCTCGACGGGACGAACGCGGACGAGGCGAGGCGGCTGCTCGCCGAGGCGGCGCCGCCGAACCTCCACGTCGAGCCGACGATGCTCGACGCGGCGCGGCGCGCGGTGGAGCTGGCGGCGTGATGGGCGGTTCGAAGCTGTTTCGTGCCGGAGGCACGAAACAGCTTCCGGCGGCTGGGGTGCGCACGTGACGGATCTCTGGAGCGGGCGGGCGGACGCGTACAGGACGAGCAGCGTCCACGCGAGCGGCGAGGACCTCGACCTGACGGTCGAGTGGTGCGAGGTCGGACCGGGCGTGACGGTGCTCGACGTCGCGACGGGCGGCGGCCACGTCGCGCGACGCCTGCGCGAGCTCGGCGCGACCGTCGTGACCGCCGATCCGGCCCCGGGCATGGGCGCCGACACGACCGCGCCGGCCGAGGACCTGCCGTTCGCCGACGGCAGCTTCGACGCGGCCGCGTGCCGGCTCGCCGCACACCACTTCGCCGACGTGCTCGCCGCGCTCCGCGAGATGGCGCGGGTCTCGCGCGACCGCGTCGTGATCTGCGACAACACGTTCGTCAGCGAGGCGTCCGAGGAGGCCGACCGCGTGCGCGACCCGAGCCACGTGCGCAACTACGGCGCCGACGAGTGGCGCAGCTTCTTCGAGCTGGCGGGGCTCGAGATCGCGGCCGAGCGGCAGCTCGACCGCCAGCTCGAGATCGAGCCGTGGCTCGCGCGCGTCGGCTGCACCGGCGCCGACGCCGCGAGGGTGCGCGAGCTGCTGGGCGACCGGATCGCGGACGGCTGGATGGCGCTGCCGACGATCGTCCTGCTCGGGCGGAAGACCCGCGAACCTGGTTCGTCTGCGACGAACCAGGTTCGGGAGAGGCCGAGCTGATGGCGATCGTCGTCGACAGCGAGACGCGGCTCGTCGTACAGGGCCTGACCGGCTCGGAAGGCCGCTTCCACGGCCTGCGCAACCGTGCCTACGGCACGAACGTGGTCGCCGGCGTGACGCCGGGCAAGGGCGGCCAGGACGTCGAGGGCATCCCGGTCTTCGACACCGTGGCGGACGCGGTCGCCGAGGCGGGCGCGAACACGTCGCTCGTCTTCGTGCCGGCGCGCTTCGCGCCCGACGCCGTCTACGAGGCGGTCGACGCCGGCATCGGCACCGTGATCTGCGTCACCGAGCACATCCCCGCGCACGAGATGCTGCGCGTCTACGCCTACATCCGGCCGAAGGGCGTGACGATGATCGGGCCGAACTGCCCGGGCGTCCTCTCGCCGGGCAAGGCGAACGTCGGGATCATCCCCGCCGAGGTGTTCCGCGAGGGCACGATCGGGCTCGTCTCGCGGTCGGGGACGCTGACGTACCAGATCGGCTACGAGCTCGCGCAGCGCGGCCTCGGCAACTCGACGATCGTCGGCATCGGCGGCGACCCGGTCGTCGGCTCCGGCTTCATCGACATCCTCGAGAAGTTCGAGGCGGACCCGGAGACGAAGTTCGTGGTGCTCGTCGGCGAGATCGGCGGCGACGAGGAGGAGAAGGCCGCGGCGTGGGTGAGCGAGCACATGTCGAAGCCGGTGTTCTCGTACATCGCGGGCTTCTCGGCGCCGCCGGGCAAGACGATGGGGCACGCGGGCGCGATCATCTCCGGCTCGTCCGGGACGGCGCAGGCAAAGCGGGAGGCGCTCGAGGCCTGCGGCGTGCGCGTCGGCACGACGCCGACCGAGGTCGCCCAGCTCGTCGCCGAGGTCGTGGCCGCCTCACCCGCCCCCTAGCCCGACCCGCCGACTAGACTGGCTGCGGTGGCGACGATCTCCTTCGCACGCGGCGTGCCCGCGCCGGAGTGCCTGCCGGTCGAGGAGCTCGCAGACTG
>DASRDA010000016.1:0-254907 GCA_035652835.1 Gaiellaceae bacterium
CGAATCCTTACCGGAACCGTTTCGCGCCGCTTGACTGCTCGATCCGAGCGCCGTATTGTCCCGCACTCTGGAATCGAATCCGGGCGCAACGGATTCGAACTCTCCCCCGGAGGTGAACCGGATGCGATCGACCAGGATTGGGTTGGCGGCGCTCCTCGGCGCGCTCGCCCTGCTCGCGCTCTCGGCCGCGGGCACGGCGACGGCACGGCCGGGCAAGGCGGCGCCGGCGCAGGCGAAGACCAAGATCGGCTACATCAACCTGTCGGATCAGCTCCCGTTCGTCGTCCTCGTCCGCAAGAGCATCGAGCGGGCGGCGAAGGCGAACGGCGTCCAGCTCGTCGAGTGCGACTCGAACCTCGACGCGCAGAAGGCGATCAACTGCGCCGCGCAGTTCAAGACCCAGGGAGTTCAGGGGATCGCGAACTTCCAGCTCGACGCGACCGCCGCGCCGCGCGTCTGCGCGGCCGGGCCGAAGGTACCGGTCGTGGCGATCGACATCCACCAGCCGCCGTGCGAGACCGTCTTCTACGGCGCGAACAACTTCCAGGCCGGCCGCCTCGACGGAGACGCGCTCGGGGCGTTCGCGAAGCAGAAGTGGAACTGCCAGGTCGACGCGCTGCTCTCGATCAACGCGCCGACGGCCGGCAAGGTCGTCATCGACCGCGAGAACGGCGAGCTCTCGGGCGTCAAGTCGCAGTGCCCGGGGGTCAAGGTGATCAAGGTGACGACGAAGGCGACGACGGACTCGACGATCCAGCCGTTCACCGACACCCTCCAGCGCCTGCCGGGCCAGCACCACCTGCTCGTCGTCGCGACGAACGACGACCAGTCGATCGGCGCGATCAAGGCGGCGCAGGCGGCCGGCCGGCTCGGGGACATCTACGTCGGCGGCCAGGGCGCCGACCCGACGTCGTGGCCGTACCTCTGCGGCAAGACGCCGTTCAAGAACTGGGTCGACGACACGGCCTACTTCCCCGAGCGCTACGGCGACACGATCGTGCCGCTCCTCCTGTCGCTGATCGACGGGCAGCAGGAGCCGAAGTTCGTCTACGTGAACCACCGGGTGGTCACGCCCCAGAACATCAGGCAGATCTACCCGAACGCCTGCAAGTAGCGCGGGCCGGGCGTCGTGGCCACGCTGCTGAGCGCGCACGGCGTCCGCAAGTCGTTCGGCGGCGTCGAGGTCCTGCACGGAGTCGACCTCGACGCCGCCTCCGGCTCGATCCTCGCGCTCCTCGGCGAGAACGGCGCCGGCAAGTCGACGCTCGTCAAGATCCTCGCCGGCGTGCACCGGCCGGATGCGGGCCGGCTCCTCCTCGACGGCGAGGAGGCGATCTTCGACAACGCCAAGCAGTCGCAGGCGGCCGGGATCGCGATCATCTTCCAGGAGCCGACGCTCTTCCCCGACCTGAGCGTCGCCGAGAACATCTTCGTCGGGATGCAGCCGCTGAAGCGGTTCCGGCGCATCGACGCGCGGCGCATGCGGCGCGAGGCGGCGGCCGTCTTCCAGCAGCTCGGGGTGAGGATCGACCCCGACCGCCTCGCGCGCGGGCTCTCGATCGCCGACCAGCAGCTCGTCGAGATCGCGAAGGCGCTCACCGCGAACGCACGCGTGATCGTGATGGACGAGCCGACGGCGGCGCTCACGACCACCGAGGTCGAGCAGCTGTTCCGCATCGTCGAGACGCTCCGCGCGCGCGGCAACGCGATCCTGTTCGTCTCGCACCGGCTGGAGGAGATCTTCTCGCTCTGCCAGCGCGTCACGGTGATGCGCGACGGGCGCCACGTTTTGACGCAGCCGATCGGGGAGCTGACGGTGCAGTCGGTCATCCGCGCGATGGTCGGCCGCGACATGAGCGCGCTCTTCCCGAAGGTGCCGAGCGAGGCGGGCGACGTCGTGCTCAGGGTCGAGCGGCTCACGCGCGAGGGCGTCTTCACCGACGTCTCCTTCGAGGTGCGGAGCGGCGAGATCGTCGCGCTCGCCGGACTGGTCGGCGCCGGACGCACCGAGGTCGCGCGCGCGATCTTCGGCATCGACCGCTGGGACGCCGGCTCGGTCGAGATCGACGGCAGGCGGCTGCCGCCCGGCTCGCCGACCGCCGCGATGGCGGCGGGGATCGGGCTCGTGCCCGAGGACCGGCGGCAGCAGGGGCTCGTGATGGACTTTTCGATCGAGCGCAACGTCGCGCTCGCATCGCTCGGCACGGTGCGCCGCGCGGGGATCATCCCGCGCGGAGCCGAGCGCCGGTTCGCGCGCGACTGGGCGCTGAGGCTGCAGCTCAAGTACGCGCGGCTGACGAACCCGGTCTGGACGCTCTCGGGCGGCAACCAGCAGAAGGTCGTGCTCGCGAAGTGGCTCGCGCGCAGGCCGCGGCTGCTGATCGTCGACGAGCCGACGCGCGGCATCGACGTCGGCACGAAGGCGGAGGTGCACCGCCTGCTGTCCGAGCTCGCCTCGCAGGGCGTCGCGGTGCTGATGATCTCGTCGGAGCTGCCCGAGGTGCTCGGGATGGCCGACCGCATCGTCGTGCTGTTCGAGGGCCGCGTGACGCGCGAGTTCGCGCGCGCCGACGCGGACGAGGACGCGATCATGAGCGCGGCCACGGGCATGCACCGGGAGGCCGCGTGACGGCCGTCGCCGAGGGGCGGCGCCCGGTCGCGGCGCCGGCGCGCTCGCACGCCGTCGCGGAGCTGCTGCTGCGCTTCCGCGAGCTCGGCATCGTGCTCGCGCTCGTGCTCGTCGTCGGCGCGACGACGATCGACAACCCGCGCTTCCTCAGCCTCACGAGCATCCAGAACCTGCTGTCGAGCGCGGCGATCATCGCCTTGCTCGCGATCGGCGAGACGATCGTGATCGTCACGCGGAACGTCGACCTGTCGATCGGCTCGATCCTCGGGATCTCCGCGTATGCCGTGGGAGTGCTCTACGTCCACCACCCGCACGTCTCGCTGGCGGCCGTGTTCCTGCTCGCGCTCGGGATCGGCGTCGCCTGCGGCGTCGTGAACGGCCTCGTGGTCACGGTCGCGCGCGTGCCGAGCCTCGTGGTCACGCTGGGGACGCTCTACGTCATCCGCGGCATCGACGGCGCCTGGGCCGGCGGCAACCAGGTGAACGCGTCGATGCTGCCGAACAGCTTCAACAAGATCGGTTACGGCACCGTCGCAGGCATCCCGTACCTCGGAATCATCGCGATCGTCGCCGTCGCGATCGCGACCTACGCGATGCGCGCCTTCCGAACCGCGCGCGACTTCTACGCGATCGGCTCCGACCCCGACGCGGCCCGGCTCGCCGGCATCCCCGTCGGCCCGCGCGTCTTCCTCGCGTTCGTGCTGAGCGGCGGCATCGCGGGGCTCGCCGGCGCGGTCTGGCTGTCGCTCTACGGCTCGGTCGACGCGATTGCCGGCGTCGGCTACGAGTTCCAGGTGATCGCCGCCGTGGTCGTGGGCGGTGTCGCGATCTTCGGCGGCAGCGGCACGGTGCTCGGCGCGGCGCTCGGCGCGCTGCTGCTGAACACGATCGACAGCGCGCTCGTGGTCGTGAACGTGTCGTCGTTCTGGAGCCAGGCGCTCGCCGGCGGCCTGCTCGTGGGCGCGATCGCGTTCGACCGCCTGATCGCGCTGCGCGTCGCGCCCGCGTTGCGGACGAGGAGGAGGGCCCGTGGCTGACGTCGACGACCTGAAGCCGGCCGGCGAGGCCGGCGCCGAGGCGCCGCCCACGGCCGCGCCGCAGCGGCGCGGCCTCGGCGTGGTCGTCCGCTGGGAGGTGCTGCTGCTCGTCCTGCTCGGCGGCACGATCGCGTTCAGCGCCGACGTCTCGCCGTACTTCCTGCAGTCGACGAACCTCTTCTACATCTGCCTGAACGTGGGCGAGGTGGCGATCATGGCGCTGCCGCTGACCCTCATCGTCGTCACGGGCGAGATCGACCTCTCGGTGGCGTCGACGCTCGGGCTCTGCGGCGTGCTGATGGCCGAGCTCTTCAAGCACGGCTGGCCGATCTGGCCGGCGATGCTCGCCGCGGTCGCGCTCGGCGCCGTGCTCGGTGCGTTCAACGGCGTCCTCGTCACGCGCATCGGACTGCCGTCGCTCGCGGTGACGATCGGGACGCTCACGCTCTACCGCGGCATCGCGCAGGGGATCCTGCCGACCGACACGATCGGCGGCTTCCCGACCTACCTGACGAACATCGGCGTCGTCCCGATCCCCGGCACGCACATCCCGTACTCGATCGCGTTCTTCGGCGCGCTGGCGATCGTGTTCGCGGTCGTGCTGCACGCGACGCCGCTCGGCCGCGCGATCTTCGCGATCGGCGCCGGCCAGGAGGCGGCGTTCTTCGCGGGCATCCGCGTGAAGCGGATCAAGTTCTGGCTGTTCGTCCTCTCGGGCGCGCTGAGCGGCTTCGCCGGCGTGCTCTGGTCGCTGCGCTTCGCGTCCGCGCGCTACGACTCGGCGATCGGGATGGAGCTGTACGTCGTCACGATCGTGCTCCTCGGCGGCATCTCGATCTTCGGCGGCCGCGGCACGATCGCGGGCGTGGTCGTCGCGGTGGCGGTGCTCGGCTGCCTGCAGACCGCCCTCACCGCCGACCTGATGCCCGCGCAGGACCAGAACATCGTCGTCGGGACGCTCCTGATCGCGAGCGTGATCCTGCCGAACGGCGGCGAGCTCTACCGCCGCGCCCGCGCGCGGCTGAGAAGCGCCGAGGCGAGACGCCACGCGGCGGCGGCCGCGCACGGCGAGGCGGGATGAGGGGCGAGGCGCGGCCGCGCGTCGGCGTCTTCGGCATCGGCCTCGCCGCGTACTGGCCGCAGTTCGACGGCCTGCGCGAGCGGCTCGAGGGCTACCAGCGCGGCATCGAGGAGCGCCTCGAGTCGATGGGCGCCGACGTCGTCTCCGCCGGGCTCGTCGACACGGCGCAGGCGTCGCGTGCGGCGGGCGAGAAGCTCGGCGCGGCGCGGCTCGACCTGGTGACGGTCTACACGGCGACGTACGCGACCTCGTCGCAGGTGCTGCCGGTCGTGCAGGCCGCGAACACGCCGGCCGTCGTGCTCAACCTCCAGCCCACGCGGAGCTTCGACTACGAGGCGATGACGACGCGCGAGTGGCTCGCGAACTGCTCGGCGTGCTGCGTCCCGGAGATCGCCGGCGCGCTCACCCGCGCGGGGATCCGCTACCGGACGGTGACCGGCACGCTGCTCGACGGCGATCCCGCCTGGGACGTGCTGCGCGAGTGGCTCGACGCCGCGCGCGCCGTTCGGGCGCTGCGCTCTGCGCGCATCGGCTTCCTCGGCCACACGTACCCGGGGATGCTCGACATGTACTCGGACTTCACGCAGGTGCACGCGCAGACGGGCGCGCACGTCGAGGTGCTGGAGATCGACGAGCTCGTGGCGCGCGTCGACGCGGCGGACGGCGAGGCGGTCGAGCGCAAGGGCGCCGAGATCCGCGAGACGTTCGACCTCGCCGACGCCGGCGTCGACCCGATCGCCGACGAGATCACGCCCGAGGTGTTCGAGTGGTCGGCGCGCGTCGCGGCCGGGCTCGACCGGCTCGTCGAGGACTTCGACCTCGACGGCCTCACCTATTACTACCGCGGCCTCGACGGCAATCCGGCCGAGCGCGTCGCGGCGGGGCTGATCGTCGGCAACTCGCTGCTCACCGCGCGCGGAGTGCCGGCGGCGGGCGAGGGCGACCTGAAGACGAACCTCGCGATGCTGCTGCTCGACCGGCTCGGCTGCGGCGGGTCGTACACCGAGTTCTATGCGCTCGACTTCGACGAGGGCTTCGTGCTGATGGGGCACGACGGCCCGGGTCACCTCGCGATCGCCGAGGGCCGGCCGGTGGCGCGGGCGCTGAAGCTCTACCACGGCAAGGCCGGCGCCGGTCTCTCGATCGAGATGAAGGTGCGGCTCGGCCCGGTCACGATCCTCGGCGTGACGCAGACGGCCGACGGGCGCCTCAAGCTGATCGCCGCCGAGGGTGAGTCGATCCCGGGGCCGACGTTCCGCATCGGCAACACCAACTCGCGCATCCGGTTCGCGTCGCCCCCGGCCGCGTTCTTCGACGCCTGGTGCGCGGAGAGCCCGACGCACCACGTCGCGCTCGGCGTCGGCCGCCAGCTCCCGCGGCTGCGGAAGGTCGCCGACCTGCTCGGCCTCGAGCTCGCCGTCGTCGAGTAACGCACCGAACCTGGTTCGTCGCGAAGCGACGAACCAGGTTCGCGAGTCTCAGGTGAGGGCGAGCCGCAGCTCGTGCTGGCGCAGGGCCGGCTCGTCCCCGAAGCGGCGGATCGCGAGCGCCGCCTCGTCCCCCTCCGGGATGTTCGTCAGCCGGAGCGTGGCGCCGCGGGCGAGCGCGGCGGCGAGGACGTCCGCCGCGGCGTCGGCGGTCTCGGCCGCGATCTGCTCGACGACGGTCGCCGACTCCGTCGCGCGCACGACGGCCGCGGCGCCGTCGCCGACCAGGCCGATCGTCCCTTCGGCGTCGAGCACGTGCTCGAGCGTCTCGTCGGCCCGCTGCCACGGCTCGGGCTCCCGGCGCAGCTCGCGGACGCGCGCGTGCGCCTCGCGGGCGCCTGTCTCGCGCGCCGCCGAGGCCTGCGCCTCCACCGGCTCGACCGCCCAGATCTCGAGCTCGCGGACGTGCTCGTAGCCGAGCTTCTCGTAGAGGCGGATCGCGGGCTCGTTCGTCGTGATCACCTCGAGCCACACCTCGGCCGCCCCCCGCTCGGCCGCCGACTCGTGCGCCGCCCGCATCAGCGCCTCGCCGATGCCGCCGCGCCGTTCGCGCGCCGTGACGCCCATGCCGCCGATCCAGGCGCTGCGGCCGCGGAGGCCGACATTCACGAGGCCGACCCTCTCGTCCCCGCGAACCGCCACCAGCGACGCGTCCGCATCGATGTCGAAGAGCTCCGCCATCCGCCGGAACGTGGGGCCGTCGACGTCCATCGGCACCGCGTAGCCCTCGAAGGACTCCGTGAACGTCAGCGCCAGCTCGTCGATCGAGAAGGTCGACGCGGGCACGAGCCGGACGGAGGTGGAGCCACCCATGCACCCACCATGTCACAGGCTGCCGCCTCGGCGGCGCGAACGAGCGTCACCCCGGTGAGGTGTCTGACACCCCTGGTGTCAGACACCGTTTCGGATCGGGCTTCCGTTCGCGCAGGTCGGCGCGCTCGGCCGCACCCGGTGAGGTGTCTGACACCCTGGTGTCAGACACCGTTTCGCGCACGAACTCTAACGCCCGCCCGTGTGCATCAGCTCGTGCACGTCCTCGAGCGTGGCCGAGGCGATCGCGCGGGCGCGGGCATTCCCCTCGTCCAGGATCGACCGCAGGTAGTCGCGCTCGCCGGCGACCGCGGCCCGCCGCTCGCGAACCGGGCGCAGGTGCTCCACGAGCGCCTCGGCGACCAGCTCCTTCAGCGCCGCCGCGCCGCGCGCGCCGATCTCGTCCGCGATCTCCTCGGGCGCGCGGCCCTCGCAGAGCGCTGCGAGCCGCAGCAGGTTCGCGACCTCCGGCCGCCGCTCCGGCTCGTAGGTGATCCGCCGCTCCGCATCGGTCTTCGCGGCGCGGACGAGCCGCGCGGTCTCGTCGGCGCCGGCGGCGAGCGGAATCGAGTTGCCTCGGCTCTTGCCCATCTTGCCGCCGTCGAGGCCGAGGACGAGCGGCGCCTCGCCGAGCAGCGCGCCGGGCTCCGGGAAGTAGTCGCCGCCGGGGCTGTACCGCCGGTTGAACCGGCGCGCGATCGTCCGGGCGAGCTCGAGGTGCGGCAGCTGGTCGCCGCCCACGGGCACGAGGTTCGCGCGGCAGAAGAGGATGTCGGCCGCCTGGTGCACGGGATAGGTGAAGAGCAGCGCGGAGGTCGCGCCGCCGCCCGCCGCGATCTCCTCCTTCACGGTCGGGTTCCGCTGCAGCTCCGCGACGCTGACCAGGCTGAGGAACGGCAGCAGCAGCTGGTTCAGCTCCGGGAGTCGGCTGTGGGTGAAGATCGTCGCGCGCCGCGGGTCGATCCCGACGCCGAGGTAGTCGGCCAGCACGCCCTCCACGTCCTCGGCGAGCGTCGCGGGAGCGTCGCGGTCGGTGATCGTCTGGTAGTCGGCGATCAGCACGAAGACCTCGACGCCGAGGTCCTGCAGCCGGACTCGGCTCTGCAGCGTGCCGAAGTAGTGGCCCACGTGCAGCGGGCCCGTCGGCCGGTCGCCGGTCAGGACGCGGAATGCCGACGCGTCGCGCCGGACGGCTTCCAGGCTGATGACGGATGTCATTTCGGTGCACCTCCTCCTTCGGCTCCGGGCCGCGGGCGGGCGGTGTCCCAAATGACGAAACGGGCCGCTCGCCGGCGGCCCGTCAACGCGTGCTGACGCTACGGCCGCCCTAGTGCGGCCACGACCAGCGGCTGTTCGCACGCGCGGTCATCGGAAGCCATGCTAGCGGTCGCGCTCCGCCTCCGCGCGCTTCGCGAGGCCCTCGACGAAGAGGTCGATCAGCAGCTCGAACCTGCTGTCCGAGTCGGCGACGGACCAGTGGTCGGCGACCGCGACGAGGTTCGGGAACCGGTCGGCCGGGAGGGACGCGAGGTAGTCGCGCGCGAGGTTCGCGAGCTCCTGGCTGACCGGTTGCGCTCCCTCGGTGCCGAGGTCGACGGTCTCGTCGAGCGTGAAGCCGTTCACGACCGCGAACAGCAGCCAGAGGCCGGTGACCGCGAGCCGGTCGGGCACGCCGCCCGCGCGCAGCACGGCGAGCGCGCGCTCGGTGTGGCGAAGCGCGTTCGGGCCCATCGGGTAGCGGCCGATCGAGATGCGGACGATGTCGCGGTGGCGGAGGATCGTCGCGCGCGCGTTCGCGGCGATCTCCTTCACCTGCTCCTGCCAGCGCTCGGGATCGGGGTCCGGCACCTCCTGCTCGCCGATCACGCGGTCGAAGATCAGGTCGAGCAGGCCGTCCTTCGAGCCGACGTGCCAGTAGAGGGAGGCGGGGCCGGTGTCGAGCGCGTCGGCCACGCGCCGCATGCTCAGCTGGTCGAGGCCGTCCCGGTCGAGGAGCCGGAGCGCCGTCTCGACGATCGCCTCGCGGGTGATGGGCGGGCGGCCGCGCCGGCGCCCGCGCTCGGCGGGGTAACGCTGCCAGAACGGGGCGTCCTGTTCGGGCGCGTTCATCTCGAACAGCGTACCGGTCCACGAACGCAGCTTGCATCGACCGGTCGTCGTGTGATAGAACGATGTTCGTCTAGAACAGTGTTCGAGAAAGGAGCGGAACCATGACTGCGACGATCGAGGCGCGGGGCCTCGAGAAGCGGTTCGGCAAGACCAGGGCCCTGGCCGGGCTCGACCTCACGGCCGACGCCGGCGGCGTCACCGCGGTGCTCGGCCCGAACGGCGCCGGCAAGACGACGTTCGTGCGGGCGGTCGCCACGCTGGTGCGGCCGGAGCGGGGCACGCTGCGCGTGCTCGGCCGCGACGCGCTGCGCGAGCCGGCGGCGGTGCGGCGGCTGATCGGGCTCGCGGGCCAGTTCGCCGCGGTCGAGCCGGCGATGACCGGCCGCGAGAACCTGGAGATGGTCGCGCGCCTCTACGGCCAGGGCCGCCGGACGGCGAAGGCGAGCGCGCGGAGCGTGCTCGAGCAGCTCGGGCTCGTCGAGGCCGCCGACCGGCTCGCTCGTACGTACTCCGGCGGGATGCGCCGCCGGCTCGACCTCGGCGCGAGCCTCGTCGGGCGGCCGCGCCTGCTGCTGCTCGACGAGCCGACAACCGGGCTCGATCCGCGCAGCCGCATCGAGCTCTGGGACGCGATCCGGGCGCTCGTCGGGTCGGGCACGCACGTGCTGCTGACGACGCAGTACCTGGAGGAGGCGGACCAGCTCGCGAGCCGCCTCGTGATCGTCGACCGCGGCCGTGCGATCGCGGACGGGACGCCGGCCGAGCTGAAGCGCCGCGTGGGCGGCGCGGTCGTCGAGGTGCGGACGTCGCGCCGCGACCAGCTGCGGGCGATCGCCGCCGCCCTCGGAGCGGGCGGCGCCCGCGTCGACGAGGCGGCCCGCCGCGTCACCGCCCCCTGCGACGGCGGCGGCGACGGCCTGCTCGGAGCGCTGCGATCGCTCGACGCCGCCGGTGTCGAGGTCGAGGACGTTGCCCTCCGCCAGCCGACGCTCGACGAGGTCTTCCTCGCGCTGACCGGACATTCGACGACCGAGCAGGCCGCGGCCTGACACGAAAGGAGCAGACCCCATGACCACCCTCGCACACACGATCGGCGAACGCGGCCGCCGCGGGACGAGCGGCCTCGGCTCCAGCACGCTGACGATCACGCGGCGGGCCGCGCTCCGCTACGTCCGCACGCCGCAGCTGATCGTGATGGCGACGCTACAGATGTCGTTGTTCTTCCTCATCTACCGCTACATGTTCGGCGGCGCGATCCACGCGGGGCACGTCGCGTACGTCGACTACCTCGTGCCCGGCTTCGTCGCCACCGGCGTGCTGTTCTCCGGGCTCGGGGCGGCGGTCGCGACCGCCGAGGACGTCGAGCAGGGGTTCGTCGACCGTCTGCGCTCGCTGCCGATCCCGCGCGCCGCGGTGCTGTGCGCCCGGGCGATCGCCGACACGGCGATCCTCGCGCTCGCGTCGGCCGTGACGGTGGCGATCGCGTACGCCGTCGGGTTCCGCCTGCACGGCAGCGTCGCCGACGGATTGGCGGCCTTCGGGCTCGTGATCGCGTTCGGCTTCGCGTTCGAATGGCTCTTCGTGACGATGGGCCTGCTCGCCGGCAACCCCCAGGGCGCGCAGGGGCTGGGGATGGTCGTGTTCCCGCTCGCCTTCGTCTCGAGCGCGTACGTCCCGGTCGGCACGATGCCGGGCTGGCTGCAGGTGTTCGCGAAGCACCAGCCGCTCACGCCGATGGTCGACGCGGTGCGGTCGCTGACGCTCGGCCCGCGCGCCGGGGTCGAGCTCGGCCATCCGTCGTCGTACTACGTCGTCCGCGCGCTCGTGTGGGCGGGAGCGATCCTCGCCGTGTTCGCGGCGAGCGCGATCGCCCTTTACCGGCGGAGCTAGCGGCCGTCCTCGGCTCTCGAGGGGTGGGGTTTCCCGCACCCTCGAGATGCCGGGCGGCCCCATTGGCGAACGAGCCCTCCGCGGGCACGCTGGCGGCAGTGCCAGCGACAGGTCAGGAGGAGAGATGAGCTTCAACATCGCCGCGCGCGCAGGGCGCTGGAGCGCGGCTCACTGGAAGGCCGCGGTCTCGGCGTGGCTCGGGTTCTGCGTCGTGGCGATCGCCCTCGGGTCGGTTGCCGGGACGAGGATGCTCAAGCAGGCCGACACGGCGGCGGGCGGAACGCGCAAGGCCGAGCAGATCCTGAAGGACGCCGGCTTCCCCGACCGCGCGGGCGAGAGCGTGCTCGTGCAGTCGAAGACGCAGACGATCGGCGATCCGGCGTTCCGCGCCACGGTTGCCGACGTCGCGCGCTCCGTCGCACGCCAGCCGCAGGCGCGGCGCGTGCTCTCTCCGCTTGCCCCGGGCAACGAGGGCCAGATCTCGAAGGACCGCCACTCGGCGCTCGTGCAGTTCGAGATCCGCGGCGACCAGGACAGTGCCGACAAGCGCGTCCAGCCCGTGCTCGACGCGGTCGACCGCGTGCAGCAGCGGCACCAGGGCTTCACCGTCGCCGAGTTCGGGTTCGCGAGCGCGAACCACGAGCTGAACAGCACGCTGAACAAGGACTTCCAGCGCGCCGAGTACTCGTCGCTGCCGGTGACGCTCGTCATCCTGCTCGTCGCGTTCGGCGCGCTCGTCGCCGCGGGCCTGCCCGTGCTCCTCGCCTTCTCGGGCGTGCTGGCCACGATCGGCCTCTCGTCGCTGGCGAGCCACGTCGTCGCCGCGGGCGATCCGACCAAGTCGGTGATCCTGCTGATCGGCATGGCCGTGGGCGTCGACTACTCGCTCTTCTACCTGCGCCGCGAGCGCGAGGAGCGGTCGCGCGGCCTCTCGCCGCGGGAGGCGCTTCAGCGCGCCGCGGGCACGTCGGGCCACGCGGTGTTCATCTCCGGCCTGACGGTGCTGATCGCGATGGCCGGCATGCTGTTCACCGGCAACGCCGTGTTCACGTCGATCGCCGTCGGCGCGATGCTGATGGTCGCGGTCGCGCTGATCGGCTCGCTGTCGATCCTGCCGGCGCTGCTCTCGAAGCTCGGCCACCGCGTCGACAAGGGCCGCATCCCGCTGCTGCGGCGGCGAAGTGACGGGGAGTCGCGCGTGTGGGGCTACGTCCTCGACCGCGTCCTGCGGCGGCCGGCGCTGGCGGCGATCCTCTCCGGCGGCGCGCTCGTCGCGCTCGCGGTGCCCACGTTCACGATGCACACGCAGCTGCCGAGCTTCACCGACCTGCCCAAGTCGCTGCCGATCGTCGCCACGTACGACCGCATCCAGGCGGCGTTCCCCGGCGCCCAGACGCCGGCGAAGGTCGTGATCGCAGCCGACGACGTCACCGCCCCGCACGTGCAGAGCGCCGTCCGCGACCTCGAGCGGCGCGCGCTCGCGAGCGGGCAGATGTTCAAGCCGATCTCGACCGAGATCAATCCCGCCCACACCGTCGAGACCGTCTCGATCTCGCTGGCCGGCAACGGCGACAACGGGGTCTCGGTGGCGGCGTTGAACACGCTGCGCGACCGCGTGATCCCGGCGAGCGTCGGGCGTCTCCCCGGCGTCGACGCGGCCGTGACCGGCGAGACGGCGGGAACGCACGACTTCAACCAGCAGATGAAGAGCCACGCGCCGCTCGTGTTCGCGTTCGTGCTCGCGCTGTGCTTCCTGCTGCTGCTGGTGACGTTCCGGTCGATCGTGATCCCGATCAAGGCGGTGCTGCTCAACCTGCTCTCGGTGGGCGCGGCGTACGGCCTGCTGGTGCTCGTCTTCCAGCACCGCTTCGCGGAGGGCATCCTCGGCTTCCACTCGAACGGCGCGATCACGTCCTGGCTGCCGCTGTTCATGTTCGTGATCCTGTTCGGGCTGTCGATGGACTACCACGTCTTCATCCTCAGCCGGATCAAGGAGCTCGTCGACGGGGGCATGCCGACCGAGGAGGCGGTCGCGACCGGCATTCGGCGCACCGCCGGGACGGTGACGAGCGCGGCCGTCGTGATGGTCGCCGTGTTCGCGATCTTCATCACGCTGCGCACGCTCGACATCAAGCAGATGGGCTTCGGCCTGGCGGCGGCGATCCTGATCGACTCGACCGTCGTGCGCGCGGTGCTCCTGCCCGCCGTGATGAAGCTCCTCGGCGACTGGAACTGGTACCTGCCGAGGTGGCTCGAGTGGCTGCCCTGGATCGGCGGCGAGGCGGACGGCCGCGGCGAGCGCGGCCGGGGCGCGCACGGCCCGCGCGGGGCCGCTCCGGCCCTGGACTACGACTGATGAGTAAGGTCCAGGCCGGGGGTTCGAGGATGAAGGCGGAGCATCGCGAGTTGCTCGAACGAATCAGGCCGGCGCGTCGGGTGCTCGTCGTCGACGACCACGAGAGCTTCCGCCGCTGCGCGACGGCGCTGCTCGCGTCGGAGGGGTTCGAGGTGGTGGGCGAGGCGGCGGACGGCGCCGCCGCGCTCGCCCGCACCGAGGAGCTGGCGCCGGAGCTGGTCCTCCTCGACGTCCAGCTCCCCGACATCGACGGCTTCGCCGTCGCCCAGCGTCTCCTCGCCCGGCACGAGGGACTGAAGGTCGTTCTGGTCTCGAGCCGCGACGCCTCGGCGTACGGGTCGCTGATCGAGGCGAGCGGCGCCGTCGGCTTCCTCTGCAAGGGCGATCTCTCCGGCGCCGAGCTCGAGAGGCTCCTCGCGTGAGACCGCCCGGGGAGATCGAAAACCGTTTCGCGACGATGTCGCGAAACAGTTTCGTGGTCTTCGGCGAGGAACGCGCGTGAGTCAGCACGCCTACGGCGGCTCCCCGGTGGAGGTGGGGAGCCGGCCGCGCGACGGCCCGGTGCGGCGCCGCACGCGTCTCCTCCCACCCGCGCTCCTCGGGCTCGCCGCCGTCGCGGCCACGGGAGGAGCGGTGTACGTCATCTCCGTCAGCCGGATCGCGCCGAACCCGCCGGTGCAGGCGCTCCTGACGGCGCTCGTCTGCCTGGCGTTCGTCGGCGCCGGCGTTCTCGCGCTGCGGCTCCGGCCGTACGCGCGCTTCGGGATGCTCCTGGCCGCGGTCGGCTTCGCGTCGCTGATCAGCGTCCTGCACGAGGCGAACGACGCGGTTCCGTACACGATCGGCGTCTTCGCGTCGAACCTCGTGTTCGCGGTCCTCGTGCACGCGCTGCTCGCGTACCCGAGCGGCCGCCTCGGCGTCGCCGGCCGGCGGCTGCTCGTGGCGGCGGCGTACGTGGACGTGCTCGCGCTGCAGGCGCTCGCGGTCGTCTTCGACCCGCTGACGCGCTACCACAGCGACCATCCGAGGAACCTCGGCCTGATCGACTCGCGCGCCTCGCTGGCGACGGGCATCTACGAGCTCGAGGCGGCGCTCGCGGCGCTGATCGCGCTGGCGGCGGTGCTCGTGCTCACGCGCCGGGCGCGTGCGGCGACGCCCGCGGCGCGCCGTGAGCTGGTTCCCGTCCTGCTGGGCGGGAAGGTCGCGCTGCTCATGTTCTCGCTCGGCCTCGCGCTGGCGCCGCTCTCGTCGGGCGCCGGCTACTTCGGCTTCGGGCTCGGCCTGCTCGCGGCGCTCGCGCTGCCGGGCGCGTTCATCGGCACGCTCGTGCAGGGGCGGCTGTCGCGGTCGGCCGTCGGCGAGCTGCTGGTCGAGCTGGGCGAGCCCGGCGAGCCGCCGCTGCTGCGCGACGGACTGCGCCGCGCGCTCGGCGACCCGTTCCTCGAGGTGGCGCGCGTCCGGCCGGAGGACGGCGTCTACCTCGACCGCTTCGGCGACCCGGTGACGCTGCCCGGCCCGGGCGACGCGCAGATCGCGACGCCGCTCCTCCACCAGGGCGAGCCGGTCGGCGCGCTCGTCCACGACCGCTCGCTTCGCCGCCGTCCCGAGCTGCTCGACGCCGTCGGCGCCGCCGCGAGCTTCGCGCTCGCGAACGAGCGCGCGCTCGACACCGTGCAGCGCGTCGAGGCGAGGAACCGCGCGCTCCTCGACGCGATCCCGGACCTGATGTTCCGCGTCGCGCGCGACGGAACGTACCTCGACATCCACGCCGACGACACCTCCGGCCTGCTCCTCCCGCCGGAGGAGCTGATCGGCCGCAGCGCGCGCGACGTGCTGCCTCCCGACGTCGCGGACATCGTCCTCGCCTGCGTGGAGCGCGCGCTCGACACGGGCTCGATGTGCTCGTGCGAGTACCGGCTGGAGGTGGGCGGGAGCGTCCGCTGGTTCGAGTCGCGGATGGTGCCGAGCGGCGCAGGCGAGGTCGTGACGATCGTGCGCGATTTCACCTCGCAGCGAAAGGCCGAGACCGCCCGGCAGCGGCTCGCCGACGAGCAGGCGGCGCTGCGGCGCGTCGCGACCCTCGTCGCGGGGAACGCGCCGCCCGACGACGTCTTCCAGACCGTGACCGAGGAGGTCTGCCGGCTGCTCGGCTTGCGGACCGCCGTGCTGCACCGCTTCGAGGGCGGCAATCTGTCGACGATCGTCGGCAAGTACGGCGAGCCGACCGGCCCGTTCGAGTTCGGCCGCGTGAACGAGCTGGAGATCGGCTCCGCGCTCCAGGTCCTCGCGACCGGCCGCCCCGCGCGCTCCGACTACGCTGGGCTCACCGGCGGCGGCGCCGAGGAGCTGCGCGCGCTCGGGTTCACGGGCAGCGTCGGCGTGCCGATCACGGTCGCCGGCGTGACGTGGGGCGCGCTCGTGGTCGCGCTGCGGGAGGGCGAGGCCCTGCCTCTGCGCACGGAGCGCCGCCTGCAGGCGTTCGCCGAGCTCGTCGGCCTGGCCGTCGCGAGCGCGCACGCGCGCGACGAGCTGTCGGCGTCGCGTCTGCGCATCATCGAGGCGAGCGACGCCGAGCGCCGCCGGATCGAGCGCAACCTCCACGACGGCGCGCAGCAGCGGCTGGTGGCGCTCTCGGTCGGCCTGCGCGTCGCGCAGACCAAGCTCGCCTCGTCGCCCGAGGAGGCGAAGAGCATCCTCGCGCAGCTCTCCGAGGATCTCGCGGAGGCGGTCGCCGAGCTGCGCGAGCTCGCGCAGGGCATTCATCCGGCAGTGCTCACCGAGCGGGGCCTCTCGACCGCGCTCGAGGTGCTCGCCGCGCGGGCGCCCATGCCGGTCGACCTGGACGTGCGGACCTCGGACGCGCTGGACGAGTCGATGGAGGCGGCCGCGTACTACGTCGTCTCGGAGTCGCTCGCGAACGTCGTGAAGCACGCGCACGCGAGCTCGGTCTCCGTGCGCGTGGAGCAGCTCGAGGGCCACCTGCTCGTCGAGATCGCCGACGACGGCGTCGGCGGCGCCGACGTCGAGCGCGGCTCCGGCCTGCGCGGGCTCCGCGACCGGGTCGAGACGCTCGACGGGATCCTCTGGGTCGACAGCCCGCCCGGCCGCGGCACTCTCGTCCGCGCCGAGCTGCCGGTCGCGGCGGACAAGTCGGTCGCGACGGCCGCGCGCGACCGATGACTCTGACCTTCTTCTTCAGCGACGTCGAGGACTCGACCGGGCTCGCGGCGCGCCTCGCCGGCGCGTACGCGGACGTGCTCTCGGAGACCCGCGAGCTGCAGCGGCGCGCCGTCGCGCGCGCGGGCGGGCGCGAGGTGGACTGCCGCGGGGACGAGCTCTTCAGCGTCTTTCCCGAAGCGGCGCCTGCCGCATCGGCGGCGCTCGAGATCCAGCGCGAGTTCACCACCCGCACGTGGCCGTCCGACGAGCGCGTCCGGGTGCGCATCGGCCTGCACTGCGGCGAGGCCGAGGCGGCCGGCGACGGCCTCGTCGGCCTCGACGTGCACCGCGCGTCGCGCATCTGCCAGGCGGCGCACGGCGGGCAGGTGCTGGCGTCGAAGGAGGCCGCGGCGCACGTCGGCGTGGCGACGCGCGAGCTCGGCGAGTTCGACTTCCGCGGCCTGCGCGAGCCGGAGCGGATCTTCCAGCTCGTCGCCGACGACCTTCCCGTCGAGTTCCCGCCGCTCCGCAACGTACGGCCGCGGGGCCGCACGCTCTCGGCGGTGATCGCGGACGACTCGACGCTGCTACGCGAGGGGCTCGCCCGCCTGCTCGAGGAGGCGGAGATCGACGTCGTCGGCCAGGCGCGGAACGCGGACGAGCTGTTGCTGAAGGTGCGGAGCTACCACCCGGACGTCGCGATCGTCGACATCCGGATGCCGCCGACGCAGACGGACGAGGGAATCCGCGCGGCCCGCGAGATCCGCGCCAAGCACCCGGGAACGGGCGTGCTGGTGCTCTCGCAGTACGTCGCGCACACGTACGCGGTCGAGCTGCTGTCCGACAGCGCGCAGGGGCTCGGCTACCTGCTGAAGGACCGGATCGCGGACGTGGACGAGTTCACCGCGGCCGTTCGCCGCGTCGCCGAGGGCGGCTCCGCGCTCGACCCGCTCGTCGTCGCGGAGCTCGTCGGCCGCAACCGCGCGTCCGATCCGATCGAGCTGCTGTCGCCGCGCGAGCGCGAGGTGCTCGAGCTGATGGCCGAGGGCCGCTCGAACCAGGCGATCGGCCAGCGGCTCTTCATCTCGCCGCGCGCCGTCGAGAAGCACGTCACGAGCATCTTCGCGAAGCTCCGCCTGCCCGCGGCGGCGGAGGACCACCGGCGCGTGCTCGCGGTGCTCCGCTTCCTCGGCTCGTGATGTCCAAACGCGCGTCCTTGGTTCACGTAGTGAACCAAGGACGGGAATTTCGCGGGAAGTTCGGGTAGCCCCACCTTCGGACGCCTGACCGCCGTACGGCGCACGCGGTGCCGCGGCGGCGACCCTCGGAGGGTGATCGAGAAACCGTTCGAGGAGGGGATCCTGTGAGCTCCACGCAGACGAGGTCGCCGGTCGAGGCCGCACGTGCGGTCGCCGGCGAGGTGATCGGGCCCGACGACGCGGGCTACGACGATGCGCGTACGGTGTTCATGCGCGCGGTTGACCGCAGGCCCGCGGCGATCGTGCGTCCCGCCGACGCGGCCGAGGTCGCGGCGGTCGTGTCGCTCGCGCGCGAGCACGAGCTCGAGCTCGCGGTGCGGAGCGGCGGCCACAGCCCCGCCGGGCACGGCGTGAACGAGGGCGGCATCGTCGTCGACCTGTCGGCGATGAAGCGCCTCGACGTCGACGCCGATGCGCGCGTCGCATGGGCCGAGACGGGCCTCACGGCGGGCCAGGTGACCGCCGCCGCCGCGCGCCACGGGCTCGCGGTCGGCTTCGGCGACAGCGCGACCGTCGGCATCGGCGGCATCACGCTCGGCGGCGGGCTCGGCTACCTCTCGCGCAGGGACGGCCTCACCGTCGACAACCTGCTCGCGGCCGAGGTCGTCACCGCCGACGGCGAGCTGCTGCGCGCGGACGAGGACGAGCACGCCGACCTCTTCTGGGCGCTGCGCGGCGGCGGCGGCAACTTCGGCATCGTGACGCGCTTCCGCTACCGGCTGCAGCCGGTCGACGCCGTCACCGGCGGGATGCTGATGCTGCCCGCGACGCCGGAGACGATCGCGGCGTTCGTCCAGGCGGCGGCGGAGGCGCCCGACGAGGTATCGACCATCGCGAACGTCATGCCCGCGCCGCCGGCGCCCTTCGTGCCCGAGGATCAGCGTGGCCGCATGGTCCTGCTCGCGCTGATGGTGCACTCGGGCCGCCCCGAGGACGCCGAGCGGGACCTGGCGCCGTTCCGCGCCGTCGCGAAGCCGGTGGCCGACCTGCTCCGCCCGATGCGCTACCCGGAGATGTTCCCGCCGGAGCCCGCCGGCGAGCGCCCGTTCGGGGTGGGGCGCACCTTCTTCCTCGACGACGTCGACCGCGGCGTCGGCGAGGCGATCCTCGAGACCCTCGCCTCGTCGACGGCGCCGTTCGCGCTCGCGCAGCTCCGCGTCCTCGGCGGCGCGATCGCGCGTGTCGACCCCGGGGCGACGGCGTTCGCGCACCGAAGGAGCCGGATCATGGCGATGGTCGCGGCGACGTATCCCGGCCTCGACGACGCGACGGTTCACGCCGACTGGGTGCGCGAGGCGGCGGACGGGCTCGTCCAGTCGGATCGCGGCGCGTACGCGAACTTCCTCGGCGACGAGGGCGCAGAGCGGGTGCGTGCGGCGTACCCGCCGCCGACATGGGAGCGGCTCGCGGAGGTCAAGCGCCGCTACGACCCGGAGAACGTCTTCCACCTGAACCAGAACGTGCCGCCGGCGGCACCGAAGTTCGGATAGCCGCACCCGCGAATGCCTGAGCGCCGTACGGCGCGGCGCTCTCGCCGCGGCGAGGCTCCCGGTGATCGACGACGAAGGGGGTTGCCATGCCGAGGAGACGCCGACCGACGGAGCGCGACGCCCGCGCCGAGCTGCAGGCGTGGTACCTGACGAGCCTGCGCCCGAAGCTCGCGCGCGCCGCGACCGCGGACGTCGTCGAGGCGGCCGCGGCGGACGAGCTCGACCGGCAGCTCCGCGTCTTCCTCGACCTGCCCGAGACGGCGCCGGAGCGCGCCGCCTGATGCACGCGGTCGGCCGCGTACGCCGCGCCGTCCTGCGCTGGCCCGCCGAGCGCCACGCGCTGGCCGCGGAGCTGGCGGTCGTGCTCGGGCTCTACGCGCTCTACGAGACGACGCGCGGCCTCGTCGCCGGCGACCGGGCGGGCGCCGTCGACCACGCGCGGACCATCGCCTCACTCGAGCGTGCGCTGCACGTGTTCGCCGAGCCGCACGTGCAGGCGGCCGCGCGCGACGTGCCCGGCCTGATCGGCACGCTCGGCGCGCTCTACCTGACGCTGCACCTCACGGTGACCGGCGTCTACCTGCTCTGGCTGCACCGCCGGCGGCCGGGGGCGTACCCGGTCGTCCGGAACGCGCTGCTGCTCGCGAGCGGGCTGGCGCTGATCGGCTTCCTCGCCTTCCCGACCGCCCCGCCGCGGCTTGCCGGCGTCGGCATCGCCGACACGATCTCGCACGGCCACGTCGACCTGAACCACGGTCTCGTGAGCGCCCTCTACAACCCGTTCGCGGCGGTGCCGAGCATGCACATCGGGTACGCCGCGATCGTCGGCGCCGGCCTGTGGCTGTACGGCGGCCGCCGCCTCCTGCGCATCCTCGCCGTCGTCTACCCGGCGCTGCAGCTGCTCGTCATCGTCGCCACCGGCAACCACTTCTTCTTCGACGCGGCGACGGGCGCCGCGGTCGCGGCCGTCGCGTTCCCCCTCGCGCTCGCCGCGCGAGTGCGGCTACCCGCACCCCCAAGACGCCTGTCCGCCGTAGGGCGCAGCCCGGTCGCGCCCAGGCACGCTCGACCGGTGGCCTACGACGGAGAGGAGTCCGGAATGAGCGTCCTCGCAAGCGCGGCGCCTGCGGTCGAGCACGATCGGCGTCGCTGGATCGCGCTGGCGGTGATCGTCACCGCGCAGTTCATGGTGGTGCTCGACGTGGCGATCGTCAACGTCGCGCTGCCGACCATCAAGACCGACCTGCACTTCAGCCAGGAGAGCCTGCAGTGGGTGGTGACCGCCTACTCGATCCTCTTCGGCGGCGTGCTCCTGCTCGGCGGGCGGATGGCCGATCTGCTCGGCCGCCGGCGCCTGTTCATGGCCGGCCTCGCGCTGTTCACGGTCAGCTCGCTCCTCGACGGCCTCGCCTGGTCCGAGGGCTCGCTGATCGCGTTCCGATCCGCGCAGGGGCTGGGCGCCGCGCTGCTGTCGCCGGCGGCGCTGTCGATCCTGACGACGACGTTCGCGGAGGGCCGCGACCGCAACCTCGCGCTCGGCATCTGGGGCGCGGTGTCCGGAAGCGGAGGCGCCGCGGGCGTGCTGCTCGGCGGTGCGCTCACGAGCGCGCTCAGCTGGTCCTGGATCTTCTTCATCAACGTTCCCGTCGGCGTCGCCGTGTTCGCGCTCGCGCCGCGGCTCGTGAGGGAGAGCCGGGCGGAGGTCGCGCACCGTCACTTCGACGTGCCGGGCGCCGCCTCGATCACCGGCGGCCTGATGCTGCTCGTCTACGCGATGACGCGTGCCGTCCAGCACGGCTGGGGCACCGGCGAGACCATCGGACTCCTCGCCGCGTCGGGCGCGCTGGTCGTCGCGTTCGTCGCGATCGAGGCCCGCTCCGCCGCGCCGCTGCTGCCGCTCCGGATGTTCCGGCTGCGGACGCTGACCGGCTCGAACCTCGCCGGGCTGCTGATGGGCGGCGCCGTGTTCTCGCAGTTCTTCCTGCTGACGCTCTACATGCAGCAGGTGCTGCACTACTCGGCGCTCCAGACCGGCGTGGCGTACGTCGCGCTGACGCTGACGATCATCGTGTTCGCCAACGTCTCGCAGGCGCTCGCGCTGCGGGTCGGCATCCGGCGGCTGCTGCCCCTCGGGCTGCTGATGACCGCCGGCGGCATCGTGCTCTACGCCCAGCTGCCGGTGCACGGTCACTACTTCTGGGACCTGTTCCCGGCGTTCATGCTGAGCGGCCTCGGGATGGCCTTCGCGTTCGTCCCGATGACGATCGGCGCGCTCGCCGGCGTGCGCAACGCCGACGCGGGCATCGCCTCGGGCCTGATCAACACCAGCCAGCAGATCGGCGGTGCGATCGGCGTCGCCGCGGTGACCACGATCGCCGCGACCTACACGGGCCGGTACGTCGACTCGCACGCGGGCGCGTCCGCATTCGGCGGGCCGGCGCTCACGCACGGCTTCGAGATCGCGTTCTACGTGCTCGCGGCGATCGCCGTGGCCGGCGCGGTGCTCGCGGCGCTGATCGTCGAGTCGAAGCCGCGCCTCGCGGAGGACGCGGAGTCGCCGATCGGCGAGCCGCTCCTCCAAGCGGCGGCCTAGCCTCCCTCCGGCCGCCGTTTCTCCCAGGGTGCAGCGCGGGCGACCGCGCTGCACCCGCGTGGCGTGGTGTAAAGCTTCCTTGACACGTCCACGATGTCAAGGTACCTTGACATCGTGCGCAACCGGGTTCGCGAGGAGCGCGTCGCGCGCGGGCTGTCGCAGGCGGATCTCGCCGCGGCGCTCGGCGTCTCGCGCCAGACGGTGATCGCGATCGAGGCCGATCGCTACTCGCCGTCGCTGCCGCTCGCGTTCCGGATCGCACGGTTCTTCGGATCGACCGTCGACCTGCTCTTCGACGACTCGCAGGAGGTGTACGAGTGAATGCGTTCGAACGCCGGCGTCTGCGCGCGCCGGCCCTGACCGCCGCGTCCGGCCTGATCCTCGCCGTGGGAGTGGTGGTCGCCGCCGGCTGGGTGGCCGCGGTGCCGGTCGCCGTCGCGGCGGCCGTCCCCGCGGCCGCGTACTACTGGCTCGGCGGCCGCGACGCCGACGTCGGCGCGATGGTCGGCGCCCGGGCCGACGAGCGGCAGGCCGCCATCCGCGTATGGGTCCGGGCCTTCGCGGGCCTCACGCTGCTCGTCGTCGCCGCGGTCGGCGCGATCGTCTCGGCCGCCGCGGGCAGAGCCGCCTGGCCGTACGCGGCGATCGCCGGCCTCGGCGCCGTCTGCCTCGTGGCCAGCCTCGCCTACTACCGGACGCGCGGCCGCCTCACCGGCGGCCTCGCGATCGAGCCGGGTCCCCGCCTCGACGAGCGCGAGGTCGCGGTCGTGCTGCACGCGCTGCAGCTCGCCGGCATCGCGATGTTCGTCGTCTCCGCGGTCGGCGGCGCCGCCCTGAGCGGCCGCACGGGCGACACGGCGCTCCGCATCCTCGCGCTCGCGTTCGTGGTCGCGCTCGCGGCGGGCCTGCTGATCTTCCGGCGCCGTTAACTAGCGTGTCGAGCATGCGTCTCGCGGGCAAGGTCTGCATCGTCACGGGCGCGGGCTCCGGCATCGGGCGCGCGGCGGCGCAGCTCTTCGCGGAGGAGGGAGCGACCGTCGTCGCCGCGGACGTCGATGCGCACGCGCCGGGCGTCACCCATGCAGTCGACGTCGCGGACGAGCGGCAGACGCAGGCTCTCGCCGAGGCAGTGGTCGCGGAGCACGGCCGCATCGACGTGCTCTTCAACAACGCCGGCATCGCCGGCGTGGGCGACGTCGAGGAGACGACGCTCGAGCTGTGGGAGCGCGTGATGCGCGTGAACGCGCGCGGCGTCTTCCTGATGTCGCGGGCCGTCGTGCCGACGATGATCGCGCAGCGTTACGGCTCGATCGTGAACATGTCGTCGGCGATCGCCCAGACGGGCCTGGGGCGCCGCGTGTCGTACGCGGCGTCGAAGGGCGCGGTGCTCGCGCTCACGAAGTCGATGCAGGTCGACCTCGCGCCGCACGGCGTGCGGGTGAACGCGCTGCTGCCGGGCACGATCATGACGCCGTTCGTCGAGGCGTACCTGCGCGACTCCTACGACGACCCCGAGGAGGGGAGACGGTCGATCAGGGCGCGGCAGCTCACCGGCGAGCTCGGCCGCGCCGAGGACGTCGCCCGCGCTGCGCTCTACCTCGCCTCCGACGAGTCGCGGTTCGTGCTCGGCGCCGGCCTCGTCGTCGACGGCGGCCTCAGCGCCGGGAAGCCGTGATGGACGAGCACGGCCTGCGCGTCCTCGAGCTGCCGGCGATCCTCGAGCGGCTGCGCGGCGCCGCCGAGAGTGAGTACGGCGCGACGCTGGCCGAGGCGCTCCGGCCGTCCGCGGACGCCGAGGAGGTCCTGCGCCGGCAGGCGCTGACCGCCGAGGCGATCGCGCTTCTCGACCGTAGCGCCGAGCCGTCGTTCGCCGGGATCGCCGACGTGCGGGCGGACGTCGCGCGCGCCGCGCGCGACGGCGTCCTCTCGCCGGCGGAGCTCCACCGCATCGCCGTCGCCGTGCGGGCCGCGCTCGAGGCGAGGCGCGTGCTCGCCGAGGCGGACGACGCGCCGCTGCTGCGCGAGCGTGCGGCCGCGATCGAGCCGGGCCTGGCGGGCGTCGCCGACTCGATCGCGCGCTGCGTCGACGACGAGGGGGCCGACCTGCGCGACGGCGCGTCGCCGCAGCTCCGCCGGCTCCGCGCGGAGCTGCGCAACGGCCGCGAGCGCGTGCGCGAGGAGATCGCGCGCCTCGCGCATGCGCCCGAGCTCCGCGACGCGCTGCAGGAGACGTTCGTCACCGAGCGGCGCGGCCGTCCGGTGCTCGCGGTGAGGGCCGCGTCGCGCGCGAAGGTCCCGGGCGTCGTCCACGATTCGTCCAGCTCCGGGCAGACGCTCTTCGTCGAGCCGATCGCGGTGCTCGACCTGAGCAACCGCCTCGCGGAGGCGGCGAGCGCCGAGCGCGAGGAGGTCGAGCGCATCCTGCGCGGGCTGTCGGCCGCCGTCGGCGCGAGCGCGCCCCAGCTCGAGGCGCTCGTCGTCGCGGCCGGCGAGCTCGACCTCGCCCTGGCGCGGGGTGTGCTCTCACGAGGCTGGCGGGGCGCCGCGGTCGAGATCGCCGGCGACGTCAAGCTCCTCGGCGCGCGTCACCCGTTGCTCGAGCGCGAAACCGCGGTGCCGATCGACCTCGACCTCGGCCGCCTGCGCGCCCTCGTCGTGAGCGGCCCCAACACCGGCGGCAAGACGGTCGCGCTGAAGACGCTCGGGCTCGCGGCGCTCCTGCACCAGTCCGGGCTGCGCCCGCCGGCGCGCGAGGCGGCGCTGCCGGTGTTCGATCAGGTGCTCGCGGACGTCGGCGACGAGCAGTCGATCGCGATGAGCCTCTCGACCTTCTCCGCGCACCTGCGCAACATCGTCTCGATCCTCGGTGCGGCGACGGAACGGTCGCTCGTGCTCCTCGACGAGCTCGCGGCGGGAACCGATCCCGTCGAGGGTGCGGCGCTGGCGCAGGCGCTGCTCGAACGACTCGCGCGGCAGGCGAGGCTGACGCTCGTGACGACTCACTACCCGGAGCTGAAGGAGTGGGCGAGCGCGACCGACGACGCCGCCAACGCGGCGACCGAGTTCGACGCCGAGTCGCACGTGCCGCTCTACCGCCTCGCGCTGGGCCGGCCGGGGACGTCGCACGCGCTGCAGATCGCCGCCGGGCTCGGGCTCGAGCCGTCGGTCGTCGCGGACGCGCGGCAGCGGATCGCGCCGGAGCGCCTGCGCGTCGCCGACCTCGTCGCGGAGGCCGAGGCGGCGCAGCGCCGTGCCGCGGACGAGCTCGCCGCCGCGGTCGAAGAGCGCGCGCGGGCCGAGCGCGGCGCGGAGCGCGTCCGCGAGCGGGAGGCCGATTTGCGGCGGGAGCTCGAGCGCGTGCGCGCGACCGCCGAGGCCGAGCGGCGCCGGGCGATCGAGGACGCGGAGCGCGAGCTGTCGGCGGCGCGGTCGGAGCTTGCCGCGCTCCGGGACGAGATCCGCGCAGCGCGCCGGCAGGAACGCGAGCGGCCGCCTGCGTCGGTGGACGACCCGGAGCGCGACCGCAGGCTCGGCGCCGCCGTCTCCCGCGCCGAGCGGGCGGAGCGTGCGCTGCGCAGCCTCGAGCCGACGCCCGCGGGCCCGCTGGCGGTCGGCGACCCGGTGGTGACGGCAGACGAGGCGGTTCACGGGACGATCGCGGCGATCGAGGGCAGCGAGGCGGAGCTGCTCGGACCGGGCGGGCTGCGCGTCCGCGTCCCGCTGGGCCGGCTGCGGCCCGCAGCCAGGCGGCCGGCCGAATCGGCGCCTGCCGAGCCTGCGGTTCGGGTGCTCGCGAGCGCGCACGCCGACGTCCCCGACGAGCTCGACGTGCGCGGCCTGCGAGCGCAGGAGACGCGCGAGGCGGTGCGGTCGTTCGTCGACGCGGCGGCTCTCGCCGGGCTCGAGCGGGTGCGGGTGGTCCACGGCCGCGGCACGGGCGCGCTGCGGAACGCGGTGCGCGAGGAGCTCGCGGCCCACCGGCTCGTCGAGCGCCAGGAGCCCGACGCCGCGAACGGCGGCACGGTGGTCGTGCTGGCGTGACGAACATGTGACGGTGTCTGACACCGTGAGGTGTCAGACACCCTTGCTGCCGGCGTCGTCGCGCGCCGGGAGTCGGAGGCTGGTTCGGCTGCCGGAAACTGTTTCGTGCCGGAGGCACGAAACAGTTTCGTCAGCGCTCGCCGTGGTTCCGTGCCGCGCGCGCCGGGGAGCCCGACGCCGCGAACGGCGGCATGGTCGTCGTGTTGGCGTGACGAACATGTGACGGTGCCTGGCACCGTGTCAGACCCTCGCTGTGGTTTCGTCGCGCGCCGGGAGTCGGCGGCTGGTTCGGCTGCCGGAAACTGTTTCGTGCCGGAGGCACGAAACAGTTTCGTCAGCGCTCGCCGCGGTTCCGTGCCGCGCGCCGCAGCGCTTCGAGCCGCCGGCGGTCGCGCTTCGTCGGCCGCGCGCCGAGGTCGGCGCCGGGCGCCGCGGCCAGGCGGCGCTGGAGCGCGCGCTGCTCCCGCAGCGCGACCGACTCGGGCGTCTCCTCGTAGAGTGCGGCCGCCGCGCTCGCCGAGCCTCGCTTGCCGGCCACGGCCCGCACGACGACGCTCCACGTCGTCTGGCCCGCGCGCACCTGCACCTCGTCGCCGGCGCGCACGCCCCTGGACGGCTTCACCCGCACGCCGTTCAGCACGACGTGCCCGGCGAGCACCGCGTCGGTCGCGGCGCTGCGCGTCTTGAAGAAGCGCGCCGCCCACAGCCAGCTGTCGATCCGCACCTCGTCCATCTCGCGGATGATCTCAGCCGAGCTCGGCGAGGCGCAGGTGCACGAGCTGCACCGCGATGCTCCCCTCGCCGACCGCCGACGCCACGCGCTTGATCGAGCCGTGCCGGACGTCGCCCGCCGCGAAGACGCCGGGGAGGCTGGTCTCGAGCAGCATCGGCGGCCGCTCGAGCACCCAACCGGCCGCCGCCGCGGGGACGTCGCGGCCGGTGAGCACGTAGCCCTGCTCGTCGCGCGCCACCGCCGCCGCCAGCCACTCCGTGTGCGGCCGCGCGCCGATCATCACGTACAGCGCGTCGGCCCCGACCTCCTCGGTCGCACCGCTCACCCGGTCGCGCAGCGTCACGTGCGCGAGGCGGGACGGCCCGCCGCCGTCGACCACCTCGGTGTGGAGCCGGACGCGGATGTTCGGCGTCGCCGCGAGCTCGTCGACGAGGTAGTCGGACATCGTCGCGCCGAGCCGGTCGCCCCGCACGAGCAGCGTCACCGTTTCCGCGGCGCGCGCGAGGTGGACGGCCGCCTGGCCCGCCGAGTTGCCGGCGCCGACGACGAACACCGCGCCGTTCTCCAGCGGGGCGGCGTCCGACGCGGCCGCGCCGTAGAACACGCCGGCTCCCTGCAGCGCCTCGAGCGCGGGCACGCCGAGCCTGCGCCACGTGACGCCCGTGGAGACGACGACGGTGCGGGCCACGATCCGGCGCGGGCCCGCGAGGTCGACCGCGTACGCGCCGTCCACCGGGGAGATGCCGGTCGCGGGCTTCGACAGCACCATCCGCGCGCCGAAGAACCAGGCCTGCTCGAGCGCGCGGTTCGTCAGGTCGCGCCCGGAGAGGCCGGTCGGGAAGCCGAGGTAGTTTCGGATGCGCGAGCTCGTGCCGGCCTGCCCGCCCGGGAGGCTGCCGTCGACCACGACGGTCGCGAGCCCCTCGGAGGCGCCGTAGACGGCGGCCGCGAGCCCCGCCGGCCCGCCGCCGACGACGGCGAGATCGCAGCGGTCGACCTCGGGCTCGGTCGAGAATCCCAGCGGCGCCGCGATGTCCTCGTACGACGGATCGACCAGCACCGCGCCGCCCCGGAAGACGAGCACGGGCAGCGCCGGGTCGTCGAGGCCCGCCTGCTCGAGGATCGCGCGGCCCTCTGCCGAGTCCGGCCGATAGGAGCCGAGCGGCAGCCCGAGGCGCGTCAGCAGGTCCCGCACGGCGAAGGCGCGCGGCTCCCACTCCTCGCCGACCAGCCGCACCACCTCGGCCGCCGGCGGCTGCGACGCCTCCCATTCCGCGAGCGTCTCGCCGACGGGGAGGTAGAGCCAGCGCTCGCGCGGCCCCCACGGGACGAAGACGTACGAGTCGGCCTGACCCGACCGCATCGCGGCGACCGCCGGGTGCCGCTTGCTCCACTCGCCGCGGCCGACCAGCAGCACGCGGCGCGCGCCCGGGTGCAGGTCGTGCGCCTCGGCGCGGAACGCGTCGCCGCCGCAGGCATCCGTGTCGCCCGCGATCACCGCGGCCACCGGCCGCCCGTCCGCCGCGAACGCGCGGAGCACGGCCAGCGCGGCGTCCGCGTTCGGGTGAGCGTCGACGTCGTAGTGGGTCCCGAACCGCTCGCCCAGGTCGCGGGCGAGCAGGTCGAGGACCCCGGCGTCGTCGTGCACGACGCAGAGCAGCGGTCTCGCGTACGGCTTCGACTCTCTCACCTGCCCGCCTCGGCGTCTCCCCGGACGCCCGATGCGCCGATCTTCTCACGCCGGCGGGACGCCCGCGAGCGCTCTGTTGCGCGCCGCGGGGGCCGCGACTAGGCTCTGCCGCACCCCGGATGAGGAGAGGCGTGATGCGGAGATCGCTGAGCTTGCTCGGTCTGGTCGCAGTCGTCGTGGCTGCGTTCGTCGCGAGCGGAACCGCTGGAGCGCAGCGCAACGCTGCGGCGGGGACCTCGTTCAAGTACTGCGACAACCCGACCTTCCCGCCGATGGAGAACTCGACCGCGGGCGGGAAGCCGACGGGCTTCGACATCGACTTCGCGAACGACCTCGCCGGGCAGATGGGAGGCAAGGCGACGTTCGTCTTCTCCTCGTTCGCCGGACTCCTGCCCGCGCTCGGCGCCAAGCGCTGCGACGTCGTGATCAGCGGCATCTTCATCACGCCCGACCGCACGAAGCAGTTCCCGGCCGTCGCGTACATGCACTCGCACCGCGCGCTGATCGTCGCCGGCGGCAACCCGAAGCACATCACCAAGCCCGCCGACCTCAAGGGCAAGAGCGTCGCCGTGCAGGCGGGCACGAAGTACGCCGCCTACCTGCAGGGGCTGCAGAAGAAGCTCGGCTTCACGCTGCGGACCTACCCGGGCGACACCGACGCGATCGGCCAGATCCTGATCGGCCGGGCCGACGTGGTGCTGAGCCAGGACACCTCGGCCGCCTACGCGATGAGCAAGCATCCGGGCAAGGTGGCGATCGGCTACCTGTTCCCGCAGACGGACCGCTTCGGCGTGTACTACCGCCGCGGCGACCCGATCGGCGCGAAGATCTCGTCCGCGATCAGGGCCCTGAAGGCGAACGGGACGCTCCGCAAGCTCGCGATCAAGTACAGGATCCCGCCCGGCGACGTGAAGTAGGGATAAGAGGCGCTCACACGGTGAACGTTGAGTCGCCCGGCCGCGCTCGGCGGCACGATTCGGCGTCCTCGGTCGCGCCCATACGCACTGCGTATGGGCGCTCCCTGCGTCCTTGCCTCGTGCTCGCCGATCGCACCCGGATCGACGAACGTCACCATGTGACCACCTCTTAGGCGAGCGCATGCTCGCGGCGTTCAGCACGCACCTGTTCTGGCAGGCGCTCTCGTCGCGCCCGTTCTGGCACGGCGCGATCCTCGCGATCGAGCTGACGCTCGTCTCGTTCGCCGTCTCGATCCCGATCGGGTTCTTCCTTGCGCTCGGGCGCGCGAGCCGGCGTCGCAGCATCCGCGGCGGCGTCTTCTTCTACACCTGGATCTTCCGCGCCACGCCCACGCTGCTGCAGCTCCTCTTCGTCTGGGACGCCCTGCCCCAGATCTGGGGCGTCTTCCGCGAGGGCTGGTTCACGCCGTTCCTGGCCGCGTCGCTCGCGCTGTCGCTGAACGAGGGCGCGTACATGGCGGAGATCATCCGCTCGGGGCTGCTCTCGGTCGACCCGGGCCAGGAGCTCGCGGGACGGGCGCTCGGCATGTCGCGGCGGCGGATCCTGCAGCGGGTGATCGTCCCGCAGGCGATCCGCATCGTCATCCCGCCGATGGGCAACGAGTTCATCACGCTGCTCAAGCTGACGAGCCTCGCGTCGGTGATCGCCGTCACCGAGCTCCTGACCGCCTCGCAGAACTTCTACTCGACGAACTTCAGCTACGAGGAGGCGTTCACGGCGGCCGCCGTCTACTACCTCGTGATCGTGTCGGTGCTGATGGTGATCCAGAGCCGGCTCGAGCGGCGCTTCACCTTCACGTCGGCGCGCCGCCGGCGGACGACTCCCGCGGCCGGGGTCCCCGCGCTGTCGCACGACGCTCGATGAGCTTCCTGCGCGCAGCCGACGTGACGAAGTCGTACGGCGACGTCGACGTGCTGCGCGGCGTCACCTTCGAGGTCGAGCGCGGCGAGGTGAAGGTGATCATCGGACCGTCGGGCTCGGGCAAGTCGACGCTCCTGCGCTGCCTGTGCCTGCTCGAGCAGCCGGACAGCGGGACGGTGTCGCTCGGCGACGCGCCGCCGCGGCCCGGCGAGGTCGGCATGGTCTTCCAGCGCTTCAACCTCTTCCAGAACATGACCGCACTCGAGAACGTGATGTGCGGCCTCGTCGAGGTGCGCCGCCTGCCCAAGCAGCAGGCGCGGCGCGACGCGCTCGAGTTCCTCGCCCGCGTCGGCGTCGCCGACAAGGGCGACCAGTATCCGGAGGAGCTCTCCGGCGGTCAGCAGCAGCGCGTCGCGATCGCCCGTGCGCTCGTGATGCGGCCGAAGGCGATGCTGTTCGACGAGCCGACCTCGGCGCTCGACGTGGAGCTCGTGCGGGAGGTGCTCGACGTGATGGAATCGCTCGCCAACGAGGGGATGACGATGGTCGTCGTCACGCACGAGCTGCGGTTCGCGCACCACGTCGCGAGCTCCGTGCTGATGATGGACGACGGGCGCATCGTCGAGGAGGCGCCGACGGAGACGTTCTTCTCCGCGCCGGCGCAGGAGCGGACGCGTAGGTTCCTCGCGCTGGTCGAGCAGTGACCGGCCGCGACCGCTACCGGCCGCTCGACGCGCAGGTCGTGCCGCGCTTCGCCGGCGTGCGGACGTTCATGCGGCTGCCGCACACGACGGCGCTCGACGTCGACGCCGCCGTCGTCGGCATCGCGTTCGACACCGCGACCAGCTACCGCACCGGAGCGCGTTTCGGGCCCGAGGCGATCCGTTCGGCCTCTGCGCTGCTGCGCCCGTTCCATTCCGGGTTCGGGTTCGATCTGCTCGAGCGGCTGTCGGTCGTCGACCACGGCGACCTGCCGGTCGCGCCCGGCGACACCGAGGGCACCTACCGGCGGATCGAGGAGGGGCTCGCGCCGCTCGTCGACGCGGGCGTCTTCCCGCTCGCGCTCGGCGGCGACCACTCGATCACGCTCGCCGAGCTGCGCGCGCTCGCGCGCGCCGCGCGCGGGCCGCTCGCGCTGGTGCAGCTCGACTCGCACACCGACACCTGGGAGCAGTACTTCGACCAGCGCTACTTCCACGGCACGACGTTCAAGCGCGCGGCGGAGGAGGGGCTGATCGACCCCGCGGCGTCGGTGCAGGCCGGGATGCGCGGGCCGCTGTACGCCGCGAGCGACCTCGAGGAGGCGAGGGCGATGGGCTTCACGGTGATCCCGAGCGAGGAGCTGCGCGCGCTCGGGCCGGCGGGCTACGCGGCTGCCGTGCGCGAGCGCGTCGGCTCGCGGCCGGTCTTCCTCTCGTTCGACGTCGACTTCCTCGACCCGGCCTTCGCGCCCGGGACGGGCACGCCGGAGGTCGCTGGCTTCTCGACCGCCGAGGCGGTCGCCTTCCTGCGCGCGCTGCGCGGGATCGACTTGGCCGGCGCCGACGTGGTCGAGGTGTCGCCGCCGTACGACGGCCCGGGCGCGCCGACCGCGCTCGCCGCGGCCAACGTCGCCTGGGAGCTGCTCGCGCTCCGCGCGGCCGGGCTGTCGACGCCGGTGTCAGACACGTGACGGTGCCTGGCACCTAACGGTGCCAGGCACCGTCACGGAATCGCAACGCGCTCCGGCAGGACCTTGCCGGGGTTGAGGATCCCGGCGGGGTCGAGCGCGGTCTTCACGCGGCGCATCAGCTCGAGCGCGACGGGGTCGACGGCCTCCGCGAGGAACGGCCGTTTCAGCAGCCCCACGCCGTGCTCGGCGGCGACCGTTCCGCCGAGCGCGACCGCGACGCGCAGGACGTCCGCTTCGGCCGCATGCGCCCGCGCGGACTCGCCCGCGCCCGCGTCGTAGAGCACCGACGGGTGCAGGTTGCCGTCGCCCGCGTGCCCGAACACCGGGATCGCGAGACCGTGCCGCTCCGCGACCGCGCGGATGCGGCGCAGCGCCTCCGGGATCGCCGCCGGCGGCACGCAGACGTCCTGGAAGAGCGTGTCCGGCGCGGCGTTCGCGAACGCCGGGCTGAGCGCACGGCGCGCGAGCCACAGCCGGTCGACGTCCGAGGCGGCCGACGCGACCTCGATCTCCGCGGCGCCCACCCGTCGAAGCAGCCGGACGAGGTGCTCGAGCTCGCCGCGCACCGCGCCGTCGTCGCGCCCGTCGACCTCCACGAGCAGCAACGCCTCGCCCTCGGCGACCCGCGCGCCGTCAAGGTGCCGGCGCACGAGTGCGAGGCAGGTCGCGTCCACGAGCTCGAGCGCGGAGGGAACGAGGCCGGAGCGGATCACCTCCGCCACCGCCTCCCCCGCCAGCTCGAGCGTCGGGAAGCTCGCGGTCGCGGCCAGCCGCGCCGCGGGCGCCGCGACCAGCCGCAGCGTCGCCTCGGTGACGACGGCCAGCGTCCCCTCGGAGCCGACGAGCAGCTGGGCGAGCCGCAGCCCGGCCGTGTTCTTGCGCGTCGCCGGACCGGTGCGGAAGACGAGGCCGTCGGCGGTCACCGCCTCGAGCGCGAGCACGTACTCCGCGGTGACGCCGTACTTGAAGCAGCGCGGGCCGCCGGCGTTCGTCGCCACGTTGCCGCCGATCGTCGACCGCTCGAGCGACGCGGGATCGGGCGGGTAGAAAAGGCCGGCCGCGCGGGCGGCGGCCTGAACGGCGGCCGTGCGTGCGCCCGCACCCGCCGTGACGCGCAGGTTGCCGGCGTCGACCTCGATCCGGTCGAGCCGGTCGAGGCCGAGCGCGATCCACCCCTCGCCCGGGTTCGCGCCGCCCGACAGGCCGGAGCCGCCGCCGACGGGGACGACGGGCACGCGGCGCTCCGAGGCGGCCGCCAGCACGCGCGCGACGCCCGCCGCGTCCGCGGGCCGCACCGCGACCGCCGGCCGCGCACGGGGCGCGACGGAGCTGTCGCCGGCGAACCGCTCGAGCTCGGCGGCCTCGACGACCGCGTCGGCGCCGGCCGCGTCGGCCAGCGCCCGCGCGAGATCGCTCGTCGCCATGCGCGACGAGTCTAGGGTGCCGCTCTTCGGTGGTGCCGACCCGACGATGACGTCGCCGCTTCCGATGACGGCATCATCCGACACGGGGGAGCGCAGCACGGACGCCGTCGGCATCGACGGCGGGAAGCATCGTTTAGCGATGCAAAAAACCGGGCACAAAAATCGACTAGTCGCCCGAGCGAGCGTGAACGACAGCGTGTACGACCCGCCGCGATCGGGGGCGCGGAGAGAGGAGCGACCCCGTGCGACAGTGGCACAGCTACTTGCCCGACGGGCACGCCATTCAGGTGCACCGTCTTCCGGACGGTTGGCGCGTGATCTGCGATCACGGACAGGCGAGCGGTGCGGACTTACAGACGGTGTTCGAGGCCGCCGTCGGCCTCACCGAATCGCACCTCAGCGACGCCGACCGGGTGCGATTACGCGAGTGGATCGAGCAGCACCTGCCGCAGCTGGTCCGCGAGGGCGGCGACGAGCTCTCCGATCGTTGACGCGGGTTTGTTCGTTTCGGCAATCAGCCCTGCAGTGGCGAACTTGTGCACGACCAGGAAAGCCGAGGCCTCGTAGGATCCCGGGGCCCGATGGTGCGCTTCCGGAACAACGCGAGCCTCGACCCGTCGCAGGTCGAAGACATCCGCGGCCGGGGACCGATGCTCGGCCTGCCGGGCGGCGGCCTCACCGTGGGCGGCGGCGGGCTCGGGCTCGTGGGCCTGCTCCTGTACGTCGTCTTCGGGCTGCTCTCCGGCGGCGGCGGGCTCAGCGGGCCGCTGGGCAATCTCGACGGCTCGACGGTCTCGCAGGCACCGCCCGGGCAGGTGCTCGGGCAGGAGTGCCGCACCGGCGCCGACGCCAACCGGCGCGAGGACTGCCGGATCGTCGGCGACGTCAACAGCGTCCAGGCGTACTGGAAGGACGAGTTCGCCGCCTCCGGCCGCAGCTACGTCCCGGCGAAGACCGTGTTCTTCACCGGCTCGACCGACACCGGCTGTGGGCCGGCCGACACCCAGGTCGGGCCGTTCTACTGCCCGGTCGACAAGCACGTCTACATCGACCTCGGGTTCTTCGACGAGCTGCGGACGCAGTTCGGCGCGCGCGGCGGCCCGTTCGCGCAGGCCTACGTGCTCGCGCACGAGTACGGCCACCACGTCCAGGACCTGCTCGGCGCCCTCGGCGGGGGCTCCGGCCAGACCGGCGCCACCGGCAGATCGGTCCGCACGGAGCTGCAGGCGGACTGCTACGCCGGCGTCTGGGCCCATCACGCGACGCAGACCGGCTACCTCGTCGGGCTCACGCGCGCCGACATCGCCGACGCGCTCGACGCCGCCGCGGCCGTCGGCGACGACCGCATCCAGGCGGAGACGCAGGGCCAGGTGAACCCGGAGACCTGGACGCACGGCTCGTCGGCCGAGCGGCAGCACTGGTTCACGCAGGGCTACACGACGGGCAAGCCGAGCGCCTGCGACACGTTCCACGCCCGCCTCTGACCGGCGGGCTCAGCCTTCGCGAATCGCCTCGCGCTTGAAGAACGCGAAGTGGTCCGGGACCGTCGGGCCCGACCGCCCGAATGCGAGCGGCGACGGGCCGTACGCGACGAGCTCCCACCCCTCGGCGCCCAGCGCGGTCAGCCGCTTCTGAAGCGCTGCCACCTCGGCCTTCGGGAAGAGCTGCCAGCTCCCGCCCTGCGGCGACTCCACGACCTCGACGCGGTACTCCCACTTGCGGAGCGACGCGACGTGCGCCGCCTGCGCCTCCGCGCGCCGCCGCTCCTCCTCGAGCCGCCGGCGCCGCTCGGCCGCGCGGCGCTCCTCTTCCGCGGCGAGCGCACGCTGCTCGGCGGCGCGGCGCTCCTCCTCGGCGGCGGCCTCGGCCGCGCGCCTGGCACGCTCCTCCGCCTGCTCTCGCGCGAGCTTCTTGCGCTCGGCGCGCACGACCTCGAGCATGCTCGTCTTCTTGGAGGGCGGCATTCGTCTCACTTGCCCGGCGGGGCGGGGAGCGTAACTCGTTCGAGGGATGCCGGGCAAGCGCCGCGCCCGCCGAGCTCACAGCCGACGCACATGCCGCTCTGCGTGTCCTCGCAGGCCGGAACGCGACGCTCGAGCGCGACAGATCGCACCGAAGGAGGACACAGTGAGCACAACCGACGAAGCACCTGCAGCCGGCGCGCGCACGGAGCGGCGCTTCGGCGGCCTCGCGAAGGTCGCCGGGCCAGTCGTCGCCGCGCTGCTCGTCGGCGGCGGGGCCGTCTTCGCCGTCGAGCACCACTCGAGCCCGAGCGCCTCGGCCGGCAGCGCGCCCGCCGCGTTCGGCACGGGCGGGCCGGGATCCGGCGGGCCCGGCGGCGTCGCCGGCGAGCAGCACGTGCGGGGGACGGTCGCCGCCAAGTCGGCCTCGAGCGTCACCGTCAGGTCGAGCAACGGCGCCACCGCGACCTACGTCGTCAACGTGACGACGCAGATCGTTCGGAACGGCAAGACGGCGACGCTCGCCGACGTGAAGGTCGGCGATCCCGTGTTCGTGCACGTCTACCCGTCGTCGTCGGGGAGGCTGCTGGTCGAGCGGCTGTTCGCCGGGAGCTCTGCGAGCGGCGGCGGCGAGGGCGGCTTCGGGCCGCCGCCGTCGGACACATGACGACCCGCGCACCGCTCGCACAGCTCCCGAGGTTCGCCGTCGTCGGCGTGGGCAACACGGTGCTGAGCCTGGCGGCGTTCGCACTGCTCGCCCGCCTGGGCGTGCCGGGGCCGCCTGCGTCTGCGACCGCCTTCCTGATCGGCGCCGCGAACGGCTACCGCTGGAACCGCCGCTGGACGTTCGCGGCCGCCGACGGGACGGCGACACGGGTGCGCTACCTGGTCGTGCAGCTCGCCGGCGTCGGGCTCGCTGCCGCGCTCGTCGCGCTGTTCGAGCACGCGGGGCTCGCGGCCACCCCCGCGTACGTGCCGGCCGCGGCGACGGTGACGCTGCTCGGCTTCGTCGCCAACCGTTCGTGGACGTTTGCAGCAACTCCACAGCGCGCGCCAAGCCCGGTCGAAGCGGCGCCGCGGATGCTGGTCGACGTGAAGACCGCGGACCGCTTCTCGTTCTCCCATGTCCCGACAGTCGAGATCGTCGTGCCCGTGCACGACGAGGAGGCCGCGCTGGCGCCGAACGTCCGCCGGCTGCACGCCTACCTCGAGCGCGAGTTTCCGTTTCGCTTCCACATCACCGTCGCCGACAACGCGAGCCGGGACGGAACGTGGACGGTCGCGCGGCGCCTCGCGCGCGAGCTGCCGGCGGTCTCCGCGCTGCGCCTCGACCGGAAGGGGCGCGGACGTGCGCTGCGCGCCGCCTGGTCGCGGAGCGGGGCGGATGTGCTCGCCTACATGGACGTCGACCTGTCGACGCGCCTCGACGCGCTGCTGCCGCTCGTCGCGCCGCTCCTCTCGGGCCACAGCGACCTCGCGATCGGCACCCGCCTCGCCCGCTCGGCCCGCGTCAGCCGCGGCCTGAAGCGCGAGCTGATCTCGCGCGCCTACAACCGCATCCTGCACGCGGTGCTGCGCGTCGGCTTCTCCGACGCCCAGTGCGGCTTCAAGGCGGTCCGCCGCGACGCGCTCGCCGAGCTGCTGCCGCTGGTCGAGGACGAGGCGTGGTTCTTCGACACCGAGCTCCTCGTCCGCGCCGAGCGCGCCGGGCTCCGCATCCACGAGGTGCCGGTCGACTGGATCGACGACCCCGACTCGCGCGTCGACATCGTCGCCACCGCGGCCGCCGACCTGCGCGGGGTGTGGCGCCTCCTCCTCGACCGTCGCCCGGGCCCCCGGCCGGCGCCGACCGGCCTCGGCATCGACTCCGAAAGGACCGCCGGTGACCTCCACGCAGCCTGAAGCCGTCTGGCGCGGACCGCGCCTCGACGCTCGCACGATCGCGGCGCGGCTGGCGCCTCGCGCGCCGCTCGCCACGTTGCTCACGCTCACCGCCGTGCTCTACCTGTGGGACCTCTCGCGCCTCGGCTACGCGAACGACTTCTACGCGGCGGCCGTCAAGTCGGGGACGCAGAGCTGGAAGGCGTTCTTCTTCGGCTCGTTCGACTCGGCGAGCTACATCACCGTCGACAAGCCGCCCGCCTCGCTGTGGGTGATGGAGCTCTCGGGCCGGGCGCTCGGCTTCTCGAGCTTCAGCCTGCTCCTCCCGCAGGCGCTCGAGGGCGTCGCGTCCGTCGCGCTGCTCTACGCGACCGTGCGCCGCTCCGTCTCCGCGCCCGCGGCGCTGCTGGCCGGGCTCGTGCTCGCGGTGACGCCGGTCGCGGCGCTGATGTTCCGCTACGACAACCCGGACGCCCTGCTCGTGCTGCTCCTCGTCGCCGCGGCGTACGCGGTCACGCGCGCGCTCGAGCAGGCCTCGACCCGCTGGCTGGTGCTCGCCGGGACGCTGATCGGCTTCGCGTTCCTGACGAAGATGCTGCAGGCGTTCCTCGTGCTGCCCGCGTTCGCGGTCATCTACCTCGTCGCCGCGCCGACGACGCTGCGCCGGCGGCTCTGGCAGCTCGTGCTGTCGGGCGTCGCGATCGTCGTCGCCGGCGGCTGGTGGGTCGCGGTCGTCGAGTTGTGGCCCGCCTCGTCGCGGCCGTACGTCGGCGGCTCGAGCGACAACAGCATCCTCGACCTGATCCTCGGCTACAACGGGCTCGGCCGCATCGAGGGCGGCTCCGGCCCCGGCGGCGGCGCCGGCTTCAGCGGCGCGACCGGGCTGCTCCGCCTCTTCAACTCCGAGATGGGAGGCCAGATCAGCTGGCTCCTGCCCGCGGCGCTCGTCGTCCTCGCGGCCGGCCTCGCCTGGACGGCGCGGCGCCCGCGCCACGACCGCACGCGCGCGGCGCTCGTGCTCTGGGGCGGATGGCTCGTCGTGACCGGGCTGGTCTACAGCCTGATGAGCGGGATCATCCACCCCTACTACACGAACACGCTCGCGCCGCCGATCGCCGCGCTCGCAGGCGCCGGCGCCGTCGAGCTGTGGCGGCTGCGCCGCGCGTTTGCCGCGCGGCTGCTGCTCGCGGTGTGCCTCACCGTCACCGCGGCGTGGTCGTACCGGCTCCTCGACCGCACACCGGCGTGGCACCCGGAGCTGCGGCTCGCCGTCCTCGCGGGCGGGCTCGCGGCCGCGGCTGCGCTGCTGACGCTGCCCGGCCTGCGCCGCGCCGCCGCGGCGGCGGTCGCGGCGGCGGCGCTGCTCGCCCTCCTCGGCGGGCCGGTCGCGTACACGCTCGCCACCGTTGCGCGCGCCGAGACCGGCTCGACCGTCAGCGCCGGCCCGTCGGTGCAGGCAGGAGGCTTCGGCGGCCGGGGCGGGCCGGGTCCGGGCGGGAGCGCGGTTGCCGGCACGGCGCTCGCGAGGCTCCTCGCCGCGAGTCCGTCGAGCTACACGTGGGTCGCCGCGACGTCCTCGTCGATGACCGCGGCGCCGCTCGAGCTCGCCACCGGCAGGGCCGTGATGGCGCTCGGCGGGTTCAACGGCGGCGACCCGGCGATGACGCTCGCGCGCTTCGAGCGGCTCGTCGCCGCCGGGAAGATCCACTACTACGTCGCGGGCGGCGGCTTCGGCGGCGGGCCCGCCGGCCGGGGCGGCGCAGACGCGATCGAGTCCTGGGTCGCGAGCGAGTTCAGGGCGGTCTCGGTCGGCGGCACGAGCGTCTACGACCTGAGCGGTTGACCGAACCCGGTTCGCGACCTCGCCACGAACCGGGTTCGTGCGCGTCAGCTGCCCACGAGCTCCTCGAAGCCGGGCTCGTCGCGAATCGGGTCGAGGTCGGAGTCGCCGCGCGCCCATTCGCGCAGGCGCTCCGACTTCGCGACCGCCTGCCGCAGGTGCTCCAGCGCATCCGCGTGCCGCCCGGCCAGGCTCTCGCAGCAGGCGACGTTGTAGAGCAGGCCCGCGTACTCGGGGTGCGCCTCGGCCAGCTCGCGCCCGCGGTCGGCCGCCTCGGCGTACTTCCCCTCGTTGTAGAGCGCGCCCACCGGCGCCCAGATCTCCCAGCCGTCCGCCTCGTAGGCCTCGCCCGGTTTCGCGCCGAGGGCCAGCAGCGTGGTCTCCGCCTCCTCGGCGAAGGCGGTCCGCCTCACGCCGGGCTCGACGTAGACGAACGTGCCGGCCGGCGCGTCGACCTGCTCGCCGTCGAGCTCGAAGCGGGCGCGCCCGCCGAGCACGACGTACAGCTCCTCCTGCCCGTCGTCGGACTCGTCGTGCTCGTTGATGATCCGGTCGCCGGCCGCGTGGCCCGTCCATGTGTTGGCGCCGAACGAGGCGATGCCGAAGTGGCTGCGGACCGGGCGCCATGGCTGGCGCCCGTCGGAGACCTCCTCGATCTCCTCGAGCCTCGCGATCGCGTACGCCACCGGCGGATCCTAACCGGCCAGCCCGTGCCGGTAGGCGTAGGCGACGGCCTGCGCGCGGTCGCGGGCGCCGGTCTTGGTGAAGAGGTGGTTGACGTGGCTCTTCACCGTCGCCTCGCTCACGACGAGGCGGTCGGCGATCTCGCGATTCGAGAGGCCCTGCGCGATCAAACCGAGCACCTCGGCCTCGCGCGGCGTCAACCCGTCGGGCAGCTCGGGGCCCGCGGCGACCGCCTCGACGAGGTGGTGCTGCACGGCGGGATCGATCGCCGCCTCGCCGCGCACGACCGCGGCGATCGCCCGCTCGATCTCCCCGGCGCCCGAGTCCTTCGTGAGGAAGCCGCGCGCGCCGGCGCGCAGCGCGTCGAGGACCGACCGGTCGTCGGCGTACGTGGTGAGGACGATGACCTGGGTCGAGGCCGCCCGCTCGCGGAGCCGGCGGGTCGCCTCGACGCCGTCGCACCGCGGCATGCGCAGGTCCATCAGCACCACGTCGGGCTGCAGCCGCTCGGCGAGCTCGACCGCCTCCTCTCCGTCCGACGCGGTGCCGAGCACCTCGACGCCGGGGAGCAGGCCGAGCAGCGTCGCGAGCCCTTCGCGCACGACGCGCTGGTCGTCGGCGAGCACGACCGTCGTCACGCCGGCACCCACAGCTCGACGCGGAAGCCGTCGCTCGTCGGCGCGGCGGTGAGCGTCCCGCCGAGCAGCTCCGCGCGCTCGCGCATCCCGGTGAGGCCGTAGCCGCCGCCGTTGTGGGCGGCCTGCGGCGGCGCGCCGAAGTCCTCGACGCAGAGGCGCGTGCCGGCCGGCTCGTAGGCGACCCTGAGCTCGACCCGCTCCGCACGCGCGTGCTTGCGCACGTTCGTCAGCGCCTCCTGCGCGGTGCGGAAGAGCGTGAGGCGTGCGTCGGGCCCGAGCCCGCCGCTCTCGCCGGCGACGGCGAGGGTCGCCGGGATGCCGGTGTCGCGCTCGAACTCCGCGACGAGCGCGGCCAGCCGCTCCGGCCCCGGCAGCTCCTCGTCGCGCAGCATGCCGATCGCGCGCCGCGCCTCCTCGATCCCGCTGCGGGCGAGATGGTGCGCGCGCTCGAGCGACTCGACGAGCGCGGGATCGTCGTGACCCGCCGCCCGCAGGCGGGCGCCCTCGAGCTGGAGTGCGAGCCCGGAGAGCGAGTGCGCGAGGACGTCGTGCATCTCGCGCGCCAGGCGCTGTCGCTCGGCGAGCACGGCCGCGCGCGCCTGCGCGTCGCGCGTCTGCTCGAGCTCGCGCAGCAGGCGCTCGGCCTGCTCCTGGCCCTCCGCCAGGCGCCCGGCGAGGCGCGCGACGAGCGCGAACGCGACGATCGCGATCTCCTGCAGGATCGCGCCGAACGCGCTCTTGTCCTTGCCGAGAATCTCGGCGATCGGCAGCAGCACCAGGGCCAGCACGACGATCGCCACCCCGGGACGGCCACGGAGGCGCATCGCGGCCGCGACGCCCATGAACGCGCCGACGAAGGCGGGGCCCTTCGGCTGCAGCGCGACGAGCAGCGCCGAGCTGACGATCAGCGCCAGGAAGAACGGCACCTGCTCGCGGGCCGTGCCGCGGCGGCTGCGCATCACGCCCGCGGCGCCGGCCGCGAAGCCGATCAGCGCGAGGAGGACGGCGAGGCCCTCGCCCGACAGGCTCGGCCGCGGGTGGGACTGCACGCCGGTCACGACGACGAGGACGACGACGCCCACGCCGACCGGGCGCAGGAGGCCGAGCGTCCGCTGCTGGCGGGCGCGCGTCCGCTCGAGCGAGGCGAACGTCGGCTCGGTCACACAGGCAGCGTAGGCGCCTCGCGCCGCCGCGTCATCGCCGCCCGGGTCGAGGCGGGCCTCCACCCGCGGGTGGAAGCGAAGTTCGACCGCACGCCCGATGACGCCGCTCCGCGCGCGGCCTAGCGTGGCGGGCATGAGCGACATCGTGATCAGCGTCAGGGGACTGACCAAGACCTACGGCGACGTCGAGGCCGTTCGCGGCGTCGACCTGGAGATCCGGCGCGGCGAGATCTTCGCCTTCCTCGGCCCGAACGGGGCGGGGAAGACCACCACCGTCGAGATCCTCGAGGGCTTCCGCCGGCCGACGGCCGGCGAGGTGCGCGTGCTCGGCGCCGAGCCGGCGCACGCCGGGCCGGAGTGGCGTAACCGCGTCGGGGCGGTGCTGCAGGAGTCGCACGCCGAGCCGGGCCTGACCGTCCGCGAGTGCCTGCAGCTCTACGCCGGCTACTACCGCGCCCCGCGCGACATCGACGAGACGATCGCGCTCGTCGAGCTGGGCGCGAAGGCCGAGACGCTCGGCGACCATCTCTCCGGCGGGCAGCGGCGGCGGCTCGACGTCGCGCTCGCGCTGATCGGGGACCCCGAGTTGATCTTCCTCGACGAGCCGACGACGGGCTTCGACCCGTCGGCGCGCCGTGCCGCGTGGGACGTGGTCTCCGGGCTGCGCGACCTCGGCAAGACGGTCTTCCTCACCACGCACTACATGGAGGAGGCCGAGCATCTCGCCGACCGGATCGCGGTGATCGCCGGCGGCGAGATCGTCGCCGAGGGCACGCCCCAGACGCTCGGCGGCCGCGACCGGCTCGCCGCCACGATCACCTTCACGGCGCCGCGGGGCGTGCACGCCGCGGATCTTCCGGCGCCGCTGCGCACGCTCGCCGCTCCCACCTCGAACGGCACGATCGCGCTGCGCACCGAGGCGCCGCTCCGGCACGTGCGCGACCTCGCCGACTGGGCGGCCGCGCTCGGCGCCGACCTGCCCGACCTCGACGTCCGCCGGCCGACGCTCGAGGACGTCTACCTCGCACTCACCGACGAGAGAAAGGGGAGCTGATGTTCCTGCTCATCCGGTGGCTGATCCGCCGGCGCCGCGCGCAGAAGCGCGCGGCGCCCGCCGCGGCGGGCGTGCAGGGCCCGCTCGGGCTCGTGCTCCACCAGGCGCGCTACGACCTGCTCGGCTTCCTGCGGAACCGCCAGGCGCGGTTCTTCACGCTGATCCTGCCGCTGATCTTCCTCGTCATCTTCGTCGGCGTCTTCGGCAACAACACGGTGCGCGCGTCCGGCGTCAAGGCGTCGACGTACTACGTGCCGGGCATCTCGGCGCTCGGCCTGATCGCGGCGTCGTTCGTCAACCTCGTCATCTCGGTCACGGCGCAGCGCGAGGGCGGGATCCTGAAGCGCCGCCGCGCGACGCCCGTTCCCGCGTGGGTGCTGATCGGCGGGCGCGCGCTGACCGCGATCGCGGTCTCGCTCTTCGTGATGACGGTGCTGCTCGCCGTCGGGCGCTTCGCGTACGGCGTGCACCTGCCGACCTCGACGATCCCGGGGATCGCGGTCTCGGCGGTCGTCGGCTCGATCACGTTCTGCGTGCTCGGCTACGCGTTCTCGACGGCGATCCATTCCGAGGACGCGGCGCAGCCGATGGTGCAGGCGGTCATGCTCCCGCTCTACTTCATATCCGGCGTCTTCATCCCGAACGTCAACCTGCCGTCCTGGATGCGACACGTCGCGGAGATCTTCCCCGTGCAGCATCTCGCCGACGCGCTGCACCACGCCTACGACCCGTCCGTCCACGGCGTGGGCATCGTCTGGAGCGACCTGGGCGTGCTCGCCCTCTGGGCGCTCGCCGGAACGCTCGTCGCGCTGACGCGGTTCACGTGGACGCCGAGCGCCCGCGCCGCCTGAGCGCGGGGCTCGGCGCCCGGCACGGTCTCAGGCCGTGACGGCCTGGGCAGGCTCGGGCATCAGCCCGAGCTGCGTCATCAGCTGCACCTGGTCGAAGTAGAGCTGCGTCTCGACGATCTCGTCGCCGTCGACACGCAGAAGCTGCACGCCGCGGCCGGTGAGCCGCCGCTGGGTCGGCGGGATCTCGCCCACCGGCGACGGCAGCACCCCGTCGTGCGTCCCCTCGAACGTGAAGCGCTGGGCGACCCAGTCCCCGTCGACGAGCTCGGTGTGCACCACGATGCGCGCGTCGGAGAAGGCGTTCAGCCAGGCCATCCCGTACGCGGTGGCGGCGTCCCTCCCCTCGACGTGCACGTCCCCCGGCGCCTCGAGCACGCCGTTCTCGGCGTTCAACGCCCGGATGCGCTCCTCGTCGTGCGCGTTGAACGCGTCGACGAACCGAGCGGCGATCGCGCGTGTGTCGGCCATTCCGGCCCTCCTCTCAGTTCGGGCGACCCTACGCCGGCCCCCGTCCGGGTTCAACCCCGCCGGGTTGGCGGCGGGTCGCGTACATTTCCGCGCGTGGGGGGTGCGGCGCCCGCGTTCCTGGCCGAGGAGGGGTCGAGCGGCCGCTCGGCGCAGTCCGGAGGCCGTCCGGCCCGGCGTCTCGCCGCGGTCCGCGACGCCGCGCCGTCCGAGCCGGCCGCCGACGTCCTGACGGTGCTCCTGGTCGAGGACGACGCAGCGATGCAGCTCGTCGTCTCGGTCAATCTCGAGGCGGCGGGCTTCCGCGTCGTGCCGGCGACCACCGGCGGCGAGGCGGTCGCGCTCGCGGGCTCCGCGCGGCCGGACGTCGTGCTGCTCGACGTCATGCTCCCGGACCTCGGCGGATTCGAGGTGGCGGAGCGGCTTGCCGGCCTCCCGATCGTGTTCATGTCGGCCCGCGTGTCGGCGACCGACCTCGAGCGCGGCCGGCAGCTGGGCGCGATCGACTACGTGACGAAGCCGTTCGACCCGCTGCTGCTGCCGGCCCGGCTCCGCGAGGACCTCGAGGAGCTGAAGCGCCGCGGGCGCGCCGACCGCGTCTGGGAGCTCCGCTTCGGGCCCCCGACCGGCGGGTAGGGGCGCGGCGCCGTGCCGACCCCTCAGGATCGCGAAGCCGCCCGGCACGCCCGCCGGCAGGTTCGCGCCGCGCTCGCGCTGCTGATCGCCGTGCTCGCGGTGCTGGTTGCCGTCGGCGCCTTCGCGGCGTGGCGGATCTACTCCGAGGGCAACCACCGTTTCGTCGATCAGGCGGGGCCCTTCTTCGCGGTGACCGAGGACCTGTCGGTCGAGATGCTGAACGAGGAGACGGCGGTTCGCGGCTACGTGATCACGGCGAACCCGAAGCTGCTCACGCCGTACTACCAGGGCAAGAAGTACGTGAGGCTCGAGCTCGCGCTGATCGCGAAGGACCAGTCCTTCGCACCCGCGATCCCCGCGCACCTGCGTGCGATGCGACGCGAGGTGGCGTCGCTCGAGGCCTACTTCGCGAAGGAGATCGCGCTGGTGCGGAGCGGGCCGGCCGGCCAGCGCCGCGCGCGACAGGACATCCTGCCCGGCAAGGGGCACTTCGACCACCTCCGCGCCGCGTCCGCGGCCCTGATCGCCGACGCGGGCGACGTGGTCAGGCGATCGCACGAGGACCAGCGCTCCACGCTGATCACGTGGTTCGTCTTCCTCGGCATCGCCGCCGCCGTCGCCCTCGCGATCGCCTCGGCGCTGCTGGTGCGCCTGCCGCGCCGGCTGTACCAGCTCTTCCGCGAGGAGCGGTTCGCGCGGCGGGCGGCCGAGCAGGCCGGCGAGGCGGCGCGCGCGCTCGCGCACGTGCGGGAGGCCGTCGTGCTGCTCGACGCCGACGACGTGGTGCGCTACTGGAACCCGACGGCCGGAGCGCTGTTCGGCCTCGAGCCGGGCGACCGCGACTCGGCGCTGCTCCGCCGGGTGGCGGCCGCGTTCCAGCGCGGCGGCACCGGCGCGCGCCCGATCAGGCTGGGTGAGGACGAACGCTGGCTGACCGGCGCGGAGTCGGCCTTCGAGGGCGGCCGCGTGCTCGTGTTCCGCGACGTGACGGACGACCACCGCCTCGAGCAGCTGCGATCCGACTTCGTCGCGACCGCGGCCCACGAGCTGCGGACGCCGCTCGCCGCGGTCTACGGCGCCGTCCGCACGCTCCGCCACCAGGAGCATCTCCCTCCGGAGACGGTCACGAGCTTCCTGGAGATGATCGAGCGCGAGGCCGAGCGGCTGAAGCTCGTGATGGACCAGCTCCTCGTGTCGGCGCAGCTCGACTCGGCCGACCTGCACCTGCAGCGGCAGGCGGTCGACGCGGCCGCGCTCTGCGAGAGCCTGCTCGGCTCGGCGGAGGTGCGCAAGCCGCCCGAAATCGAGCTCGCGCTCACCCGGCCGGACGCCGACGTGACGCTGCAGGCGGACCCCGAGCGGCTGCGGCAGGTCGTCGCCAACCTGATCGACAACGCGATCAAGTACTCGCCCGGCGGCGGCCGGATCGACGTCCGCGTCTCGGCGAACGGCGACTCCGGCACGATCGAGGTCGCCGACAACGGCCTCGGCATCCCGGCGCACGAGCAGGAGCGGATCTTCGAGAAGTTCTACCGCCTCGATCCCAGCATGACGCGCGGGATCGGCGGCTCCGGGCTCGGCCTCTACATCAGCCGCCAGCTCGTCGAGCAGATGGGCGGCCGCCTCTCCGTGGTGTCGCGGCACGGCGTCGGCTCGACGTTCGCGATCTCGCTGCCTCTCGCGAACGCCGCGGCGCACGCCCGCCACGAGGCGGTCGCCGGCCACTCGTGAGCCGCTACTGGTCGAGCCGCGCGGCCTCGAGGTCGAGGTCGCGCTGCACGCGCTGCGCCACGTTGTCGTCGATGATCCGCCCGTTGCGCAGCGCGAGCAGCGCCGCCTGCTCCGCCGCGAGCAGCTCGCGCATCACGCGCTGGTAGGCGATCGACTGCTCCTCGATCTCGCCGCCACCGTCGCCGTCGTAGCGGGCCCGGAAGCGGTCGCGGCGGAAGCCGAACGACCCGCGCAGTCGCTCCGCCGTCTCGGGCCGGACGACGCCGTCGGCCACGAGCTCCTCGAGCCGCGCGAGCGCCGCCTCGGCGGCGTGAATGCGCGCCTTCGCGTCCTCGCGGGCGGCCGCGCCGTCGTCGCGGACGCCGAGCAGCCTGATCAGCACCGGCAGCGTGAGGCCCTGGACGACGAGCGTCGCCACGATCACGGCGAACGTCAGGAAGACGATCAGCTGCCGGTCGGGGAAGTCGGTCGGCAGCGCGAGGGCGGCGACCAGCGAGACGGCGCCGCGGATGCCGGCCCAGGAGAGGATCGCGGGCCACTGCCAGGGCGGGTACGGGTCGGCCTCGCGGACGCGCCGCGAGAGCACGCGCGGCAGGTAGGTGAAGACCGGGACCCAGAAGACGCGGACGGCGACCACGGTCGCGCACACGAGCGCCGAGTAGCCGGCGAGCCGCGCCGAGCTCAAGCCCGAGAGCGCGTCCACGATCCGCCGGAGCTGCAGACCGACGAGCACGAAGAGCAGCGCGTTGACGAGGAAGACGAGGATCTCCCAGAACGCGTCGCCGGAGAGGCGCGTGCGCTCCGTCGTCAGCTCGGGCGTGTACCAGCCCATGTAAACGCCGATCGTCACCGCGGCGAGCACCCCGGAGACGCCCGCCGCCTCGGCCGGCAGGTAGGCGAGGTAGCCGCTCAGCACCGCGATCGCCACCTCCACGGGCGGCTCGTCGATGCGCCGGCGCAGCTGGCGCACGAGCCAGCCCACCGCGAGCCCGATCGCGATGCCGCCGATCACGTTCAGCACGATGCGGCCCGACGTGTCGAGCAGCGAGAACGCGCCGCCGACGGCGGCGCCGACCGCCGCCTTGTAGAGGACGAGCGCGGTGCCGTCGTTCACGAGGCTCTCGCCCTCGATGATCGAGACGATCCGGCGCGGCGCGCCGAGCCTCGCCGCGATCTCGGTCGCCGCCAGCGCGTCCGTCGGCGACACGATCGCGCCGAGGGTGAACGCGACCGCCCAGGACAGCCCGATCGACTCGTGCGCGACGACCGCGACGGCGGCCATCGTCGTCGCGACGAGGCCGAAGGCGAGCAGCGAGATCGGCCGTTTGTTCGCACGCAGGTCGCGCAGCGACGTGAAGAACGCGCCGGAGTACAGGAGGGGCGGGAGCACGGCGACGAGCACCACCGCGGGGGGCAGCGCGACGTGCGGCAGCCCCGGGACGAAGCCCATCACGACGCCGCCGAGCACGAGCAGGATCGGCAGCGGCATGCGCAGCGTCGGCGCGAGCGCGAGCAGCGCGCCCACCGCGACGAGGAGCGCCAGCAGCTCGAGGTCCTGGTGCGCGCCGAAGTGCATCAGGGGGTGAGTGGGTGCGACGTCCCGCTCGGCTTGCCGGCGCCGGGCGGCTCGATCACGCCCGCGGGGCTGACGCAGCGTCCGTCCGGCAGGTCCCCGCGGAAGCAGGCGGTCGCCTGGCGCAGGTACCGCACGTACGACCCGGGGAGGTTCGAGAGCAGCCCGGCGAGCTGGGTCGGCGTCAGGCCGCGCGCGAGCGCGCCGCCGAGGGCGGCGGGACGGCAGCGGTGGCGCTGTGCGTAGCCGAGTGCCTCCCGCAGGTCGTAGAAGGCGACGTCTCCGGGGCTGACGACCCCCGTGTAGGCGCGAAGCAGCGCCTTCGCGCTGTCGACCGCGGCGGCACTCAGCGTCCTGCACACCGCCGCCCCGTCGGCGGGCGGGCTCGCGCTCGTCGTCGTCCCGGCGCTCGACCGGCTGCCGCAGGCGCTGAGGACGAGCGCGGCGACGGCCGGCACGACGAACGATGCGGCTCGGAACCTCAGCGCAGCGCCTCCTGCCTGTCCTCGGCGAGGATCGCGTGGACGAGCTGCGCGGCGATCGAGCCCTCGCCGACCGCGGAGGCGACGCGCTTGACGGAGGCGCGCCGAAGGTCGCCCGCCGCGAGCACGCCCGGCATGCTCGTCTCGAGGGCGAGCGGGCGCCGCTCGAGCGGCCAGTCGACGTCGCCGGACAGCTCGTCGCCGGTGAGGACGAACCCGAGCTCGTCCCGCGCCAGCTCCGGCGGCAGCCAGTCGGTGTGGGGGCGGGCGCCGATGAGGACGAAGAGGGCGTCGGCGGCGACCGTCGCCTCGTCTCCGCCGGCCGCGTCGCGCAGCACGAGCCGCTCGAGGCGGCCGTCTCCTCCGCCGCCGGCGACCGTGGCCTCCGTGCGGACCTCGATGTTCGGGGCCGCCTCGACCGCGCGCACGAGGTAGTGCGACATCCCGGCGTCGAGCCGCGACCCGCGGACGAGCAGCGTCACACGCCGTGCATGCCGTGCGAGGTGCAGTGCGGCCTGGCCCGCCGAGTTGCCGCCGCCGGCGACGTAGACGTCCTTGCCGTGCAGTCCGGCAGCCTCCGCCGCCGGCCCGCCGTAGAAGACGCCCGCGCCCGTCAGCGCGTCGAGGGACGGGACGTCGAGGCGCCGGTAGCTCGCGCCGGTCGCCAGGATGACGGCACGCGCGCCGACGCGTCGGCCGTTCGACAGCGCCAGCTCGAAGCCCTGCCGGACCTGGGCGAGCGAGGTCGCCCGGTGCAGGAACAGGAAGCGGGCGCCGAACCCGATCGCCTGCTCGTAGGCCTGCTCGGCGAGGCGGCTGCCGCTGACGCCCTTCGCGAAGCCGAGGTAGTTACGGATCAGCGAGCTCGCCCTCGCCTGGCCGCCGATCCCGCCCTCGTCGACGACGAGCGTGCGCAGCCCCTCCGAGGCGGCGTACACCGCGGCGGACAGGCCGGCGGGCCCGGCTCCCACGATGACGACGTCGAACGCATCCGCCTCGAGCTCCGACGGGGCGCCCGCGGCCTCGGCGATCTCGGCGTCCGAGGGGTCGCACAGCACCCGTCCGTCCGGGAGCGCCATCAGCGGCAGCGCCGCGTCCGGGCCCGCCCGGGCGATCAGCTCGCGTCCCTTGTCGGAGTCGGCCAGCCAGAACGCGTGCGGCACGGCGCACTGCTCGAACACCGTCCGCAGCTCGTAGGCGCGGCCCGCCCATTCGGAGCCGACGATGTGGACCGTGTGCGGCACGCTTCGCCGTTCCCGCGCCCATTCGAGGAGGAAGCTCGAGACGGCTGCGTGGAACACCTCGTCAGGCGCTCCGGCGGGCGTGAGCACGTAGTGGTCGATGCGGCCGAGCGCCATCAGGTCGCCGATCGCCTCGTTGGTCGCCGCGGTGCCCCAGTCCGCGAACGGGATCAAAAGCGCTCGCTTCGCCTGCGGATGCAGCCGGCGCACGCGGTCGAGGAGGCCGCCGTCCGTCGTCGCCACGAGCGACGCTCCGACGAGCGCCAGCGCCACCTCGGCGCGGGCGTCCGCGAGCTCCGTCAGCGCGTGCGACGCGTCGTCCGCCGAGCCGAACGGCTCGACGCGGTAGTCGCGGCCGTAGCGCTGGAGGAGCTGAGCCGCGACGTCCGCGAGCGCGCCCGGCTCCTCTTCCACCACGATGAGGACGGGAAGTGACATCTGCGTCAACCCTAACGCGGTCGATGTGGCCGCCCTTCCGGCGCGAAGCTCCCCGAGCCGGCTCGTCGCTCGACACTCCCCGAACCTGGTTCATCTCGGACGAACCAGGTTCGTGAGCCGGCTTACCGCGGCGCCCGGCCGCCCGCGAGCGGCTCGCCCATGCGCAGGCCGAAGCGCTCGAGGAGCTCCGGGATCGAGTCCGGGCGCATCGCGAGGCCGTAGCGCTCGCCGAGCCGCGCCAGCTCGTCCGGCCCTGCGGCGGCCGCGCCGCCCAGCTCGACGAGGTCCGCGAAGTACCGCTCGAATCCGGCCGGCGCGATGATCTCGAGGATCCGGCACGGCTCGTCGCCCGCGTTCCAGAACGTGTGCCACTGGTCGCGTGGTTTGAAGACGAGGTCGCCCGGGCCCGCCTCGACGACGTCCTCGCCGAGCAGGGCGCCCATCCGGCCCTCGAGGACGAAGCTGTACTCGTCCTCGCGCGTGTGGCGGTGGAGCGGCGCGGCGAGCGCGCGCGGCGCCATCGGGTGCTCGACCAGCGCGAACCGGCCTCCCGCCTCGGCTCCGTCGACGAGGAAGCGCACGCCGATGCTTCCCAGGAACCCCTCGGCTCCGTCGGCCGGGGTCACGAGCTTCACTCCTGCGGTCGTCGCCGCCATCTCGGCGCTCCTTTCAATGGACAATGATGTCTTGCGAAAATAGTGGACGACCGCCGAGCGTGTCAATAGATTGGAGAGACACTCATGTCCGACCGAAAGCGCTCGTACCGGAAAACGCGCCGCGCGGAGCTCGAGGAACAGACGCGCCGGCGGATCACGGAGAGCACGGTCGCGCTGCACCAGGAGGTCGGGCCGGCGCGGACGTCGATCAGCGCGATCGCCGAGCGGGCCGGCGTGCGCCGCTCGACGGTCTACCGTCACTTCCCGGACGAGGAGTCGTTGTTCGCGGCCTGCTCGTCGCACTGGCGCTCCGCGAACCCGGCGCCCGACCCGTCGTCGTGGGCCGCGATCGCGGATCCGGACGCGCGCACGGAGGCCGCGCTGCGCGAGCTGTACGCCTTCTACCGGCGCACGGAGGGCATGTACGCGAGCCTGCTCCGGGACGAGCCGCTCGTTCCGGTCGTGCAGCGCCTGCTGCGCGGCTTCCACGACTACCTGCGCGCGGTGGAGGAGGCGCTGGCGGCCGGCCGCGGCCTGCGGGGCCGCGCGGCGCGCCGGACGCGCGCGGCGATCGGCCACGCGGTCGCGTTCTCGACCTGGCGCTCGCTCGTGCGCGACCAGCGCCTGTCGGACGGCGACGCGGTCGCGCTGATGTGCGCGCTCGTCCGGTCAGCTGCCCCAGAGCTCGATGGTGGGCGCGCCGGCGCCGACGCGTGACGCGACGAGCCGACAGACCGCCCAGTCCTGCATCGCGACGCCCACCGACTTGAAGATGGTGACGCCGCGCCGCTCGGGCGGCGGACCGAACGTGAGGGAGCCGAGCTCGGCCAGGTCGTCGGGCTCGAGCACGCCGTCCGCGACCGCGCGGACGATCTCGCCGGCCTCGGCGAGCGCGGCCTCGCGCTGGTCGACGGCCACGAGCTCGGCTCGCTCGATGAGCTCGGGCGGCAGCTCGCACATCTCCGGCCGGTACGAGCCGACGGCGTTCACGTGGACCCGGCCCGAGATGCTCGTCGCCGCGACGACGGGTCTCGCCGAGTCTGTCGCGCAGCAGACGACTTCCGCCCCCGCGACCGCGTCGTCGGCCGATTCGACGGCGGCGATCTCCACCTCCGGGAGCGCGGGCCGGAGACTGTCGGCGAGCGCGCGCGCCGATGCGCCGCGACGGCTGAAGACGCGAATCCGTTCGATCGGCCGAACCGCGCAGACGCCGCGGATCTGGTCGGCGGCCTGGCCGCCCGCGCCGATCATCGCGAGCGTCGTCGCGTCGGGTGACGCGAGCAGCCGCGTCGCGAGCCCGCTCGCGGCGCCGGTGCGAAGGCTCGTGACGGACGAGCCTTCGATGAGCAGGCTCGGCCTGCCGGTCTCGCCGTCGAACCAGAGCACGAGCGCGTGGATCGTGGGCAGGTCGCGCTCGCGGTTCCGTGGGCAGAGCGAGACGAGCTTGAAGGCGCTCCCCTGTTCGCCGGAGCCGGACTCGACGCGGCGAGCCATCATTGCGAGCGCGCTGCCGTCGTCGAAGGCGACGCGCGGGGGCTGATCGCCCGAGCCGTCGACGATCGCGCGAAACGCCTCCTCGACGGCGTCGATCGCATCGTCCATCGAGATCAGTCGCCTCAGCTCGGTGTCGCTGACGACGAACACGACGAGCGCCGGCCGGCTACGGCTCGACCTTGCCGGCCCACGATCCCCGCGTGTGCCGGAGGTGCCGCTCGATCTCGGTCCGAGCCGCGGCGGCGTCGCCCCGCTCGACGGCGTCGAGCAACGTCTCGTGCTCCTGCGCCGAGGCGAGCAGGCGGTCGTTCGCGGCCAGCTCGCGCAACCCGTACAGTCGTGTCTGGTCGCGGAGCTGCTCGAGGATCCTGACGAGCCGCTCGTTGCCGAACGTCGCGATCAGGCGCAGGTGGAAGTCGCGGTCAGCCTCGAGAAAGAGTGTCAGGTCGCCCTTCACGGCCGCCTGCTTGCCTTGCTCGACGCGTCGACGGCATGCCTCGATCTGCTCCGGGGGCACGCGACCCGCGACGTGCTCGATCGCGGGCACCTCCAGCATGAGCCGTAGCTGCAGGATCTCGTCGAGGTCGTGGTCGGTCGGCTCCGAGACGACGAAACCGCGGTTGCGGATGATCTCGACGAGGCCGATATGGGCGAGGTCGGCGAGCGCCTCGCGCACCGGCGTGGCGGAGACCCCGAGTCGGTCGGCGACCGAGCCGACCGAGTAGAGCCGGTTCGGCTCCAGTTCGCCGGTGATGATGCTCGTCCGCAGGACGCCCCGCACCTGCTCCCGCAAGCTGGCGTACTCGAGGGGAGCGGCCGACACGACCGGGCTTGACATAAGTTCTATATTACACTTGACCTCTAGCATGGAACACCCCTCCGAGGCTGCGGTGCACGATCCCGTGACGCTCGAGATCATCGAGAGCTCGCTCCAGGCGATCAGCGACGAGATGTTCGGGGCCATGCGGAAGACCGCGATGAGCGCGATCATCTACGAGGTCCTCGACCTCGGCACGTGCGTCACGGACGCCGACGGCAACCTCGCGGCGGCCGGGGCGGGCATTCCGGCCTTCGTCGGCACGCTCGACAAGGCGGTCAAGCGCCTCATCGAGCTGCACCCAGGGCCGGGGGCGATTCGCCCCGGCGACGTGTTCGCGACGAACGACCCGTACTACGGCGGCGTGACGCACTTGAACGACGTCGTGTTCGCGATGCCTGTGTTCGCGGACGGGCGGCTCGTCGCGTGGACGGCCGACATCGCGCACTGGAACGACGTGGGCGGGATGGTCCCGGGCTCGATCTCGAACGAGGCGCGCGAGCTGTTCCAGGAGGGGCTGCGCCTGCCCGGAATCAAGGTGATCGACCGCGGCGAGCCGATCGCGTCGGTGATCGAGATCTTGAAGTGCAACGGCAGACTGCCCGACTTCCTGCTCGGCGACATGTGGTCCGGGATCTCCGCGGCGCGCCTCGGCGCCGCGCGTCTTCAGGAGCTGGTGGGTAAGTACGGCGCCGAGACGCTCATCGTCGCGCTCGAGCGGTACCTCGACTACGGCGAGCGTGTCGCGCGCCAGGCGTTGCGCCGGCTGCCGCACGGGCGCTTCGAGCTGTCGGAGCGCCAGGACGACGGCTCAACGTACACCGTCGCGGTCGAGATCTCGAACGACGCATTCGTCGTCGACCTGCGCGACAATCCGGACCAGGACGCGGGTTCCGCGAACCTCGTTCACGACGCGGCCGTCGTCTCGGCGCAGATGGCGTTCAAGAACGTCGCCGACCCGCAGGGCGTCGTGAACGGCGGCACGCTGCGGCCGCTGCGCGTGCTGACGCGCGCCGGTTCGATCTTCGACGCTCGTGAGCCGGCCGCGTTCGGCGTCTACGCGGAGACGATGATCCGGCTCTACGACCTCATCTGGCGTTGCCTGGCGCCGCACGTCGGCGACCGTCTTCCGTCCGGTCACTACGCGTCGATCTGCGGGACCTTCATCGGCGGCCGCCATCCCGACACGGGTCGCCACTTCACCGTCGTGGAGCCGCAGCTCGGCGGCTGGGGCGCGTCCGCGTCCGGCGACGGGAACAGCGCGATGTTCACCGGCATGCACGGCGACACGTTCAACTGCCCGGTCGAGGTCGCCGAGGCTCGGTACGGGCTCGACGTCGAACAGCTCGCGCTCAACCCCGAGGGCGGCGGCGAGGGCGAGCACCGCGGCGGAAAGGGAATCGTCCTCGACTATCGCGTGCGCGGCGACGGCATCTTCTTCACCTGCGCCTATACGCGGTCGGTCGAATTGCCGTGGGGTCTCGCAGGCGGCCGCCCCGGCTCGGCCAACTACGTCGAGGTGATCCGCGTCGGCGGCGGGCGCGAGCGGCACGGCGTCGCGACCGCACTCCAGCTGAACGCCGGCGACCTGATCCGAATCCATACCGGGAACGGCGGCGGGCATGGAGATCCTCGCCGCCGCGGCCGTGAGCGCGTCCTCGACGACCTTCGCAACGAGCTGATCACGACGACCGCGGCCACGGACATCTACGGGCTGGCGCCGGAGGCGGCGCTCGTGCATGCCTGAGCCGCACCTCCCGGAAGGAGCGGACGGATGATCGATCAGGCGACGCGCTCGCGGCGGCTCGACGCGCTGCGCCGGCGGATGGACGAGACGGGGTGCGAGCTGACGGCGCTCGCGCCGTCCGACAACCTGCGCTACGTGATCGGCTTCTCGCCGAAGGCCGACGAGCGCGCGTGCATGCTCCTCGTCGGCGCCGGCGGGACGTCGTTCGTGATGCCCGGACTCAACGCCGAGCAGACCTCGGCCGAGGCGCCGGAGCTCGAGCTCGTCCGTTGGAGCGACGACGCGGGGCCCTCGGAGGCGCTGCGCACCGCCCTCGAGCGCGTCGGGGGCGGCCGCGCCGTCCGCATCGCCGTCGACCCGGAGATGCGGGCCGACCATCTCCTCCTGCTCCAGCAGGCCGTGCCGGAAGCAGAGGCGGTCCCGGCGACGACGGTCGTGGGGCCGCTCCGCGAGGCGAAGTCGGCGGAGGAGATCGCCGTCCTGCAGACCGCGGCCGCCGCCGCCGACGAGGCGATGACCGCCGCGTTCTCCGCGTGCCGTCCCGGGGCGACCGAGCTCGACGTCGCCGACGCAGTGGCGTCCGCCTTTCGACGCGCCGGCGCCGAGGAGGTGCTGTTCGCGATCGTCGGAGCGGGGTCGAACGGCGCATTTCCCCACCACCACACCTCCTCGCGTCGGCTCGAGGAGGGCGATGCGATCGTGATCGACATCGGCGCGCGAAGCGGGGGGTACGTCTCGGACATCACCCGCATGGCGTACCTCGGCGACCCGAGCGACCGCTACTTCGAGGTGCACGCGGTGGTCGAGGCGGCCGTCCGGGCGGCCATGGCCGCGGCCGGGCCGGGGACGACCTGCCACGAGGTCGACGCCGCCGCGCGAGGCGTGATCGAGGACGCGGGGTACGGCGAGTACTTCGTCCACCGCTGCGGGCACGGGCTCGGGCTGTCCGTCCACGAGCCGCCGTGGATCATGGGCGGCAACGACACGACGCTGCGCGCCGGCATGGTGCACAGCATCGAGCCGGGTATCTACCTGCCCGGCGAGTTCGGCATTCGCCTGGAAGAGATCGTGCAGGTCACCGACGACGGCTGCCGACGCTTCAGCCGCCTGCCGCGCGACGTGCACGTCTTCGACCCGGCGTCTCGAGGGGTGCCAACGACATCGAACGAACGGGAAGGAGTGAGGACATGAGAAGGCTGCCGACCGGACCGGCCCGCTGGGCCGGCGGGGTCGTCGCGCTGATTGCCGTCGCCGCCGGCGTCGCGGTCGCGACCGCAGGCCTCGGCGCGCACCCCGGCAATGCCGCCACCGCGACCAGAGCGGCAGACACGAAGACGCTCGTCGTCGCCGTGCCGAGCGACATCCAGAACCTCGACCCGACACTCTCCAGCGCGGACACGCCGACGCAGGAGCTGCTGACGAACGTCTACGACTGGCTGATCGACTACAAGGTCGTCACGCAGAACGGGAAGCGGATCGGCGCGCCGAACCAGTTCGTCGGCGCGATCGCGAAGAGCTTCTCCTGGAACAAGGCGCACACCGTCCTCACGTTCCATCTCCGCAAAGGGGTGAAGTTCGCCAACGGCGACCCGTTGAACGCGGCCGCAGTGAAGTACACGTACGACCGCATCTTCGAGCAGAACGCCGTCACCGCGGCGCTCACGGAGATGGCAGCCGTGAAGAGCAAGAGCTCGGTGACGGTTGTGAACCCGACCACGGTGCAGTTCCACCTGACGAAGGCGAACACGCTCCTGTTCGGGAACATGGCGCAGTTCGGCCACTCCATCCTCGACCCGAAGGTCGTGAAGGCGCACGCGACGAAGGCCGATCCGTACGCGCACAACTGGCTCAGCTCGCACGTGGACGGGACAGCGCAGGGGCCGTTCGTGCTCCAGAGCTGGCAGCCCGGAAGCCAGTGGGTAATGGCCCGGAACCCCAACTACTACGGCGTCAAGCCGAAGCTCGACCAGGTCATCTTCAAGGTGATCCCCGACGCCTCGAGCCGGCTCGCGCTGCTCAAGAGCGGCGCCGTCGACATGGCCTACAACCTGCCCTTGAAGGACGTCAAGAAGCTCGAGAGCGACAAGGACGTGCAGATCGTCGACAACCCGAGCCGCTACGTCGTCTTCCTCGGGATGAACTCGAAGGACAAGCCCTTCGACAACGTCAAGGTGCGGCAGGCGATCTCGTACGCCGTTCCGTACAAGACGATCATCCAGCAGGTGCTGCTCGGCTACGGCCGCCAGCTGACGAGCCCCATTCCGGAGGGCACGCCGACGCACACCGGCAAGTTCTTCCACTACACGACCGACATCGCGAAGGCGAAGCAGCTACTCGCACAGGCGGGCTACCCGAAGGGCTTCAAGACGACGATGTACGTCGCGAGCGGCGTCGACGAGGGCATGGAGACCGCGATCTGGGTTCAGCAGTCGTTGAAGCAGATCGGGATCAACATGCAGATCCAGCAGCTGCCGGGCGCGAACTTCACGTCTCGGCTGCAGAAGCACGACCTGCCGTTCTTCTTCTTCAACAACTGGGTCTCGATCAACAACGATCCCTTCTACCACCTGTACTGGCTCTTCGACTCGGCGTGCTGCGACTACACGAACTACTCCAACCCGACCGTGACCAAGACGATCAACGCGAACCTGCTATCGCGGAATGGTCCGGCCAGGACCGCGGCGTCCCTCCGGGTGCAGAAGACGATCGTGAACGACGCGCCGTGGGTGTTCCTGTACCAGCCCGACTGGATCGTCGCGATGCGGGCGAACGTGCACGGCTACGTGTACTACCCCGCGGACGACTTCACACGCTTCAAGTGGATGTACAAGACGCCCTGACAGATCCCCACCGGGTGGGCGGGCGGTGCGGCTCCGGCCGTGCCGCCCGCCTTTCCCCGCACGCCGTCCGCCGCCGATGACCTTCTACGCGCTCCGCCGGCTCGTCCTGCTCGTCCCGGTGCTGCTGGGCGTCACGCTGGTCACGTTCGCCCTCACGCGGGTGATCCCCGGCAACCCGATCAACCAGCTGATCAGCCCGCTCGCCAGCCCGGCCGAGCGAGCGTCGCTCATCCATCAGCACGGGCTGGATCAGCCGTTTTACGTGCAGTACGTCGACTACGTCCGCGACCTTCTGCACGGCGACCTCGGCACGTCGTTCACCACGAGCCAGCCGGTCCTGCACGATCTCACCTCGCGCTTCGGCGCGACCTTCGAGCTGACGCTCTACGCGATGCTCGTCGCGCTCGTCGTCGGCGTCCCGCTGGGAATCGCCGCGGCGGTCCGGCAGGGCCGCCTCATCGATCACGTCTCGAGAATCCTCGCCGTCAGCGGCATCGCGCTCCCCGTCTTCTGGACGAGCCTCACGCTTCTCTACATCTTCTTCCTGCGGCTGCACGTCTTGCCTGCTCCGTACGGGCGAATCGATCCGTCGATCCAACCCCCGCGGCACCTGACGGGGCTGCTCACCGTGGACAGCCTCCTCACCGGCGACTGGACGGCGCTGCGCTCGTCGGCCGAGGCGCTGATCCTGCCCGTCGGGGTGCTCGCGTTCGGGGTCATGGCGCCGATCGCCCGCATCACTCGGTCCGGCATGCTCGAGGCGCTCGAGTCCGACTACGTCCGCGCCGCGCGCTCCCTGGGCCTGCCGGAGCGCACGGTCGTGCTGCGCCACGCCTTCCGCAACGCGACGCTGCCGCTGATCACGATGGTCGCCGTCGTCTACGGCTACCTGCTCGGCGGCGTCGTGCTCGTCGAGCAGATCTTCGCGTGGCCCGGTCTCGGCCGCTACGTGTTCAACGCGATCACGTCGAGCGACTATCCCTCGGTGCAGGGGTTCATCCTCTACGCCACGACGATCTACGTGCTCCTCTTCCTCGTCGTCGACCTCCTCTACCTGGCGATCGACCCGCGGATCCGGACCGCACGCGCGAAGGCGTGAGCGTCGCCGTTCTCGCCGCGCAGCGTGACGGCGCATGGCGTCTCACCCGCAGGGTGGGCAGATGGATCGCCCGCAACCCGGTCACCGCGGCCGGCTTCGCGATCATCCTCGCGCTGATCGCGATCGCGCTCCTCGCGCCGGTCGTCGCGCCCTACGGGGCGGACGAGCTCGATCCGTCGAACGTCCTTGCGTCGCCGTCGTGGTCGCACTGGTTCGGCACGGGCAACTACGGCGAGGACATCTTCAGCCGAGTCCTCTACGGGGCCCGCTACGACCTGGTGATCGGCTTCGGCGCGGTCGCGATCGGGCTGGTGATCGGCTGCGCGATCGGTGCGCTGGCCGGCTTCATCGGCGGTGCGGTCGACGAGCTGTGGATGCGGATCATGGACATGCTTTCCGCCTTCCCCGGGTTCATCCTCGCGATGGGAATCGCCGGTGCGCTCGGTCCGAGCCTGCGCAACCTGATCGTCGCGATCTCGCTGGTGAACGTCCCGATCTACGCGCGGCTCATGCGAGGCAGCTTCCTCGTCGTCAAGCGCAGCCAGTACGCGATGGCCGCGGTAGGCGTCGGCGCGCCTCCGCTTCGGATCCTCGGCTGGCACTTGCTGCCGAATACGTGGTCGCCGATCTTCGTGCAGGCGACGCTGCAGTTCGGCTACGCGATCCTCGACGCCGCCGGCCTGAGCTTCATCGGCCTCGGAGTCCGGTTGCCGACGCCCGAGTGGGGCGTGATGGTCTCGCTCGGCATCGAGCGGATCGTCTCCGGCGAGTGGTGGGTGTCGTTCTTCCCGGGCCTCGCGATCGCGATCGCCGTGATGGGCTTCAACCTCGTCGGCGACGGCCTGCGCGACCTCCTCGACCCGAGGCGCCGGTGACGCCGATCCTGCAGGTGCGCGGCCTGAGCACGACCTTCCCTTCGCCCGACGGGCCGGTACCCGTGCTCGACGGCGTCGACTTCGAGGTTGCGGACGGCGAGATCCTCGGCCTCGTCGGCGAGAGCGGAAGCGGCAAGACGGTCACCGCGCTCTCCGTGCTCCAGCTGCTGCCGCCTGCAGCCCGGATCACGGGCGGCGAAATCCTCTTCCGCGGGGAGAACCTCCTCGAGCTCGACCGGCGCCAGATGAATCGCGTTCGCGGCGTGGACATCTCGATGATCTTCCAGAACCCGCGGGCGTCGCTCAACCCGCTCTACCGCGTGGAGAAGACGCTCGAGCAGGTGCTCTGGACGCACCGGCGGCTGCGGGGGGACGAGGCGCGCAAGGTGTCGGTGGAGCTGCTCGTCGACGTGGGGCTCCCCGATCCGCGCGGCGTGCTGCGCCGCTACCCACACGAGCTGTCGGGAGGCATGTGCCAGCGCGTGATGATCGCGTACGCGCTCGCGTCGAACCCGCGGCTCCTGATCGCCGACGAGCCGACCACCGCGCTCGACGTGACCGTTCAGCTCCAGATCATCGAGCTGCTCGGCCGGCTGCGTCGCGAGCACGGGCTGACGCTCGTGCTGATCACGCACAACTTGAGCGTCGTCGCCGAGCTCTGCGACCGCGTGGGCGTCATGTACCTCGGCCGCATCGTCGAGCACGGGCCGGTGCTCGAGATCTTCGACGCGCCGCGCCACCCGTACACAGTGGGCCTCCTCGGCTCGCGCCCGACCGTGCACCCCGACGGCGAGCTGAGGGCGATCCCGGGTCAGGTTCCCGACCTGCGCCACCGGCCGAGCGGTTGCGTCTTCCATCCGCGCTGTCCGCTCATGAAGCCCGTCTGCATCGAGCAAGCGCCCCTCCGCGAGGCCGTCGGCCCGGGGCACGAGGTCGAGTGCCACTTCTGGCGGAAGGTCGCATGAGCGCAGTTCTCGAGGTGCGGGACCTGCGCAAGGTGTATCCGGTGCGGCGCGGCGTGTTCGATCGCGCCTCGCTCGTCGCCGCGGACGGAGTGACGCTCACGATCGAGAACGGCGAGACGCTCGCACTTGTCGGCGAGAGCGGCAGCGGCAAGACGACCGTCGGCCGCTGCGTGCTGAGGCTCGAGGAGCCGACGGCGGGGGAGATCGTGCTCGACGGCCGGCCGGTGTCCGAGGCGTCCTCGGCGGAGCTTCGGCATCTCCGGCACGAGATGCAGATGGTCTTCCAGGATCCTCTTGACTCGCTCAACCCGCGGCACACCGTGGGCGAGCTCGTCGCCGAGCCGCTGCTCCTGCACCGGACGGTTCCGAAGGAGCGCGTGCGTGACGAGGTGCACGAGCTCTTCCGGATGGTGGGGCTCGGGCCTCAGCACGTCGACCGGCTGCCGCACCAGCTCTCCGGCGGCCAGCAGCAGCGCGTCGGCGTCGCGCGCGCGCTTGCGCCCAGGCCGAAGCTGGTCGTGCTCGACGAGCCGACCTCGGCGCTGGACGTGTCGGTGCAGGCTCAGATCGTCAACCTCCTCCGCGATCTGCAGCGCGAGCGGGGCCTGACCTTCCTGTTCATCTCGCACGATCTCGCCGTCGTCAGCCTCGTCGCGCACCGGGTTGCGGTGATGTACCTCGGCCAGGTGGTCGAGCTCGGGCCGAAGGCGACTGTGCTCGAGCGCCCCGCGCACCCGTACACGCGGGCGCTCATTGCCTCGATCCCCGTCGAGCACCCGTCGCAGAAGCGCGAGCGGATCACGATGCGCGGCGAGCCGACCTCGCCGATCGATCCGCCTCGGTATTGCCACCTCGTGCCGCGCTGTCCCTTCGCGCAACCGATCTGCTCCGAGGTGCCGGCCGAGCTGGTCGAGGTCGTGCCGGGCCACTCGACGCGCTGCATTCGCTTCCAGCGCGAGCACGTCGACGGGGAGTGGAGCCCGTGACACGCAGCGTGCTCGTCTTCCGCCTCGCTGCGGGGCGTCGCGACGCATTCGTCGAGATGTTCCGCCGCCTCGAGGTCCTGCGACGGTCGAGCCGGCAGCCGGGCTTCCTCCGCGCCCAGCTCTTCGTGCGGGCAGACGACACGGACGAGGCGCTCGTGACCGCCGACTGGGAGTCGCCGGAGGCGTACCAGGGGTGGCTCGACAATCCGGTGCGGGCGGAGATCGGCGAGCATCTCGAGCCGCTTCTCGCGGCAGAGCCCGAGCCGCGAGTGTACGAGCTCGTGGAGGACGTCGGGCCGGACCGGGAGGGTGCATGACGAACGCGAGCCGCGCGCGGGAGCTGCGCTCCGCAGTCGAGCGCCGGCGCGACGAGCTGATCGAGCTCGTCCGTGCGCTCGTCGGTTGCGACAGCGTTCTCGGCGAGGAAGAGCCGGCGCAGGCGCTCGTCGAGGAGCAGCTCCGCGCGATCGGCTTCGAGGTCGAGCGCGTGCAGCCGGACGCGGAGGCGGCGCTGGCCGACCCGGAGGCCGGCTACCCGTACCTCTCCTACGAGGGGCGCACGTCCGTCGTCGGGCGGTTGCCGGGGAGCGGCGGCGGCCGGTCGCTGCACCTGTCCGGCCACGTCGACGTCGTCCCGGTGGAGCGACCGGACCTGTGGGCACACGCGCCCTGGTCGGGCGAGCTCGCGCACGGCCGCATTTGGGGACGCGGCGCCGGGGACATGAAGGGCGGTCTCGCCGCCTACCTCGTCGCCGCGGCGGCAGTCGCGGAGGTGTGCGACGACCGGCGCGGCGACCTGCTGTTCTCGTCCGTGATCGAGGAGGAGTGCGGCGGCAACGGGATGTGGTCGGTTCTGCAGGCGGGCTTCGAGGGGGATGCAGTTCTGATCGGCGAGTCGACCGGGCTCTGCCTTGCGCATGCGGCCACCGGCGTCGTCTGGGCGAGGTTGTCGGCGCGCGGTGCGGCCGGTCACGCGATGCTCGCCGGCGGCGACGGCCCGTTCGACAGCCTCGGCCGGGCTGTGGCGGGGCTCCGGCGGGTCGAAGCCGAGCTGAACGAGCCGGTACGGGATCCGGTCTTCGCCGCCGTCCGCGATCGTCCCTACGGGATGACCGTGGGCAGGATCGAGGGTGGCGTCTGGACGGCGTCGACGCCGCACGAGCTCGCGGCGCACGTCCGCTTCGGATTCGGCCGCGAGGTGACGCCCGCCGAGGTGCAGGAGCGCATGCGGTCAGCGGTCGCCGAGGCCGCGCCCGACGTCGAGGTGCGCTTCGAGGCGTTCCGAGCGCATGCACACAGCCACCCGACCGAGGGACCTCTGGTCGACGCCCTTTCGGCCGCGCATCGCGAGGTCGTCGGTACGGAGCCGGAGCTAGCGGCGCTGACCGGCACGGTGGACGCGCGTTACGTGCGGGCGCCGTGCCTCTGCTACGGGCCGGAGGCGGGCGGTCTGCACGGCACCGACGAGTGGGTCGACGTCGAGACGCTGATGCAGACGGCGGCCGTCGTCGCGCTGACCGCGGACCGGTGGACGAGCGACCAAGTGACGGAAGGAGTGAGAGAGTGAGGCAGGGGCGGATCCGGGCGGCGACAGATGTCGGTGGCACCTTCACCGACCTCGTCTACTTCACGCAGGACCGGGAGAGCGGGCGGCAGCGGATCGTGACGGCGAAGGCGGACACCACGCCGCCCGAGTTCGAGCGCGGCGTGATGGAGGTGCTGCGCAAGGGCGGCGTCTCGCTCGAGGAGGTTTCGTTCCTCGCTCACGGGACGACGATCGTCATCAACGCACTCACCGAGCGCAAGGGAGTGAAGACCGGCCTCGTCACGACGAAGGGCTTCCGCGACTCGCTCGAGATCGCGCGCGGCAACCGCCCCGACTTCTTCAACCTGCACTACGTCAAGCCGCCGCCGTTCGTGCCGCGCTACTTGCGCCGAGAGGTCCCGGGACGGCTCACGCAGACCGGTGCCGAGCGGGAGCCGCTCGACGTGAGCGGGCTCGAGGAGATCCTCGATGACTTCCGCGAGGACGGCGTCGAGGCGGTCGCGATCTGCCTGCTGCACGCCTACGCCGATCCGCGTCACGAGCGGGTCGTCCTCGCGCGCGTGCGCGAGCTGTGGCCCGACGTGTCCGTCGTGGCATCACACCAGATCAGTCGCGAGTGGCGCGAGTACGAGCGCACGAGCACGACCGTCCTCTCGGCGTACATCCAGCCCGTTGCCGAGCAGTACCTCGGCCGGCTCTCGGACGGGGTCCGGGGCAAGGGGTTCGACGGGCCTCTCTACATCATGCAGTCGAACTGCGGTGTCGACTCGGTCGACAAGACGAAGGAGATCCCCATCACGATGGTCGAGTCGGGGCCGTCCAGCGGCATCTGGGCGGCGGCCGAGCTCGGCAGGCTGATCGGCGAGGAGAGCGTGCTCGCGCTCGATATCGGCGGGACGACGGCCAAGTGCTCCCTCATCGAGGACGGGCAGGTGAGAATCGTCTCCGACTACTGGATCGAACGGAGCAGGCTGTCCGCCGGGTACCCGATCCAGGTGCCTGTGGTCGATCTCGTCGAGATCGGCAACGGCGGCGGCAGCATCGCGTGGGTCGACGACTTCGGGAAGCTGCACGTCGGCCCGCAATCGGCCGGCGCGGTGCCCGGGCCGGCGGCGTACGGCCGCGGCGGCACGGAAGCGACGACAACCGATGCGAACCTCGCACTCGGCCGCATCAATCCGGACTACTTCTGCGGCGGGGAGATCGAGGCCGACATGGAAGCGGTCGAGCGAGCGCTCGGCGCGGTCGCGCGGGCGCTCGGAGTCGACGTCCAGGAGGCGGCGCGCGGCATCGTCCGCATCGCCAACAACAACATGGTCAATGCACTCAAGCTCGTGTCGGTCAACCGGGGCTACGACCCGCGCGACTTCACGCTCGTCGCGTTCGGCGGCGGCGGTGGGATGCACGCGATCGCCCTCGCCGCCGAGCTCGGCATGCGCAAGGTCGTCGTGCCGTACGCGGCGGACGTCTTCTCCGCTTGGGGGATGCTGATGAGCGACCTTCGCCGGGACACGTTCATCACGCGGCTCCTGCCGCTCCAGCCGGAGAGCGCCGCCGCTCTCGACGCGCTTCTGCAGGAGGTGACGCAGGTCGCGCTCGAGCAGTTCGAGCGTGAGGGAATCGAGGCGGACAAGGTGCGTTTCGTCCGCTACGGCAAGCTGCGTTACGAGAACCAGGAGCACAGCGTCGAGGTGCCGCTCCCCGACGGAAAGATCGACGCGGACGCGACCGCAGAGATCGCCGAACGGTTCCGAACCTCCTACGAGCGGGAGTACACGTACTCGCTCGACGCGCCCGTCGAGTTCGTCGGCGCGCACCTTGTCGCGGTCGCCGAGGTCGGGAAGCTCAGCCCGGCGCTGTTGCCACAGACCGGCCGCAGCCTGGACGACGCCCGGAAGGGGCGCCGCACGGTCGACTACGCGACCGAGGGAATCCACGACGCGGACGTCTACGTCGGCGAGCTGCTCGAGCCGGGCGCCACGTTCGGCGGGCCCGCCATCGTGGAGATGACGAGCAGCACCGTCGTCGTCCACCCCGGCAACCGGGTGAACGTCGACGGGTACGGCAACCTCGTCATCACGCTCGGCGAGGAGGAGGGCAGCCGATGAGCTCCACACGCCTCGACACCACGACGGATCCGATCACGCTGGAGATCATCCAGAGCTCGCTGCAGGCGATCAGCGACGAGATGTTCCTGGCGTTTCGCAAGACCGCGATGAGCGCGATCATCTACGAGGTGCTCGACATGGGCACCGGCATCACCGACGCGGAGGGCAACCTCGCCTCGTCGGGAGCCGGGATTCCGGGCTTCGTCGGAGTGCTCGACAAGGCGGTACAGCGGGTCATCGAGTTGAACGACGACGTCCGGCCCGGCGACGTCTTCGCGACGAACGACCCGTTCTACGGCGGCGTCACGCACCTCAACGACGTCGTGCTCGCGATGCCCGTCTTCGCCGACCGCCGCCTGATCGCCTGGACTGCGAACATCGCGCATTGGAACGACGTGGGCGGGATGGTGCCGGGCTCGATCTCGAACGAGGCGACGGAGATCTTCCAGGAGGGCCTGCGCCTCCCCGCGGTGAAGCTGATCGCCGCCGGCGAGCCGATCGAGTCGGTGCAGCGGATCATGGAGGCCAACAGCCGGCTGCCCGACTACCTGCGCGGCGATCTCTGGGCGGGCATCGCCGCCGTCCGCGTCGGCGAACGGCGTCTGCTCGAGCTCGTCGAGCGCTACGGCGTCGAGACCTTCGTCGCGGCACTCGACCACTTCATGGACTATGGCGAGCAGGTCGTGCTGCGGGCGCTCGAATCGCTGCCGAAGGGGCGGTTCGAGCTCGCCGAGGAGCAGGACAGCGGCGCCGTCTACCACGTCGCGGTCGAGATCTCCGACGACGAGTTCGTCGTCGACCTGCGCCAGAACCCTGACCAGGACCGCGGTCCGAGCAACGCCTCGCGCGACGGGACGCTCGTCGCGGTCCAGATGATCTTCATGAACATCACCGGAGCGCGCTCGTCCGCGAACGCCGGCCACTTCCGTCGCCTCAAGCTCGTTACGCGACCGGGCTCCGTCTTCGATCCGAAGCCGCCTGCCGCGTTCGCCACGTACTACGAAGTGGAGGTCCGCCTCTACGACCTGATCTGGCGCTGCCTCGCGCCCCACGTCGGCGGACGACTGCCGGCCGGGCATTTCGCGTCGATCTGCGGCACGTTTATCGGCGGCCCGCACCCCGATACGGGCCGGCACTTCACGATCGTCGAGCCGCAAGTCGGCGGCTGGGGCGGCAGCGCGTCGCGCGACGGCAACAGCGCCATCTTCAGCGGCTTTCACGGCGATACGTTCAACTGCCCGGCCGAAGTCGCGGAGGCACGCTACGGCCTCTTCGTCGACCGGCTCGAGCTGAACGTCGCACCCGGAGGCGAGGGCGAGCACCGCGGGGGCAACGGCATCCTCCTCGACTACCGGGTCCGGTCGGACGGGTGCTTCTTCACGTGTGCGTACACGCGCAACCGGCACCGGCCCTGGGCGCAGGCGGGCGGGAACGAAGGCGCGCCGAACTACGTGGAGGTGCTGCGGCGCGACGGAGGCGTCGAGGAGTACGCCGTGGTGACCGCATTGCGCGTGGACGAGGGCGACGTCATCCGGATCCATACCGGCAGCGGAGGCGGCTTCGGCGATCCGCGGCGGCGCGACGCCGCGCGGGTGCTGGAGGACGTCCGGAACGGATTCCTGGACGAGGCGCGCGCACGGGACGTCTACGGGGTCGAGGTCGGCGCGGCCGCTTCGTGACCGCGGACCCGTTCACCCTGGAGATCATCCAGGGGTCGCTGCGGGCGATCAGCGAGGAGATGTTCCTCGCGTTTCGCAAGACCGCGATGAGCGCGATCATCTACGAGGTGCTCGACATGGGTACCGGCGTCACGGACGCCGACGGTGACCTCGTATCCTCGGGTGCGGGAATCCCGTCGTTCGTCGGGGTGCTCGACAAGGCAGTACGGCGAATCATCGAGCTCAACGACGACGTCTCTCCCGGGGACGTCTTCGTCACGAACGATCCTTTCTACGGAGGCGTCACGCACCTGAGCGACGTCGTGCTCGCGATGCCGGTCTTCTGTGCAGGACGGCTCGTCGCCTGGACGGCGAACATCGCGCACTGGAACGACGTGGGCGGGATGGTGCCGGGTTCGATCTCGAACGAGGCCACCGAGATCTTCCAGGAAGGGCTGCGGCTGCCGGCGGTGAAGCTGATCGCTGCCGGCGAGCCGATCGAGTCGGTGCAGCGGATCATGGAGGCGAACAGCCGCCTGCCGGAGTTCCTGCGCGGCGACCTGTGGGCGGGGATCGCCGCCGCCCGGATCGGCGCGCGGAGAGTCTCCGAGCTCGTCGGTCGCTACGGCCTCGACACGTTCCTCGGCGCGCTCGACGACTTTATGGCGCTCGGCGAGCGGGTGACGCTGAACGCGCTCGCCGGTCTCCCGCACGGCCGCTTCGAGCTGGCCGAGGAGCAGGACGACGGCGCCGTGTACCGCGTCGCCGTGGAGCTCTCACCCGATGCGTTCGTCGTCGATCTGCGCGACAACCCCGACCAGGACTCGGGCCCGCGCAACGTCTCCAGGGATGGTGCGACGATCTCTGCGCAGATGGCGCTGATGAACGTGGTCGGCGAGCGCGGGGGCGCGAACGCGGGCCACTATCGGCCGCTGCGCGTCCTGACACGACCGGGCAGCGTGTTCGACCCGCATCCGACCGCCGCCTGCGCCGTCTACTACGAGGTCCGCCTGCGCCTGTACGACCTCATCTGCCGTTGCCTGGCGCCGCACCTCGGCGATCGCCTGCCTGCAGGAGGATTCACATCCGTCTGCGGGACGTTCATCGGCGGCCGGCATCCGGACACAGGACGGCACTTCACGATCGTCGAGCCGCAGGTCGGCGGCTGGGGCGCGAGCGCGTTCCGCGACGGGAACAGCGCGCAGTTCAGCCCGTTCCACGGCGACACGTTCAACTGCCCGGCCGAGGTCGCGGAGGCGCGGTACGGACTCTTCGTCGACCGGCTTGCGCTCGACGCGGTCGACGGCGGCGAGGGTGAGCACCGCGGCGGCCGCGGGATCGTCCTCGAGTACCGCGTCCGGTCCGACGGCTGCTTTCTGACGTGTGCCTACACCCGAAACCGGCACCTGCCCTGGCCGCAGGCCGGCGGCCGCGAAGGCTCGCCGAACCTCGTCGAGGTGCTTCGCGCGGACGGCGGCGTCGAGACCTACGCCGTCGTAACGGCGCTCGACCTCCGTGCGGGAGACGTCATCCGTATCCGCACGGGAACCGGCGCCGGCTACGGCGATCCCCGGCGCCGTCCCCGCGAGCGCGTCAAGGAGGATCTGCGGAACGGCCTCGTGACCGCCGGGCAGGCGCGGAACGTGTACGGGCTGGCCTACCCTCAGCCGCACCATTCGGCGGCGGTGCGCGCGACCACGTCGCGCACGCGCTCGAGCGACGCCAGGTCGACCCATTCGACCTCGGCGTGAGCGCCCTCGCCGGCGGGCCCGTATAACACTGTCGGGATCCCGGCGGCGGCGATCAGGGCTGCGTCCGTCCAGAAGGGCGCGCCGGCGAGCTCGCGCGCGCCGGCGACGCGCGCGACGAGCTCGACGAAGGGGTGGTCCACCGGCGCCTCGTAGGGGTCGCGGCTCGCGATCACCCGCACGGCGGCGTCGCCGGCGAGCTCGCGAAGCTCGCGCTCCACGTCGGCGACCGCCTCGCCGGGGATGGTGCGCCGCTCGCCGGCGAGCACGCAGCGCGCGGGGAAGCTCGACAGCTCCTGCCCGCCCTCGACGAGCGACGCGTGCGCCGATCCCGTCCCGGCCAGCGGGTGGCGATGCCCGGACTGCAGGCGCGCGTCGAGCTGCTCGAGCCCGACGAGGATGCGGCCCATCTTCACGATCGCGTCCACGCCGAGGTCGGGCCGCGAGCCGTGCGCCGCGACGCCGCGCGTCTCGATCTCGAAGCCGACGAAGCCGCGATGCGCGACGGCGAGCCGGAGCTCGGTCGGCTCGGGCACGATCGCCGCGTCGGCGCGGACGCGCTCGAGCGTCGCCTCGGTGCCGATCGAGGCGAGCTCCTCGTCGGCGACGGCGGCCACGATCACGTCGCCGCGCAGGCCGTGCGCCTCCGCGGCGGCGAGCAGGATCGCGGCGAGCGCGCCTTTCATGTCGTACGCACCGCGTCCGTAGAGCCGTCCGTCCTCGACGCGGGACGCGTGCGGGTCGGCCATTCCTGCGACGCCGACCGTGTCGAGGTGCGCGTTCAGCAGCAGCGACCGCCCGCCGCTCGAGCCGCGCCTCGTCGCGATCACGCTCGGCCGCTCGTCGCCGACGAGCTCGACGTCGAACCCGTGCTCCTCGCACCAGCCGGCCACGACGAGGGCGATCTCCCGTTCGCCCCTGCCGCCGGGAACGAGCGCGGGGTTGACCGAGTCGATCTCGACGAGCCGTGCCGTCAGCTCGGTCAGCTCGTCCATGCGCCGCGACGATAGCCCGCGACGGTGGGGCCGCGGGGCCCGCGCCGCTAGCTCAGCCGGTAGACGATGCGCCCGCGGCTCAGGTCGTACGGTGACAGCTCGATGCGGACGCGGTCGCCGGCCAGCATCCGGATGCGGAAGCGCTTCATCCGCCCCGACGTGTAGCCGAGCGTCTCGTGGCCGTTGTCGAGACGCACCCTGAACATGCGGTTGCGAAGGGCTTCGACGATCTCGCCCTCGAACTCGACCTTCTCTTCCTTCTCTGCGATGACGCTCCTTTCGTATCCCGCTCCGACGGCGGGGCCGATGTCGGCCGCGCTAGCGGAGCGGCGTGACGTTCGTCGCCTTCGGGCCCTTCGGGCCGTCCTCGGTGTCGTACTCGACGCGGGCACCCTCGGACAGCGACTTGAACCCGCTTCCGGCGATGTTCGAATGGTGGACGAACAGGTCCTTCTGCCCCTCGTCCGGCGTGATGAACCCGAATCCCTTCGTGTCGTTGAACCATTTGACGGTGCCGGTCGGCATGCCCACCCCTCTTCCTCGGCTCGTGAACAAGTAAGGAAGGCGCGGCAGCGCGAACCGGACTCGCTCGTGGTCGCGGTCCAGGCTAGCAGCGTCCCGGCCGGGCTTCGGCGGTCACGTCAGCGGGGCGCGGCGGTCAGGCGCCGGAGCGCGGCGCGCACAGCGCCGGGAGCCTCGTGCCACAGGAAGTGGCCGGCGCCGTCGACCACCTCGACCCAGGCGTTCGGAATCCGCTCGGCCGCGTCGCTCGACGCCGCGACCGGCATCGGGCTGCGCGAGCCGTGCACGAAGCCGACCGGCGCCCGGATCCCGGGCAGCCCCGCCTCGAGCGACGGCAGCTCCTCGTTGATCGACCGGTACATCTCGGCCGAGCGCTGCGCCGCGAGCCGCAGCTCGGGCATCGGCGGCGCGCACGCGGGATCCGCGAAGTACGCGGGCCAGACGAGCCGCATCTGCTCGAGCGCCTGCTCGTCGCCGGCCTCGCCCTTCGTCGTCAGCTCGTCGAGCTCGCGCGCCCGGGCGCGCACGTCCTCCGGCGTCCGCCGGAAGATCTCCTCGTCGAGCTCGGGCCACCGGCCGTCGCCGACCGCGCCCAGCGGATCGACGGCGAGCACGCCGAGCACGCGCTCCGGCATCGCCTCGGCGACGTGCAGCGCGAGGTGGCCGCCCCAGGAGTGGCCGACGACGTACGCCTGCTCCCAGCCGAGCGCGTCGAGGACGCGCCGCGCGTCCGCGACGTCCGTCGCGACCGACGACGGCCCGCCGGTCGCCGAGGGCGCGAGCCCTCGCTGCTGGTACCACGCCACGTCGTTCTCCTCGGCGAGCTCGTCGGCGAGGCCTTGCAGGTACTCGAACCCGAGCCCCGGTCCACCGTGCAGCAGGAGCACCGGCGGGCCTGCGCCCGCGCGGCGGCCGGCGATCTCCGGCCCGCCGTCGGCGGTCGCGAACGCGGTCCACTCCACGGCGGCGATCTTCTCACCGCTCAGCCTCGGTCGTGCACCGGAAACAGTCCGTTTCACCGCGCCGGCGGCAACGCGTACGCGACGATCGCCCCGTGGGGCTTCGCGGTCCCCGACGTGATCCCGCCCGCGCCGACGATCAGCATCTGCCTCGTCACGGCCGGAAAGGAGTTGATCCCGGCGGGCGCCTTCGCCTTCCAGAGCGTCGCGCCGCTCTTCGTCGAGAGCGCGTACACGGTGCCGTCGTAGGTGGCGGTGAAGACGACGTCGTCGGCGACCGTCGCCGCGCCGGTGTCCAGGCCGGAGAAGGTGTGCTTCCAGACGATCGCGCCGGTGGCGGCGTCGACGGCGGCGAGGCCGCCGCCCACCGGCGGCACCGGGCCGCCGCGCACGAGGCCGGTCGCGGAGCCCTTGAAGCACAGGTCGATCCAGGGGACGTAGAGGACGCCGCGCGCCTCGGCCATCGGCGTCAGCACGCCGCCGAGCGAGCCGGGGCAGTAGACGACCGGCTTCGCCGGCAGCGGGCCGCGCTCGTACCGGTTGTGCTTGCCGATCGCGAGCGTCCAGAGCCGCTTGCCGTCCGCGGCGCGGAATGCGACCACCTGCCCGGACTTGCCGGCGCCGATCACCTCCTCCGTCGAGACGCCGTGGCTCTTCACCGTGACCAGGATCGGCGGATCCTGGAAGTCGTAGTCGCGCAGGTCGTGCGGGGTGACCTGCCGATACCAGAGCAGCCTGCCCGTGGCGCCGTCGAGCGCGACCAGCGAGTCGGTGTAGAGGTTCGGGCCGGGACGGCTGCGCGCGTTGGGGTCGCTCGCCGTCAGCGGATACGGCGACGGGTTGCCGACGCCGAGGAACACGCGGCCGTGCGTGTCGACCGCCGGCGGGTACCAGAGGCCGCCGCCGCCGTTCCGCTTCGGGTCGCCCCAGAGCGCGGCGCCGCCCTTGACGGTCGAGAAGCTCCAGAGCTCCTTGCCGGTGCGCGCGTCGAGCGCGTAGAGGACGCCGTAGGCGCCGCCGGTGTAGAAGGACGTCGAGTTGCCGGGAACGGTCGAGATCAGCAGCCTGCCGTCCGCGAGCTGCGGCGCCATGTCGATCCCCTCGTTCGCCGGCGCGAGCTTGCGCAGCCAGACCTGCTTGCCCGTGTGCGGGTCGAGAGCGAAGACGGAGTCCGCGGTCTCGCCGTACAGGAGCCCGTAGCCGTAGGCGACCCCGTTCGGACCGCCCGAGGGCGTGACCGAGTGGTAGTCGTGGCGCCACAGCAGCTTCCCGCTCGCGAGCCGGAGCGCGAACACGTCCGAGTCCGGATCCTCGAAGTAGACGGCGCCGCCGAGCACGATCGGGTTCGAGGTGAACGCGCCGTAGCCGCCGACGTACGACAGCGGGAACGTCCACCGCCGCTTGAGCGTCGCCACGTCGCGCGCGTCGATGCGCGTGTGGAAGGTCGCGCGGGTGTTGGCGAGGTCGAAGTCGTGCGCCGGCCACGAGCCGGCGTTCGCCGCCCACTCCGGGGGCGGCGTGCCGACCGTGGCCCGTCCGCCCGCGGCGACGGCGACCGTAGCCAGCACCGTCGCGGCGAGCAGCATCCGCACGGCGCTACGTCCCATGCGAGACGACCCTCGTGCCGGTTGCCTTGAACGACGCATAGGCCTGCTGCCCGATGCGGAGGTCGAGCCGCCGCAGCGACTCGCCCGTGATCTCCGCGGTGACGGCGTCGATCGTCACGCGGGCGCGGTTGCCGAGCTCGCTGATCGACCTGATCGTGCCGTGGACGCTGTTCAGCGCCGACGACTCGGGCGGCGGGGCGGTGGACACGGTGACCTCCCAGGGGTAGACGGCGAGCGCGACGTCGCCCGCGAGCCGCTCCGGGATCCTGATCACCGTGCCGTTGGCGGTGTGGACGAGCGACTCGCCGTCGCTGGCCGAGGCGCGGCCGTAGATCAGGTTCGCGCCGGTGAACGAGGCGACGAAGGGGTCGGTCGGGTTGGCGACGAGATCGGTCGGCGAGCCGAGTTGCCGCAGCCGTCCTTCGACGAGGACGCCGACGCTGCTCGCGAGCGCGGCTGCGTCCTCGAAGTCGTGCGTGACGAGGAGGACCGGGATCTCGAGCTCGGCGAGCAGCTGCTGCAGCTCGCCGCGAACGTCGACCTTCGTGTGCGCGTCGAGGGCGGAGAGCGGCTCGTCGAGCAGGAGGACCCTCGGGTCGCGCGCGAGCGCACGTGCGAGCGCAACGCGCTGGCGCTCGCCTCCAGACAGCCGCCCGGGCCGCACGTCGGCGAGGTGCGCGATGCCGAGTCGCGCGAGGTAGTCGTCGGCGCGGCGCTGCCGCGAGTACTCGACGTTCCCGCGCACGGTGAGGTGCGGGAACAGCGCGTAGTCCTGGTAGACGAGGCCGACGCGCCGCCGCTCGGGCGCCACGAACACGCGGCTCGCGGCGTCCGACCACGCGTCTCCCCCGCAGCGGATGCGCCCCGCATCCGGCCGCACCAGGCCCGCGACGGCGTTCAGGATCGTGGTCTTGCCCGCGCCCGACGGCCCGACGAGCGCGACCGTCGAGTCGACGCCGAGCGTCAGCTCGAGGTCGAAGCCTCGTAGAGGAACCCGGATCGACTCGAGCTCGAGGTCGTGCGCCACGTGAGACCGATTCTGAGGCCGAGGAGGAGGATGACGCTGATCAGGACGAGGACCGCCGACATGGCGAGCGTCGTGTCGAAGTCCTGGTCGAACTCCGCGTAGATCGCGAGCGGCAGCGTCTGCGTCACCCGCTGCAGGCTGCCCGCGAACATGATCGTCGCGCCGAACTCGCCGAGCCCCCGCGCGAAGGACAGCGCGAGACCGGCGATCAGCCCGCCGCCCGCGAGCGGCAGCGCGACCCGGAAGAACGTGCGCGCCGGGCCGGCGCCGAGCGTCCGCGAGGCGGACGTGAGCCGCGGGTCGACCGCCTCGAACGCGGCGATCGCCTGGCGGACGAAGAGCGGGCTGGCCACGTACGCGACGGCGACGGTGACGGCACTCTGCGTGAACGGGAGGCGCACGCCGAACGCGTCGAGCGTCGATCCGAGCAGTCCGAAGCGGCCGAACGCGGCGAGCAGTCCCACGCCCACGACCGCGGGAGGCAGGACGAGCGGCAGCTCGACGAGCGTGATCACGGCGTTGCGGCCGGGAAAGCGGTTCGTCGCGATCAGGTACGCCGTCGGCGTTCCGAGCAGCAGGATCAGCAGCTGTGCGATCGCGCTCGTCTTGAAGCTGACGATCAGCGCGTCCGTCACGACGGGGTTCGAGAGCTGGTCGAGCAGGTGACCGGGGGTGGTGTGCGCGAAGATCGCGACGATCGGCAGGAGGAGGAACGCGAGCGCGATCGCCGCGGCTGCCGCGCACAGGCAGGCGAGGAGCGCGCTCCTCATCCCCGCGGGGCGGGCTTGACGCGCGGCAGGAATCCGTAGGAGAGCAGCACGGCCTGGCCCTTCTTGCCGAGCACCCGGTTCACGAACGCCTGCGCGGCCGCCTTGTCGCCGCTCGAGGAGACGACGCAGATGCCGTACTGCACCTTGGGCTGCGCCCAGGCCGGCAGCTTCAGGACGGTGACCTTGCCGGGCACCGTCCGCGCATCGGTCGAGTAGACGAAGCCGGCGTCCGCCTCGCCGAGCGCGACCTTGGCGAGCACCTCGCGCACGTCCGTCTCCTGGCTGACGACGTTTGCGAGCACCGCGGTCGCCAGGTTCATGTTCTTCAGGACCTGCAGCGTGTAGCCCCCGACCGGCACCTTGGCGTTCGCGACATCGACCTTGACGCCGGGCTTCGTCAGGTCGTAGACGCCGTGGATCTTCGCCGGGTTCGCCCTCGGCACGATCAGGACGAGCGCGTTGCGCGTGAACACGACCGGCTTCGAGCACAGCCCGTTCGCGTGGAGCTGGTTCGGCAGCGCCGTGTTCGCGGATGCGAAGACGTCGGCCGGAGCGCCCTGCGCGATCTGCGCGGCGAGCGTGTTCGAGCCGCCGAACGAGTACCTCTCGCCCGGGTCGAGCTTCGGGAACGCGTCCGTCAGCGACGCCGCCGCGTAGACCGTGAGCGGCGCGCCCGCGCCGCCCGCGGTCGAGGCCGCGGTCCTGGCGAGGACGACCGCCGCGACGAGGACGACGATCAGGGCCGCCGGACCCCGGCGGATCCGCAATGCGAAGACGGTGTCTGACACCTTCGGTCTCAGACACCTCCTCCCATCTGGACGATCACGTTCGTCGACTTGACGACCGCCGTCGCGGGCATCCCGGGCTCGAGGCCGAGCTCCTCGACGGCGTCCCGGGTGACGATCGCGACGAGGCGAACCGGGTCGCTCACCACCATCTCGACCTGGGCCATCAGCCCGTCCGTCTTCACGTCGGTCACCGTCGCGCGAAAGCGGTTGCGGGCGCTGATGTGCGCGCCCTGTCCGTCGCCCCGGAGACGGTCGATCTCCGACGCCGGCACCACCCGGCGGTTCCGCGCGTCGCGCTCGACCCTGATGCGGCCCGCGCGGTCCCAGCGCCGCAGCGTGTCGAGGCTGATCCCCAGGGCCGCGGACGCTTCGGCCGCGGTGTAGAGCTGCTTCGGCATCGTCAGCTCTCGTAGGCGTCGAGGGCCGCCGCCACGGCGTCGGGCTGGAGCGCGGGCGCGAACGCCTTCCCGATCACCTGCTTGCCGGCGAGCGCGCCGATCGCGGAGGCGTGCTGCGCCTCGTTCGCGAGGATCTGGCCGATCGCGGCGCGCAGGCGAGGCGTCTGGACGCCCGCGTTCGCGCCGACGTACGCGCCGAGCTGCAGCGCCTCGAGCTCCTCGGCGAGGTCGAGGATCGACGCCGCGCTCGCGAACGCGGCCTTCGGGTAGGCGAAGTCGATGTCGGCGGAGGTCGCGGGGGTCTGACCGGCCCGGGCGAGCAGGCTCGCGAGGCCGTCGTAGTGCGCCTGCTCGTCGGCGCGCATCCGGTTCAGGGTCGCGGCGGCGCGTCCGCCGAGCTTGCCGCTCGCGAGCGCCTGCTGCTGGAAGTCGAGGGCGAGCAGCTCGGCGCCGACCAGCAGCCGCAGCGCGGCCAGGTCGCCGTCGGGCGCGGACAGCCCGGACGCGGGCCGCGCGAGCGCCGTGGCGAGCGATCCCGAGGCGAGCAGCGCCGCGCCGCCCCGGCGGACGAAGCCGCTGCGGCTCAGCCCGCCTGCGGTGGCATTGCCTGTGCACGACCGATCGATTCGCGGATGTTACCGGGCTTTCAGTCGCCGACGATGCCTAGGCAACCAGCGATAGTGGTGTCTGACACCTCACGGTGTCAGACACCGGTCCGCGGGCTCACGCCGTCAGCTTCTCGAGCACCGCGTCGATGCGCGCGAAGCCGCCCTTCGCGCCCTCCTCGACGCCGTACTGCATGGTCGTGTCGCGCTCCTCGGTCGTCTCGAACAGCATCGTCTGGGTCAGCTTCGTGCGCCCGCCGAGGTCTTCGAACTCCAGCGTCTGCAGGTGGTTCTGGAACGTCTGGACGAGCCGCTCGGGCGGCTCGACCTCGCGGAACTCGCCCTCGACCACCCCGAACGCGGTCCGGAAGCGGTAGGTGCCGCCGGGCCGGACGTCCATCTCCTCGACGACGGTTCCGTCGCCCCACCATTCGGGGATCAGCTGCGGGTCCGTCCAGACGGAGAAGACGTGCGCCCGTGGCGCGTCGAAGACCCGCTCGACACGGATCTCCAGCTCGTTCGGCGTGGTGACGGCGGTCTCGTTCATCCGCTCACGGCCTGCTTCACGAGCGCGCGAATCTGCTTCTCGACGGCCGGCGTCAGCTTCGTCAGGGCGTAGGAGATCGGCCACATCGCGCCGTCGTCGAGCTTCGCCTTGTCGCTGAAGCCTAGGGTCGCGTACCGGCTCTTGAACTTCGCCGCGTTCTGGAAGAAGCACACGACCTTCCCGTCCTTCGCCCACGCCGGCATCCCGTACCACGTCCTCGGCTGCAGCTCGGGCGCGGTCTTCGTCACGATGTCGTACACGCGCTCGGCGAGCGCACGCTCGTCGGCGGGCATCTCGGCGATCTTCGCGCGCACCGCATCCGCGCCCTCGGTGTCCTTCAGCGTCTCCTTCAGCGCCGCGCGTTCCTCGCTGGTCAGCTTCCTGCTCATGCTGCTCCTTTCGTCCGTTCGACGACCTGCGCGAACCGGTCGAGCCGCTGCAGCCACGTGCTGATGCCCTCGAACGCGTAGGGCACGAGCATGCACCTGCGGACGCGGCCGATCTTCTCCGTCGTGACGAGCTCCGCCTCCTCGAGCAGCCGGACGTGCTTCTTCATCCCGGTCAGCGACATGCCGAACGGCTCGGCGAGCTCGCTGATGGTCGCGCTGCCGGCGCCGAGCCGTTCCAGGACGGCGCGGCGGGTCGGGTCGGCGAGGGCCGCGAAGGCCCGGTCGACGGTGGTCGCATATTGAACCATCCGGTTCAGTATTGCACATCCGCGCGGATCGCGCTCAGGAGCGCGGCGCGGTCGACGCACGCCCCGCGATGAGGCGCTCGGGATCGAACAGGCGCGAGACGACGAGGCCGGCGGCAAAGTCCGCGGCGAGCAGCGCGACCGCGAGCCCGACGGCGAGCGGGACGGAGGGCGTGATCAGCTGGAACGAGATGAGGGAGGTGAAGCCGAGGAGCGGCAGGCCCGCGAGAGTGGCGAGCTGTTGCGCGACGCGGACGTCGCCGACACGGGTGGAGATGCCGATCCCGACCCAGATCGCCCACAGGGCGAGGAGCGGCGTGAAGAGGAGTTGCGCGAGCAGCTGCGGCGGGTGCCAGACGACGTCCCTGACGACCCGGGCGGCGCCGAGGCGGACGCTGATCAGCACGACGAGGTAGATGGCGTACGCGAGGCCGACCGACGGAACGAACGCCGCCACCGCCTTCCCGACCAGGAGCTCGCCCGCGCGGACGGGTGCCGTGAGCACCGGCTCGAGCGTCCCCTGGTCGCGCTCGCCGACGACCGAGTAGGCGGCGATCACGGGCGGGAGCACGATCGGGACGATGAGCATCAGCAGCGAGATCGTCCCGACGGCGGCTCGCACCTGCGGGCCGGACGCAGAGTCCGGCACCCTGAAGATCGTGAGCATCGGCGTGATCAGGAAGACGACGGGCAGCACGGCCATCGTCACGATCACGAAGCGGTTCCGCCGGAACTCGCGAACCTCCTTGCGGACGACCGCGCGAACGCGCCGCATGCTCATCGGCGCGCCTCGACGTCCTCGTCGACGAGCTCGAGGTACACGTCCTCGAGCGAGTGCCGGTCCTCGGAGAGCGACAGCAGATCTGCACCGGCGGCGACGAGGGCGCGCGTGACCGCCGGTGCCGCGGCACGCGCGTCGCTCACCGAGAGCACGTACCGGGTCGTGTCGTCCGCGCGCCAGCTCTCGATCCCGGGCACGGCGAACACCCGGCCGGGATCGGTGACCGGCGCCGCGGTTCGCACGACGAGCGCCTTCGCGAAGAGGCGGTCTCGCAGCTCGTCCGGCCGGCCGATCGTGCGCAGGCTCGTGTTCAGGATCGCGACCCGGTCGCAGAGCCGCTCCGCCTCCTCGAGCCGGTGCGTCGTCAGGAAGACGGTCACGCCGCGCCCGCGGAGGTTGTCGATCAGCTCGTGCACCTCGCGGCTCGCAACCGGGTCGAGGCCGGACGTGGGCTCGTCGAGGAAGACGATTGCCGGGTCGTTGAGCAGCGTGCGCGCCAGGCCGACGCGCTGGCGCAGCCCCTTCGAGAGGTTGGCGCAGAGGTCGTCGGCGCGAGCGGCGAGGTTCACGGCTTCGAGAGCGTGGAGGATCCGCTGGTCCGCGGCGGCGACGCCGTACAGGCCGGCGAAGTACTCCAGGTTCTCGGCCACGCTCAGGCGCAGGTAGAGGCCGGGGTTCTCCGGCATCACCGCGATCCGCTGCCGGATCTCGAGCGCGTTCTCCTCGGTGAGCCGCAGGCCGGCGACGGTCGCGGAGCCGGAGCTCGGCGCGATCAGCGTCGCGAGCATGCGCACCGTGGTCGTCTTGCCCGCGCCGTTCGGCCCGAGGAACCCGAACACCTCGCCGGACGCGGCCTCGAACGAAAGATCGTCGACGGCGACCCGCTCGCCGAACCGCTTCGTCAGGTGCTCGACGTGGAGCGCCGTCACTCCGGGGGCGCGCGATCGCGGCGCCGAGGTGAGCGTGCGAAGCGCCTCGCGCTGCTCGGCGCCGCCGAGACCCGGCTCGTCCTCCTCCCGCTCGACCACCGGAGGGGAGAGGTCGGTCGTCTGCGTGCCGCCCGTCGCGAGTGCGACCATCGCGTACACGGCGACGATCATGATCGCGATCGGAAGACGCGCGGGCGACCCGCGCAGCGAGACGAGCGCCGCGATCAGCGCGGCGGCCGCGAGCGCCGTGACGAGCCAGCCCTGCCAGCTCGCGGGGCGCCAGCCCAGGCCGACCCGTCGACGCCGGAACCACCCGTGCGGCCTCATCGCTCGCGGTCAGACTAGTGCGGTGCGACGCGAAGACGGTGTCTGACAGGTCACGGTGCCAGGCACCGTTACGGAAGTTCGTCGGCGGGTGCTAGTCGAACGCCGCGGCCGCGTACTCGTCGTCCGTCACGTGGTCGCCCCACTCGACGACGTTCCCGTGCTCGTCGGCTTGCTGAATCGCGACGTGGGTCATGAACCGGTCGGGGGCCGCGCCGTGCCAGTGGTTCTCGCCGGGCTCGAAGAAGACGCGGTCGCCGGGACGGATCAGCTCGACGGGCCCGCCCTCGCGCTGGCAGACGCCGATGCCTTCCGTCACCCAGATCGTCTGGCCGCGGGGATGCGTGTGCCACGCGGTTCGCGCACCGGGGCTGAAGTGGACGCTGGCCGCGCCGATCGCCGACGCGTCGGACGGTGCCGCGATCGAGTCGACGTAGACCGCGCCGGTGAACCAGTCGCTCGATCCACGCGCCGTCTCGAGCGTGTTCCTCGTGATCTGCATCTTCCGAACCCTATGCCGATCCTGCGCTCGGTGGCTTCGTGAACGCCGTGCTACGGTGCCTTCCGAAAGCCGAGCGAGTGCTGGTTGCGCGTGGTGCGCTCCCCTGCCCGTTCTTTCGTGGTGGAGGAGGTGTTTGTATGGCAACCGGAACCGTGAAGTGGTTCAACGATGCGAAGGGGTACGGCTTCATCACCCCGGCCGAGGGTGGCAAGGACGTGTTCGTCCACCACTCGTCGATCGTCGGCGAGGGGTTCAAGTCGCTTGCGGAGGGCGCGCAGGTGCAGTTCGATGCGGTCGACGGGGCGAAGGGCCTCGAGGCGAAGAGCGTCGTCGCCGTGTAGTCGCGTGCGGGGAGCCGCGGGTGTTCGCCCGCGGCTCACGCCGCTCGAAAGGAGGGCCATGGAGGGGACGATGCTGTGGTTCAACCCGGCGAAGCGGCACGGCTTCATCTCCACGGACGATGGAGAGCGCCTGCGGGTCGACCAGGATGGATTCGCCGCCGGCCATCGGCTCGGCGACCGGTGCCGGGGCACACGCGTGACGTTCGACCTGAGCGTCGAGTCCGACGAGGCACGGGCGGTGAACGTCGCGGTCGTGCCGCTGGTCGCGGCGAGGCGGGCGCGGCTGCGGGGACGCCGCTGATGGGCAAGCGGAGCCCCCAGTCGGTGCTCAAGCGAGCGCGCGAGCAGGCTCAACGGGAGAAGCGCGAGCTGAAGCAGGCGAAGAAGGAGGCGCGGGCGGCGGAGCGCCGCGGCGGCGCCGAACCGCCGCAGGGCGACGACGCGGGCACGGGCGGGCCGGCGCCGTGACGCGATTCGAGGCCGGCCGGCTCCAGGGGGCGCGGGAGCTCGGCTACGAGCAGGCGCTCGAGGCGCTGTTGAGTCTGATCGGCCGTTCGGTGCTCGTCTTGTTCTCCGGCGCGGACGAGCCGCCGTTCATCTGCGGCGTGATCTCCGGCCGGCTCGACCGGGGCGAGCTCGACCAGCGATTGCAGGAAGTGCTCCTTCGCGCCGACGACTCCGCGGTCGAGACGCTGTTCTTCCACATCGGCTCGCGTGAGAACGGGTTCGTGATCAGGCCGGACGAGTTCGAGCGTGCCTTCTGGCAGAGCGACGGCCAGCTCGTGCTGCAGCTCGGGCGCTGCGCGATCAGCGTGCTCGTCGGCGGCGAGCTGGGCCGGGCGCTCGAGCGGTGAGCGCCGGCAACGCGACCGACGCGCGCGCCGCGGCGCTCGACGCCTACCTCGCGAACAGGTCGGCGGAGGGCTTCCGCATCGAGACGCGGACGCCGGTCCAGGCGGTCATCGTCCGCCGGCACCGGCTCTATTTTCTGCTGCGCTGGTTCGCACACGCGCGCGCGGAGCAGCGGCTCGTCGTGTCGGTCGACCAGCACGGCGAGGTCGCGACCCTCGCCGCCGAGCCCGTCCGCTGGTGACCGCCTCGCCCTCCCCGCCACCCGCGGGCGCCTACTGCTGCGCGTACGTCTCCGCCGACTCCGATTCGAACTCGTAGCCGACGAAGGGCTCGTCGCCGGCGACCCAGGCGTCGTGGCCCGGCTCGATCACGTAGGCGTCGCCCGAGGCGAGCTCGAGCTCGGTTCCGTCGTCGTGCTTGACGGTCAGGCGGCCGGATGTCACGACGCCGACGTGGCGCTTCTGGCAGCTGTCGGTCCCGGCGATCGGCTTGATGCACTCGGACCAGCGCCAGCCGGGCTGGAAGGTGAAGCGGCCGGCGGTGGTGCCGCCTATGCGGACGAGCTCGATCCGTGTCTTGTCGGGGGTGCGCGTCTCGTCGGGAGACTCGAAGTCGAGCTTGGTGACGCCTGCCATGGTCGTCCCTCCTCGTGTTGGTTGGGCGGATTCTGTCGCGTTCGGACGTCGTCCGCACGGCGAACGCAGAGCCCGGACTCACCGTGCCGACGAGCCGCCCTCGCCGCGTCGAAAGGGTGCGGTGCGACTCCGGGCTACACGGACGCCAAGACGCAGTCGAGCGGCCGCGGAACGCGGTCGAGGTCGAGCGCCTCGACCAGGAGGACGGCGTACCGCTGCTTGCGGTTCCACATGAAGCCGTACAGCTGTTCCTCGAGCGGCCGGTCGCGGTGCGCGGGCTGCTTCTGGTGCGTGCGGAAGGCGCGCAGCTCACCTTGCTCCGCGAGCACACGCTCCATTCCGACCGGGCCGACCGCGCGCGTCAGCTCGTCCTCGAGGTCGCGCGCGCAGGCGTAGAACCCGGCCCGCTCCAGCTCGGCACGGTCCGCGCAGCGAAGCGCGCGCAGGAAGTACCGCTCCACGCCGACGTCGTAGAGGCCCGCGAGTCGCAGGCCGCGATACCGCTCGAGAAGGCGCGGCAGGTTCCCGTAGCCACCCATCGGCTCGATCGACACGCCCTCGGCGCGGAGATCGCGGCCGCGGCGGAGCGCGAGCGTCTCGAGCGCGCGCTGGTCGCTCACCCCTTCGACGAGGATCACTCCGCGTGTCTCCACGGCCTCATCAGATCAGGTCGGGCAACGGCCTTCGCGCCTGAGGCTCGTCGATGACGCGCTTCTCTGATCGCGCGGCGGCGCGGTATGCGCCGATCCCCTTCTCCACGATCCCGAATCTCGGAAGGAGAACGCCCGGCGGCCGCGATGCGCGCGCCGCCGGGCGTGTTTCGATCGGGCTACCCGGACGGCAGCCCGCCGGCCGTGCTAGGCGACGGGACCCTCTTCGTCGATGACGGTCCGGCGGCGGCCGCCGCCGGCGCCGCGGGTGAAGTACCCGGGCCCGGCCCAGCTCGACCAGAAGACGAGCGACAGCAGGGCGCCGATGATGCCCACGATCAGCAGGATGTAGCCGACCGTATGGACGTTGAAGCCGGAGCTGCTGACGTGGACGGCCCAGGCGAGCACGGCGCCGACTGCGATCAGGATCAGGCTGACTCCGATTCCCACTGTTACCTCCTCGAGGGGGGCGCGGTTTGCGCGTTTGCAGCCAAAAACGTCCGGCGAACGGTTTCGGATACGGCCCGTGCCGGATCGTCGCGCGCGTCAGGCGACGCAGAGGACGACGACCGTGCCGTCGTCCTCGAGCGGCTCGCGCCAGCAGTCCGTGACGGCCTGCAGGATCGCCATCGCCGTTCCGGCGGCCGTCGCGCTCTCGGCCCCGGCGACGGCGTCGCGGATGCCGTCGAAGCCGAACGTGCCGCCGTCCTCGGTGCGGCGGTCGGTGACGCCGTCGGTGACGAGGATCAGCCGCTCCTCGGACGCGAGCTGCCGCTTCGTCGCCTTGAACGTGCGGCCGTCGCCTTCGCGGCCGAGCGGCGCGTGGATCGGTCCTCCGAGCGGCTCGATCGCGCCGTCGGTGCCGACGACGTACGCGTCGGGGTGCCCGCAGTTGACCCAGATGAACGTGCTCGTCGCGGCGTACCAGCGGCCGATCAGCGCGGTGACGTAGAAGTCCGGGTTGCCGAGCCGGAGCACGGTCTCGTGCATCGACTGCAGCGCCCGCTCCAGATCGTCGCCGCTGCGGCGTGACGCGCGCAGCGCGCCCAGCGCCGCGGCGCCGAGACCGGCCGCGTTCGGGCCTTTGCCCGCGGCGTCGGCGATGGCGAGCCAGGCGCCGTCGCGGTTCTCCACGAAGTCGAACCAGTCGCCTCCCACCTCGTACGTCGGCAGGAGCCCGCCCGCGAGCTGCGCGCCGGAGATGCGCGCGATCCGCGGTGGGAACAGGTTCTGCTGCACCTCCGCTGCGGGCGTCGTCCGCTTCCGCCGCCGGGCTGCCTCGATGAAGTCGGTGTAGTCGTTCGCGAGCTCGAGGGCGGCCGCGCCCTGCTTCGCGATGTCCTCGAGCGGCTCGACGGGCGTGCCGATGCAGAGCAGCAGGCCGAGAACGCGGCCGCGCAGCCAGAGAGGCTCGGTGACACAGCCCGGGAACCGCTTGCGCAACCGCGTCTGGTACGACGCGAGCCCTTCCGGGACGATCTCCGGCCCGAGGGCCGGGGGCGCCTCCAGCTCGGCCGGGAAATCCTCCGAGCCGGCGAGTCGAACGAGCTGCGACCCGTCGATGTCGACGACGTACAGCGCCACCGGGACGCCTCCCGCTCGGCGTGCCTCGGCGACGAGCTGGTCTGGGACGAGGTGGGGCGGGACTTCGTCGAGGACGTGCGTGACCTCGAGCGGCAGCGGCCGGTCGCGGCCGAGGCCGCCGGGAGCCCGATACGAGAGCGTCAGCACGTTCGCGGTCGGGCCGGGGGTCAGCTCGCGCCGCTCGGCCTCCTGCGCCCGCAGCGCCCGCTCGAGCGCCTGCCGGCTCGGGAAGTGCCGGTAGAGGGTCGACCGTCCCACCCCGGCGGCGGCGGCGATCTCGATCATGCTCGCCCGCCGGTCGCCCGTCAGCGCCGTCGCCGCCTCGAGGATGCGTTGCCGGCTCGCGAGCGCGTCGGCCCGCAGATGCTCGGGTGAATCGTCGGAGAACGAGTCGGCCGGGTCGCCCACCTCTCGTTCCACGCTACCCGATCGTTCGGGCGTGTACCCGTTCGGCCCCCGAACCGGGTCAGATCGTCCGAGATATAGACGGATCGCCGCGAGACTGTCCTGGTTTGTTCCGCTTGAGATGGGGCATTGTCGAGTTCGCTGCCCGAGCAAGCGATCAAGGAGGGCCCGGTGGCGAGCAAACAGGTTCAGCGGCAGCGCCGCGAGGCGACCGAGGAAACGCAGGGGACTGCGCAGCAGGTCGCCTCGCAGGCGAAGGAACAGGTTCAGGAGAAGGCCGACGAGGCGCGTGGACGCGCGTCCGAGCGGCTCCGCGACCAGCTCGACCGTCAGTCGACGACGCTCGGCGAGCGGGTCGGGCCGTTCGCCGACGCGCTCCGCAAGGCGGCCGACCATCTGGAGAGCGAGGGCAGCGCCCCCGGCGCGAAGGCGGCGCGGGACGCGGCCGATCGGGTCGACCGGTTGAGCCGCTACCTCACGAGCTCGCGCTCGGATCGCCTGCTGGCCGATCTCGAGCGCTTCGCCCGCCGGCGGCCGTGGGCGGCCGGCGGCATCGGCGGCGCGTTCGGGTTCGTCGCGGCGCGTTTCCTGAAGGCGTCCTCGGAAGGGCGGTACGAGGCTGCCGGCGGCCGGGGGCCGTCCGGCCTCTCATCCGCACGCGGCGCGGCGCGCGCTCTGCCGGAAGCCCGGCGGGACGCGGGCAAGGGCAGCGGAGCCCGCTGATGTCGACCGCAAGCGGAACGTCGGGCGACCTGCGCGACCGCGGCACGGGAGAGCTCGTCAGGACGTTGTCGGACCAGGTGTCGACGCTCGTCCGTCAGGAGGTCGCGCTCGCGAAGGCGGAGCTGGCCGAGAAGGGGCGGAAGGCCGGCCTGGGAGCGGGCATGCTCGCCGGCGCCGCGCTGGCGGGGCTGTTGATGCTGGGCGCCCTCACGGCCTCGCTGATCATCGCGCTCGCGTTGGCGCTGCCCGCGTGGGCGGCGGCAGTGATCGTCACCGGGTTCTGGGGCGCCGTCGCCGGCCTGCTGGCGCTCGAGGGCCGGAACAAGCTGCGAGCGATGGGCAAGCCCATTCCCGAGAAGACGGTCGAGACGGTGAAGGAGGACGTGCAGTGGTTGAAAGATCGGACGTGATCCGCAGCGACATCGAGCAAACGCGCGAAGAGATGGGAGACACGCTCGACGCGCTCGGCTACAAGGCGAACGTCCCTGCGCGCGCGAAGGGATGGGCGACACGCAAGCGGGACGCGGTCGTCGGCGGCTGCAGCTCGCTGGTCTCGAGGGTCTCCGGGGGGACGGACTCCCTCGTCACGCGCGTGTCGGGCGTCACGCCGAGCAAGGGCGACGTCCAGGCGGGAGCGACGCGCATGAAGGACACGGCGGAGCGGAACCCCCTGGGCCTCGCGCTGGCCGGGGCCGCCGCCGGCTTCGTCGCCGGGCTGTTCGCACCCTCGACCCGGGTCGAGGACGCCAAGCTCGGGCCGGTCGCCGATCAGGTCAAGAGCCACGCGGCCGACGCGAGCCAGGAAGCGCTCGACCACGGCAAGCAGGTCGCACAGGCTGCCGCGCAGAGCGCGCTCGAGACGGCGAAGGAGGAGGGCAAGCAGCACGGCGAGGAGCTCTCCAGCTCGCTGCAGGACAAGGCGCGCGACGTCAGCCCGACGTGACCGTCACGAGCCCGGGTCGTCGCGGAAGCGCGATCCGGGCTCGTCGCCTTCGACGACGACGTCGACGGTCCCCTCCGTGTCGAGCTCGACGTGCTCCTGGCGGAGGACCGCCTGGACGCGGCGGAGCTCGGTGGTCGCCTCCTTGCGGATCACGATGCGCTCCACCAGCACCGTCCGCTTCGTCACGACGAGCTCCTCGCGGTAGACGGGAATCGAGATCGAGCCGTCTGGCAGCGTCTCGACGCGCCCGTCGTCACCCTCGCGCGGCGGCAGGCGCTCCTCGACCAGCCGCTCGACCTGGGTGGGGAGGTCGGCGGCGACGCGCTCGACCCGCACACGTCGGCGTGCCCGGAGGATGCCGGTGATCTTCTTGCGCTTCCAAAGCGTCGGTTCCTCTTCGTGACGGACGACGATCGCCTCGCGCGGCTCGTCCGTCAGCCGCTCCCACGGCGGCCGCTCGAGCCCGCTCATCTCCGGGCGGGTGGAGAGGCAACGCCTCTCCACCCGCCGACCCCGTCCGTCACCGGGGGTCGACGTCGTCGGCGTCGTCGCCGTCCACGTCGACACGTTCCTTGCGCACGGTCTCCGTGACCGTGCGCGTGTCTCGCTCGGCCTGCTTGCCGACCGAGATCCGCTCCTTGGCAACCGCCTGCTTCTCGACGACGGGCTCTTCGGCGCGAAGGGGCACCTCGATCTCCTCCTCGCGGAAGTCGTGCCCGGCGGCCGGCTCGTCGATGCGCTCGCGCCGGACGGTCGCCCGTTCCCGGGTCAGCTCGACCTCGGCCTCGACCGGCTCGGTCTCGACCCACTTCCTCACCCTCACCTGGCCTGCCTCGACGGTCCGCTTGCCGACCTTCAGCTCCTCTTCCGTCCGCGTGACGGACCCGCCGTCGCGCGGCTCGTCCGCACCGGCCCTGGCGATGTCGCCGTAGCCGCCCTCGAGCCCGTAGTAGCCGTAGAGGGACGACTCGTCGGCGGGCGAGAGCTCGTCTGCGTCGACGTCCGGGCTGTCCTTCACCTGATCCTTGGAGTAGGGAACGAAGACGCCGTCGTCCCGCGCTTCCGCACCGGCGACCGGGACGAGCAGGTGCTTCGTGCCGAAGAGCCCGGTTCCGAGCCCGATCCATTCGGGACGGCCGGTCTGCGTGTCGTAGAACAGGTCCTCGACCTTGCCGATCTTCTCGCCGGCCGAGTCGTAGACCGGCGAGCCGCGCAGCTCGCCGAGACGCTCGATCGTCCACTCGTCGCGCACTCCGATCACTCTCCTTCCACGCCGCGGGATGCTCCGAATCCATCCCATTTGTCCCGATTAGCGGCCGTGAAACACCCGGAATCGATGCAGTCGGGGCGTAACTGGGACGGGCGCGTCTTCGTTCCCCCGGGGTGACCGCGACGCGAGGCGGAGCGGAGCCACCGAGAAAAAGGAGGTAGGCAGGTGCACTGGATCTGGTTCATCGTCGTGGGGGCGGTCGTCGGCGCGCTCGGACGACTGCTGCATCGCGGCAAGGATCCGATGGGCTGGCTGATGACGATCGCCATCGGCGTCGTCGCGATGATCGTCGCCGCGGCGATCTCGAGCGGCTGGATCGCCTTCGTCATCGGCGTCGTCATCGCGGCGATCCTCGTTGCGCTCGTCGCGCGCTTCCGAGGGGGCCGACACCCGCTCGTGCGCGCCTAGAGTCCGGCCGTCGCCGAGGTGCGGCTCAGCCCGCGATCCGCGCGGGGCCGAGGCGCTCCCGGCGGCTTCGCTCCGCCGCGCCGGCTTCGTCGACCGGCGCGGCGTGCCGGACGAGCGTGACGATCGTGTCGGCGGTGACGGCCGGCGCGATCAGGAAGCCCTGGGCGAGGTCGCAGCCGTCGTCATGGAGCCGGCGCCATTCCTGCTCGCTCTCGACGCCTTCTGCGACGACGGTCAGGTCGAAGATGTGGGCGAGGTCGATGATCGCCCTCACCACCGAGCCTCCCCGCCCGTCGTCGGATCGCTCGAGGATGAAGCTCTTGTCGATTTTCAGGGTGTCGACGTCGAGGTTCTTGAGGTAGGCGAGCGACGAGTAGCCCGAGCCGAAGTCGTCGATCGCGATCTGGATGCCGAGCCGTCGCAGCTGGCGGAGCGCTTCGCGCACGCGTGCGGTGTCGGACATGATCGACGTCTCCGTGATCTCGAGCTCGAGCCGGTGCGGTTCGACGCCCGCGACTTCGAGGTGGTTTCTGACGTCGTTCGGGAAGCGCGAGTCGAGTAGGTCGAACATGGTGACGTTCACCGCGACGTCGAGGTCGACTCCGTTGTAGAGCCAGAGCCTCTGCTGGAGAAGGGCGGTCTCGAGGACGTACGACGTGAGCACGCGGTTGAGGCCCGTGCTCTCGACGTAGGGCAGGAACTCGCCGGGATAGAGCAGCCCGCGCGTCGGGTGCTGCCAGCGCACGAGCGCCTCGACGCTCGTGATGCGACCGCTTCGCAGGCTCGCCCTGGGCTGGTAGTGGACGACCAGCTCGCGCCGCTCGAGCGCGCGCCGGAACTCCGCCAGCAGGCCGACTTGCGCCTTCTGCGAGCGATCGAGCTCCTCGCTGTAGAGGGTGAGCGGGCCGAGTCGCGCCTTGGCGTCGTACATGGCGAGATCGGCGTGCTGCATGACGGTGTCGACGTCCCGGCCGTGGTCGGGTGCGAGGGCGATGCCGATGCTGCCCTCGACGCCGAGCGGGATGTCGCGGAGCTGGACGTTCTCGCCGATGATCTGCTCGATCTCGCGGGCGATCTGGACGGCGTCCTTCACCGTCTCGATCGGGGCGAGGACGCCGAACTCGTCGCCGCCGAGGCGCGCGACGAGGATCTCGTCAGGAAGGCGTCGCTTCAGTCGCAGCGCGAGGTCGCGAAGCAGCTCGTCACCGGCGCGGTGGCCGAGCGTGTCGTTGATCTCCTTGAACCGGTTGAGGTCGACGATCATCACCGCGCAGCGTTGCGCGTCGGCCTCGCGGCAGGCCGCGTCGACGCGGTCCCGGAACTGCAGCCGGTTCGGGAGCCCGGTGAGATCGTCGTGGTAGGCCTGGTGGCGAATCCGCTCGAGTTGCTGGCGGAGCTTTCTCGAGACGCGGAGCAGCAGCGGCATCAGCAGTGCGTAGAGCAGCACGAGCGTCGCCTCGAGGATCCCGGCGACGGGGTAGAACCACTTCATCGCGGCCGCGACCACCCGGCTGTAGTCGACCGAGACGAGGACGACGCCGTGGCCGTCGTCGTGCGGGAAGAGCGGCGCGTAGACGTCGAGCGTCTTCCGGGTCGCCGACGGGCGCGACGGCTCGGCGACCCGGCCCTCGACGCTGATCACGTGGCCGGTGTGGTTCTCGATCCCGAGCGCCGCCGCGAAGTACCCGGGCGCGCCGAGCCGGCGGCCGATCAGCCGATGGTCGGTGGAGTACGTGATGCGGCCGGTCGGGCCCGCGACCGAGAGGACGAGGACGGCGTCGGACGAGGAGAAGATCCTCTCGACCCTCCGGTCGAGGACGCGGCGTCGCGCCTCGGGCGGGACGCGCGTCAGGTCTGCGCCCGAGAAGGCGTCGGCGAGCGCGGTGCCGGCGGCGAACGACATCTGCTTGGCCACGTTCTGCTTCGCCGCGGAGACGTTGAGGCTCCGCGTCACGCCGAGGATCGCCGCCGCGGCCACGCCGAGCGAGACCGCGCTGAGGATCGCGAAGCGGAGCACGAGGCGGGGCGGCCGCTCCGCGTCAGCGCCCGCGTGCAGCGGGCGTCGCATCGCCGCACGGCGCCACGGGGGCAGGAGGCGTTGCATCACCGTTGCGCTCACTTCTTGTGGCCCGGGGGGCCGCCTCCGTCGGGCGGTCCGTGTGGGCCCGGCGCCGGCGGCGGCGGGGCGGGAGCAGGCGGCGGCGGCGTAGGCGCAGGCGGTGGCGGGCCGGGCTGCTGCGGCGCAGGCGCCGGCGCGGGCTGAGGCGGGGGCGCCGGCGCGGGGGCGGGCGGCGGTGCGTCGTTGCCGTGACCGGGCTTGTCGCCGCCCTTTCCGGGCGCGGGGGCGGCGGGGCCGGGCGGCGGGCCGTGACCCTTCGACTTCTCGTCGGCGCTCGACGGCGGCGGCGGCGAGCCTGCCCCGGCGGGCGGAGGCGGCGGCGGCGGTCCGTGCCCGTGCTTCTGGCTGTCCTGTCCGGGCGCGGGTGGCGCGGACGGCGGCGGCGGAGCCGGCGTCTGCTGCGGGTCGTTCTGCGGCTTCCCGTGTGGCTTCGGCTTGTCGGGGCCCTTGGCCGGCGGCGGCTGCGCCGGTCCGTCGTGGCCGGGCGGCGGCCCGGGGACGTGGTCCTTGCCGGGCGGCGTGGGGTGCGGGTGGGGGTTCGGCTTCGGGTCGGGCAGCGACGTCGTGTCCGACGCGCTCGCGGCTGTCGCGGGCGGCGGCGGAGCCGGTGCGGGCGGCGGTGCAGCGTCGCCGCCCGACGGGGCCGGCGCGCTCGAGGACGTCCCGGGAGAGTCGTTCGTGGTCGCGTCCACCGGCGTCGCGGCGGCGGGCGCGGGCGTCTGCGGCTGCGCCTCTGCCGGGGCCGGGGTCGCCGCCGGGCTAGCCGCGCTCGCAGGCCTGGGGCGCGCGGATGCGAGCGCGTGCCGGACGAGGTGATGCTCGGACGCCGGACGCGGACGCCGATGGTGCGGCTGCGGCTCGGGCGTCGTCGCCTCGGCCGGCGACGCGACGGGCCGGGTGGTCTCGTACGCGGCCGGCGCGGCCTCGGAGCCGCGGTCGGCCTCGTGCCTGGTCAGCACGATCATCGTCCGCGGCGGTGCGACGGCGACGACGGTCGGCCGCAGCGAGGCGTGGGAGACGGCGGCCGTCTGGCGCGCGATCACGACCGCCAGGCGATAGATGGGCGTCGGCAGCGGAACCGACAGTCCCGCCGCGGCGAACGCAGGGACCGGCATGCACGTCAGCGCGAACAGTGCGCCCAGTCGCGCGGCGCCGCGGGACCCCACCCTCAGCCGCATGCCTCAAGCATCCGCAGGCAGGCACGTCCTGCCTCCCTCCGTCGGGTGATCCGCGCTAGCCGGGCGCCGGTGCGACGTCCTCGAGCCGCGCCGGCGCCTGGCGGATCGCGTTGCTCGCGGTGCCGACGGCGGCCGTGACGAGCGTTGCGGACATCGCGACCGCGACCGTCGTGCGGGCCGAGGTCGCGGTGAGCAGAAGCCCTGCCGCGAGCGGCCCGAGCGGCGCCGCCGCGGCGCGCAGGGTGTTCGACGCCGCCATCGCGCGACCGAGCAGACGGTCGGGGATGAGCACGTACGCGTAGGCGGTCAGGGCGGAGTCGCTGTTGGGAAAGAAGAAGGCCTGCACGGCGAGCGCGGCGGCCAGCACGTACACGTTCGGCTCGACGAGGAACGCGCCGTAGGCGAGCGCCGACCAGAACTCGGAGAGGAGGATCGTGCGCAGCGGGAGGAGGCGGCGCAGCAGGGGCGAGGCGAACGAGCCGAGCAGCGTCGAGGCTCCCGTCAGCGCGACGAAGCCTCCGACGGCGGTGCCCGAGAGGCCGTTGCGCTTGGCGAGCACGATCACGGTGAGCTGCAGCGCCGAGAACGTGAAGTTGCTGACGGCGATCATCCCGATGGTCGCGCGCAGGAAGGGCATCCGGCCGAAGTAGGCCAACCCTTCTCTCAGCCGCGGCCGCTCGGCGCGCGGCGCGCGCTCCTCCTGAAAGCGGGTGCGCATGGCGAGCAGCGACGCGGTGGAGAACGCGTAGGAGCAGGCGTCGGCGAGGAACGGCACGAACCGGGCGATGCCGAACAGGGCGCCGCCCGCAGGCGGGGCGGCGAGGCGGACGGTCGCCTGGCGGGCCTGCGCGGCGCTCGCGGCGGCTGCGAGCTGCGAGCGCGGCACGACCGCGCGGAACGCGCCGCTCTGCCCCGCGCGGAAGACGACGGCCGCCGACGAGTCCACGAACGCCACGACGAGGATCAACCAGAACGAGATCGCGTCCGTCGCGATCGCGAACGCGAGCGATCCCACCGCGGCTGCGCCGGCGGCGTCCGAGGCGATCATCAGGCGGCGGCGGTCGACGCGGTCGGCGGCGACGCCCGCAGGCAGTCCGACGACGACGAGCGGCGCGAACAGCGCCGCGCCGACGTACCCCGCTCGGCTGGCCGAGTGCGTCACCGCCAGCGTCAGCAGCGGATACGCGACGGTCGACATCCCGGAGCCGAAGGTCGAGAGCAGCTGTCCGGACTGGAGCAACAGAAAGTCGCGGTTCCGCCGTAGCGGCGCCTCACTCATGCTCCCGCGACCGCGTGGCGCCGGCCCGCGCGCCGGCGCCACGCGTCCCTGCAGCTTCCTCAGATCGCGCTGCCGCAGTAGCGGCACTTCGTCGCCGCGACCGGCAGATCCTCGGACAGACACTCGGGGCAGCTCTTCGCCGGCGGGGGATCGCCGAAGACCGTCACGCCGCGCCGTTTCTGGTAGGCGCGGTACGGCACGACGATGCCGAAGTAGATCACCGCCATGAAGATGACGAAGTAGATGATCGCCGAGATGAACGCGCCGAAGTTGACGAGCTGGCCGTTCACGTGGAAGCCGAGCCCGGTCGTGCCGCCGCTGCCGGCCGCGTTCACGAGCGGCGTGATGACGTTGTCGGTGAACGCCTTGATCAGCGTGCTGAACGCGAGCGCGATCACCAGGCCGACGGCGATGACGATGATGTCGCCCTGCATCAGGAAGTTCTTGAAACCGGCCAGGACGCCGACCGCCCGCTCCGGCCGCATCTCCTCGCGCTGAGCCATGGTGCCTCCAGGGGGTTCGCTGTCGGGAACGGCGAGGACAATGACACACCCCGCGTTCGAGTTCGACCTCGAGCACCATGCGTCCGACTCGAGCGGGGCGGGCTTGTCCGCGAGACTTGTCGCCGATGCAAGCGGTGCGGGAGATGCTCGGGCCGTTGCCCGTGCTCGCGGTCGGCGAGGGTGCGCCGCTGCTCTACCTGGGCGGGCTGCTGCCCGTCGCGGGAGTGGACTCATCGCTTGCCCGCCGGTCGGCGGAGCTCTCCGCGCGTCCGTTTGCCGAGACCCACAGGGTGTACTACGCGAATCGCCGTACGGGGCTGGCGCCGGGGACGACGATCGCGGAGATCGCAGCCGAGCACGCGGACGCGATCGACGCGCTCGGGTGCGGGGCCGTGGACGTCCTCGGCGTTTCCACGGGTAGCAGCATCGCGCAGCAGCTCGCGGCCGACCATCCGGAGAAGGTGCGAAGGCTGGTTCTGATCGGGACGGGCTGCCGTCTTTCGCCGTCGACGCGGCGGCTGCAGATGCGCGTCGCACGGGCTGTGCGGGCGGGCGATCCGAAGCGGGCGCTCGCGGCGATGGCCGTGGGCGTCCTCTTCCCGCGCGGCGAGCCGCTCGCGCGCCTGCTGGCGCCCTTCGTCTCGCCGCTCGCCCGCGGGCTGGGCGACCTCGGCGACCTGGCGACCACGATCGAGGCGGAGGATGCCTTCGATCTCGCCCGCTGCAAGGGTGCGATCAGCGCGCCGACGCTGATCGCGGCAGGCGCGCGAGACCGTTTCTATCCGAAGCCGCTCCTCGAAGAGACACAGCGACTGATTCCCGGCAGCTTCCTGCAGATCGCTCCGCGGCGCGGCCACCTGACCGCCATGACCGACCTCCGGCTCGTGGCAGCGGTGCGCGCGTTCCTCGAGCGGTGAGCCTGTCGTGGGGAGGCGGCGGACGTCGCCGCCTCCCCCGCTGAGCCGTCAAGCGCCGCCGAGGATCGGCGCGCCGCGCGGTGCGACCGGAGCGGTCTCCTCCGAGAGGATCGGCGCGTCCTTCCTGAAGCCCCAGACCGTGCAGTACACGCCGAGGAAGAGCTCCCAGAGAGCTTCGGGGATCGACGCGGGGCCCTTGAGCGTGGTGCTCGCCGGGTTCCCGCCGAACATCACGATCGTCCCCGAGACGATGATCAGCGGCCCGCCGACGAGGCCGAGCCACGTCCACGCCCGGGGGACGAGCCCGGTGCGGTACATCACGTACCCGAGGATCAACCCGTTCCCCCAGCCGACGACCCAGCCCGGGCCGAGGAGGAACGTCCAGTCCTTGAGCGCCGCGAGCGAGTAGGCGACGGTGCCCTCGTTCGCGCCGGCGGACTCTCGGTGCAGCGTGACGATCCCGACCATCGCGACGATGCCGACGAGGATGAACGTGGACTCGAACAGCCGTGCCGTCACGTAACCGATCGACAGCTCCTCGAACCGCCGCCTGATGATCGGAACGATCACGACGGCCGTGCCGATGTTCGCGACGATCAGCAACAGCTCGAGCAGCGCGCCGAGCAGGATCCGTTTGTCGTGCCCGCCGCCCGCGAGGTAGCCCACGGGATCCCGAAGCGCCGGCTCGTAGAGCAGGAGCGCCGGGATCGACGTCGCGAAGGTGATGAGGTAGAGCACGCCGAACCAGCGCGCTCTCTTCTGATCAAGAGCCATGCCTGACCCCTCTCCCCGGCAACGGCGCGGGCCGATTCCCGCGCGATCTCGACCGGTAGGGGGTCGATATTGACGACTCCGAAACCCGGTTTCAAGAGCCGTGGTTTGGATATCGTGAATCCCCGGATGGCAGCGACCGGCGGCCGCAGCGGCTGGCTGTTCCTCAGCAACCACGGCAACGTGCTCCTCTGCATCGCCCGCGATCCGCAGATTCGGATCAGCGAGATCGCCGACAAGGTCGGCATCGGCGAGCGCGCGGCCCAGAAGATCGTCGCCGACCTCGTCGCCGACGGCTATGTCGTCCGGACGAAAGAGGGCCGGCGCAACCGCTACCAGGTCAACCTGCGCGGCCGCCTTCGCCATCCGCTGTTCGCCGACCTGCAGATCGCCCCGCTCATCGACGCCCTCCGCGACGGCAACCGCGACGGCGCTTAGTCACGAAAGGAGACCGATGCTTCCCGAGGGCGTTCACCACTGGACGGCGACGCACCCCGAGTGGGAGGGGCCGGTCTCGGCGTACGCGATCGACGACGGAGAGCGGCTGATCCTGATCGACCCAATCGCCGTTCCGGACGAGGTGCGCGCCCTGTTCGGCTCGCGCGAGGTGGTCACGGTGCTCACCTCGGCGTGGCACGAGCGCGACGCCGCAGCCCTCGGCTTTCCGGTGTGGGCGCCGGCGCCCGATCGCCCCGAGGACCAGCTCGTCCCGGCGACGCGCTACGCGATCGGCGACTCGCTGTTCGGGATGGTGGCGTATCCCGGCCGCGAAGGTCAGCTCGACCTCGTGCTCTGGAACGAGCGGATTCGCGCGGTGATCGCGGGCGACACGCTGATCGACGTCGGCAACGGGCTCGAGATCCCCGCGAGCTGGCTGCCGGAAGGCGTCACGGTGGAGCAGGTCGCGGCCGGGCTGAGGCCGCTGCTCGACGAGTCCGTGGAGCTCGTGCTGCCGACGCACGGCGAGCCGACCGACCGCGCGGCTCTCGAGCGCGCGCTCGCCTGATCCGCGCAGGCGCAGCGGCGTAAGAACCGCCCGCGTGCGCGCCGATAGAAGAAGGCATGCAGCTTCGGAACGGCCGGCTCTCGTTGTCGCCGTCGGATGTGACGGCGTTTCTGGCGTGTGAGCATCTGACGGCGCTGCAGCTGCGGGTCGCGCGCGGGGAGCTCGAGGTTCCCGAGGTGCGGAACGAGCAGGCGGAGCTCGTGTTCCGCAAGGGGCGTGAGCACGAGCAGGCCTACGTCGCGCAGCTTCGCGCGGAGGGAAAGACTGTGCGCGAGATCACGCTCGACGGCGCCTTCGACTGGGAGCGGGCGCAGGCGGAGACGGTCGAGGCGATGAGGACAGGCGTGGACGTCGTCTATCAGGCGGTGTTCGTCGACGGCGACTGGCGCGGCGTCGCCGACTTCCTGCTGCGCGTCGAGACGCCGTCGGCACTCGGGTGCTGGAGCTACGAGGCGCTGGACACGAAGCTGGCACGGACGGCGAAGCCGGCGTACATCCTGCAGCTCTGCTTCTACGACGAGCAGCTCGGCCGCCTGCAGGGGCGGCCGCCGGAGCGAATTCACGTGCTGCTCGGGTCGGGCGAGCTGCAGAGCTTCCGGCCGGAGGAGTTCGGCGCCTACTACCGGCACGTGCGCTCGCGTCTGGTCGAGTTCCTCGCCGAGGAACCGCCGACCGAGCCGTACCCGAACGACCATTGCGGGATCTGCGAGCTCAAGCCGGTCTGCGACGCGTGGTGGGACGAGGTGGATCATCTCTGCCGCGTCGCCGGCATCCGGCGACAGCAGGTCGATCGTCTTCGCGCCGAGGGGATCACGACGCTCGCCGCTCTCGGCCGCGCGCCGGCGGAACCGTTGCCGCCCGGCATGCCGGCGGAGACGTTCGGGAAGATCCGCGAGCAGGCGGAGCTGCAGCTGTGGGCGCGCGAGCACGGCCGCGACCGTTTCGTGCTGCTGCAGCCGCGGCCGGAGAGCGGCTTCGCGTTGCTGCCGGATCCGTCGGCGGGCGATCTCTTCTTCGACTTCGAGGGCGACCCGTTCTGGGACCGCGAGGGCAGCCTCGAGTACCTGTGGGGGATTCTCGACTCGGAGCGCAGCTTCACGTGCCTGCGGGCGAGGGACCGCGAGACCGAGCGAGCGGCGTTCGAGCGCTTCGTCGACCTCGTGCACGAGCGGCTCGCGCGCTTCCCGGACATGCACGTCTACCACTACGCGTCCTACGAGATCACGGCGCTGAAGCGGCTGATGGGCCGTTACGGGACGCGGGAGGCGGAGCTCGACGACCTGCTGCGCCGGGGCGTCTTCGTCGATCTGCTGAAGGTCGTGCGCAACGGGCTGCGCGCGTCGAGGCCGGGCTACGGGCTGAAGGAGCTGGAGGCGTTCCTCGACTTCGAGCGGCGCGCCGAGGTGCGGGACGGCGGCACGTCGATCGTGCTGTTCGAGGAGTGGATGCAGACGGGAGAGCAGGCGCTGCTCGACCGGATCGAGGCGTACAACGAGGAGGACTGCATCGCCACGTTGCTGCTGCGCAACTGGCTGCTCGAGCGGCGGACGGAGGCGCTGCGCCGGTTCGGGCCGTTTCCGACCCCGGAGCCGGTCGAGCCGAAGCCGGCGCCGCCGGAGAAGGTCGAGCGGGCGGAGGTGCGGCAGGCGCTGCTGGACGCGGGCGAGGAGCTGGCGGCGCAGCTGCTCGACTACCACGACCGCGAGCGCAAGCCGGTCTGGTGGGCGTTCTACGAGCGGCGGGAGATGACGCCGGAGCAGCTCGTCGAGGACGCAGACTCGATCGGCGGCCTCGTGGTCAGCGGCGGGCCGGAGCCGGTCAAGCGCTCGCAGGCGTGGACGTTCACCTATCCGCCGCAGGAGCACAAGCTCGGCCAGGGTCAGGACACGTTCGACCCGCAGACGGGCCGCGCGCCGGGCGAGATCCTGGCGCTCGACCGCGACGAGCGGCGGCTCGTGCTCAAGCGCGGCCCGAAGCTGAAGGACGTGCCGCTCCCGCAGGCGCTGATCCCGGGCCGGCCGTACGCCACCGACGACCAGGAGGACGCGCTCGAGCGCCTCGGCCGCTCGCTGCTCGCGGGCGACCATCGCTACCCGGCGCTCGAGTCGGTGCTGCGGCGCGAGCCGTTCGCGCGTCCGATCCAGACCAGCGACCTCGACGAGATGAAGGCGCTCGTGCTCTCGCTCGACGGCCGCCACCTGGTGATCCAGGGCCCGCCGGGGTCCGGCAAGACATGGACCTCGGGCCGGCTGATCGCGCATCTGATCGCACACGGCAAGCGCGTCGGGGTGGCGTCGACCAGTCACAAGGCGATCCACAACCTGCTCGAGGCGGTCGAGGAGGCCGCCGACGAGCTCGGGTTCGTCTTCCACGGCCTCAAGAAGGCGAGCGGCGGGAACCCCGAGTCTCTCTACCGCGAGTCGGACCGGATCGCGAACGTCACCGATGCGGCGGAGTGCGTCGACTGCGGCCTGGCGGCGGGCACCGCCTGGCTCTTCTCGGGCGTGGAGCACGACGGCACCTTCGACTACCTCTTCGTCGACGAGGCGGGCCAGGTCTCGCTCGCCGACGCATTGGCGATGGGCACGGCGGCGAAGAACCTCGTCCTCGTCGGCGACCCGCAGCAGCTCGACCAGGTGATCCAGGGCACGCACCCCGACGGCAGCGGCGCCTCGGTGCTCAAGCACCTGATCGGCGACGAGCAGACGATCCCGCCCGACCGCGGCCTCTTTCTCGAGCGCACGTACCGGCTGCACCCCGACGTCTGCGACTACGTCTCCGAGGAGTTCTACGAGCGGCGGCTCCGGCCGGACCCGGTCACCGCGACCCGCACGACGCAGCTCGGCACCGGCCTCCGCTGGCTGCCCGTCGACCACGAGGGCCGCCGGCAGGAGTCGCCCGAGGAGGCTGCACGCGTCCTCGACCAGGTGGAAACGCTCCTTGCGGCGGGCGTCTCGGCCGACGAGATCGTCGTCGTCTCCCCGTACAACGCGCAGGTCAACCTGCTCCGCGAGACGCTCGCCGACCGCGTCCGCGTCGGCACCGTCGACAAGTTCCAGGGGCAGGAGGCCGACGTCGTCCTCTACTCGCTCGCCAGCTCGACCGGCGACGACATCCCGCGCGGGCTCGAGTTCCTGCTCTCGCGTAACCGGCTCAACGTCGCCGTCTCGCGCGCCCGCTGCCTCGCCTACCTCGTCTGCTCGCCGCGCCTGCTCGAGGTCAACGCACGCACGATCCCGCAGATGCGCCTCGCCAACGCGCTCTGCCGCTTCGTCGAGCTCGCCGAGGCTCTGCGATGAGTTCTCCGGCGGTGGAGAGTCTGGACGGAGAAGACAGCACTCGACGAGGAGGCCCGATGAAGTTCATGCTGTTCACGTACCGCGACCCGAACGTGCAGCTGACCCCCGAGCAGCGGGCGACCGTCCCACCTGCGGTGCCGCCTGGTGCGACGAGATGGACGGCCGGGGCGTGCGTCTCACCGGGCACGTGCTCGGACCGCTCGCCGAGAGCAGGACGATCCGGGTTCGGGACGGCGAGACGAGGGTGGAGGAGCGTCCGGTCGCCGACGGCGGCCTTCAGATAGCCGGGTTCAACATCCTCGAGTGCGCCGACGTCGACGAGGCGATCGAGGTCGCCGCGAAGAACCCCGGCGCGAGCTTCGGAACGCTGGAGCTGCGACCGATCGAAGAGTGAGGCGAGGCCGGTCCGTGGCTACCCGGCCATCGCCTGTGCAAGCCGCTCGCAGGCGTAGGCGATCGCGAGGCCTCCGGCAGGGCCGAGAAGCCAGCCCTGCACGATCCCGACGAGCGTCCGCACGTGCACCGCTTCGCGACCGCGCGTGAAGCCGGCGCCGGCCATCGCCGCCACCAGTACCTGGTTCATCGAGGTGAAGAATCCGAAGGCGACGGCGCAGAGAACGACCGCCGCCTGCACGGTCTGCGCGGCGGTCGCCATCGCGCGGTCGACCTCGACGATCTCGAAGGCGACGCGGCGCAGGAGCGGCTTGCCCCAGGTGAGGACGCCGAGAGCGAGCCCGGCGCCACCCACCGCACCGGCCGCGAGGGGGCTGAACGTGCCCGTGCCGACGAGCGCGCCGCTCGCGTTCGAGACGTCGTTGGCGCCCATGGCGAAGGCCGCCGCCGCGCCGACCGCCACGAGCGCGAGGCCGATGCTTTCGCCGAGGGGAAGCCCGTCGAGCGCACGGGTGAACAGGGCGCCCAGGACGAGCGCGGCGAGCGGTGCGGCCCCCCAGACGACGGCCAGGTGGAAGATCGACGGCCAGTGGACGCCGGTCCCGCTCGCGAGCGCCGTGCCGACGACGGAGAAGACGAGGATCTGAATCGTCGAGGTCGGCACCTTGAGCCGGTTGTACGCGGTCGTGACGGCGAACGCGGCGCCGATCACCACGACCTGCTCCCTCACCGACAGCGGTCCGTCCGTGAGGCCCGAGCCGACGCGCTTCTCGACCGCGTGGCTGGCGAGGGTCGCGCCGAGCAACGTCAGCGGGGCCATCAGGAGCAGTGCGCGCCACGCGCCGATCGCCTGCAACGCGTGCGGCATCCCCATCACGGCGCCGGTGTAGTGGGCGCCCATGCTCCACGCGAAGGCGAGCGCCAGGACGACGAGCAGCTCCGTCACGGCCGGCTCTCCGGACCCGGCAGGCGCGCCGCTCGCGGCTCCTCGCTCACATCGCCGCGGCGACGCGCTCCGCCGCGCCGCGGAGGACCTCGTCGGCGACGTTGGGCAGCACGTCCTCCCAGACCGGGAGGGCCATCCCCGACGCCTCGACCATCCCGAGCGGCCGCGGCAGGAACCAGACGTGGAAGTGCGCGCCGCCGTCGCCCCACCGGTAGAGATGCACGCGCGCCACGTCGCCGAGCGAGAGGATCGCCCTCTCGACGCGGGCGGCGACACGGCCGAAATCGGCCTGGAGCTCCTCGGGCAAGTCCGAGAAGGAGTCGACGTGGACCCGGCTCGCGAGCCAGACCGTCCCGGGCAGGCTGCTCTGGACCGGGGGGTGCAGCGTCCAGTTGTCGTCCGACCAGACGGGCGACGTGCTCGCCCCGGTGCAGATTCCACACGGCGGGCCCCCCGGCTCGCCGCGGCGCGGAGGTTCGGGAATCCGGCGCTCGCTCGGCTCGCGCGGCACGAGCGGCTCCTGGTACGGCAGGGCCATCGCGCTCATTCGCAACTCCTTTCCTCGGTCGGCTTCCGAGCGGTGAAGAGAACGCTGTCGCCGACGGAGACCGTGACGTGGCCGAAGCCGGCCGCCTGCAGGAAGACGAGCAGGCGCGCCGGGTCGATCGGGTTGTAGGTGTCTCCCTCGTGGAACTCGTGCAGCCCCTGGCTCGCGAGGCTGTCGGCGCCGACGAGCACGCCGCCGGCGCGCAGGACGCGGTACGCCTCGCACAACGTCCGGAACTGCTCGCCTGGGGTCGGCAGGTGGTGGAGCATCGTGAAGCAGCCGACCGAGTCGAAGGATTCGTCGGGGAACGGCACCGCCGTCGAGTCGCCGACCTGGACGGTCGCGTTCGTCCCGGCGAGCTCGTCTGCGAGCCGGGCCGCGGCGTCCGGGTCGAGCTCGAGCGCGACGAGGCGCTTCACGCGGCGGCGGAGCCAGCGGGTCGCGGCGCCCGGGCCGGGGCCGAGCTCGAGCATCTCGTCCCCGAGATCGAGACGCGCGGCGACGGGCTCGAGCACCTCCGACTCCATGAACTCGGCCCACTCCGGCGTGGCGCACAGGGCGTGGTTCTCGTTCATGGAGGCGACGCTAGCCGTGCCCGGATGTTTCCGAAAGGGAGTACGCTGACAAGTTGTGTCGCCAGACGGACAACCTGCCCCGGCCGCAATCGTCGGAACGTTCCCGATGCCGGTCGGAACCCGTTTCGAGTGGCACGCACACGCCAATCACCAGCTCGCCTGGTCCCCCGAGGGCGTGCTCGTCGTGCTCACCGAGGGCGGCGCGAGCCACGTCCTGCCGCCGTCGCGGGCGCTCTGGATCCCCGCCGGCACGGTGCACGAGACGCGGGCGTCCGGCGCCGCCGTCCTCCGCTCGGTCTACCTCGAGCCGCGCCGCTGCCCGATCGAATGGGCTGCGCCGACACCGGTCGCCGTCAGCCCGCTGCTCGGCGAGCTCATCCACCACCTCGACGACCGCGGGCTCGGAGCGGAGGAGCGCTCCCGGGCCGAGGCGGTGCTCTTCGACCTGCTCCTGCCGCTCCGAATCGCGACGATCGACGTCCGGCCGCCCACGGACCCGCGCGCCCGGGACGTCGCCGATGCGCTCCTCGCCGATCCGGCTGACCCGCGAACGCTGCCCGAGTGGGGTCATGCCGTCGGGGCGAGCAGCCGCACCCTCGCGCGCGCCTTCCTCGGCGAGACCGGGCTCTCGTTCGGACGCTGGCGCACGCTCGTCCGCTTGCAGGCCTCGCTGCGATATCTCGCGGAGGAGCTGCCGGTCAGCTCGGTGGCAGGGCTCGTCGGGTACCGGACGACGAGCGCGTACGTCGCCGCCTTCCGCGCACAAACCGGCGTCACGCCCGGCCGCTACTTCCAACCGACCGCGCGGGCGCCGCTTCCGCACGGGCCGGCGAGCGACATCCCCGTCGAGGATCGCGGTCGGCAAGTCGCCTGACCGGGCCCCGGACTGTCGCCGCGCGGGGCTGCGGCCTATGCGCCGAGCTCGATTACCGTGGAGCTTCCACCGGCGACGGCGATCGCCTGCCCGTCGCGGAGCGCTCGGTAAGGCGTTCCGGTCTCCTCGAAGTACGCCACCAGTCGCGCGATCGCCACGCCGGTCTCGCCGCCGGCTCCGAAGTGCGGCGCGATCGAATATTCGACGAGCCCCAAACCCTCGAAGATCGGCTCACCGGCAGCGTGCGCGTCCTCGACCAGATCGATACCGCGCAGAGTCGGACCACAGACGCACGCCCCGGCGCTGCAGCCGCCGTAGGCAAGCGAGTCGTCCTGCAAGCGCGAGAGCAGGAGCTCGTCGAAGCGACTCCGGTGCATCGCCTTCCGCAGGACGAACACGTTCCCGCCCGTGGCCCAAACCATCTCGAGCCGGGACAGGGTCTCACCGAGAGCCACCGGATCGGAGAAGTAGTCGCGCAGATCGAGCTCGACCGGTGAAAGGCCTGCCCGTGCGAGAGCCCTCATCTCCTTGCCGAGCCACTCCCTCCGCTCGGTCGCGGTCTCTGCGTCGAACGCATTTGCCGAAACTCCGACCGTCGCGGCCGCCCCCACGAGCTCCGTCAGCGCGTCGACGCGCCCGGGGATGCTGGCGGACGCGAGAAACAGCCTCACGGAGAGACCGTAGCCATCGCCTCATTTGCGCGACGGGCAGCGTTCAGCTGAGCTGGGAGAAGAGCGAGGCCGTGTCGGAGCAGATCCACTCTTCGGCGATCAGGCCGTCTGCGACGCGGTAGAACTCGTGGCTGACGTAGCCGATGGTGCGGCCGGTCGCGGGTATCCCCTGGAACTCGCCTTGGTGGGTGCCGCTCAGGGTGAGGCGCAGGGCGACCTTGTCTTCGGCGGCGACGAGGTCGTCGATGCGGATCTCGAGGTCGGGAAAGGCGCGCTTGACCAGCTCGTACCCCTGCTGCCAGGTGTCGCGTCCCCGGAGCGGTTCCGGCATCTCGGCGTAGTGGATGACGATGTCCGGCGCGACGACCGCGAGCAGCCTGCCCAGGTCGCCGGCGTTGAAGGCCTCGACCGACTCACGCACCAGAGCTGTGCTCGCGTCGGCCGTTGGAGTCTCGGAAGTCACCGCTGTCTCCTTTCCCGACGATCGGTGGCGATCTGCGTTTCGATGGCTGCGGCGACCGCGGGCGGGTTGGCGAGCATCGAGAGGTGGCCGGCGTTCGGGATCAGCGTCAGCGGGACGTGGAGCGCCTCGGCCGTCGCTTCGCCGCCGCTCCGTGAGTCGACGTCGTCCTGGGAGCCCCAGACGACGGCGCGCGGGACGGTGAGCCGTCCGAGCTGGGCGCGTGTGACGCCGGGGATGCCGTTGCGGACGAGTTGCTTCAGGCCGTCGGCGGTGCCCTGGACGCGGAAGGGGCGCTCGAAGACGCTGAGAAGCGTGTGGGTGAAGTGCGGCCGCAGCCGGCCCCAGGCGCCTGCGAGCACGTGGGAGACGAGCCAGTCGGAGCCGGTCGCGAGCCGGAAGAGGGCTGGGTAGAACGGGTAGACGAGCAGGTCCGTCAGCCAGCCGTGGCCGCCGCCGAAGGGCAGGGCGTCGCCGTCGAGGAGGACGATCCCGCCGACGGAGTGCGGTCGCGCAAGCGCCTCGGCGGCGGCGACCCCGGCGCCGAGCGAGTGGCCGACGAGCAGCGGCCGCCGGATGGCGAGCCGGCGTTCGAAGCCCTCGACGAGCGTCAACCAGCCGGCCATCGTGTAGGGGCCGTGTCGCTGCGTGTATCCGAACGGGGGCAGGTCGAGCGCGTAAACGCGGTGGCCACGGGCGGCGAGGAGCGGCGCGACCGTGTGCCAGACCCAGGTCGGCTCGGCTGCCCCGGCGAGCAGCACGATCGGGCTGCCCACGCGTCCCCAGCGCCGGTAGGCGACCAGCGTGCGGCCGACGCGGACGAAGGGGCCGTGGTAGAGCGCGGTCGCGGGTCGTGACTCGCCGTTCGTCGCCAGGTCGAACGCGATCGCCGCCAGCGTCAGCGCGGCGAGCAGCGACACGAACGCGATCCCGACCCGTCGCGACCAGCGCCTCACACCGTGCATCGAAGCAGCCGACCCGGTCGCGACCTCCGGGGCCGAGCAAGCCGTACGACGAGGCGCAGCTACGGGTAGGTGAAGCCCCCGCGGTCGTCGACCTGCGAACCGAACTTGTCGGCGACTCCCCACAGGTTCCCTTCCGGGTCGCGGAAGCCGAACCCGTAGCCCCAGCCGGAACGAGTGGGCTCGGGATCGAGCTCTCGGACGTCGTCGAACCCCTCCACCTCCCTGTGGGCTCGGTCCACCGCCGCCTCGTCGTCGACATGAACCGTCAGCGCAAAGCCGCGGGCCCCATCGTCGGCCTGTCCGAAGCGCGTCTCGAACATGGGCTCGGAGAAGAGGCCGAGCACGACGCCGTTCGCGCATTGGAAGACGACGTGCTCGGCCACGCTCGTCGGTGCTTCCGGCCATCCGAACTGGCGATAGAACGCCGCCATGCGCCCGAGGTCACGGCAGGCGAGGGTGACGGCGCTGATCCGGATCGGCAGGCCCACGGCCGCACTCTAAGCGGAGCCGGCGGCGACCCACTGACCGCTCCGGCGTCAGGCGGACGTGTCGCGCTTGCGGGCGGTAACGGAGACGAACCCCATCTGCGCCCCGGCTTCGCCCCGAAGGAGCTCGAGCACTCCCGCGTCGTGTTCACTGCCCGCGCTCTCGAGGGCCTCGACCCACCGGATCCAGTTCTCGCGTCCGTCGGGGAGCCAGGCTGCCTCGATCGCCTCGAGGAGGCCGCTCAACTCCCAATGTCGGCGCCACCACTCCGGCGTGTGCCAGGCCGCGACCTCGTGCCCCCACCGGGACCAGACCGCGTCCGGGACGTCAGCCTCGTACGGATCCGGCTCCAGGCCGGGCGTCGTCATCCCGATCGTCCCTCCCGCTTTCAGGACGCGCAGAAGCGCGGGCAAGAGATGGACATCGGTTCCGAAGTACTCGAACGCGTCGATGCTCACGATCGCGTCGAACTCCTCGTCGGCAAACGGGAGACGGCGTACGTCCGCATTCACCGCTGCGACCGAGCCCTCGACACCGGCGTCGCGAAAGACGGCCGCCAGCTCCTCGGCGCTCACCCAAAGGTCGCAGGCGGTGACCGTCACGCCACACTCCCGGGCGAGGAAGACGGAGGTTGCACCGCGGCCGCAGCCGAGATCGAGCACCCGACCTCCCGGCTCGAGCGCAAGGGCCGGGAGGATGTCCTCGAGCTGCCAGAGCGGATGCGGCCCCATCTCGAGCGCGATGACCCAGGCGGGGTCGTACCGCGACGACAGTGGGTAGCGATCGGGTCTGATCAGCGATCTGATCGAAGTGCTCCACGATTCGTCGGCTGGCCGTTGGCGTACGTGGCGATCACGACTCCGGTGCTCGTCGCGGCACTGTCGACGAGCCGCAGAGACGCGTGCGTGCCGCCGGAGAAGAGTCGTCGCCCGTTGCCGAGCACCAGCGGTGCGATGAGCAGCAGGTATTCGTCGATCAGGTCGGCGGCCATCAGCGAGGCGATCAGCACACCGCTGCCCATGATCACGAGGTTCCGCGGCGACGTGTGCTTGAGCTCGGCGACCGCGGCCGGGACGTCGCCGGCGAGCAGCGTGGAGTTCGGCCATTCGAGGTGAGTTGCGGGGTTGCTCGAGGCGACGTACTTGTGCGTCTCGTTGAGGGCGTCCTTGAAGCGGCCCCCGCGCGTGTTCCAGACAGTCAGCAGCTCTTCGTACGTGCGGCGTCCGAAGAGGAACGCGTGGTCCGTGCCCATCCGTTCGCCCATCTTCGCGATGCCCGCCTCGTCGCTGTAGGGCACGGCCCAGCCGCCTTGCGTGAATCCATCCCGGGTGTCCTCGTCGGGTCTGGCGGGGCCCTGCATCACGCCGTCGAGCGTGACGGTGTTCATCACGATCACGCGTCCCAACCGGTCTCCCTCCGTGTCCGCTTCGCGGGCTCGTAATCAGCGCGCACGACGGCCGAGCAGGCGAGCGAGGTTGATGTCGTATCCCCATCCGAACGACTTCGGGGTGAACAGCCTGGAGTCACGCGGATTCCACCAGCGCGACTTCACGCGCGCGAACGTCGGCCGTCGCCAGTCGTACGGCACGCCGAGGAACGTTCCGGTTCTCGGGCTACGGTCGGACATGTGGTTCGTCTCCTTCTGTTGTGGTCGGAGCCTGGAAAGATTAGCTGATGTGCTAATCTTCTAACCATGGCCGGCCCGGAGGGGTACAAGGCGCTCGCCGATCCGACCCGGCGGCAGATCCTGAAGCTTCTGCGGGAAGGCGATCTCGCCGCCGGCGAGATCGCCGATCAGTTCGACATCTCGTGGCCGTCCGTGTCGAGGCACCTCGGCGTGCTGGCGTCGGCCGGGCTCGTGAAAGCGACGCGGCACGGTCAGCAGATCCTGTACTCGCTCTCGACGTCGGTGCTCGCCGACATCGTCACCGAGCTCGCCGACATGGCGCGCATCAACGCGCCGCCCCCTGCGAGGCGATCCGCGCGGCCGCGCAACGCACCCGCAACATGAAGTCCGCCGAGCTGGTCGTTCTGCTCGTCGCAGTGAGCGTGGTGTCCGCGACTGCCGGCTGGGTCTTTCGCGACGCCCGGGCGCGGGGGCTTACGTTACGCAAGGCGCTCACGTGGGCGCTCCTGACATCGCAGGAGTGGCCGCTGATGCTGCTGCTCTACCGGCGCGTCCGCCCGAAGACGACGCGCGGCGACCAACCGTTGCCGACTCCTGAACGCACCTGAGGATCGACGTCAAAGAGGGGAGGGGAGCGCGTGTTCGCGGTGCGGCTGCACGATGACGGCTTGAAGGTCGAGGAGATCGAGACGCCGTCGCCGCGGCCGGGTGAGGTGCTGGTGCGCGTGCATGCCGCCGCGATCACACGCGACGAGCTGGAGTGGCCGGTCGATCGTTAGGAACGAACGCTCTTCAATCGGCTCTCGGCCACCGGCTACGCGTGCGTCGACTCGCGCTCAGGGCGTCTCCTACCAACCGTGTTTCAAGTCGTGTGCGATCTGTCGCTCAATCCGCGTCCGTTCCCTCTTAGAAAGATGTTCCTCGCGGCAGCGTTCAACCTCACCCGGTGTCCGTAGCAACCAACGCGCCGGCGCCGACCCGGAACCCGACCCTTGAACGAAATCGCGAAATTAGCGGCTGTTTTTTCGAGGGCATCCGGGTCTCGGCGCGGGCCGATTGCGTGCGTTTCCCCAGGGTGGGGGCTGATTGCGCCCATGAAGAGCGCAATCGTCGTCTGTATTCGGTCGATTTGCAGGTGTTTTGGCTACTCGGGCCACCCCAGGGTCACGCCGGGCTGCCCGCCTCCGTGTTTGGGCGTGTGTGGCTCCAGTCCTAGCCTCCGGCGCAGTTACCCAAGGCGAGGAAAGGAGCCGAATGTCATCTGAAGCCGAGCATGACGCAATCACGTTCCTGCTGCGTCTGGAGCCGGCGAGCCAGTTCGAGGTACCGCGGAGGCGTGAGGAGGCGCTGCAGGTGGAGGCCGATATCCAGCGTGTGGGGCCGCAGAAGGTGTGGCGGCGCCGCACGCGGCGCGGCGGAGGCCGCTAGGTGCCGTCTGAAGCTGAGGATGCCGTGATGGCTTTCCTGCTTCGTCTGGATCCTGCGAGCCAGTTGGAGGTGCTGAGGAGGTTCGAGGAGGCGCTGCAGGTCGAGTTGGATACGCAACCGGCGCGGCTGCGAAGGGTCGTGGCGGCGCTGCACGAGGCGAGGCAAATGTTCGGGCGGGCGCCGTCTTTGCGCGAGTATGAGGCTGAACGGCGGAAGCATCCGGAACGCGGATGGCCCGATCCGAGGTCGGTCACACGGTGGCTCGGGGTCTATGGTTGGAAGGACGCGCTCGTCCGGCTACGACTGGAGCCGGTTCAGGAGGGCGACGAGATCGAAGGGTCGCTCGGGCCGACCTACAGCATCGACGAGGTCCTTCAAGCGGTTCGCGAGTGCGCCGCGGATCTCGGACGAACGCCGACTATCGGGGAGTACATGTGGTGGCAAGCGCGACCAGAGGTGCGTGCGCGCCCGGGCCGCCGACCTGCCTCATCGACTGTCTTCGACCGCATCTTCGGCGGATTCAGGCAGGCACGGGTCGCCGCTGGACTCGTCGAGGGTGAACCGGGTGCGGCCCACCCGAGCGACTTGCTGCTCCGACCGGCGGACCTGAAGCTCACGGACGAGCGCATCCTCGAAGACATCCGCTTTGTGGCCGAACGAACAACCGGACCGCTGACGACCACCGTCTACAAGCGTGAAAGGCGACTGGTTTATCTAGAGACGCGCGCGGCCGGACGTCCCCGCGTGCTCGCCGGAGACGGGGCGATCTATCGACACTTCCGAACCTGGAGAGCGGCACTGGAAGCGGCTGGCATCGACTGCGAAGAGCGATTGATCCGAGGGGGCGCCCACCGGCGTCGACATAGCGACGAGCAACTGCTGCAGGCGCTGCGCGACGCGTACGAGGCGACGGGGCATCATCTGACACAGGCCGCATATGACGCCTGGCGCGATCAACAGGTCGCACGCGACCCGGGCAAGGGGTGGGTGCTACCGGCGTACACCACGATCGCGCGGCGGTTCGGCAACCTGAGGTCGGCCATCCAGTTCATGCACGACCCACGGCCTGAGGTCGCCGCCGCGAACCGCGAAGCGGCCCGCGAACTACACGAGCAGGGCCGGCTTCCGCATCGCTACACCGACGAGCAAATCCTGCGTGCCCTCGACGCCGCCTTTCAGGCACTAGGTCAGCGCCCGACGTATGCGGCCTACCGCGTTTGGCATCGGCAGCAACTCCAGGAAGATCCCGCGAAGCGGCGCCTGCTGCCCTCGTACAACACGATCTGGCGGCGGTTCGGCAGCTGGCGTGCAGCAATCGAGGTCTTGCACAACTTCCGGGCTGCAACTGGCGACGCAGGCTTCGAGCTCCCGCGCCCGGAGGCCAGCGAGACTGAACGGCTGAGCGACGAGCAGCTACTGGCCGCGCTCGACCGCGCCTCTAAGGCGTCAGACGGCGCGCTGACGGTGGCTGGTTATAAGGCCTGGCGCGCTCGCGAGCAGCGTAACCCGATGAGAGCCTCGACAGTGCCGTCCTACTCCACCATCTACCAACGCTTCGGCGGGATGGAAGCGGCGCGTCAACGCCTAAACGAATGGCGAGAGCAGCATGACCTCTGAACCGCCGCGGGCGGTCGAAGGCGCCCTCTGGATGCTCGCGCCTCGCGCTCAAGCCCACGCCGCCGGTTCCGCGTGCCGAGCAGCGCCGGCGCGAACTTGCGTTTCTGACCCAGCTTCTCCGCGGAGTCTCACCGGCCGCCGGCTGGTCGTTCGCGACCGTGCCCCGACAGATCTACGACGCAAACGGCCCGCGAGCATGCCCAGGGGCGCGGCGCTCGTCACCCGCTACGGATCCTGGGCCCGGGCCTGCCGACACGCCCATCGCCTCGCCGAGAACCCGTGGGCGCCGGTCCTCACCGGGCCCGGGCGCCTACCAACGCGGCGGTACGCCAAACAGGACGCGATCGCGGCCCTAGTTGCGTGCGCACGTGACCTCGATCGAAGACCGTCACCGAAGGCGTACGACTGCTGGAACGCCGCAAAGAAGAAGGGCGGCCACTCAACGAGTGTTCTCTACCCCTGCTCGATGACCATTTTACCGGCTGTACAGGAGTCGGGGCGGCTGGGCGCCGCCCTCGAAGACGCCGGACTGCACAAACCGCCGGCGACGACAGTGCGAATCGTTGCGCGCGACAAATTCGCCGCCGTTCAGCTCGCTGCAGCCGCCCGAACGGCCTGCTTCATCGCCGTCGAGGCTCGTAACCGCAACTGGCTCGAAATACCCGCGACACTCCACGAGGTCCGGGGTTCGTTGAGGCAGGACGAATGCGCTTCGCGTTCCGTGGTCACCATTTGGGAGCCAGCAACGGGAACCCTGGAAGAAGGGAGCCTGGTCAGATGATCAACCGCTGCCACCCTGCTGAAGTCGAACGGACTAGCGACAACGGCGTGGGAGTTCTCGACGTCGACGACGGTGCCGGCGGGCACGGTGAGCGTCACGCTGGCGGCGACGGTTCAACCTGCCGCCTGAGATGATCGAGTGTCCGGCCTTGACGACACGCGGGAGGCCGAAGCCTCTCTCGTCATCGCCGGCAGCTTGAAACCGGCTACACAAGCCCGCGTAGGCGCGCCTGGATCGCCGTGTGTGCTGCCATCGTCGCAACGTCGGCGGCGTCGGCGACGATTGCCTGAACATTCCACTTCCCCGCGACGCGGCTGCGAAGCACGTCGGTCTTGTACGACGCGTAGGCGGGTGGGAGCGCATCTCCGGGGGCGAAGCCGGAGCGGCCTCGCTGACCACCGCCGCGGATCATCGACACCTTCTCATTGCTCGTCGAGAAGTCGTCAGCCGGGAAAAACACGGTAAGACCACGCTTCGAGCCGCCTCCGCCGCCAAGGACGAAGCCGACGACGTTGCCATTCGGCTCGTAGCCGAGCGCGATGGTGATCCCCGTGAAGCCGCTGTTCCCCCTGTAGATATCGAAGCGGTCGAACTCGGAAACCGATTTGTCCGGCCACACGTAGGCAACGCCTTGCTCCTTGCGTACGAATTCCCACTCGCCGCTGAGAGTCGTCTCACCGAGCGACCACACCATCCCGTGGGAGCCCGACGAGCGCCCCGCCTGGGCGGTGCCCTCCATCTCGTCCCGCCGCAGGCGCTCGATGATCTCATCGAACGCCTCGTTCGCCTTCGTGCGGATGATCTCAAGTACGTCCAGCCCCGTCTCCACGTTCGTCGCTCCTCTCCGATCTACATACGCAACGTAACTAATGTAATTTTACATGATCTTGAGAGTGAATACCAACTCTTCCGGCGGCTCTTACGTAGAGCTGTAAATCGAGAGCCAACCGCGGGGCGACCGCTCCGATCGGGTACGACCGTCAGGCCAGTGGCACCCGGGAGTTGGCACCGGCTCGGTCAGGGTGAAGGCAAAAGCGACCTCAAGGTTGAGGCGTTCGCGTGCGATAGAGACGAGATGGGGTCCATCTCGGAGGCGTCCGCACCCGACGATTCCCTTTTCGACGACTGGCGGCAGGTTCGAGAACTCGTGCTCTCGCGTGACCAGCAGCGTTGCCGAGACTGCGGCGCACAGGAGTCAGTCTGCGATCTTGATGTCCATCATCTCGTGCCCCGCAGCGCCGGTGGCACCGATGAGCTCGCCAACTTGGTCACGCTTTGTGATGGCTGTCATGGCCGTCGCCATCCCAATCTTCAGGCGTCTCTGTCTCGACGAATGATCGAACGCTGGGCGCTTCGACTTGCCCGGTTGCTCGACCACGGTCGTGTTTTTCCCAGACGAGCTTTTGGGGCTGCCGGTCGGTCTCCGCCTCTTGGGTGTCGAGCGTTTGCGCGAGGGGCAGCTGGAAGTCGTGGCGGCAGCGCTCCGCGGCGAGTCGGTGCTTGTGGTTCGCCCGACCGGTTCCGGCAAGAGCTTGTGTTTCCAGCTTCCTGCGTTGCTGAAGCCGGGAACTGCGTTCGTTCTGTCGCCGCTTAAGGCGCTGATGAGCGAGCAGGTGACAGGTCTGCAGCGGCGCAAGCTGCCAGCGACGTTCATCAACACTGACCTCGGCCCGAATGAGAAGGCGCTTCGGTACGAGTTGCTTGAGGCCGGCGCGCTCAAGTTCCTCTACTGCACGCCGGAGAGATTCAACCCGGAGCGGGTACGGGAAGCCGAGGTTGCCCGCATCACCGCTCACCGCCCCAGCTTTCTCGTCGTCGACGAGGCGCATTGTGTCGATCGTTGGGGCGACGACTTCCGGCCCGACTACGCCGAGATCGCGGCGATCCGAGCCAGGCTCGGCAACCCGCCGGTTCTTGCGTTCACGGCTACCGCAAGCGGCCGCACGCAGCGGCGCATCCTGGACTCGCTCGACATCCCCAACGTCCAACCGCTGGTCGCCGGGATCGACCGGCCGAACGTCGCCCTGATACGTCATCGAATGCCTGGCGACATTCGCGACGCCGCACAGGTGCAGGAACGGGCGCGACTGATCACGCGCCTGGTCGACAGCGTATGCAATGGCAAGACGATGATCTTCGTCCCAACGGTCCGGGTCGGCGACGCGCTGAAGAACGCGCTGAGGCACGAGGGCCTCGATCTGCCCTTCTACCACTCGAAGTTCGGCACGGCGAACGAACGCGACCTCATCGTCGGCCGCTTCACCGGCCGACTCGACCCGCCTCTAGATGCCGTCATCTGCACGAACGCGTTCGGGATGGGCATCGACATCCCGAACGTTCGCCTTGTGATCAACTGGCAGCACCCCGCCTCGGTTGAGGACTATCTCCAGGAAATCGGCCGCGCCGGACGCGACGGCAAACCCGCAACCGCCATCCTCCTCACCGACAATGGCCGCGAGCGTGGCCTGCTCGATTTCATGGCGGACCAGACGAAAGGCGACCTCCCTCCGGACAACGCCGCACGAGTACGGAAGCGCCGTAAGGACGACATCACCGAGATCAGCGAAATTGTCGGCTCGCGCGGCCGCTGCTTCCGCAAGCAGCTGCTCGGCCTCATCGATACGACCGACGACAGAAAACGAAGACCGCTGGCTTGGCTGCTACTGGAACGGATTCTCGGCAGACGGAACAAAGTCAGTCAGGCAGAGCTCTGCTGTGAGATCTGCGACCCCCGGCGGGCGGCCGAAGTAATCTCGGGAAAGGAAACCAGGAGGAAGACCTTCACGGACAGATGACGTCGGTCGACTCACTCCGCGGTGCAACACGACCCTGAGCGAGCGGGACTTGGGCCATTCGGCCTATTGACAGCCGAAAAGAGAGTGCGGAAACTGAGGGGCGAATGGGGTCTTTGGGCGGGCGGTCCGGCGCGCTTGTGGCTGCGCTCCTTTTCTATGGTCTATTAGTGGCCACAGGAGGTGCCGCGGTGCCGAAGCTCTATCCGGCAACGGCCACGTCGTTGTTGCCCTCTGCTATGAGCGCTGGTTACGACCGCATCGCCTCGCAGTCGGCGAAGCCGCTGGCTGCACATCCGAAACCAGGACTGCGTTCGAGCGCGACGCGGCAATACAGGAGTACCGACCCCGTGCTTGGGGTCGAGATCCTTGGTGCGATGGTGTTCCGGAGCGAGGCGCAAGCTCGAGCCCAATACGCAAGCGTGTGCACGCACGGCTGTGATGCGATGAAGTTCAACGGTTGGTCTTTCAAGCGGCGATCGGAGGTTGAGCCGGCCACGAGTGACAAGGCAGTCACGCTGGTGGCGCTCTGCCGGAACGTGGTGCTTGGTGCCATACGGGTGGCTTCCGACAATGCTGACCACATTACACGGCAGTTGCGCGGAACTCTGGATGCCGTCTTCGCGAAGGCGTATTCGAGCGGGATGACCCCCTGCGGGAGCGCCGCGACACCCTTGCCCCGGACGGGCACGTACTACTGGTCTGAGTCGCAGGCAGACACCTTCGTGGTCAAGCTGGTGCGGATTCCCTACTGCGACGCGTTCGCAAACGATTCGGGATGCAGCGGCGAGGCGCCGTTGCGGCTGCAGAGCGCCGATTGTCGCGGTGTTGACGAGCGCGGTTCTACCTTCACGTACTCGAGGTTCGAGTGCGATGTGGTCGTGTATGGCGGCTACGCCCGTGGGCGAATCGCGGTCTTCCCGACCGGGCCCGCGAGCCTCCGTTGGAAGCTGCTCTAGTCTGGACTGCCACCGAGTGGTCCGGACAATCGGGTCTTCTTCGAGTTGATCTTCGCCCCGGGCGGCGCCCGCAGGGTCTTGTCGGGGCGTCGGCTCATTCTCGCCGTCGACCGCCATCTCGAAAGCAGAGGAGTGAGCCGCATGTCTGAGGATGACTGGCTATACGAGGTGCAGTTGGGTCTGCCGTCCGTCGACGAATGTGACTCCGTCGCGCGTGAAGGTGGCGTCCTGTTCCAGCGCGAACGTCACTTCTGCGTCGTCCCACTCGTGAACGCGACGCGTGATGCTCAGCTCGACCGTATAGGTTGTGTCGTAGCGCATGGCGATGTCGCCGCGAGCTCCGGTGTTCGTCTGTTCCCAGGGAAGGCCCATCAGCGGACCCGGCTCGTGGAGGTAGTGGCTGAGTGAATGTGAGTAAATCTTCGGCTTGGGTATGTCGGCCTGCCGCGCGCGTGTGAGCGCGTCGGCGAGGATGTCGTTGCCGGTCGCGCCCTCACGCCAGCAGGACACGAAGACGTCTTGAAGTCGGTTCGCCTCCGCGATGCCTTCACGTAGGCCCTCCGGCGCATCTGTTTCGCCCGGTCGCAACACGTAGGCCATCTCCTGATGATCGGTGATTAGTCGGAGGTATTCGAGGCCAACGTCACAGTGGAGCAGGTCGCCTGGGTGGATGACGCCGCGGTCGCCGTGGTCCTCACGCGCGCGTGGCGAGCGGTGCAGTCGGTAGAAGGCCGGAAACGAAACGGGCAGTCCTAGATTTGTTACCGCCTGCCAGTACGACCACCGCAGGTCGTCGGTCGTTGTGACGCCGGGCGTGATCGTCCTGCGTGAGAAGCAGGTCGCGATCACCTCGTGCGCGATCGCGCACGCCTGCTCGTAGAGAGCGAGTTCGCGGGGGAGGCGCGTTTCGAGCCACCGGATGCATAGTGGCTCGGCCGAGGCCAGTCGTTCTTCGTACGCCTTGCCGAGGGTCGCCACGACTCGATCGCGCAGCGATGCCGTCAGCCCGTCGGCGGCCCAGATCGTGTCGGAGACGTTGATGCCGATGCGCTTGGGGTCGCGTTCGTGCACGATCCGCCGGAACGTGGCCCATTGGTCGTCTTCGTCCGTCAGGCGCCACGCCGGCGCCATCAGGTCACCGAGGTCGGTGAGCGAGATGTTCAGTCGCTCGACGTCGTCGCCGCGGTCGAAGAAGACGATCAGCTGCAGGATCGGCGCCCAGACGTCCCAGGGTGTGATCGTGCGGAATACGGGGTCGTAGTTGTCTTCGTTGCATGCGATGACCCACATGTCGAATCCGGTCTCCCGCATGAGCGCCGGGAGGAGTGTGTCGAGGCGCTCGCGAAGGACGTCGCCGACGACGCGCGACTGCTCCCGCACGGGCAGCACGTTCATGCCGATAGTTCCTGTAGTTCGCGAACGATCCCCGACGTCGCCGCGTACAACGTCGGATAGTTTCGGTACACGCCGTCGTAGACTTCGCGCAGCGTGTCGTCTGGCTCGATGACGCGTTTGATCCGCGTCCAATCCGTCTCCTGTGGGACGAGCCGGGTGCCGATTGCCGCGAGCAGCGCGTCGCCGTAGGCAGCCCCGATGGTCTGCTCCGGGACGTCCTGGGGGACGTCGGTTACGTCGGTGACGACCTGCATCCAAAGGGTTGCCTGCGTTCCGCCGCCGACAGCGACGAGGCGGTCTGGCCTCGTTTCGAGCAGCTCGAGGATCTGGCGGATACCGCAGCCGATTCCCTCATACGCGGCGCGAAGGATGTCACCGCGCCGATGACGAAGCGTCAGACCTGCGACGACGCCGCGTGCGAGTGGGTCGTAGATCGGTGTCCGCTCACCCGCGAAGTGCGGCAGGACGAGCAGCCCGCGGGCGCCGGGCGGCGCCGCGCCTGCCTCGGCGACGAGCGTCGGCCAGTTCGGGCGCCCCACGAGGTCTCGAATCCACTCGGTGAGGCTTCCCCCAGTTGCCGTGCCGGCCGCGTAGGTGCGCGTGCCAGGCTCGATGCCCTGCGTCGTCCAGAGCAAGCGATGAGGGTGCGCGCCGCATGCGATCTGGATAAAGAACATCGTCGAGCCGTACATGAGCATCGCCTGACCTGGCTGCCGGACGCCGGCGCTGAAGGCCTCCGCCCAGGCGTCAATCGTCCCGCAGACGACGGGCGTTCCGGCGGGAAGCCCGGTCGCCGCTGCCGCCGCTGCAGAGACCGTCCCTACTACCTCCGCCGGCCACTGAAGTCGCGGGAACGGGATTCCAGGCGCCACCTCGTCGATCCACTCGGCAGCCCAGCCCTCGCCCTCGAGGTCGTACAGCGGGTCGCATTGGCTCGCCGAGTGATGGTCGAGGACATATTCCCCCGTGAGCCGGGCGACGACGAACGAGCTCGCCATGTACCAGCCGCTCGCCGCCTCCCAAATCTCGGGCTCGTGACGGCGTAGCCAGAGGAGCTTCGGTCCCAGTGCCTGCGAGGAAAGTGTCGAGCCGCCGCGCTCGAGGATCGCATCGTGACCGAGTCGCGCGGTCAACTCGTCGGCCTCGGCGGTTGCGCGCGTGTCGATCCCGTACAAAATCGCGGGGCGCAGCGGTCGTAGGCTCCCGTCGCAGGGTACGACGCACGGGCCGATACCGCTTACACAGACACCGGTGAGAGAAGCGCTAGCGTGCGGCACAAGCTCGGCGCACACCGCTTTCACGTCGTGCCACCACACCGTCTCCGCGTTGAGCTCCGCCCAGCCCGGCCGCGGCATGGTGATCGCGTGCTGGCGCCGCGCGACGGCGAGGACGGTTCCGTCGGCTCGTACAAGCACGGCCTTCGTCGCCGATGTGCCGATGTCGATCCCGAGAACCGTTTCCTCGTTCATATCGAGCCGAAGCCGTCGAAATCGACGTCCAGCAGCCGGCAAACGGTGCGCAGCGTCTCGACGTGATCTCCCGGCACCGCGTGGATATGGTTCGAGCCGTAGCGCCCCAGGATCTCGTCCGCGTCCGCCTCGAGGCGCGCGAACGCGTGCGGCCAGACGTACGTCGAGGCGCGCATCAGGCGTTCGTTCGTCTCCTCGTCGAACTGCTCGAAGCAACCTCGCAGCACGTGCATCCGGTAGCGCTCGCCGAGGCGCGTCAGCCGAGCGAAGGTGAAATTACCGGGCGCTGCCAGGTGGTGGACCGACGCGCCGCCGGCCGGGAAGTAGAACTCCTCCGGATAGAGGTGCACGCGTGAAAGATTCTCGAGCGGATCGTCGCTGCGCGCGGCGAACCAGGTGGCGTGCTGGCCGGAGTTGCAGAGGTCCCAGACGTCGAGTGCTGCGTGATAGTGACGCATGTCGGCAAAAAGAACAGGTGTTCCCGAGAGCGCCGCGAGAATCTGCATCGTCAGCGCCGCGTCCATGTCGGCCTCGGTCGAGCAGACGATCGAAGGCTTCTCGCCCTCCCAGTCGTACGGGTCGTTCAGGAACGCTTCGGTGACGTCCATCGTCGCGAAATTGTCCGTCAGCTCGGGCTGCCCCTTGATCCCGCAGAAATCGAGGTTCCACTCATCGATGAGCGCGCGCATCACGTGGTACGAGCGGATCTGGCGCTCGAGCAGCTCCGGTGTGAGACGCCGGCCGTCGTAGTGCACGCCGGCGGCGTGTCGTTCGAGCCACTCTCGTCCCGCGACCACACGTGCGCCGTCCACCTCCGGCGCACGTCGCACCAACTCCCACTGGTCGATCTCCTCGACATCGACACCGAACTGCGCGAGCCAGCGGTCGGCTGCGGAAACCGCCGTGTACATACCCATCGGCCTCCCGCCGATGCGACCGAACGTTGACCCGCGCAGGCGCTGCACCGCGGCGCCGGCGCGGATGTGCGCATCCAGGCGCGCGACCGTCGCCGGATCCGCCACGTCACCCCACGCGCGCGCGTAGGCTCGACCCAGCTGGTCGAGTCCGCCCGCCGCCGCGAGCATCCCGACCATTCCCGGATATCGCGGGTCGACGTTCGAGAAGAGCAGCAGCGGCCCCGAGAGCTCGCGCGCCGCGCGCATCGTGAAGTGCGGGAACGCCCACACCGGAATGTTCACGATCGTCAGGTCCGGTTGCGCGGCGCCGAGACGCCGCGCCTCCGAGACCGCCAGCTCGTTCGTCCACACGACGTGCTCCGCCCGCACAACCTTGTGCCCCGCCTCTCGCAGTGCGTGCGCGATGCGTGCCTCGGAGTCGGACGCGAACGCTTCAACGTCCCGATGCACGCTCGCCCGTCCGTCCGAAACCGTCATGAGAGCCACCTTCGGCATCAGCCAGCCCGGGCTTTCATCCCGCACGACTGGCGGATTCGGAGCTCAAGCGGAAGGACGGAACGGACCGAGTCACCGCGGCCGCCGTGCAGCCGCTCGAGCAGGAGCGTCATCGCCGTCTCCGCCATCTTCTGCACCGGCTGGGCGACGACGGTGAGCGGCGGGTCGACCAGCGCCGCCCAAGACGGGTCATCGATCGCGACTAGCGCGAGCTCGTCGGGGACGCGAACCCCCGCCGCACGGATGGCGTGCAGCGCACCGAGCGTCATCACGTTGTTCCCGACGACGAGCGCCGTGGGAGGTTCTCTGACAGCGAGCAGCGCCCCCGTCTCGCGCTCGGCGAGATCGGTGCGGAAGCCCCCGTCGACGGCAAAGGGCGTTCGGCCTGCCGCACGCATCGTCGCGGTGTAGCCCTCGAGCCGTTCCGCCCCCGTCTCGAGGTCGAGGCGCCCCCCGACGTAGGCGATGCGTTCGTGGCCGAGCCAGAGCAGGTGCTCGGTCGCCTTCCGCGTTGCGTCCATGTTGTCGCAGAGCACCGCGTCAGCACGCTCGTCGTGCACCCAGCGATCGAAAACGACGACCGGGATGCCGAGCTCGAACAGCCGAGCGAGCCCGCTGCCGCGGCTGTCGGCGGGAGCAACGATCACGCCGAGCGCGCGTTCGTCCGCGAGCGCCTGCAGGTATGCGCGCTGCTTCACGACGGTCTCGTCCGTGCTGCAGAGGAAGAGCCGGTAACCCTCGGAAAACGCGAGCTGCTCGATGACGCTCACCGCCTCGTTGAAGTGCGGGTTCGCGATATCCGGAACCACGACCCCGATCGTCTCGGCCCGCTGCCGGCGGAGGTTCTGGGCGATCCGGTTCGGGCGATACCCGGTCTGCCGGACGGCGTCGAGGACGCGCCGGCGGTGATCGGCGCGCACGGCCGCCGCACCGCTTAGCACGCGCGAGACCGTCGCCGGTGAAACGCCGGCCAACGCCGCGACCTCGCGCATGGTAGGGGTTGAATTCGGTTTCAACGCCGAGCGGCCCCAATCCTAAAGCGCTCCAAGCACAAAAGACAATCAAACTCTTGACTCTCGCCGCGGGCCGCTGTAGAACCGCGGCCGAGTAATCGTTTTCTGTTGGCGGGATTCCCCGCCCGGACAAGGAGAGCCGCATGAAGCGCACCACTCCCGCCCGCCGCCGTTGGACGGCTGCGGCAGCGGTCGTCCTCCTCGTCGCCGCCGCTCTCACCGCGGCCACCGTCAGCGCGCGTGCGGCGTCGGATCACCGTTCGGCCGGTACATCGGTCACCGTTGACACGAGCTCGCCGCCGAACTCGATCGACCCGCAGTCGGGCTATACGGTTAGCGCGGGGGAGACCGACTGGCTCGTCTATACGCCGCTCCTCACCTACGCCCACAAAAGCGGGGTCGCTGGGACGAAGCTCATTCCCGGCGTCGCCACCTCGCTGCCGAAAGTGACGAACGGCGGTAAGACATACACACTCACGCTACGGCCGGGCTTGAAGTACTCGGACGGAAAGCCGGTGGTCGCCGGAGACGTGAAGTTCGCGATTCAGCGCGCGATCAAGCTGAACTGGGGTGCGAGTTCGTTCCTGATGCCGATCGCGGGTGCGCAGGCGTACCTCAACGGCGCCGCAAGCGCGATCAGCGGGATCAAGACGAATGACGCGACACGCACGATCACGTTCAACCTGACGACGGCAGTCGGCGACTTCGCGAACGTTCTCGCGTTCCCCGCAACCGCTCCGGTGCCGCAGTCGACGCCGATGACGGTGCAGACGACGCAGATGCCCCCCGGCGTCGGCCCCTACATGTTCCAGAACGTTGTGCCGAACCAGTCGTACGAGATCGTGAAGAATCCGATCTTCGCGAGCTTCCACATTCCGGGTATCCCGCTCGGAAACATCGACACGATCAAGACGGTCATCGTGTCGAACAACCTCACGGAAGCGGAAGACGTGCTTGCGAACCGTGTTGATGCGTTTGACGTAGGAGACGCCGTGCCGGCGACGCTGCTCGCGCAGATCCAGTCGCAGGCGAAGGGTCGCTTCGCTAAGGAGACGGTCGCGTCGACAAACTACTTCTTCCTCAACCAAAGGATCCCGCCGTTCAACAACATCCTGGCGCGCCAGGCGGCCGCATACTCGATCGACCGCGGTGCGCTGGCACGGCTCGCGGGTGGTTTCGTGGCACCGTCCTGCTACTTCATCCCTGTCGGAATCGTCGGACATCCGACGGCGAAGTGCCCGTACCCGTCGCCGAACATCGCCAAGGCGCGGGCGCTCCTGAAGAAGGCGCATCTGCTCGGCGCCAAGGTCTCGGTTTACGCGATGGCGAAGAGCCCGCGTCAGGAGGAGGGCCAGTACTACGCAAGCGCGCTCAAGCAGGCTGGCTTCAACCCGCAGCTGAAGCTGATCGATCCGGCAATCTACTGGACGACGATCGGCAACGCGAAAACGCGAGCGCAGACGGGAATGGGCGGCCAGTTCCTCGACTTCCCAGCTCCAGACGACTTCCTGCTGCTGATCGACGCTCGCAACATCCATCCCGTCAAGAGCAACAACTTCGGCAACGTCGATGACAAGTGGATCCAGAGGCGGCTGATCCAGCTTGAGGCTGTGCCGGCGACGAAGTTGCAATCGATCGCGTCGCAGTGGGCGGCGGTCGACGAGTACCAGGCGCGGAAGGCGTACACGATCGTCTGGGGCTCGTCGCAGCTCGTGAAGTTCTTCTCCGACCGAATCGACTTCCCGAGCGCCGTCTTCCACCCGCTCTTCTTCAACGACTACTCGAGCTGGAGGCTCACCAAGTAGGGCCCGCAGTCGTCAATCCGGAGGAGTTCCTCGCCGGGCGCGACCTGCCCGGCGAGGAACTCCTCGTCAAGGCGGGGGTGGGACCGTATCGCCTCGCCTTGCGGCGGCTGCGGCGCAACGTCGCCACGCTTGCCGCCGCAGCCGTCTTTCTCGCGATCGTGGCCTGCTGTCTATGCGCCCCCCTGTACGCGCGGTACGTCGCGCACACGGGACCGCTCGACAACCACCCGACGGAGAAGGTGCGGGTCGGCAGACACGTCCGCGACGTGGTATCGCTCATCGGCATCCCGATCGGGCCCACATGGCATTCGCGGTTCCTGCTCGGCGCCGACTTCAACGGACGGGATGTCGCCGTGCGCCTGCTCTACGGCGGCCGCAACTCGCTGATCGTCGGCTTCTCGGCGACGGCCATCACCATGGTTGCGGCGGTACTGATCGCGCTGTTCGCCGGCTACTACCGCGGCTGGATCGACAGCCTGCTGGCGCGCATGCTCGACGTGATCTGGGCGTATCCGGCGATTCTCCTCGGCGTCGCGATCGGCACCTCCCTGTCGCTCGGCGGCATTTCTCTCGGCCCAGTAAAGATCAGCGGCGATTCCCTGTATATCCCGGCGTTGATCATCGGCTTCGTCAACATCCCTTACGTTGCCAAGCCGATCCGGGGTCAGGTGATCGCGCTGCGCGAGAAGGAGTTCGTCGACGCGGCTCGGACGCTCGACGCAGGCGGACTGCGAATCATGTTGACAGAGATCCTCCCGAATCTGAGCTCGACGATCATCGTGCTGATCCCGCTCATGATCGCGAACTCGATCCTGCTCGAAGCCGGGCTCTCATACCTCGGCGCCGGCGTGCAACCGCCCAACCCTTCGTGGGGGACGATGATCAGCGACGGCGTGCGTCTGATCACAACTTCCCCGTCGTTGGTGCTCGTCCCCGGAGTCGCCCTCGTCCTGACGGTCCTCAGCATCAACATCGTCGGTGAGAGCGTTCGTGATGCGCTTGATCCGCGCTCTGTGGCGAGGGCGCGCAGATGACCCGCTTCATCATCCGCCGGACCCTGCAGACGGCCATCGTGCTCGTGCTGATCTCCGTCTTCACGTTCCTGATCTTCCAGGTGATCCCGAACGGCGACCCGGCCGCGCGGCTGGCGGGTCGGACGGCCACGCCGGAGCAGATCCGCGCGATCGCGCGCTCGTGGGGCTTCGACCAGCCGATCTATGTGCAGTACGCGCGCACCATGCGGAAGATCTTCACCGGCTCGGTCGTGTCCTACAGCCAGCAGATTAACGTCGTCGATCAGATCCGTCGCGGCTTACCGGCGACGATCTCCCTCGCCGCCGGGGCCGGGATCATCTGGCTAGCCTTCGGCATCGCTGTGGGCCTGGTGAGCTCGCTGCGGCCCGGCCGCGCGCTCGACCGCGTGCTCGGATTCCTTGCGTTAACGGCGATCTCGACCCCGGCATTCGTCATCGGCGCCGTGCTGCTCTACCTGTTCGCGTACAGAACAAGCGTCCTCCCCACCGGGGGATACGTGCCGCTGACCGCCGCTCCATGGCAGTGGTTCCGGCACATGCTGCTGCCATGGATCAGTCTGTCCCTGGCGTTCATTGGCTTCTACTCGCGCGTCCTGCGGGGGAACGTGCTCGACGCGAAGCACGAAGACTACGTTCGCATGGCGCGCGCGAAGGGATTGACCAGCCGTCGCGTCATGGTGCGGCACGTCCTCCGCAACTCGCTGATCCCGATCGTTTCGCTCTGGGGGCTCGACTTCGCCGGTGTGATCGGCGGAGGAGCGATCCTGATCGAGAGCATCTTCGACTTGCGCGGCGTCGGCCAGTACGCCGCCGAGTCGATCTCGACCCTAGACGTGCCGCCGATCATGGTCATCGTCATGTACACGGGGGTGCTCGTCGTCGTCATCGCGGCGCTGGTCGACATCCTCTACGCCTACCTTGACCCGAGGATCTCCCTGAACGCATGAGCGCGGAAAGGCATCTTCTTGAGGTCGACGAGCTAAGCGTCAGCTTCGACACCGACGACGGGACCGTTCGGGCCGTCGAAGGAGTCAGCTTCTCGCTCGAAAAGGGCGAGATCCTTTGCATCGTTGGCGAGTCGGGCTCAGGTAAGTCGGTGATGACGTCGAGCCTGATCGGCCTGACCCGCGCCGAGAACGCAAGCATCCGCGGCCGTGCCCTCTTCGACGGCGTCGAACTCATTGGCGCCTCAGAACGGGAGCTCGAGCGCATACGCGGGGCGGCGATCTCCGTCATTCCCCAGGACCCGATGACCGCCCTCGACCCGGTACTGCGTGTCGGAATCCAGATCGAAGAACAGATCCGTGCACACCGCGACGTCTCGAAACGAGAAGCTGCCGCGCGCGCGGTTGCGCTGATGGAGCGCGTCGGCATTCCACAAGCCCGGACGCGCGCACGTTCATTCGTACACCAGTTCTCCGGGGGAATGCGGCAGCGGATCATGATCGCGATGGCGCTCTCGTGCGACCCGCGGCTGATCATCGCTGACGAACCGACGACGGCGCTCGATGTCACCATCCAGGCGCAGATCCTCCACGAGCTTGCAGCACTGTGCCGCGAGACCGGCACGGCGCTCATCCTTGTCACGCACGACTTCGGGGTCGTCGCCGAACTCGCCGATCGCGTCGCCGTGATGTACGGCGGGCGCATCATCGAGCAGGCGCGCGTGACCGAGCTCTTCCACGACCCACAGCATCCGTATACCTGGGGCCTTCTCGGTTCCGTCCCGCGTGTCGACCGGCCCCGGGCCGCGCGGCTGCCGACGATCGCCGGGGCGCCGCCGTCGCTTCTTCGGCCGCCGACGGGGTGTCACTTCAAGCCCCGGTGTCCGCACCGGTTCGAGCGCTGCGACGACGTACCCTTGCTCGTCTCGCGTCTACCCGACCAGCCAGAGCATCGCGACCGCTGCTGGCTTACCATCGAGGAGAAGAGACGCCTGCGAGCCGGCGACGGCGACATCCGCCTCGGAGAAAAGGTCGTGGCGTGAGCGAACAGGCACTCGCGCCGGCGCCGACGACGCCGCTGCTCGAGGTTGAGCATTTAAAGCTCTACTTCCCTGTGAAGTCGGGCGTCGTTCTCGACCGTGTCGCAGGCTGGGTGCGTGCCGTCGACGACCTCTCGTTCGAGCTCGACGAGCAGGAGACGCTCGGGCTGGTCGGCGAGTCGGGCTGCGGTAAGACAACGCTTGCGCGCTGCCTCGTGCAGCTGCTCGATCCGACGGCCGGCGCGATCCGCTTCCGCGGTGAGGAGGTGGGGACGCGCGGGCGGGCCGGCCGACGTGCGCTTCGCCGCCAGCTGCAAATTGTCTTCCAGGACCCCCAGGCATCGCTCAACCCGCGCAAGCGCATCGGCCAGATTGTGTCGGCAGGTCTCCGCCTTCGCGGCGTCAAAGGGGACGCCGCCGCTGCCGAGCTGCGCCGCTTGCTCGGGCAGGTGGGGCTCAGCGCCGAGTACGTGAACCGATTCCCCCACGAGTTCTCGGGTGGCCAACGGCAACGCGTTGGCGTCGCGCGAGCGCTTGCGGTTCGGCCGAGCCTGATCGTGCTGGACGAGCCTGTATCTGCCCTGGATGTCTCCGTGCAGAGCCAGGTAATCAACCTCTTGAGCGACCTGCAGGACGAGTTCCGGCTCGGCTACATCTTCGTCGCACACGACCTCGCCGTCGTCCGGCACGTTTCGGACCGGGTAGCCGTCATGTACCTCGGCAAAATCGTCGAGCTGTCGCGCAGCGACGAGCTCTACCGACGGCCGATCCACCCCTACACCGCGTCACTCCTCGACGCCATCCCGATCCCCGATCTCGGCCGTCGCGGCAGGAGGGCTGCGCCAGTTCGCGGCGAGCCGCCGAATCCCATCAGCCCGCCCTCCGGGTGCCGGTTCCATCCCCGCTGCCCGCGCGCGACCAATATCTGTCGGAGTGTCGAGCCCCAGCTGACGAGCTACCCAAGCGGTCACCTCGCGGCGTGCCACCATCCGTTGAACGTCACCGCCGCCGAGCTCGCGGCAGCGAGCCGCTCGCCTCTCAGCCCGCTCGCATCCGGGAGCGAACTGCCCAGCCTCGTTACATGATCCATCTCGACGAGCGCTTCTCCGATCCGTGGCCGCTCGCGGGCACGTTCACAAGGGAGCGCATCGCCAGCAGCGCCCTACGGGGAAACGCGCTGGGCGATCCCCACGAACGAACGGCATATGTCTATACACCGCCCGGCTACGACGCCGACCCGGCGCGGCGCTACCCCTCGATCTACTTCCTGCACGGCTACCTCGGCCGTGTCGACGGCCTCTGGAACTGGGTCGGCTTTCAGCCAAGCGTGCCGCAATACATCGACCAGTGCTTCGCCGACCCCTCCACCAAGCCAGCGATTGTGGTCCTCGTCGATGCGTGGACGAAGATCGGCGGCAGTCAGTATCTGAACTCGGCAGCGACGGGCCGATACCTCGACTACCTCGCCGACGACGTCGTCTCCGCGATCGACGAGCGGTACCGCACGATCCGCGACCGCGACCATCGAGCGCTGTCGGGGAAGTCGAGCGGTGGCTATGGCGCGATGGTCGCGACGATCCTCCGCCCGGACGTGTTCGGCGCGTTCGCAAGCCACTCCGGCGACTGCGGCTTCGAGCAGTGCTACCTCCACGATGTCGCGGCGTGCGCCCGTGCGCTACGGGAGCACTACGGCGGCTCGTGGGAGCGATTCTTCGACGACTTCTTCTCGCGCCCCGCGCGGATCCTGAACGCGACAGACCCCGACCACGTCCTGATCAACATCTATGCGATGGCAGCCGCCTACTCGCCGGAGGAGGACGGCTCGGTCTCAGTGCCGTTCGACACACAAACGTTGCGCTTCCGCGACGACATCTGGCGACGATGGCAGCAGCTCGACCCGGTGCGAATGGTTGCCAAGACGCTCGACGTCCTCCAATCTCTGCGAGGCATCTGGATCGACGCCGGCCGGAACGACGACTACTACCTCGATCTCGGCGCCCAAGCGATCTCGTCGCAGCTCGAGGCGGCCGGCATCGTGCATCACTTCGAGCTCTTCGACGGATCCCACGCCGGCGTGCAGCACCGGTACCCACTCGGGTTTCGATACCTGGCGGAGCGGCTCGGGCCGACCAGCACTTGTGCGGCGGTGAATTGATCGCTCCGCCACGTTCTCGCGCGAGAAGATCTACTCAGCCGGGTCATTGCACTCACGCGTTGGGCGCACTTTGACGGCTGGCAACAACCGTGACCTCGACCAGAAGGCCTCTCAGCAAGCGCGCCTCAACAGTTGTGCGTGTCGGCTTCGGATCGGGGAAGCACTCGTCCCAGACTCGGTTGTAGCCGTCGAAGAGCTTCAGGTCCGAGAGATGGACGAGCGCCGCGACCACGTCTGCGAGCTCCGCACCCACGCCTCGTAGAAGCGCATCGATGTTGGCCAACGTCTGGCGTGTCTGTTCCTCGATAGTGCTGCCGACAATCTGACTTTGGTGGTCTAGGGAGCCTTGGCCGGCCAAGAAGATCCAGTCGCTCACGACTCGCACTTGCGAGATCGGCAGGTTCTGCATGACCGATTCTTCTGTTGTGTCGGGCTGCGTGGTCGCGCCTTGCTTCGTGCGCCGGGATCGGGCTCCCCCGATCGTACCATTTCATTGACATCGTTTCAACAGCGTGGTAGAGGTTCACCCCATGGTTGTCCCCGATGAGGCGGCCGCCCTGCAAGACGAACGGCCCAGCGACGGCCGCGTTTCGAGCCAGTCGCTGTCTCACCTTGTCGGCGCGCGCCTTAAGCGTTTGCGACAGCAACGGCGGCTGACGCTGCAAGAGGTGGCGACGGCCGTCGACCTCTCCCACTCATTCCTCAGCATGGTGGAGCGCGGCCAGGCGGACGTTTCGATGGCTCGACTCCATCGGCTTGCGAGTTTTTACGGCACGCCGCTGAGCGAGCTGCTCGTCGAGGAGCTCCCGACAACGCAGGTGCAGGTGATCACGCAGCAGACGGGACAGCGTGTCGAACGCTCGAAGGGCATGACGCTGCGGCTTCTGCCGATCGCGCGCGAGTTGGGCCTTCAGCTGGTGCACGTGGTGTTCGAGCCTCACTCGGAGCCATCGACGCCTGTTTCCCATGACGGCGAGGACTTCTTGTGGGTCCTTGCCGGCGAGGTGGTGCTCGTCTACGGCGCAGATGAGTTCGTGCTGAAGAAAGGGCAGGCGGCCGTCTACTCGGCACGCGTCCATCACTTCTTCGTGAATCGGTCTCCCCGGAAGTCCGAAATGCTCTCGATCACGACGCCGCCGTACGCGCGGATCGCCGCGTTGGCGGAGTCCCTGAGGACGTGATGGCTGCGGCGGCTACGGGGGTGGCTGCGGCAGGAGCGGCTGCCGTCAGGAGCGGCGGCAAGGTAGAGGCCGTGAATGTGTCGGTGCATTTCGAGGGTGTGCGCGCTGTCGACGGCGTGGATCTCGTCCTCGAGCAGGGGGAGATTCTCGGGCTGATCGGCCCGAACGGTGCGGGCAAGACGACCTTCGTCAATGCGGTGACGGGGTTCCAACCGTTGACGGCCGGTTCAGTCGCGATCGACGGCCAGGATGTCACGGGCTGGGGCGCGAGCCGTCTGGCACGAAGCGGCCTGGTGAGGACGTTCCAAAGCGTGCGCTTATTCCCAAGGCTTTCGGTACTCGAGAACGTCGAGGCCGCGGGTGTCGCCAACGGCCTGACCCGCCGCGCTGCGAGAGACATCGCGCAGGAGCTGCTCGAGCGCTTCGGACTCGGCGGAAGGGCCGATCAGGACGGACGTGGTCTTTCCCATGGGCAAGAGCGTGCGCTGGGCATCGCCCGTGCGCTCGCGGCGCGGCCGCGATATCTCTTGCTCGACGAGCCTGCTGCGGGACTGAACGAGGCGGAGGGGGACGCCCTCATTCGTGTCTTGGCTGGCGTCCGCGACGACTTCGAGTGCGGCCTCTTGGTGATCGAGCACGATATGCGAGTCATCATGCGTCTTTGCGAGCGCATTCACGTTCTCGACTACGGCAAGACGCTGGCTGTCGGAACACCCGCCGAAGTCCGCACGAACCCGGCGGTTCTAACCGCATACCTCGGGCGGCGACGGGAGAAGCACGATGCTTGAGATCAACGATCTTCGTGTCGCGTACGGGCGCACGCCGGCACTCAAAGGTGTCTCGCTGACCGTCTCGCGCGGCGAGATCGTTGCCCTTGTCGGGCCGAATGGCGCTGGGAAGACCACTATGCTGGCGGCGATCTTCGGGCTGGTCAAACCCTCGGCAGGGGCGATCCGTCTGGAGGGAAAGCCGCTCCTCGGACTGTCGCCTGAACGAGTCGTGCGGCTTGGACTCTCCCTTGTCCCAGAAGGGAGACACATCTTCAACAGTCTCACGGTCGCGGAAAACCTTGCCATGGGCGCCACCGCGCGGCGGGACCGGCGTGAGGTTCGCGTCGACACGTCCCGCATGCTCGAGCGATTCCCAATTCTCGCGCAGTACCGAAACTCGCCCGCGGGACGGTTGTCGGGCGGGGAGCAGCAACAACTTGCGATTGCGCGTGCACTGCTTGCGCGCCCCCGCTTGCTTCTACTGGATGAGCCATCTCTCGGGCTCGCGCCACTCGTCATCGACCTGGTCTTCGACGTTCTGGCAGAGCTTCGTGAATCCGGCGTGACGATTCTCCTAGTCGAACAGAACGCCGCGCGGGCGATCGAGCTCGCGGATCGTTCATACGTGTTGCGAACGGGCGAGGTCGCGCTCGAGGGCGAGCGGGCCGAGTTGAGCACGACGGAGAACCTCGAGGCCGCGTACCTGGGTCTGTAGCTATGCAGTCTCTCATTCAGAACGCGATCGACGCGCTCAGCTTCGGGAGCCTCTACGCGCTCTTCGCGCTCGGCATCGCGTTGATCTTCGGGATTATGGGCTTGATCAATTTCGCCCATGGCGAGCTGATCATGGCCGGCGGGTTCGCGATCGTCATCCTCGGCCACCCAGGGTGGCCGCTCCTCATTCTCGGGACGCTCGTGATTGTTGTCGTCGTCGCGCTTGCGGTCGAACGGGTCGCTTTCCGCCCGGTTCGGGGGGCGGATCCAATCACGCTGCTCGTCACGTCCTTTGCCGTCAGCTATCTGCTCCAAAACCTGGCTCAGGTGATCTTCGGAACGGTGCCACGTTCAACGAACCTCTCGACCAACCTAGCTTCGTCGTTTGCGATTCATGGCATTTTCATCGCGAAGCTTGACGTGCTGACTGTGATCGCGACCGTCGTGCTGATTGCGGGCCTTGGGCTGTTCCTCAATCGGACTCGACTAGGGGTGCAGATGCGCGCTGCCGCCGAGGACTTCAGGATGGCGCGCGTTCTTGGCGTGAATGCCAACCGAGTCGTCGCCACAGCATTCGCACTGAGCGGAGTCCTCGCGGGAGTCGCCTCGATCCTGCTCGTTGCGCAGACCGGAGTGGTGACATCTTCAATGGGCTCGTCCCCCGTGCTCGTGGCATTCATCGCCACCGTGCTCGGCGGCATCGGGAGCTTGCGGGGTGCGGCCCTGGGCGGATTCATCTTGGGAGTGATCACGGTTGCGCTCCAGGCATACCTGCCGCTTGAGTTGCGCTACTACCGTGACGCTTTCGCCTACAGCGCGGTGATCGTGATGCTCCTCGCGCGACCGCAAGGCCTCGTCGTTGCCAAGCACGTCGTCACCCGTGTCTGACACGCGCCGCGTCGGCGTCGTGCTGCAGGGTGCCGCCAGAGCGTGGCCGGTGATCCCACCGATGGCACTGACCGCTGCTGTCACGGCGATCGCATCAGAGGGAAACGAGTACATCCACTCGATCCTGATTATCGGGCTCGTCAACCTCCTTTTTGTCATCGGGCTCTACAGCTTCGCCGGCGTCTCCGGCGTCTTCTCATTTGGACACATCGCATTCGCAGCGATTGGCGCCTATGCCGCCGGGATATTCGCGATCCCGCCCGCTACGAAAGCTGAACTCTTCGCGTCGATGCCGAGCGGGCTCGTCCACCTGCACGCAAGCGCGTTCACCTCGACCCTGATCGGTGGCGCGATAGCTGCGTGTGCCGGGGCTATCACCTCGGTCCCGTTGATGCGGCTAGGAGGCCTCGCCGCGTCGCTCGCGACGTTCGCGATTCTCATCATTGTTCACACCGCCGCGCAGAACCTCAACCAGGTCACAAACGGCCTATCTGGCATGGCGAGTGTCCCGACCACCACCACTGCCCCAAAAGTGCTCGGCTGGTGCCTGGTCAGCATGGTGGTTGTCTTTGCGTTTCAGGAGTCGCGTTGGGGGCTCCGTTTGCGCGCTTCCCGGGAAGACGAAGTCGCTGCTCGCGCGTGCGGCATCGGCGTTTACAAAGAACGACGCGCAGCCTGGATTCTTAGCGCCTTCATCATGGGGATCGGCGGCGCGCTGTACGGCCAGTTCCTGGGAACTTTCGACGCGGACGCGTTTTACCTCGACATCTCGTTCATGGTGATCGCCATGTTGGTCATCGGCGGCCGGAACAGTCTCGCCGGTGCAGTGATCGGCAGCATCTGCATCTCCCTCCTCGCCGAAGGGCTCCGACACGTCGAAAGCGGACCGCACGTCTGGTTCATCCACGTTCCGGGACGCCCAGGTATCGCCGCACTCGGCCTGAGCGCCGTCATGGTCGCGATTCTGATCTTGCGACCCAACGGCATCACCGGGGGACGCGAGATCAGCTGGCCCTTCGCACGGCTCGGCCGGCGATCACTGACGTCGACAGAGACGCGCACGCCGGTCGCCGTGGTCGGACGCTCTGCGCAGAGAGGCGACGCATAATCGACATGCGCGGCCGCAGCGACCCACCAGTTTCCCGGTTCGAGCCGGTCGAGGCATCAGAGGGAGTTAGCAAGCTGCGCTGCGAGATCGCGGTGATCGGTGGCGGCATCGCAGGGCTCGCGGCCTTGCACCATCTCAGGGAGCGGGACGTCGTCCTGCTTGAGTCGGAGGCGCGGCTCGGTGGTCGCATCCGCTCCGAACCTCGCGACCCATACTGGCTCAATCTGGGGCCGCACGTTTTGCCGGGGCCGGATACGAACCTTGGTCGTCTCCTAACGGAAATCGGGCTGGAAACCAGGCCGATCCCCGGCACCGCGACGGCAGCGTTTCTGAACGGACATCTCGTTGCTGGCGGCCATCCGGAAACCTTTCTGCTCCGGTTGCGTCTGCCGCTTTTGGCGCGGCTCTCGCTCGCACGCGCAGGAGCGACCATCCGACGCTCAGTCAAGCGGTATCTCCAGCTTGCTGAGGCGAAGCCGGGCGAGGGACCCTCCGAGATCAGGCAGCGACTGCTCGCCTTCGAGGATGACAGATCCTTCGCCGATCTGATCGGGCCTGTTCACGCCGACATTGACGCCTTGCTTCGCGCGGCAATCAACCGTGTCTCAGCGGAACCCGAGGAACTGTCCGCAGGCGCCGGAGTCGGTCAGTTTGCGGCGACCTTCAACGGCCGCAGCAACCTGTTTCGCCGCAACCTGCCGGGCGGCACCAGCCTGCTCGTTGATCGGCTCGCCGCGGAACTGTCGCCGCGCGTCCTCGTGAACAGCCGAGTGACGTCCATCCGCAACCTACCCGGCGGTGTCCTCATCGACGTGATGAGAGAGGGCCGACCTACACAGGTCCAGGCGCGAGCGGCGATCGTCGCGACACCAGCGTACGACGCGGTCGAGATCATCGCGGACCCTCCCGATGCGCTTCGCCACGCCCTCCGTGCGATCACCTACGGACCCTACGTGGTCGCGGCGCTGCTCACCAAGGAAGACCGACCGATGCCGTGGGACCAGATCTATGCAATCGCAGTCGCCCGCAAGTCGTTCAACATGTTCTTTAACACGGCGAGCCTGTTGCGCACCAAGGCCCAGCGCATACCTGGCGGCAGCATCACGGTCTACGGCGCTGCCACGCTCGCACAGCGACTTCTTGCCGAGCCAGACGAGCGCGTTACGGCCACATTCATGCGCGACGTAGTTTCGGTTTTTCCCGAACTCAAATCGGTGGTTAAGGAGGTGGTCATTCAGCGGTGGCCTGCCGGCATCCCCTTCTCAAGGCCTGGTCGCAGTGTTCATCAGCCCAGTCTCGAAACGCCATTCGGGAACGTGATCCTTGCGGGCGATTACATCGGCGAGCGTGGCGGCCTCGACACAGCAACAACAAGCGGGCTTGAGGCGGCCGTGGCCGCGCTGCGGATCGTCCGTGAACCAGCACGGCAGGCGCAGCTCGCCCAGCCAGTTCGATTTCGTCGCACCACAGGATCGGTTACCGGCACACACAAGCCATAGGAGGGCGCGGTGAAGAAAAAGTATTGGTGGGTCGTCGCGGTCGGCTCCCTCTGCCTGCTGGTAGGGGCTGCGGCGGCGGACGCCGCTCAAAAGAGCGCGAGCAAGGGCAAACCGATCATCGTCGGTTACTCGATCGCGAAGACGGGCGGTTTCGCCACCTACGACACCGAGCTCGAGGACGGCGGCAAGATCGCCGCGGCGGCGATCAACGCGAAGGGCGGCGTCCTCGGCCGGCAGATCAAGATCATCGACTGCGACACGCAGACACAGCTGAGCAAGTCAGGACCCTGCGCTCAGCAACTGATCGCCAAGGGCGCTCAGGTAATCATCGGCACTTCAGACTACGACTACGGCGGGGGCGCCGATCGCGCCGGCGCCGCGAAGCATCTCCTCGTGCTCGGCTTCGCAGGCGATCCGCGCCTCGGTTACCACGGCATTGGACCGACGGCCTTCAACCTCTACCAAGGATCGAACGCCGAGGGTGCGGTCGCAGCTGAGTTCGCCTTCTCGAAGGGCTGGCGGAAGGCGTACATGCTGACAGACACGATCAACTCCTACCCCTCGACGGTCTCTAACAGCTTCGAGATTCGCTGGAAGCAGCTCACAGGTCACGACGTCATCGGTAAGGACGTCTTCAACAACGCGGACGCCTCGATCTCGACCCAAGTGTCTCGCATCCGGACGGCGAAGCCCGACGTCATCCTCGTCGCGTCCTTCCCGCCCGGAGGGGCCAGCGCGATCAAGCAGATCCGTGCGGCTGGCATCAATACGCCCATCGTCACAGACGAAGCCTTTGATGGCAGTGCGTGGATCTCGGCGATCCCGAATGTCAGCAACGTCTTCGTCCCGAACCTCGCCTCCGGTGACGGCAACGACCCCTCGCCGGCTGTCAACAGATTCTTCGTCCAATTCAAGAAGTTCACCGGATCTAAGGCCGTTCTTGCCGCCTATCCGGTGATGGGCTATTCGCAGATCCAGGTGATGGCGAAGGGCATGGAGATGGCTAAGAGCACGAGTGGCCCGAAGGTCGCCGCAGCGCTCGAGAAGCTTCACAACTTCCCGGCCCTGATCGGGCCGACGAGCTACGACTGGCGCAAGAACTGCAACGTCGCTGCCGACCGGCCGTTCGTGATCTTCCAGATCACGAACGGCAAGGAGCACTTCGTCAAGTCGCTGGTTCCGAAAGTGGTGCCGCCGTTCAAGTGCTAGCCGAAACCGCGCGGGGCGTGCTTAGCGCGCCCCGCGCACGACTCATGCCCGGTGCGAAAGCCGCGAGAAAGTGAGGAAGCAGATGTACGACCTGCTGGTACTGAATGGCACCGTTGTGAGCCCAACCGAATCGGCGGAACTGGACGTCGCGGTTTCAGGAGAGACGATTGCCGCGGTCGGCCCCCGCGGGACGCTCGGCACCGAGGCTCGTCAGGTTGTCGATGCCGACGGCTGTCTCGTCATTCCGGGCGGCATCGACCCGCACGTCCACTACGCGATGAACTTCGAGCACATCTTGTTGACGGAAGGCCCACCCTTCTCGTTCGCGGCGGCTCTGGGGGGCAACACCACCGTCATCGACTTCGTTTTCCAGGAGCCGCCGCAGGGACTGATGGACGCGATCGCCGACCGCAAGAAGGAATTCGCCGGAGAGATGGCGATCGACTACTCGTTGCATGCGATCCTCACGAAGAACTTCTCGTTCGACGTGGTCGAGGAGATCGGCGATGCGATCAAGAGCGGCATTCCGACGATCAAGACGATGATGACGTACGGGTACATGACCGACGATGGCCAACGATGGGGCGCGATGAACGAGGTCGCGCGACACGGCGGCATGAGCGTCGTTCACGCCGAAGACGATGCGATCGCGAACTGGCTCACGGCCCAATACATCCGCGAGGGGAAGACACACGGAGCTTACATCTGCGAGGTGCGGGGGCCGATCGTCGAAGAGGCCGCCGTTCGGCGCGCGATGTTCCTCGCAGAACGGGCCGGATCGCCGCTCTACATCCTCCACATGGCGGCGGGTAGCGGTATCGAAGCTCTCGCTGAGTCGCGCAGTCGCGGACTTCCCTTCTACGGAGAGACGCTCAGCGCGTACCTCAGCTTCACCCAGGATGACATCTGGGATGAGACTCCAATCGAGGTCAACGGAACGATCTACAACGCCCGTGGCTGTCTCTACAACAACTACCCGACGCCGAAGTTCGCCGAGGACCGAGACACATGCTGGCAAGCAATCACGGACGGACGTCTGCAGGTCGTCGCCACCGATCACGCGCTTGTGAGCCTGAAGGATCGCTTCGAGACAATGTCGACGACGATCGACAATATGCAGGCGGGGCAGGCGGCAGTGGAGCTACGCATTCCTCTGCTGTACGACCAGGGCGTCAACAAGCGGCGGTTCAGCGCTAACCGGTGGGTCGAACTGATCTCGACGAACCCAGCCAAGATCATGGGCCTCTGGCCACGCAAGGGCCAAATCGCCGAGGGTAGCGACGCGGACATCGTGGTCTTCGATCCGAACAAGTCGTGGACCGTGCGGTGGCAAGACCTCCACATGAGCACGGAATACAACTGCTGGGACGGCTGGGAGCTGACCGGGAAGGTCCGCGACACCATCCTCCGAGGCAGCGTCATCGTGGACAACGAGGAGTGGATCGGTGACAAGGGCGGCGGCCGATTCATCCCCCGCACGCTGCTCCCTGAGGTCGTGAGCGGCAATTTCGCGTTTACCGCTCAGGCGGTCGGCGAGGCGCTCACCACCGTTTAGCCAGACGTGACGAGCTCTTCTCGGAGGTGCGCCTCCGAGAAGAGCTCGGAGACAACGATCGGAGGAGCTCGATGAAAGTCGCTGTGATTGGCGGCGGTGCGATTGGTCTCGCCGCTGCATACTTCATCGCCGAGAAAGGAGCGGACGTAACCGTCCTCGAACGGGGTCGGCTCGGCGAGACCACCTCCGAAGCAAGCGCTGGCTGGCTAACGCCTGGCATCTCGTCGATCCCGGTCGCGGCACCGGGGGTTGTGCCGCAGGCGCTTCGATGGATGGTGCGGCCAGACAGTCCCTTCTATGTGCATCCACGGCTCTCACCATCGCTGGCGTCCTTCCTGATCCGCTTTTGGCGCAGTTCCTCCAGCATGCGTTTTCAAGCAGCCCTCCGCGCGCTCGTGGCGCTCAACCGATCGACACTCCCGCTTTTGGACGAGATGCGGACGAACGGCGTTCAGTTCGAGATGCACAACCGGGGTCTTCTCTTCGCCTGCCTGAGCCGACAAGCCGCAGCGAAAGAAGCAGAGGCCTACAACCTGCTCCGGCAAGCTGGATTCGAGGGCGACTTCACGCTGCTCGACGCGGACGAGATTCACGCTCTTGAACCGACGCTCTCCGACACCGTCGAAGCTGGGCTCTACTCGAAACTCGAACGACACTCGCGACCGGAAACCATCGTTGCTGGCCTGGCTGCCCACCTTCGACAACACGGACTCACCGTCCGCGAACACTCGCCCGTCCTCAAAATCACCAAGCGTCAAACAGTCTGGGAACTGAGACTTCGGGACGAAGTTATCCAAACCGACAAGGTCGTCGTCGCCGCTGGCGTCTGGACAGGAGAACTCGTCCGCCCACTCGGATTGCGACTCAACTTCCTCTCAGGCAAGGGTTACGGCCTCACGTTCGAGCAGCCGCCGGTGACCGTCCAGCACCCGATGTACCTGATCGAGGCAAAGGTGGCTCTAAGCCCCTACACGGGCGCTCTCCGGCTCGGCGGGACGCTCGAATTGATGCGTCCCGACGCGACGCTCGCATCCCGCCGACTCGCTGCGATCAGAGCCGCCGCGCGGAAGTATCTGCGCGACTGGCCGGACATCGAACCAACGATGGCGCGGACCGGGCAACGACCGATGCTCCCAGATTCCTTGCCGGCGATCGGTCCCGTCAACGGCCATGACGGCCTCTTCGTTTCAGCCGGTCATGGAATGGTCGGAATCACGATGTCAGCCCCGAGCGGAGCCGCACTGGCCGCTGCCGTCGTGGACGGCAAAACCGTCCCGGAACTAATGCCTTTCAGCCCGAACCGTTTCCGCAGACACAGCAGCCAGCCGAGCGACGTCGAAAGCGAACCCGTCGCGGCCTGAGTGCAACAGCGAGTGAGCAACCTCAGAAACCGACCTCAAAAGGAGTGACCAGATGAGTGCCCCCACAACCGCCGACCAGCACTCCATGGATGTCGACAAGCAGTGGCCGTACGAACTGATCGACCTCTCCCGGCCGCTAACCGTCGAGACCGTTGACGCGCTGATGGGCGACATCGTCTCCGACGGACGCAACCCCTACTTCCGCGACATCTCGATCGAAGTCGCCGTCGACCACACACAGTCAAACGCACATTCCTGCATACTGCGGATCCCAGACCACGCCGCGACACACATGGACGCTCCAATCCACGCCGTCGACGGTGCCGGATTCCTGGAGCAAGTCGACATCCGACGGCTGATCGGTATCGCCTGCGTGCTCGACCTCAGCGGCCACGATACCGACCACGGGTACACGGCAGCAGACCTGGCGGCCGCGTCACCAACTGTGCGGGAAGGCGACATCGTCCTCATCTACTCCGGCTTTCAGGACGCGCACCCAGGTGAACGCATGCACCAGACTTACCTCACGGGCGAGGCAGCGCAATGGCTCGTCGACCAAGGCGCTCACGCCGTCGGCATGGAACCCGCATCGCCCGACCCCATCTACGCAGGCATGTACGAATACGGCTGGCTCGAGAAAAACGGCCCCCACGAGCCCGCCTGGCCCGCGCACACAGTTCTGCTGAAGAACGACGTCTACATCATCGAGGGCTTGACCAATCTCGACCGGATCAAGGGCGAGCGTGTCCAATTCGCCGCACTACCCCCACTCATCCCCGGACTAAGCGGCGCGCCTGTCCGTGCCGTCGCCTGGCGCTGAACGTCCTGCGACAAGGAGACCTCCCAATGACCGAACACGCCCTCACAGCCGCCCAGATTCACCACAACTGGGACAAAAATCGCCCGGCCGCAATCCGAATCCAGTCGGGAGACATCGTTCATTTCGTTCTTCCGATCACTGGTGAAGGCCAAGTCGCCGAAGACTCTCGAGTCGAGGATGTCAATTGGAACTTCGACACGATCTACAACCTCGCCGGCCCCGTCTTCGTCGAAGGAGCCGAACCGGGAGACACCCTTGAGGTACAGATTCTCGACCTCAAGCCCGGTGCCTGGGGCTGGACGACGATCATTCCCGAACTAGGGCTCCTGCCAGACGACTTTCCGGACCCTTTCCTCAAAATCTTCGACCTCCGCTCGCGCAACAGAGCAACCCTTGCTTCCGGGGTCAGCGTTCCGATCCAACCGTTTCTCGGCACCATGGGCGTGACGACCGATGACGATGGCGAACTTTCGCCCTTCCCACCGCACAAAGGCGGAGGAAACATGGACAACCGCCATCTCGTGCCAGGATCGACCCTCTGGCTTCCTGTCTGGTGCGACGGCGCTCTCTTCTCATGCGGTGACGCGCATGCCGCGCAAGGCGACGGAGAAGTCTGCGTCAGCGCCATCGAATGCGCGATGGATGCGACCCTGCGCCTGAACCTCCTCAAAGAATCATCCCCGACACCTGCCTACGAAACGCCCACCATCGTGTTTGACCCGGGTCCGTACCACGGCACAATGGGAATCGACTCCGACCTTATGGAAGGCGCGCGCACCGCCGTCCGCTCCATGATCCAATGGCTCGAAAACGAACACGGTCTCGGTCACGAAGACGCCTACGTCCTCTGCAGCATCGCAGGGAACCTCCACATACACGAGGTCGTCGACGCGGGAACGTGGAATGTCGGCTTCACGCTTCCGTTAAGCGTCTTCGACGCGAGCGGCGCGGCATCACTGACATGACATGCTTGAGATCCACGCGGCACCGTTGCCACTGCTGCCTTCCCCAGCGCCAGTAGGAACTCGTCCGCCACAGCACCGAGGCTCATGTCGCATCGCCACGACGACGCTAGTCTTCTTCTTCGTCCGTTCGGGATAGGCCAGCGGCAAGCTGCGTGAATTCGGCAAGCGCGGCTTGGAGATCTTCGACGATCTCCTGCGCGATCATCTCGGGCGGTGGGAGATTGTCGACGTCGTCGAGCGACTCGTCGCGGAGCCAGGTGATATCGAGGCTGACCTTGTCGCGCGCGAGCAGCTCGTCGTAGCTGAACCGCTTGAACCGCTCGTTCTCAACGCGCTCGTGCCGCCCCTCCGGCTGGTAGGCGGCGACGAAGTCGTCGAGGTGCTCGCGCCGGAGTGGGTTCTGTTTCAGCGTGAAGTGATAGTTCGTGCGCAGGTCGTAGATCCAGAGCTCCTTCGTCCACGGCGTCTCGCTCGCCGGTCTGCGATCGAAGAAGAGGACATTGGCCTTCACGCCTTGTGCGTAAAAGATCCCGGTTGGCAACCGCAGTAGCGTGTGCACGTCGCACTCGTTCAGGAGGCGCCGCCGCACGGTCTCGCCAGCGCCGCCCTCGAAGAGCACGTTGTCCGGCACAACGATCACGGCTCTGCCGCCCGGCCGGACGAGCGTCTTCACGTGCTGGAGGAAGTTGAGCTGCTTGTTGGAGGTCGAGGCCCAGAAGTCGTCGCGTACGACGACGAGGTCCTCTCGCTCTGCGTCACCGTCTTCTTCAGCAGCCGACTGCGCCCGGCGTACGAGGCAATCGGTCTCTCCCTCGACGGCCTCGAGCGCAGACAGTTCGAGGTCGAGACGCTCGTCGCCGGCGACCTCGTCGGCGCCGCCGACTGACGAGGCGTGGGTTACCCGTCGCCGATGCTGGAACCCGGTTGGATGAGGCCGCATTCGTAGGCGAACACGACCGCCTGGGCGCGGTCGCGGAGTCCGAGCTTCCGCAGGATGCGGCCCACGTGTGTCTTGACGGTGGCTTCGCCGAGAAACAGCGCGCTCCCGATTTCGGCGTTGGAGGCGCCCCGGCCAAGCAGCTTGAGCACGTCGAGCTCGCGCCCGGTCAGCTCCTCGAGACCTCGAGGCGTCGCTGCGTCGGCCGGTGGTCGGCGGACGAAGTGCTCGATCAGGCGCCGGGTGAGCGCGGGAGCGAGGAGAGCGTCGCCGCCGGCGACCGTGCGCACCGCGGTGACGAACTGGTCGCCGGGGACGTCCTTGAGGAGGAATCCGCTTGCCCCGGCACGCATCGCCTCGTAGACGTACTCGTTGAGATCGAACGTCGTCAGGATGAGAACGCGCGCACGCGATCCGGCGTGTTGGAGGCGGCGCGTGACCTCGATCCCGTCGAGCTCCGGCATCCGAATATCGAGCACGACGACGTCGGGCTCGAGCTCCCGGGCCAGGCGCAGCGCCTCGGCACCGTCGGCGGCTTCCCCGACGACCTCGATGTCGTCCTCGAGCTCGAGGATGAGACGGAACCCGCTCCGTACGAGCGCCTGGTCGTCCGCGAGCAGGACCCGCGTCATGCCTCGCTCGGCTCGAGCGGGAGCTCCGCGTGCACGACGAATCCGCCGTCGGCGTTCGGGCCCGCCTCGACCCGGCCCCCGAGTAGGCTCACGCGCTCCCGGATGCCGATCAGCCCGTGGCCTCCGTTCCGTTTCGGCCGGCCGCCGCGCCCGTTGTCGAGGATCTCGACGTCGAGGCGGTCGGGTTCGTAGCCGATCCGCACGTGCGCCCGTGTCGCGCCGGAGTGCTTGCGGACGTTCGTCAGCGCCTCCTGCACGATCCGGTACGCCGCAAGGTCGACGGTCGACGGAAGTGGTCGTGTTTCGCCGGCGACCTCGAACTCCACGGGGAGCCCCGATTGCTGCGCGTCGGCGACCAGCCGTTCGAGGGCGGCGAGGCCCGGTTGCGGCTCGAGCGGGGCCCGAGAGTCGCTTTCGCGGAGCAGGCCCACGAGCTGCCTCATCTCTGCGAGCGCGCTGCGTGCCGTCTGCTGCACGGTGGCGAGCGGTTCCTCCGCACGCGTCGGATCGTGGCGGAGAAGCCTGCTCGCAGCGTCGGCCTGGACGGCGATGACGCCGATCGCGTGGGCGACGATGTCGTGCAGCTCGCGGGCGATCCGCCCGCGCTCTGCAGCCACCGCGTCGCGGGCGCGCGCCTCGCGCTCGGCTTCGAGCTGGCCGGCCAGCTCGCGCAAGGTGGCAGCCCGCTCTCGTTCCCGTCGCAGCGCTTGCCCGACGAGCCAGGGGACGAGCGAGAAGACGACGATGCCGAGCGGCAGATTCCCAGCGCGGTTGCCGGGCGCTCCGAGTGCGTCGACGAGATTCGCCGCCAACAGCACGCCGAGTGCGGCAACCGCGTGTCGTTGACGAGCGTGGGCTGCCGCCGAGTACGACGCGATGATCGCGCAGTCGAAGGAGATCACCGCGCCGTCCCAGCCGGCGGCCAGGTCGTCGACCACGATCGCAGCGGCAACGACCGCGGCGCACGCGAGTGGTGAGGTGCGCCTCCACGCGAGCGGGAGCGTCAAGGCGAACGCGGTCGAGACGGCGAGCGGCGTCGGGCCGCCGCTCATCAGCGTCCCGGTGAAGACGAGCGCGAGCTTGAGGCCGAGTAGGGCGGCCGCGAGCGCGACATCGCGGTGCGGCAGCTCGGGCCGGCGACCCCTGACGGACACGATGCGAGCGTAGTAGCAGCGGCGGCCCGGGTCGTCCACCGTTCGGCGCATCGAGGTCAGCCTCGCGATGGACGCGAATCAGCGGCAGAGACGACGACACGGCGCAGCGTCGCTCCTACGGTCGGCGGCAGTCCTCGCCCGATTTCGAAAGGAGCCCACACATGCGTTGGAATCGTCTCGCCGCAGCCGCCGGGATCGCCTACGTCGCCCTTGCCTTCGTCGAGTTCTTCGGGCCCGGCTTTCCCACGACGAGCGACTCTGCCCGATTCCTCGACGCGCAGTTCACCGCCCACCGCTCGTGGTATCTCGTCGCCGTCGCCGTCCAGGGCGTAGGCAACTCCCTCTGGATCGTCTTCCTCTGCGGCCTGGTTCTCCTCGTCCGCCGCGTTGGAGCGACGGCCGCCGCCTTGGTGGCGCTGGCCGGCGGCATGCTGAACGTCGCGATCTCCCTCACCGGTCTCGCCGCCATCGGCGCGATCGCGTTCTGGATCGCGGGCAGCGGCGACCCGATGCTGACCAAAGCCTTCTTCGAGTTCGCGCCCCTGACGCTCGTCCTCTCCAACTTCCTGCTCGCTCTGATGGCCGCCGCAGTCGCCGTGTCGGCGCCCGTGCGCTGGTTCCGCCGGGCGAGCGGGGCGACAGCGGTCGTCTTCGCCGCGGGGGGCGCGGCACTGGCACGCCACGGGGCGTTCTCACCCGACGGCGCCGTTCAGTTCGCCACCTACGGGCTCGAGCTGCTCTGGACGCTCGCTGCCGGAATCATCCTTCTCCGCGCCGAGCGCGCCGAGACGATCTCGAGCGCCACGCGGCTGGCCGGCGCAAGGTGAGGGTGCCTGTCCCGGGCCGCGTGCCTCTTAGTGCGCGTGGAGCTCGTGCATGACGGCGTGGCCGCGGCCGCGTGCAATCAGCCAGCGGTTCACCGGCACGGTGAGCACGAAGGCGATCACGAGGCTGAGGGCGAGGCTCCACCAGAACAGCCCGTCCGCCAGGCCGGCCGCGATTGCGCCCGGGACGATCAGGATGAAGGCGTTGTCGAGAATCTCCATCGTCGTGATCGAGACGGTGTCAGACGCGAACGCCACTCCGATTGCGCGGCGCAGGCCGACGCCGGCGGTGAGGACGGGCCGGATCGTCAGCGAGTAGCCGAAGAAGAAGGCGAGTGCCACCGAGACCGCGATCGAGGCGGCGTTGCCCCAGCCGAGCGCGGTCGCGATCACCATGCCGAGCACCTCGCCGATCGCGCAGCCGGTCAGGCAGTGCACCGTGGCGCTGATGGCGCTGCGGGTGAGTGACTGGGGATGGACGGCGTGATCCATGTCCGTGCTCGATTATACCGGGGAGGGGTATACAGCCGCAGTCCTCCCTCAGCTTCGCGTGCCAGGTCAGGGAGGAGTTGCTAGGGGATGAGCTCGCGGTTCGAGAAGTGGGGGTTCCAGAACGGAAACTCGCGTGCGAGCCAGGTGCGGAGCGCGTCGTGGAGCTGCGTGTACAGGCCCGCGTCGTAGGCGCCGGGTGTGACCCACCAGCTGACGTCGACGTCGTAGTCGAGGAGGTGCTCGTCGAGCGGCGTCCGGGATCCGAGTGGGTAGAGGTAGCAGCAGCCGAGGTAGACGCCGGTGGTGTCGCGGACGACGTAGGTGAGCGACTTGCCGTCCCGGAACTCGCATTCGTGCCAGACGAGGTCGACGTAGTTCTCTTCCTCGGTGACCGGTCCGGTCGGCCATCGCCCGCCTCGTGTCTTCGGGATCAGGTCGAGGCTGGCGTTGATGCCCTGGACGTCGTCGGCGAGGTCGGCGCGGGTGATCGCGGTCGCAACCAGGTCGCGGTGGGCGAGGCGTGAGGGCGGGACGAAGCCATCGGGGAAGTGGAGCTTCTTGAGGAAGCCGGCGTAGTTCATTTCGCTCCTCGGATGGCCGGGACGACCTGCGTTGCGAGCAGGTCGAGCTGCTCGTCGGGGTCGGGACCGATCGGCACGAAGACGATCGAGTCGGCACCGGCATCGGCGAGCGCGCTGAGCGAAGCGACGACCTGGGCCGTGGTGCCGGCGGCTGCGAGCTCGTCGATGAGGTCGTCGGGGAGCTCGCGGGCGATCTCCTGCGGGTCGCCGAGGTCGCGGAGGGCGGTCAGCTCGGGCTCCCGGTCGAGCGAGGCGAGTTGGGCTGCGACGCTCTCACGGAGCACCATGCCGGCCAGCAGCCGCCGCACCTGGTCGCGGTCCGGGTCGATGCGGCCGTTGACGTAGACCGTGATCTCGTGCCGGTCGGAACGGCCCGCCGCGGAGCGCCCTTGCTCGATCTGCTCGCGGGCGGATCGGACATAGGCGGGCGGTGATGGCTCGGCGAGGATCGTTCCGTCGGCGCTGCGGCCGCTGGCGCGGAGCCCGAACGGTCTGCGTACGCCGAGCAGTACCGGCGGCACGGTCTCCGGCGGGTGGTCGAGGCGGACGTCGCGCAGCCGGACGTAGTCGCCTTCGGCCGTCACGGTCTCGCCGGCCAGCAGGCGGCGGACGGCGCTGACGGTTTCTTCGAGCGCTCTGACCGGCTTCGCCGGGAGCGCGCCGATCTGGTCCATCCATTCGGGGACGCCGTGCCCGATCCCGGCGACGAATCGCCCCGGATGGATGCGGGCGAGGGTCGCGATCTCCATCGCGGCCGCCGCCGGGTTGCGGAACACGGCGGGCATGACGCCGAGTCCGACAGTGATTCGGCTGGTGGCCGCGAGCGCGGTCGCGCTGGAGGCGATCCCACCGGTCAGGAAGCAGTCCTCCCAGAACCAGAGCTCGTCCAGCCCGGCCGTCTCCGCCAGGCGGGCGAACTCGGCGATCCCTTCCGGCTGCCGGTCGGGCGTGTGGACGATGCCGAGCCTGGCCACCGCTCAGGCAGCGAGCCGGTAGGTGAGGATGACCATGCTGCTCTCGAGGATCGTCGAGTCGACGAGCTCGAACTGGCTGGGTGGCCCCTGCGGGAAGAGCAGGTCGTCCGTGCTGCCGGTGCCGACGAACAGCGGGTGGATCCACAGCCGCAGCTCGTCCAGCAGGCCGTTCTCCATGAGGAGGGTGGAGACGGCCCCGAATCCGTACTGGACGATGTCTCGGCCCGGTTGGGATTTGAGCTCCCGGACGCGCTCGACGACGCCGGTCGAGATAACCGTCGTGTTCGCCCAGTCGGGATCTGTGAGGGTGGTGGAGACGACGTACTTGGGCATCGTGTTGATGCGGTCGGAGTAGGGATCGCCGGAGCGGGTCTGCCATACCGGCGCGAAGCCTTCGTACGTTCTCCGGCCCATCAGGATCGCGTCGCAGGCGAGTAGCAGCTCGGTCTGGATCTGGCCGCCGCGCTCGTCCGACGGTCTGTCGATCGTGGGCCAGAGGTGCGGTTGCTCGACGACTCCGTCGAGTGAGATGTAGGTCGAGTTGATGATCTTGCGCATTCAGGTCCTCCCTTGCCGTCGGTTACGAGCTACGCCGGGTCGCGGCCGAGCCAGGCTTGTTGGAGCGGGCGAGCCAGCGGGTGTCGAAGCGTTCGGCGAGGTGGACGTCGATCTGACGTAGCCGTACCGGGACGAATGCGTGCGGTTGCTCCGGCGCGACGACGACCAGGCTGCCGGCGCCGACGACGTGCTCCTGCACTCCGTCGGTGAACGTCGCCTCGCCCTCGAGCACGAAGAAGAGCTCGGCGTAGGGGTGGAGATGCAGGCTCGGTCCTTCGCCGGGTGCCGCGTCGACGAAGATGACCGACGCGGGCACGCCGAGCGATTCGCCTTCGAGCTCGCGGGAGAACGCTCCGGCGGGAAGCTCGGACTGGGCGAGGATGGTGATGCCGCTCATGCAGCTTGGACCGCCATGAGCGTGTTGCCCTCCGGGTCGCGGAACCAGAAGAGCGGCGGCGCGTCGCCGAAGCGGCTGATCTCGGCGTCGACGTCGGCCCCCTGTTCTTTGAGTCGGCCGTGCAGGGCTTCGATGTCGCCGGTCGCCAGCGAGATGCCGGTGTCCTTACCGCCGGGGATCGCAGTCGGACCAGGTGGGCAAATTGCGATCGCGGTCTCGGCGCCGGCGGGAGCGACCTCGATCCAGCGGTTGCCGTCGCCAAAGGGTAGTTCGACGCGCTTCTCGAGGCCGACCACGTCGGTGTAGAAGGCAACGACGCGGTCTTGATCGCTGGCGGCGATGATGACGTTGGCGACTTTGGTGATCTCTGCGCTCACTGGTGCTCTCCTTGAATCGCGCTGGTGATGCGTTGACTCGAGCGAGTTGAAGAACTCATCTCCCGTCGATCGCCAGGCGCCTGCACGACGCCGTCGATCGTGATGAATTCGGTGACGACGACTCGGCCCATCGCCGACCTCCTCTCGTTGCGGTGTCCGAGACGCTAGACACGATTGGCCTCGACAACGGGGCCAATCGGAGTGCTCCGATTAGGGCCAATCATCTACGGTCTCCGCCCATGGACCTCGACATCGAGTTCCGGCGTGGACCGTCTCTGCGGCGGCAGCTCGAGCATGCGCTCCGTGCGGCGATCCGCGCGGGCAAGCTGCAGGCGGGGGCCTCGCTTCCGCCGAGCCGCGCGCTTGCGGAGCAGCTCGGTGTCTCGCGCGGCGTCGTCGTCGACAGCTACGCGCAGCTCGTGGCCGAGGGGTACCTGTCCGCCCGCCAGGGATCGGGGACACGCGTCGCCCAGCTTCCCGCACTGTGGGGCCCGCCCGAACCGCGCAAGCTCGAGCCGCCGGGACGCTTCCGTTACGAGTTGCGCCCCGGGCTGGCGGACTTCCATGCCTTTCCGCGCGCGCGCTGGCAGGCGGCGCTCATCCAGGCGCTTCGCGACCTGCCCGACGCGCGGCTGACCTACTGCAACCCGGCCGGCGCGCCCGAGTTGCGAAACGCGATCGCCGAGCACCTGGCACGGATGCGCGGCGTCGTCGTCGAGCCCGAGCGTGTGCTCGTCTGCTGCGGTGTCTCCCACGGTCTCAGCCTGCTCTGGGCCGCGCTGCGTTCACGCGGTGCGCGCCGCGTCGCGATCGAGGATCCGGGTTGGCGCTGGCAGAGGCTCACCGTCGAGCAGGCCGGGCTCGAGGCGGTGCCGGTGCGGGTCGACGACGAGGGGCTGGTCGTGTCGGAGCTCGCAGCCGCCGAGCCCGACGCGGTCGTGCACACGCCGGCGCACCAGTACCCGACGGGAGCGGTCCTGAGCCCCCGGCGCCGGCAGCAGCTCGTCAGCTGGGCGCGCGAGCGCGACGCGCTCATCGTCGAAGACGACTACGACGTCGAGTACCGATACGACAGACATCCGGTCTCCGCGCTGCAAGGGCTCGCGCCCGATCACGTCGTCTTCCTCGGAACCACCGCGAAGACGCTCGCGCCGGCCCTGCGGATCGCCTGGATCGTCCCGCCCGAGCCGATGGTCGATCAACTGACGGCAGCGTTGCGGATCACGGGCGTCACACCGCCGACACTCGACCAGGTCGCGCTCGCCTCCTTCATCGCCGACTCCGGTCTCGAGCGGCACCTGCGCCGGATGCGGCGACGGTACGCCGAGAAGCGGGAGATCCTGGTCGAGGCACTCGCTCGGCACGTGCCGGACCTGGTGGTCCACGGCGCCTCCGCCGGGCTGCACCTGCTCGCCGCCCTGCCGGCCGACGTCGACGAGCACGCGGCGGCCGAGCGGGCACGGCAGGCGGGCGTCGGCCTTCACGAGCTGCACTACCACTGCACGACCGTCGCACCGCGACCGCCCGCCTTCGTCCTGGGCTACGCGCTGCCCACGCCGTCCGAGCTGCGAGCCGCCGCGAAGATACTCGGCGCCGTCGTGCCTACGAGGATCTCGGACGTGGGCTCTCGCCTCGGATCGGGAGCCAGTAGTAGGCGTTGAAGGCGGCGATGACGATCACCCCGAGGGCGGGAAGCGCGGCGCCGAGGAGGGCGCCGAGGCCGAGCCAGGCGAGCGCGAGCTGGAAGCGCCTGCTGATCGCCGTCGCGCCCGCCGGGTGGAGGGTTTCGCTGAGCAGGCTGTGGTGCCGGGCGTATTGCCAGACGGCGTTGAAGGTCAGTGCCGTGACGTCGAAGGCGATGCCGTAGAAGACGACGGCGATTCGTTCGCCGGCTCCGTTGCGGAATGCGCCGGCGAGGACGGAGGTGGCGAACGGGAGGAACGCGACGACCATCAGCAGCAGCGTGTTGAGGAGCAGGATGAGCCGGTCGGCGGCGCGGATGTGGTCGAACATGACGTGGTGGTTTGCCCATACCTGTCCGATGAACAGAAAGGTGACGGCGTAGGCGAGATAGGACGGCCAGAGCGCGCCGAGGCCGTGCAGCAGGTTCGTGTAGTCGCTCGGTGGCTTGATCTCGAGGATGAGCAGGGTGATGGTGATCGCGAAGACGGCATCGCTGAACGCGACGAGCCGTGCGGGCTCGCGGTGCACGGCGGGCGGATCGGCTCCTGCCGTGCCGCCCGGCGCTCGCGCGGTCGCGAGCCAGTGCGGCCAGCGGATCACAAGTCGAGCACCACGTCGTTGCGCGGCTGCGAGCAGCAGATGAGTGCGCTCCCGCTGGCCGGTGGCTCGACCGGGTCGGGGTTGTAGTCGAGGTCGCCGGCGATCAGGGTCGTCTCGCAGTTGTGGCAGACGCCGGTGCGGCAGGACCAGCGGACAGGGACGTCGCATGCTTCGGCGAGCTCGAGCAGGCTGGTGTAGTCGCTGCTCCAGGCGACGGCGAGGTCGCTGCGGGCGAACTCGATCGTCGGGCCGTTTCCAGGTTGGCCTGGCGGCGGGTGCGGTTTCCGAACGGGTGCTGCGGCGATGCCCGGCGTGAGGGAGGCCTTCGGCCCGAAGGGCTCGGTGTGGATGTGGGAGGGGTCGATCCCGAGCGCCGCGAGGCCGGCGCCGATCTCTTCCATGAACTCCACCGGCCCGCAGAGGTAGGCCTCGGCGTCACGCGGCGGTTCGAGCTCGGCCAGCGCCGACACGGTGAGGCGCCCTTTGCTGTCGAAGTCGCGGCCCTCGAGGTCGCCACGGTCGGGGCGGCTGAAGTAGACGTGCGTGTGCACGTTCGGGAGTGAGGCGAGCAGTGTCCGGGTCTCGGCGGCGAACGATTGCTCGCGGCTGTTGCGCGCGCCGTGGAGCCACCAGATCTCGCGATCGGACCGTTCTTCGACGAGTGCGTTGAGCATCGCGAGAACCGGCGTGGCGCCGATCCCGGCGCTGATGAGCAGCACGGGCGTGGGCGTTCGGTCGAGGATGAACGTGCCACGTGGTGCTGCCGTCTCCAGCTCGTCCCCCACGGCCAGGTGCGAGTGGAGATAGCCACTGGCAACGCCGTCGTGTTCGCGCTTCACCGCGATCCGGTAGAAGCCTGCGTCCGGCGGTCCGCAGAGGGAGTAGGTGCGCAGCACCGCTTTCTGCCTGTTTCCGGGCTGGATCCGAAGCGTCAGGTACTGGCCGGGCTGGGCGGGAGGCAGTGGGGCGCCGTCGGGATCCTCGAGTCGGATTGAGATCACAGAGTCGCTCTCCCGGGTGATCGCCGCGACCGTCAATCTGCGAAAGCCGGGCCAGGCGGGCGGCGGGCTCGCGGCGACGAGCCCTGCGTTGCCGCTGCCCGGTGCGCCGTCGACGAGTGCGCGGAAAGACGCCTGCCAGCCCGGGCTGAGGGCAGGGATGCGCAGCGCGCGGAGGAGCTGCTGGCGCGGGTGGCCGGGCAGGTAGAGGAGCGCGTCGACCTCGGCGACCGACATCCCTTCCGGCCCGGACGCGAGCTTGACGATCTCGTCGCCGGCCTGCACCTCGCCCTCTTCGAGGACGCGAAAGTAGAAACCGGGTCGATGGTGGGAGACGAGCAGCGCCGGAATCCGCGGGTCGTTCATGCGGATCCCGACTCGGTAACAGGTGACCCGCGGCTGAGTGACCTCGAAAACGGCGGTGCCGATCCGGTACCGGTCACCGATACAGACCTCGTCGTCGCTCAATCCCTCGACGGTGAAGTTCTCGCCGAACTGTCCGTGGACGAAGTCGTCTCGCCCGAGCTCGTGCTCCCAGTAGCGGTAGGACTCGATCTGGTAGACGAAGACGGCGCGTTGCTCGCCGCCGTGTCCGGCGAGGTCGCCCTGTCCGTCGCCGTCGACGTTGAGTCTGCCCACGCGCCGGGGACCACTCACCGGGTCCTTGAAGACGCCTGTGAAGACCGTCTTCCCCTGCCACGCCACGTCCTTCGGCAGGCCGACGTTGACCGACACGAGTCTGCCCGCCTGGGCTCGCTCGCCGTGCTCTGACTTCGCTTCGACGCTCACGACCTGCCCGTGTGATCATCGACGATCGGGACGCCCGGCGTTGTTCCCTCGCCGCTAGCCCGTCGGCGGGCGCGGAGAAGCCTGGAGCTGGCCGGGGCGCACCACGCCCGACTCATAGGCGAAGACGATCGCCTGGGCTCGGTCGCGGAGGTCGAGCTTGGCCAGGATGCGCGCGACGTGGCTCTTCACGGTCGCCTCGCTGAGGTAGAGCTCCTTCGCGATCTCGAGGTTCGCGAGCCCGCGGGCGAGGAGGCGCAGGACGTCGAGCTCCCGGCCGCTCAGCTCGGCGACGGCTTCCGGGAGCCCCGCATTCGGCGGTGGTCGCCTGCAGAAGTCTTCGATCAGCCGTCGGGTGACACCTGGGGCAAGGAGCGCGTCCCCCGCCGCAACGGTGCGCACGGCGGTCGCGAGCTGCTCGCGCTTCGCGTCCTTGAGCAGGAAACCGCTTGCGCCGGCCTTCATCGCCTCGTAGACGTATTCGTCGAGGTCGAACGTGGTGAGGACGAGCACGCGCGCCCGGCCACCCGACGCAACCAGCCGCCGAGTTGCCTCGATGCCGTCGAGCTCGGGCATGCGAACGTCCATCAACAGGACGTCGGGGTCGAGGGTTCGGGCCGCGGAGAGCGCCTCGTTGCCGTCGCCGGCCTCGCCGACGACGGACAGGTCGGGCTCGGCGTCGAGCATCATGCGCAGCCCTTCGCGGACGAGCTCCTGGTCGTCGGCGATGACGACGCTGATCACGACGCGTTCGCGAGCGGCAGCCTGGCGCAGACGGCGAAGCCGCCCTCCGGCCGAGGCGCGGCTTCGAGCTCCCCTCCGAACAGGGCGACTCGCTCGCGCATCCCGACAAGACCGTGACCGGTGCCCGAATGGTCGAGCCTCGGGGCGCCCGCGCCGTCGTCGACGACTTCGATCGTCAGGGTGTCCGCCGAGCGTCGGATCCAAACGCGGGCGTGCGCGGCGCCTGCGTGCTTGAGCGTGTTCGTGAGCGCCTCCTGGACGATGCGGTAGGCGGAGAGGTCGAGTGCGGGCGGGAGATCGTGGTGGTCGCCGTCGATCGAGAGCTCGACCGGAAGGCCGGCGGCGCGCATGGTCGTCGCCAGCTCCTCGAGGTGTCGGATGCCCGGTTGCGGCGCAAGGCTTGCCTCGTCCGGCTGCTCGCGGAGGACGCCGAGCAGTCGGCGCATCTCGACGAGCGCTTCGCGGCTCGAGCGTTCGATCTTCTCGAGCGTGCCTGCCGGTGCGCGGTTGCCCTGTGCCCGCGCGCCGCCGGCTTGGAGCACGACGACGCTGAGATTGTGCGAGACGATGTCGTGCAGCTCCCGGGCGAGCCGGGAGCGTTCCTCGGCGACCGCGTCTTGCGCGGCCCGCTCGCGCGCCGCCGCTGCTGCCTCGAGGAGCGCGCGCTCGCGACTGTGGCGGACGAAGCTTCCGATCAGCCAGGCGGCGAGCACGCCGACGCCGAAGAAGGCGGCCGCCCAGAGCTCGCCCGTGCGCCCGCTCTGGACGTTTCGGTCCTCGAGCGCGTAGATCCCGTAGCCGACCGCCAGCACGGCGAGGCCGACCAGCGCCTGCCTCCGCTCGCTGTAGGCGCCGACCGAATAGGCGGCGACCCCGAGGGCGACGACGATCTCGATCCCTTCGGCCGAGTTGCCGGTGGCCACCGCCTGGAGCACGACTCCGGCGATCACGAGCGTGACCACGAGCAGCGCGCTCGTGCGCCGCCAGAGCAGCGGCAGCGCGAGCAGGAGCGGCAGAGGCGTCGAAAGCCACTTCGGCCCCGGGAGCGTCTCGAAGGCCCAGGCGTTCCACTCCGTGACCGCGGCCACGACGAGCACGATTGCGAGATCGAGGGCGAACCCGCGCCGCCGCGCCGGCAGTCGAAACAGTGAGCCTGTCACGGTCAGAAGGTACAACTGCCGGAGGCAACGCACATCCGCCGCAGGGCGAATCCGATTCGTCCGTGCGGACGAATCGATTCCTCCTGCCGGCCGCAGACACGCGGAGCGCGCCGGCCTAGCTTCGGGTCGTTGTCGACTCGAAGGAGGAACGACCGATGCCGAACCAGATCCGGAAGGCCGTCGGCGCGGCGATGATCCTGTCGCCGCTGCTGGGACTCGTCTCCGCCGTCGCTTTGCCGGCGCTGAGAGCCAGCGCGAACGGGAAGGTCGCCGAGATCGCGCGACACTCCGACCGCTGGTACCTCTACGCGCTGCTGGGCATCGCCAGCATGGCGCTGTTCGTCCCCAGCGTCGTCGGCCTGACGAGCATGGTGGCCGGCCGATTGCCGCGCCTGAGCCTCGTCGGTGGCGGGCTTGCGCTGCTCGGCGCGCTGGTCGCGACCGGCGACGCGACGACCGAGCTCATGTACTGGCAGATGGGGGCACGCGGAGCGGATCGTGCGCAGATGGCGGCACTCGCCGAGCGGTACGAGAACGCGGCCGGGACGACGCTCGTCTTCGCCGTCGGCGGCTTCGCGTTGATCATCGGCCTCCTGATTCTCGGCGTGGCGCTGTGGCGCCTGCGTCTCGCGCCCGCCTGGGCCGCCATCGGCGTCCCCGTCGGCGTGATCGTCAACATCGTCGGCTTCTCGAGCAACAGCAACGCCCTCGTCATCGCCAGCAACGTCGTCCTGCTCGCCGCGCTCGGCTGGATCGGGGCGCAGTGGCTGTCAGAGCCCGAGGGCCGGTCGCGGCACGTCCTGCAGCCTGACGAAGCGAGCCGACGCATCACCGCGCGTACAGCTCCACGGTGAAGTCTTCGTGCTTGTCCGTTCCGTTCGTGTCGACGAGGAACTGGCCGCGTGCGCCCGCGTAGCGGCCGGTGCCGCCGACGATCGCCTGCCGGTGGGAGGAGCCGGAACGGCCCCAGGCAAACGCGCCGGCCAGCTGGCCCTCCTCGAGTGTGAGGACGCCGTTGCAGACGCCGCCGAGGTCCTTGCCGACGCCGGTGATCGTGCAAACGCCGTCGAGCCGGCCGACGACGCGTCCGTTCCGGTCGAGGACGTCGGAGCGGCCGATCTGCTCGTCGCCGACGCTGAGGCCCTTCTTCCCGGTGTCGACGAAGCCTCCGCCCGTGACGCGCTCGACGAGGTGGATCCGCTGGCCGACCCGTGACGAGCGTGGGGTGGTGGCCATCACGGCGCCCTCGCCGATCGCAGCCGCGGCGAGGGCGGCGGCCGCACCGATGAGGAGCGTCTTCTTCCGGATGTGCATGGTCGTTCCCCTTTCTCTTCAGGCGACAGCAGGTGCCGCCGTCGCCGGATGCGCCCATGCCGCCCGCAGGACGGCGACTGCGGCGACGAGGAACAGGAGGAGTGCGCCGCACGTCTTCGCGGAGTCGGAGCCGGGCCCGACGACGCCGACCACCGGCGCCGCCACGATCGGAACGAGCAGCCAGCGGCCGACGAGCCGACCGCGCACCGTCGCGATCAACGTGAGCAGGATCGCGAGCGGAAACGCGATCGCGAGCGGTGCGACGAGGAGCGACTCGTGCGAGTTGGTGACGTGATCGATGAACGCGACGCCGTCAACCGGCGAGAGGCCGCTCTTCGGGACCTGCGCGAACGCCAGGTAGAACGTCGCGAGCGCGATGTGCCCGGCGCCGCCGAGCAGCGCGGCCAGGCAGCCTGCGAGCCCCACCCGCCGGCCGCGACTGCCGAGGCTCTGAGCGACGGCGAAGGCGCCCGGCATGAGCAGAAGCGCGCTCGCGAGCAGCAGGCCGGCCGAGGCGAGCATCCGCCCGTGGTGGTGCGCCGCGGCCGCGTAGACCTGTGCCGCCTTGCCGCTGTTCGCGGGGTCGACGGCCGTCTCGGCGGCGTCGGCGAGCATCGCGCCGACCAGCGCGGCCACTCCCAGAGCCGCGCCGGCATTCGCGAAACGCCGGTCTCTGACGCTCATGGCTTTCTCCTCTCCGCGAGATGGGACTGACGAGGAGCAGCATTCGCGGGTGGTCTTGCGGCCGGGTTGCAGGAACGTTGCAGGCCGCTTCATGTCACCGCTCCTCGACCATGGCGAGGATGTCGGTGCGGCTCGGCGGCTCCGGCAGGCCTGGGTGTTCGGCCACGATGTGCCTCTGCATCGCGGCGACGAGCTCGTCCCGGCTGTCGGTTGTGCACTCCCAGCCGCACTCACACCGGATCACCGCGCCCTGCCGTCCCGGCCTTGGCATCCGGCCTAGCCTCCGCGGCGACGCTTGCGGTTTGATTGACGAAACGTTGCAGCCGCCGGCGACCATGAGGATTCAGCTCTGTGGTTCGCTCGTCGTCGAGGTCGACGGGCACCGCGTGGAGAGCACGCTGCCGTCGGCGCAAGGTCGGCTGCTCTTTTGCTACCTGGCGCTCAACGCCGACCGCCCGGTGCGGAGGGACGAGCTGATCGATTGTCTCTGGCCGGAGCATCCGCCCGCCGACCCCGCGGCGGGGCTCAACACGCTCCTCTCGCGTCTCCGGCGCTCGCTTGGACCCGGCGTGATCGAGGGAAGCGGCCAGCTCAGGCTCGTGCTTCCGCCCGAAGCAGAGATCGACGTGCGGCTCGCCGGCGAGGCGGTCGCGCGTGCGCAGGCTGCGGTTTCCGACCGTGTTTGGCAACAGGCTTGGGGACCGGCGCATGCTGCGTTGGCGATCGCGCGCCGCGGTCTCCTGCCGGGGATCGAGGCGCCGTGGCTCGATCGGCACCGCCGTGAGCTGGAGGACGTCGAGCTGGCGGCGCTGGAGTTGGTCGCCGAGGTCGGTCTCGGGCTCGGCGGCGCCGAGCTGGCTGCCGCCGAACGCGCCTCCGCGCAACTGGTCGAGCGGGCCCCGTTCCGCGAAAGCGGGTATCGGCTGCGGATGGAGGTGCTGGCCGCGCGCGGTAACGTGGCGGAGGCGCTCCGAACCTACGAGCAGATCCGCCAACTGCTCGCCGACGAGCTCGGCAGCACGCCCTCGGCGGAGCTCGTGACGCTGCATGCGCGACTGCTCCGCGGCGAGCCCGTGGCGAGGGAGACGGGCGAACCCGTGCCCCCGACGCGCGTGAGGGCACGTTCGGCGCCGTTCATCGGAAGGCGCCGCGAGCTCGACCAGCTCGAGCGCGCGTTCGACGAGGCACGGAACGGGCGGCGACGGCTGGTGCTGCTCGCGGGAGAGGCGGGAATCGGCAAGACCGCCCTTGCGCAGGAGCTCACTGCGGAGGCGGAGGACGCGGGGGCGGCCGTCTTCTGGGGTCGTTGCCTCGAGGGGCAGGGTGCACCGCCGTTCTGGCCATGGACGGAGATGCTCCGCGCGATCAGCGAGCGGATGCGCCCCGAGCAGGTCCGGCGTGCCCTCGGCGCGGGTGCGGCCGACGTCGCCCAACTCGCCCCGGAACTCGCGCAGCTTGTCCAGGAGCCGCCGGCACCGCAATCGCTCGATCCGGATGCGGCGCGCTTTCGGCTCTACGACTCTCTCAGCCGGTTTCTTGCCCGCCTCTCCGCGGTCCAGCCGCTCGTGCTCGTGTTCGACGACCTGCACTGGGCCGACCCGGCTTCGCTCGGGGCGATGGCCTTCTTCGCCGGCCGGCTCGATGAAGCGGCGATCCTCGCAATCGGCACCTATCGAGCCTTCGAGATGGATGCGCCGCTCGCCGAGACGGTCGCCGCGCTCGCGCGGGAACCGCTTGTCAGCCGTCTCGACCTGGCGGGACTCGGAGAGGTGGAGCTCGCGGATCTGATTGCGCAGGTGACGGGCGTACGGCCGCCGCAGTCAATGGTCGCTGCGCTGCACCGACGTACGGAAGGTAACCCGTTCTTTGCGTCGGAGATCGTGCGGCTGCTCGAGAGCGAGCAGGCTGACTACGTCCAGAGCGGCGAGGCTGACGAGCTGCTCAGGCGCGAGGTTCCGGCCGGCGTCCGCGGCGTGGTCCGGCGGAGGCTCTCGAAGCTGCCGGCCGAGAGCCTCGACCTACTCTCCTGCGCGGCGGTGATCGGCGAGCGATTCGAGCTCCCGCTCCTGTCGCGCGTTGCCGCACGCGACAAGGAACGTGTCCTCCGCCTCCTGGATGTTCCCGTACGCGCGGGTGTTGTCTCCGACGACGCACATGCTTCCGGGAGCTACCGCTTCGCGCACGCGCTGATCCGCGAGACGCTCTATGTCGAGCTCAACGCAGCCCAGCGTGCCCGCATCCACCTCCAGGTTGGCGAGGCGCTCGAACGGCTCGTCGAGCAGGGCGTCGACGGGATCAGCGAGCTCGCTCATCACCTGTACCTGGGAGCCTCGGTCGATCCGGACGCGGTGCCGAGAGCAGTCGGCTATGCCTTCCGCGCCGCCGATGCCGCGTACACCCGACTCGCCTACGAGCAGGCGGAACTGCAGCTTCGCCGTGCGCTCGAGCTCGTGATGCGGCTTCCCTCCGAGTCAGAACGGCGAGAGCGCGAGCTCGACGCGCAGGGGCGGCTCGGCGCGCTGCTGATGATGACGAAGGGATATGCCGCACCCGAGGTCGGCAAGGCGTGCGCGCGCGTCCGAGAGCTGTGCGCGACGATCGACAACGAGCCGCTCCTCCTCTCGTCGCTCTGGCGGCTCGGCGTCTTCCATGAAGTGCGCGCCGAGTTCGCCGAGTCCCGTCGCATCGGCGCGCAGCTTCTCGAGCACGGCCGTGCAACGACGCGGCAGAACCTTCGACTCGTGGGCAGCCAGCTCGCCGGCGTCGCCGCGCTGCAAGCCGGCGAGATCGCCGCTGCGCGCCGGCTGCTCGAAGACACGCTCACGCTCGCGGACGCGGCCACCAATGCGCTCAGCGAGCTGCTCGGCCACGACTTCCGGATCACCTCACGAACGTTCCTCGCCTGGGCGCTGACAATGGCCGGCCACGACGCAGATGCGCAACGACTGCTCTCCCAAGCACTGGAGCGTGCTCAGGGCCGGGAGCGGCCGTTCGACGAAGCGTTCGTCCTCTCTCTCAGCGCGCTGGTCGCCGTCATCCGGTGCGACCCGGGAGCGGCGCAGCAAGCGGCCGAGCGGGCGCAGGCGATTGCCGGGACCTACGGCTTCCCGCTCTTCGCCGCCATCGCGGGCGTGTTCCGGGGCTGGTCGCTGAGCGAAGCAGGCGAGCCCGAGCACGGCGTTTCCGCGATCGAGGAGAACCTCGCTCGCCTCGACGCCACCGGCGCACGCATGATGCGCGACTGCTTCCTGGGGCTCCTCGCCGAGGCCCACCATCGCGCCGGCCGAGCCGAAGATGCGCTCGCGAGCATCGACCAAGCGCTCGCGCAAGTCGACACCGGCCCGTTCTATGAGGCCGAGCTGCACCGACTCCGCGGCGAGCTGCTTCTCACGGCAAACCCGAATCAGGCGCGGGACGCAGAAGAATCTCTCCGGCGTGCCGTCGCCGTTGCGCGGACGCAGGGCGCCGAGGCCTTCGAGCGACGTGCGCAGGACAGCCTCCGCCGGTCGAAGGTCTCAAGCCTCTCCCAGCTTAGGCGTCGACGGTCTCCTCTCTGAGCGCCGCCTCGATCGTGGCGATGTCGATCTTCGTCATCGGCATCATCGCGTCGAACGCGCGCTTCGCCGCTGCTGCGTCCGAGCTGTCGAGGGCATCAAGCAGGACGCGCGGCGTGATCTGCCAGGAGAAGCCCCAGCGGTCCTTGCACCAGCCGCAGGCGCTTTCTGCGCCGCCGTTGTCGACGATCGCGTTCCAGTAGCGGTCGGTCTCGGCCTGATCCTCGGTCACCACCATGAAGCTGACCGCTTCGTTCGGTGTGAAGTTGGGGCCGCCGTTGAGGCCGACGAACTTCCGGCCGAGCACGTCGAACTCGACGGTCAACTCGTTGCCTTCCTCGCCGCCCGGGAAGTCTGACGGTGCGTTGTGGGTGGCGCCGACCTGACTGTCAGGAAAGACGGACGCGTAGAACTCCGCCGCTTTGCGGGCTTCGCCATGGTCGAACCACAGGCAGGTGATCATCGTGTCGGTAGCCACTCCTGCTCCTTTCTCGTGGTCGTGTCGTAATAGAGACGGGCCTCTCCCGCAGAACTCATCGGTACGTGACTGCGCGAGGGCCGACAGCAGCCCACCGCTCGGTCAGATCGCAGATGAGTGCGATTGGCGCGGCGTCCCGCATGGCCACCTCTGGTGGAAACGCACATCTTCCTGACACGGCCCCGACGAGGCCCGTGAGGTCTTGACCTTCCAGATCCGCAAACGCGGCGACCGGCGAATCGACGTCCGGCCCGAGTTCACCAGAGTCGGCGACGAGGTGATCATGGGGCTCAACGCAGTGGGTGAACGAGAACGGCTCGCGACAGGAGCGCTTCCAGGTGCTCACGCTCCGTGACGGCAAGATCGTCGACATGCAAGGCTGCGCGACCCGCCGCCGCTGCATCAGCGAAACGGAGTGGCTCCTTTCAGCGGTCGATCATGCGCTGGTTCGCCTCGGAGTAGCGTGCGCCCTGCGCTTCGATCGGGGCGTGGTCGAGGCTGCGGAGGTCGTCCTCGGTCAGCTCGAGCTCTGCGGCGGCGAGGTTCTCCTCGAGCCGGTGCAGCTTCGTCGTGCCGGGGATCGGGACGATCCACGGCTTCTGGGCGAGCACCCAGGCGAGCGCGACCTGCGCGGGCGTTGCGCCTTTGCGCTCGGCGATCGTGCGCACGAGCTGGACGAAGGCGAGGTTTGCGCGGCGGGCGTCGGGGTCGATGAAGCGGGGGATGGTGTTGCGGAAGTCGCCGCTCTCGAACTCCGTCTTGTCGTCGATCGCGCCGGTGAGGAACCCTTTGCCGAGTGGGCTGAAGGGGACGAAGCCGATGCCGAGCTCCTCGAGCGTGGGGAGGATCGCCTCTTCCGGCTCGCGCCACCAGAGCGAGTACTCGCTCTGCAGCGCGGTAACGGGCTGCACTGCGTGGGCGCGGCGGATGTTCTGGACGCCGGCTTCTGACATCCCGAAGTGCCGCACCTTCCCTTGTTCGATCAGCTGTTTGACCGTACCGGCGACGTCCTCGATCGGGACGTCCGGGTCGACGCGGTGTTGGTAGAGGAGGTCGATCCGGTCGGTGCGCAGACGTCGTAGCGAGTCGTCGACGCTGGAGCGGATCGTCTCGGGGCGGCTGTCGGTGCCGGTGGAGATGCCGGTGGAGAGCTCGAAGCCGAACTTGGTCGCGATCACGACCTGGTCGCGGACCGGCTCGAGCGCCTCGCCGACGATCTCCTCGTTGTCGAACGGGCCGTAGACCTGTGCGGTGTCGAAGAAGGTGACGCCGCGCTCGACCGCTGCGCGGATCAGGGCGATCGAGTCGCTGCGTTCGGGGATCGGCGGGAAGCTCTGGCTCATGCCCATGCAGCCGAGTCCGAGCGCTGAGACCTCGAGGCCCTGGCCGAGTGTGCGTGTCTGCATCGGTGTTCCTCCTAGCTCTCGAAGACGCGCTTCGCCACCTGGACGGCGGGCATCGCGCGCGGCCAGCCCGCGGAGAACGCGAGGTAGATGATGACTTCCTTCAGCGTCTTACCTCCGGCGATGAGCGCAGCGACCGTGATCAGGCTGCGGTCTCTGGGTGAGTTCGGAAGCGCGCTGGCCCGTCTCGCGTTTTTCACGCGGAAGCTCCATAAACGGCTCCATACCCACCGCAGGTTCGACAAGGCGTAAGTCGATCTGAACGCAAAGCGCCGACGTGCGGCGCTTTTGCGAAACAGTCTGACGGACTCGAACCGTCGACCCTCTCCTTACCATGGAGGTTCGGGGGCCGCACGGGAGAACACACAAGGGCGCGCACGATCACGATTGTCCTGCAAATGAAGTCTTCCTGCTGAGTCGTTCGTGTACGCGCTTTCCCGCTGATGCACGGGCTGATGTGTCCGTTTTGTACCCGCGCATTGTTGTCTGTTTGTGAAACAGACAACGCAGTGTCTTCCGGCGCCTAGTCGACCCGAGCCACCCACCCGGCGACCGGGACCTGTCCCCAAGATCTGTCCCCAGCGCAGCGCCGCAGGGCGGGGATAGCAGCGCGGGCCGGGGCGAGATGTCACTTCATCGAACGAGCTGTACGCGGACGCCGACGTCGAGGCTCGCCCATTCTCGGTCGGCGGTGAGGATGGGCAGGTCGAGACGCTGCGCGAGTGCGAGGCAGGCCCGATCTGCGAGCGAAAGCCCGCGTGCTCTCGTGAGCGGACGGAGGCGGGCGATCGCGACGCAGTCGCCTTCGGTGAGCGGCTCGAGTTGCAGCGGCGCGTCGCTCAACTGGAGGCTGTCGGCGACCCTCTGCGGATCGTCGCCGTCGGCGGCGACTTTCGAGAGCGTCTCCGCCCAGTTGACGACGCTCATCGCCGCTGTCGCGGCGAGCGCTTCGACGACTGCGTCTGCGCCGGGCTCATCGTGGAGGAAGGCGATCAGCGCCGAAGCGTCGAGGATCGACGCCGGCTCATCACCTGGCACTGCTTCGTGCGGCCTCGTCTTCCGACTCCGCCCGGGCGGCGGCGCGTCGCTCGGCGATCAATTCGTCCGTGAACGAACGGGATGGGACGCGCCCGAGCAGCCCCCGCAGGCGCGCGGCGGCGACGCGTCGGCGCTCGACCTCGCTCTGGCTCCGTCTGACGGCTTTGGCCATGGGGTCATTGTACGCGGAGGCTTCGGTGCGGCCTGGCGTTCGGTCTCTCGATCGGGGTAGTCGCCGATTAGCTGCTGAGCGAGTATGCGGGTGGCGTCGTCGGGCGCATCATGTCTCCGGGATCGGGCGGCCGAAGTTCTCGAGGTTGACGTCCTTGGGCTCGGGGCCGCCGCGCGGATGCCCGTGTCGAGTTTGTCGATTACCCCGAGCTCATTGTCGCTGAGCTCGAAGCCGAAGATGTCGAAGTCTTCGGCGATGCGCTCCGGGCGGACAGACTTCGGGATCGCCGAGCGTCCCTGCTGGAGGTGTCAGCGCAGCATCACTTGCGCTGGCCGTCTTGCGGTTACCAGCCGGCTACTCCTGCCAACCGAGCGAACACAGCGAACGAGTAGGGCGGCCAGGCGGTTGAGCAGGAACCTGAGAGTGGTGATGCGGTCGGGGAGACTCCCGACCGCATCCGCTCACTAGGCTGCTCGTCCGGCTGCTGCCACGATCACGTCGACGGTGGCAGGGCCTTCCTGTGCGATGCACTCCGAAGGTGCGCCTGCCCCTTGCGCCGGCCGTAGTCGTGCTGATAGACGATGCCGACCCCGGGGATTGTCACGGTGACTGACTCGGCCAGGTAGACGGATCCGTTGAGGAAGCCCGAGGCGCCGGGGGCGTCGTTTGGGGCGTTGCTGACGTCGATCGTCTGTCCTGCGAGCGGCCCCGAGATGCAGCTGTACTCGATCGTCTCGCGTCCGTTGCCTGCGCCTGGTGACGCGGCTGCCGTCGCCGCGAGCGATGCCGCAGTGAGGAAGCCGAGAGATAGGGCGAGGGCCCGTCGTTGCGACTTCTTCATCCTGTCTCCTCCTTTTGGGCTTGAACGGCCGGTGCTCGAGCTATGCCGTTGTTTGTGCGTGCAGTGGGCTAGCGCAAGCTGAGGGTGTCGGTTCCGGGTCTGGAGTGGAGGACTCCGCGGGCGCCGGTGTAGGCGCCGGTCCCGCCGGTGATGGCGGCGGTCGCCGCGCCGGAGAGGTGGACGACGCCGGCGGCGGTGATGGTGCCGTGGGAGAGGGTGTAGGTGACCTGGCAGGCGTAGAGCGCTTTCTCGATGCTCGGCGCCGTCTTTGTGACCGCGCAGGTGAGGTAGCGGTGTCCGCTCGCCGCGCCGTTGACCTTGGAGATGGCGATCACTTCGTCGCCCGGTGTCTCGGGCGAGTGCTTGTTCGTGATCAGCGGCGGAACGTCGACGGTCGAGAGCTTTGTCGCGACGACGGTCAGTTGCAGGCTGTCCGCGCCCGACCGGTGGGCCTGTGCGCCGACCGCAAGGAGAAGGACTGTGAGGGAAGCTGCAGCGGCGGCCGTGACGATGACTGTGAAGAGCTTGTGCTTGTTCATGCCGCCAGTGTTCTCGCGCGGCGGGTCGGTGTCATCGGCCGCGTCGACGATTCGACCCTCGGCCGCGTGACGGATTCGCGCCGGCGTCTGGTTCCGTCGCGCGGCGGATGCGGCACGGCGAAACAGTGGTTACCTTCGAAGGGATGAACGTTTCTGCTCTGCGGCGCCGTCCGGCGCTTCTCGACGTCTTGGTGGCGGCGCTGCTGGTTGCGCTAGCGGAGGCGGAGGCGGCTCTCGAGGCGGTCAGCGTGCCGCGGTGGTTGGACGGCCTGGTGGTGCTGGGCTTCACCGTGCCGCTCGCGTGGAGGCGGCGGGCGCCGCTGCTCGTGCTCGCCGTCGCGGTCGCCGCAGTCGTGGTCTACGGCGAGGTCGAGGTGAGCGGTGCACACGAGACGCTGATCGTCGCGCTCGCGCTGGCCTCGTTCACCGTTGGGTACGAGGTGCCGCTGCCGCGAGCGGGCCTCGCGCCGGTGATGCTGCTCCTGGGAATCCTGGTTGCCTGGCTCGCCCTCGGGCAGGCGGCGAGCGACGCGGGCGTCGCGGCATTGATCTACGGCGCGCCGTGGCTGTTCGGGCAGCTGCTGCGCGCCCGCGGGCAGCGGCTGGCCGAGCTTGCCGAGCACGCCGCACGGATCGAACGGGAGCGCGAACAGCGCGAGCGCGAAGCCGTCGCCGCGGAGCGGGGCCGGATCGCGCGCGAGCTGCATGACGTCGTCTCGCACTCGATCAGCGTGATCGCGATCCAGGCGCAGGCCGTTCGCCGCCGGCTGCAACCGGAACAGGAGCGCGAGGCAGCCGACCTGCGCGGCGTGGAGATGACGGCGCGGCAGGCGATGGCGGAGATGCGTCGCCTGCTCGGCGTGCTCCGCACCGACGGCGAGCAGCCGCCGCTCGCACCACAACCCGGCCTCGACCGGCTGCCCGAGCTCCTCGAGCAGGCGCGGAAGGCTGGCTTGCGTGTCGAGGTCGCGGTCGAAGGCGTGCCGGCACCGCTGCCGCCAGGCGTCGACCTGGCCGCTTTCCGGATCGTGCAGGAGGCACTGACCAACACGCTCAAACACGCCGCCGCCTCGATGGTCACAACGCAGATCCGCTACGGCGACCGCGAGCTCGAGCTGACGATCGAGGACGACGGCCGCGGCCTCCACGAGCAGGACGGCAACGGGCACGGACTGTTCGGAATGCGCGAGCGGGTCGCGCTCTACGGCGGCACGCTCGAGACAGGCGCCGGCACGAGCGGTGGCTTTCGCGTGCACGCACGCCTACCGGTCCGCGAGGAGGCAACCTGATCCGCGTCGCGATCGCCGACGACCAGGGCATGGTCCGCGCCGGCCTCGGCTCGCTGCTCTCCGAGGAACCGGACATCGCCGTGGTCGCAGAAGCCGCCGACGGACGGGAAGCCGTCAAACTCGTGCGCGAGACACGACCGGACGTCGCGTTGATGGACATCCGCATGCCCCAGCTCGACGGTCTCGCCGCCACCCGCGAGCTCGTCGCCTCGGGATCGGCGACGCGAGTGCTCGTGCTCACCACCTTCGATCTCGACGAGTACGTCTTCGAAGCGCTGCGCGCCGGCGCCAGCGGCTTCCTGCTCAAGGACGCCCCGGCCGAGGAGCTCGTGGCCGCCGTGCGAGTCGTCGCCGGCGGCGATGCGCTGCTCGCCCCCGCCGTCACCCGCCGCGTGATCGAAGCATTCGCCGCCACACCTCCCCCCGCCGACGTGGTCGTTCCCGACCTCAGCCCGCGCGAGTTCGAGGTGCTCCGCCTACTCGCACGCGGCCACTCGAACAGCGAGATCGCGGCCGAGTTCGTCGTCAGCGAAGCGACCATCAAAACCCACGTCAGCAACCTGCTCGCCAAACTCCGCGTCCGCGACCGCATCCAGGCCGTCATCTACGCCTACGAGTCGGGCCTCATCCGTCCCGGCGAGACCTCGCTCTGAGACCCTCGCGTCGGCCCCATACGTCCCGACGATTCTTTCCAGCGGCTGCGCTCGCTTCGTCGAACCGCCAGCCGTGCAACGCCGAACGCGACGAGAACATTGGCATTGGCGCTTCCCGCAAGTCCTCCGCGAGTGTCTTCGATTGCTGCCTCGACGTTTGTGTCTGAACTCATCCCCCGCTGAGTCAACCTGCGCAGCACGAACGGCGGGATCGAAGACGCCTACCGATTCACCCGGAGCAAGTACACCTCACCATCGCTCCCGAACGCGCTGGGCGATCCGTGCTGGGGGAGGTCGCCGACGCCTCTGGTCGCACCCAGGAGGCAGGGCTGTTAGAGTCGTGACCGAGTCCCGCGGACCTACGGGTTCGCGGGACTCGATCTCTTTCAGCAGCCCCGAGATCGACCCCTCTCTCGCAGGGAAGGAAAGTCGGCAACCGGTGGCAGCCGGTGGCAAACCTGCTCTTTACCATCGAGCGACGACCAGGGAACGCGCGGGTTGGGCCGAGTTGGTTGCTGGTTCGTCCGAGGACGGCGGCGACGTCGCCGGCCGAGTGTTCTACCGGGCCGAGTTCGGCCATCGCGCGCAGGTACTGGAGTTCGAGTTCGGTCACTCGTTCGGCGCGGACCCGGAAGAGCGATTCGTCGAGTTCGCCTCGACCGCGCGCTGCGCCTCCTCGGCCACGCTGGCTGGCGGGGGGGCTGTCACCTACCGGCGGTTCTCCTTTTGATCAGGCGGCTGCGGCGCTGGCCTCCCCGGCTGCCGCCTTTTGCTCCAGGCCGCGGCTCGCAACGGTGAGAGCCCAGCTGAGGATGATCGCGAGGAAGATGCGTTGGGCGACCCCGAAGTAGGCCGCGCCGCTGATGGGGATGAGAAGGAAGCCGCCGACTGCCGCGCACGCCCACACGAGGGTCGGTGTTGCGAGGCTGCGGAAGCGGCGGTCGCGGCGGAAGGGGCGGACGAGGGCGAACATGCCGGAGATCATCAGGAGGAAGGTGACGACGCCGACCGCCTGGTGGATCTGGCCGTGTGTGGTGCTGCCGTGGGGGCCGTCGGCGTGGACGAAGGCCGAGACGTAGCTGAGAAGGCTCGAGGTGGCGATCAGGTAGGGGGCGATGCGCGGCGGGGCGTCGAGCCGGCGGAGCATCGCGGCGAGGAAGAGCGTGCCGGTTCCGAGTGAGCAGAAAGCGATCGCCATCAGCCAGCCCGCGCGGCCGAGCGCGAGCTCGCTGACTGCCTGGCTGAGCGGGTGATATCCGCCTGCCTGCACGAGGTGGAGGACGGTGACGATCAGGGGGAAGACCGCGATCAGGACAAGCGCGGCGCGGGCGAGGGTCGGGCGGGTCATGGACTTGGGCTCCTTCGTTTCGTGGACGCTTCGACGGTAGGAGCGGAGGCTCGAGCTGTCGTCGGCGCGTCGGACGATTCCCCGGGCGAACCTCTCTCGGCGCCTACTCCCGCAGGAGGACGCGAATAGTCCCGGGGAGGATGCGGGCGGCGCGGCCACGCAGTACCGTCAGCACATGAACGAGCTCGCGCTCGCGTGGCCGCGACGGGTGACGTCGCTGCGCTCGTTCGACGTCGCGCTGGCAGCGCTCATCGCTGGGCTGTCGCTGCTGGACGTCTGGGCGCCGCTGTCGTTCGTGACGCGGGAGCATCACCGGCCGCTCCTCTCGGTCGTCTTCGTTGCCATGTCACTGGCACTCGTGTGGCGCCGGCAGGTGCCGCTGGCCGTGCTCGCGTTCGTCTTCACTATCGGGTCGCTGCTCTACCTGGCGGTCGGAGCACCGGAGGCACTGGGGACCTTCTTGCCGCCGCTGGCCGCGATCTACGCCGTCGGCCGCTACGCCGAGCCGCGGGCGCTCGTGCTTGCCGCGCCCGTAGCGCTGCTGGGAACGGCGATTCACGAGGTGAAGGATCCGAATTTCACGCTCAGCGGGCCGGCCATCTTCTTCTGGGTCCTGCTCGCCGCGGCGTGGCCAGTCGGCCACGCCTTCCGGCGCCGCGCGCGCGCGGTCGAGGAGCTCGAGCGTGCACGGCGAGCGGACGTCGCTGCAGAGCGCACGCGGATTGCGCGCGAGCTGCACGATGTCGTCGGCCACGGGATCAGCGTGGTGGTGCTGCAGCTCGTCGCCGTGCTCGGCATGCTCGAGAGCGGGCAACACGATGCGGCCGGCACACGGTTGCTCGCGACCGAACGGAGCGCGCGCGACACCTTGGCCGAAATGCGGCGGCTGCTCGAGCTGCTCGACGAGCATGGCGCCCCGCTGGCTCCGCAGCCCGGGCTGAGCGATCTCGAGCGGTTGACCTTGGATACGCGCGAGGCCGGAGTGGAGGTGGACCTCGAAGTGACGGGAGACCCGGTCGAGTTACCCCCGGGGCTCGAGCTCGCTGCCTATCGCGTCGTGCAGGAGGCACTCACGAATGTGATCAAGCATGCGCGGCAGCGCCGCGCCCACGTCCGTGTCGCCTATGGGACGAAGGAGCTGACAGTCGAGGTGCGCGACGAGGGTGGCTCCGCCACGCCCACGCCGTCGACCCGAGGCCGCGGGATTGCGGGGATGCGCGAACGCGTCGCGCTCTACGACGGCGTACTGGAGGTCGATCCTTGCGCGGGCGGCGGCTTCGCGGTTCGTGCCTGGTTCCCGGTGGCGTCGTGATCCGCGTCCTGATCGCCGACGACGAAGCGATCGTCCGCGACGGGCTACGCGCGATCGTCGAACTGGAGGCCGACCTCGAGGTCGTCGCCGAGGCGGGAGACGGCGCCGAAGCGGTCGAGCTCGCGCGGCGGCATTCGCCCGATGTCGCGCTCGTCGACATTCGCATGCCGAACATGAATGGGCTCGAGGCGACAAGGCGGCTCGTCGCGCTGCCCGCGCCTCCACGCGTGCTCGTGCTTACCACCTTCGACCACAACGAATACGTCTATGAGGCGATGAAGTCGGGCGCGAGCGGCTTCCTCCTCAAAGACGTGCGACGAGGGCAGCTGACCGAAGCGATCCGAAAGGCGGTCGACGGAGACGTGCTCATCGCTCCGGCGATCACGCGTCGACTGGTCGAGGACTTCTGCCGCCGCCCGTCCGCCGACGACGCTCGTCGCAAGGAGCTCGTCGACCTGACCCCGCGCGAGCTGGAGGTCCTCACACTGGTCGGGCGTGGTCTTTCGAACAGCGAGATCGCCCGGGCGCTCGTCGTCGCAGAGACGACCGTGAAAACACACGTCGCGCGCGTGCTTTCGAAGCTCGATCTGCGCGACCGCGCGCAGGCGGTCGTCGTCGCCTACGAGACCGGCCTTGTCCAGCCCGGTACATAGCTGAGCGGTTCGCCGTGTGCAGCGGCAGCCATGCCGCGATTCCCTGAAGCTCGTCCGAGCGGCCACCCACGCGGGGCCGCGCGAAGCCGTATAGGGGAGGTCTAATGCCCGCCCCTCCCGCGCGTGACAGGCGTTTACGACCTAGGCAAATCGGACTGCCCATTTGCAGGGTAATTGGCGAAGCCCTCTGACGGACTCGAACCGTCGACCCCCTCCTTACCATTTCGTTGTGCGCGCAACTAACGGCACCCGACGGCAACGGTTTTGGCTTGTTTGAGCCGTTTTCGGGGCTCGGCGGCTTGCCACCGGTTGCCATCGTTTGCGTCCGCTCTGCTCCATTAATGCTCCATCTTCAGTGGCGAGATCGCTGACGAGAAGCGCGGATTGCGAACTCGCGCGGGCGCAGCGCCGAGTCATGCGTCCGCTTCTGTAGGGAGGGGGTCGATTGGCCCCCTCGACAGGACGGCTCGGATCAGGCTGCGGGAAGTGCCAAGGCGAGCTTGCGTTCGATCCGCGTGATCTCGTCGCGCGAGAGCGATCCTTCCGTGCGGAGCAGCCTGCCGAGCGCGCGCGGCCAGAGCACATGCACGCCTTCCATTTCGATCGGCCGCGCGAACAGCGACCAGTCGGCATCGACGAAGCAGATCGTCTTGCAGATCTTCACCGAGGCGTCTTCGTCGCTGAGTGCAGCTCGCACAGCCTGCGCCTGCTTCGTCATGCCAGCGAGGAGCGCCGTCTTGTCACGGCCTCCGACGTAGAGCCGGTAGTCGGTCGAGAAGAAGCCGCCCCGGTCGCGCTTCTCGACCCGGCCCTTGTAGTTCTTGGCGTCGACCACAAACACACCCCACGGCGCGACGACCAAGTGGTCGATGTTGGCCTTCGAGCCAGGAATGCGCCGGTCGTGCAAGACAGCCAGGCCCTCATCGCGCAGCGGATCGAGCAGCTTTCCGAGCGCCCGCTCGCCATTGGCGCCGTAGGCCCAGGCGGCAGTCGAGTGCGGGTCGTCGCTCAGGGCGAGGACAACACCACTCAGCCTGCCGTAGCGCGAGCGGACCGCCTGCTCGCGCCGGTCGTGTCTGCGGCGCCACTCACGCGCCGCCGAGCCACCGGCTTCGCCCCGCTCGATCGCCTCGGCAGCATTCGCTATCGCAACTTCGGGGGCGCCGAGGCAGGCCGCGCAGGTGGCGGTCTTCGTCTCCCGGTTCCAGCTGGCCTCAGTTCCCCTGGCGAGTGCGGCTCCGCAGCTCGAACAGGTCGCGGGGTAGCGCAGCCGCAGTAGCTTCTCGCTCATCGCCGCATCTATCGGCAAGCGCCGGTCGCTGCCTAACAGGCGCTGACGCCGTCGGCGCTCGTATCAGGGTTTGTTGCCGGTGCGACCGGCGGGTGGAAGCGCGAGCGGCTTCCGTGCCGGTGCTTCGAGTTTCCGACCGGCTTCGAAGAGTTCGCCGAGCTGGCGTCCGACCTGGCTGCGGCGTGCCGCGTTGTACTTCCACTCGTGCGCGTAGATGCGCAGGGTCGTGTCGGGCTTGCGATGGCCGAGCCGTCGTTGAATTTCGACGATCGAGGTGTCGAGGGCGATGAGCATGCTGGCGTGGCTGTGGCGGAGGTCGTGCAGGGTCGGCGCGGGGGCGGTGATCCCGGCCTTTGCAACGGCTCGCTTGAGTGCTTCGCGGGCGACCTTGCGTTCGAGGCCGCTGCCGTTGCGGCTGGCAAAGACGAATGCCTCGGGGTCGGTGTGGGTTCCGCGCTCGCGGGTGAGGGCGACGAGTCGCCGCATCAGCTGCGGCGGTATGTCGATCGCGCGGCGTGACTCTTCGGTCTTGAGCGGGCTGCGGGTTCCTTCGCGGCCGAGCTGGTACTCGACCCGGATCACCGAGTCCTCGACGTCGAGATCGCCGACGGCGAGCCCGAGCGCTTCACCGATCCGTAGCCCGGTCGTGAACAGGAGCTCGAGCAGGCAGCGGTAGAGCGAGCATTCGCTGTTCGCGAGGACGGCGTGCATTTCGTCGAGGCTGAGGATTCGGTGCGGGCGTTTGTCGTTCAGCTTCGGCCGCTCGCCGCGCTCGAGCTGACTGCACGGGTTGATCGGGATCGCGCCCCGCCGGGCAGCATGGGAGAGGATGCGCGACAGCGAGCGCAGCGCGGTGTTCGCGGTCGAGCCGCGCAGCCCCTTGTCTTGGAGTACGACGATGAAGTCGGCAACGTCGTCGACGGTGATCTGATCGAGCCGGCGTCGGCCGAAGTAGGGGATCAGGTGCTGGCGAAGCGCCCAGCTGTGGACCTCGCGCGTGCGGTCGCGTGTCGACTGCCGTTCGAGCCACTCGAGCGCGTACTCGGCGAAGCGCTGCGTGGTCGGTTCGATCCGCTCGCCGCGATGGCGCCGGAGCTGCAGCTCGGCTCGCCGTGCTTCGGCGTCGGCGAGGCTGCCGTGGACGACTTGCCAGCGGCGCCGGCCGGTGGAGTCGAGGTAGGCGATCTCGTACGGCGGTCCGACACGACCACCGGGACGGGGCCGGTAGTAGATGCCGGGGTGGCGGGCGACCGGCCGCCGCCGTGGCCGCTGGTTAGCCTTCGATTGCATCGGAGCTCAACCTCCGTTGCCGGCCCCGGGGCGTCTTCGGCGCCGCCGGGGCATTTGTCTTTAGCGGGTCGACGACCTTAGCTCGATCCGCGGAGCCGTCCAGTTCGCGGCGAATCGCCGCCGCGGCGGCATCTCCGGCACGTCACGGCTTTCCACCACGATGTCGCGAGCCCATCCGGGCGCCGAACCAGCCGGTGTGCAGGAGCTTCGACCCAGTTCGGGTGGGCCGGTCCGGACCGGCCGACAGAACGGCCGACAGAACGGCTCCCAGAACGGCCCGGCCAGTGTGCGCCCTCAGAGGTTTCGACGTACTACGTGAGGTTCAGGGCGGCGAAGAATTCGGCGATCGCGCCGACGGCGTCTTGGGCGAGCTGGGCCGGGTCTGCTTCTGGGTCGACGCGGCGGGCCTGGTTGACGTAGCTCTGGGCGGCGTAGTCGGATGGGTCGCTGAATCTCGCCTCGATTTCGCGGAAGAGGCTGCGCGCAGCCTTGACGTCGTCTTCGAACTGGCCGCTGGCGAGCTGGGCGCCTGCTTGCGCGGGTCCGCCGGTGCGGTTGTAGAGGAGGACGTGGACGAGGTCGTAGTAGTCCTTCTCGGCGCCGCGGTGGCGAGCGGCGTAGGACTTCGCGAGCAGGTAGCCCTCCAGTCCCGCGAAGCGCGCCGCGTAAGTCACGGTCTCGCCGTCGACGATTCGCTCGATCGGTTCTTCGGCCCAGTCGCGCGCGACGAAGCCGGTGCCGCGGAGGTTCGCCGCTCGTAGCCGCTGGCAGCCAGGTAGGGAAACGGTGACGCCCTGGGGTAGGTCTTCGAGGTCACAGAGAAACTCGATCCGAACGCGACTTCTGCCGGAGGGGATCAGCCACCGCCGGCCGTCGACTCCCGGGTCGGGTTCTGCATCGATCGCCTCGAGCGCAGCCTCGAGCGGCGCAACATCACTTTCGGCGTCCGCGAAGAGCGAGATGTGGATGTCGATGTCGGTCGTACCGAGATGAGCCGGAGCTTCGCTGCCTTCGCCGCCGGTGAGCAGTTCGGGCACCAGCCCGCCGAGCACGACCAGGTTGAGGTCGTGGGCGCCCAGCGCGTCGAGGAGCTGAAAGAGCGCGTCCTCGGCGAGTTCGCGCGCTTCGGGTGAGCGTTCGAGTTCGAAGTCAGACATGAATCAGTTCCTGGCGTACGTGCTCCGCGGCTCCTTCGCCCCTGCCGCCGAGCGCGCGTAGGTCGGCGTACAGACGGGGCGGGCTCACAACAGGCACCCGGTGGTATTCGCGTGCGAGCGACAACGAGAACTTTGAGAGCGCGAAGAACTCGATCCTGGCGCCCTCGTTGACCTCGCGCAGACCGAGGCTGCGCATCGCTTCGCGCAGTCGTCCGTCCACGAGCGCGTTGGCGTCAACGGCGACCTGGATGACCGGGACGGTCGTCACGAAGGGAGCGGCGAGTTCGAGTCCCGCCCAGCCCGAGAGCGCCCACTGCGTCTCCGGACGAAGGGCCTGCGCGAGCTCTGTGCGTGCGAACTGCATCGGGTCGCGCAGAACGCGGTGCGCCCCGACCGTGTCTGGACGATGGCCCACGAGGTATGCGGTCCACGTCTCCAGCAGGCCGGCCGTGTCGGCGATCTCCCAGCCGGAGCCGACGCCACGCGAACCACCCGTCTTCTTCACCCAACCCCGCGCACTGAGCTGGCGAAGAACCTTCGTCGTCTGCGCGTACGACCAACCCGATCGATCCGCGAGCGCGTGCGCGTTGAAAGTCTCGACCGGTAGTTCTGTGAGGAGCCACTCGGCGATCTCGAGGGACGACGCGGCCCAGCGGAAGCCGCGCGGCGCCCCAGGCCCGGGTTCCGTTTCATCCGTCTCACGGACGACGAGAAGCCCCGAATCGGTTTCGATGCGCGCTGCGCCGGCCTCATCCAGCCAGTTCGCTCGGCGCCGCGTGAGCTGCTCGATCGCTCCGGGCGAGAATCGCTGTCCGACCAGCACAAGCTGCCGCGGCCACGGATCGGGAACCGAGGTCAGCGCCTGCTCAAGATCCGCCGGCCAACCGCGCCCCGCCCACCGAAGCTGGAGCTCGTGAGCGGCGCTCCCAACCGCAACGGCCGCCCGGGCGGACCGACTGTCGACCTCCTCGATAGATTCCAAGGGCCGCTCGAGCACGCGTGACAGCGCGGAGCCCAACCGATTAACTACCGAATCCACGTAAACTACTGTAGCAGTAGTTTATTCGCCTGGATAGCAAATAGCGCCGACGCTCTTTTATGAGGATCCGATAAAGCCAGGTAAGGGCCGAAAAGGCCAGCAGACCTCGGAGCTGGGACTCGTCAACGCACGCTCGACCCAAGCCCTACTTACGACATCGTAGAGCAAACCAAGCACGCTGGCACCCCTACATAGCGGAACTGGTCCGTCTTGAGGAGATCTGTGCTGTCGCAGATCAGCTGGTGTTCGGGGCTGCTCTTAACCGTTCTATGCCGGAAGTAGCTGATACGGCACTCCGATGCCAGTGTCTCGGCGGAGTAGTCATGTGGGCATCCGAATAGGCGGTCTGCCGTGTGAGAGACAGTCACTGAGATCATATTAGGAGCGATGGATCCGCACGCCCTCTGTCTCCGTCCACTCAGTTGCGGAAAAGAGCTGGAAAAACACCAGTTACTTGTGGAGAGCTCGTTCTGGTCGTGGCCGGCATCGGATGGTCATAGTGACTGGGGAGCGACGTTATGGATAACGCCGATCCAGCTGATACGCTTCACCATCGGTCCAGGCACTAGGTCCCGGACCAGGCGTGAACGGAGTCGAAGATGAGTGAGATCGAAGCAATGAGCGGGATCGACCAGGCGCTAAGCGCGCTGGAGCCGGACGAGCAGAAGCGGGTTCTGCGGTGGGCGATCGATAAGTTCGGCGGTGCCGAAGTGAAGCTCGGCACGACGGGTGCAGGGCGGGGCTCGGCCGGGACCGTCGACGGGAACGGCGGCGGGACCGGGAGCGGGTCGGGTGAGTACGCGCGCATCGCCGACCTGATGGATGCGGCGAGCCCGGCCACGGTCGTAGACCACGTCCTGGTTGCGTCGTACTGGTTCCAGGTGGTGAAGGGTCAGGAGAACTTCACCGGTCAGGAGGTCAACTCCGAGCTGAAGGACCTTGGGCACGGCGCGAGCAACATCACCGACTCATACAACTCGCTGATCAAGAGGCGACCCCCGGCCGTGCGTCAAGTGCAGAAGTCGGGCACTACGAAGCAGGCGCGTAAGCGGTACCGGCTGACGGAGGTCGGGGTCCGCACGGTCGATCGGATGATCCGCGGCGGCGGCGAGGCGGAGGAGTAGCGGGTGGACTCCGTCGCCCTCCGCACGGCGCTCGAGACAACGATGCCGTCCGAGCTCGCCGGGGATCTCGTCGCGCAGTTCCTCGATATCAGGCGCGACGTGGCCACTGGCACGCTCGGGCGGTCATCGCCCGGCAAGTTCGTCGAGACGACTGTGCAGGTCTTGCAGGCGATGGAGAGCGCCGGCAGGTATGACGCGCAGCCGAAGGTCGACAAGTTCCTGAAAGACATCGAGTCGCGCAAGAGCGCCTTGCCGGATGGGCTGCGGATCTGTGCGGCGCGGCTCGCCCGGGCGATGTACGCCCTGCGGTCGAAGCGCAACATCGTCCACAAGGCGGCGATCGACCCGGCGATGTACGACCTCCGGCTGCTCTACGCCGGCTCGCAGTGGGTGCTCGCGGAGCTCCTTGCGCTCGCGTCCGGTGTGACTGGCGACGAGGCCGCGCGTCTCGTGGCCGAGGTGCAGCTTCCAGTGGGCGAGCTTGTCGAGGCGATCGACGGGCGGAAGATCGTGCACGCCGAGATGACCGTGCACGACGAGGCGCTCGTGCTCCTGATGTCGGAGTATCCGACCCCCATCACCGTCACCGAGCTCTCGCGGTCGATGGATCGGCGGAACCCGGGGAGCGTGCGTGCAATCGTGGGCGTGCTGTGGAAGGAGAAGCTGCTCCACCGGGGCACGGACAAGAAGATCGTGCTCACAGAACCGGGGGTGCGCGAGGCGCTGAGGGCTGCGCAATCGCACCTCGCCTGAGATGGCTAGCCACCCCGACTCCGAGAGGACGTTCAGTCGATTCGCCAGGCGGAGCCTCGGATGGCTCGCCACTGTCGCAGGCGGCGTCGTTGCCGTCGCTGCTCTCGGAGCGGCGTGGTGGCGGATGTGGCATTGGCTCGTCCACGAATTCGGACGCGGTTCGTCCATCCTCGTTGTGGCCGCGGGTTGTGTGCTGCTCGTAGCGGCCGCTGGGTTGACCCTTGGCCCGCTACGCGGGGCGGCGCGCGTGGCACGAATCAGGGTGCTCTACGGCTTCCGAATCATCCCGCACATCGCGCGGGACGCGGCCGGCGGCTTCCGGGTCGGAAGAGGTCGACGAAATCGCCGCTGGCTGTCCCACGAGGACTTCGTCGCGGACGACCCACGAAGGGATGGAGGCGACCAGTGCGACTTCGGCGTCCACTGGCGCGACGAGGGCGAGCACACCGGTGTCCGGTTGACGTACATCCTCGATACCCACGAGATGATCGCCTTCTACTTCGGGCGGAATGGAAAGAACCCGATCGAGCTTCTCGGCACGTTCGCGAGCCTCGAGACAGTTGAGCGTCTCCTCGAAATGCACGTGTACGCGACGCTGGGGAAGTTCGACTCAATGCGTTGGGCACGCCGGCGGCTGGCTGATTGGAAAGTGCCATTGCCACCTCGTGGTCAGTGGTGGCTCGAAGAGGACAATCGTTCTCCTGCAGCTCTTCCGTTGCCTCCAGCACCGAGCTTCTGGCATCACGAGGCAGGCGTCTACGTGGGTGTCTGGACGGATGACGGCGGCGGAGAAGTGAACGTCGTCGTCCCGGGCGAGATGACCAGGCTCCATCACTACGTCAATCACTCGCCCACAGGATTCTCCTGGGGATACTCCGGGTCAGGTCCGACCGACCTGGCCGCGAGCATGCTGGCCGACAGACTCGGCTATCCGCCTGCTACGGCGATTGCGGTTCAGTTCCGGGACAAGGTGATCGCCGGTCTCGACCAGGACGACTTCGTGTTGAATTTCTCTGAAGTCGATGAGTGGATAGATACGAACCGCAGACTATTCGCGAAGTATCCGCGCGCTGCTTCGTACGACCTGTACGACCACTGACACTGCCCGATCCAGTGGCGCAATACAGGTTTGTGCGTCCACGGACTTCGGTCGAGTAGCGGTGGGTGCTCACGTGCGGTCGAGAGTCCGGTTGTCGCGCGGGGCGGCTAGCTCACGCTGGTCCGTCCGCTTACGCCCGTAACGTCCTCCCGGTGCGAGTGTTCATCAGCTCGACCAAGAGCGATCTCGAGGACGAACGGCAAGCGGTTCACCGCGCGCTCACTGAGGCAGGGCACGAGGTTGTATGGATGGAAGACTTCGGAAGTCGCGGCGAAGCGGCGCTCGAAACCTGCCTACAGGAGCTCGAGCGCTGCGAGGTGGTTGTCGTCATCGTCGGGCATCGATACGGGACGATCGCCCAACGGCTCGCCCTGTCGTATACGGAAGCTGAGTACGAAAGAGCTCGGGACGCGGACATCCAGGTTCACGCCTATGTCAAGGAGGGGTTCGACGCGGCGCTCGATCACGCCGATCATCCGCTGAGACTCCGCGACTTTCGCGACGCCGTCGAAGATGCGCATACGGTGCGGCGCCCCTACTTCCAGAGCCCAGATGCCCTTGCGCAGCAGGTAGTAGAAGACCTTCGGCGCCTACACGCCGCGCCGCGTCGTAGCCGTCCCCGATTCGGCCGTCGCCATCGGGCGGTACGCATCCCGGCGCAATACGCAATCGGAGATCTGCGACGCACACGACTGCAGATGTACCCATTCCGAATTGGTCTTGTCGACCTGGCGGTTCTTGATCAGCCTGTCTACGACGAAGTTGGAAGTCGTCGGTTGCGAAACAAGGTGCTCGAAGTCCGAGAGGAGATGGCGAACCGCGGCACGAACGTGTTCGTCTTCAACGAGATCCCCGCCGGCGGTGGAGAGGCCGATGCGGTCGTTGCGCACCGACTCGAGGAGCTCAAGGCGACCACAGATGAGATCGTGTGCTTCGTTCGCGGTCGTTCCGATGCTGAGTCTCTCCCCAAGCTCACGGACGCTGCCGACAAGCTCTCGCTCTGGTACCCGGAGCGGATCAACCAAGTTGATCTGCACGGGCTGAAGCACGAGTGGCGCTACACCGATCACGAACTCACGGACTGTTCTCTTGCGAAGAGAGTCATCGACTATCTAGACGAGACCGTGAGCGAGCATCTCGTCGACAGCCTTCGGAATGGCTAGCGAGTTCCAGGACCTTGGACGACTTGGCGAAGCGCTGCTGGCCCTCGGGGAGGTCGATGGCCAGCAGCTCGCTGCCAAGACGCGGTTGCCGGCCGGGCGAGTCGAAGTGCTTGTCGAGCGTGCCATCGAGGTCGGACTTGCGGAAAGAGAGAGCGAAACCATTCGGCTGACGGCCAGTGGCGCAGCCTTCGCACTATCGCTCCGGGAGCTTGAGGCTCAAGCTCGACGTGCTGGTCAGGAGCGTTTTCGACCCTATACGGAGTACATCCCAGCGGGGTGGTCGATCGAGTAGCCAATTACCACCCGGCTAGCAAAGCGGACCGCAACCCGCTTGGTGCGGCGAGTCGCCGCGCCGTAAACCATGGCACTAACGACGTAATGGACTCCGTCCATCACAGATCAAGAGTAAGTACGGGTTGCGGGCCTACGGCCCGCAACCACTCTTAGGTAGCTGGGAGCAGAGATGTTTGTGCAGGGAATGCGAGACTACGAGGTCGGCTACCTCGAGGAGGTGCGCGCGCACCTCCAGGACGCGATTGACGAAGAAACGGCTGCGTCGGCAGTTGCATACGCGCGTAACCTCATTGAACACCGCTTCCCGCCTATCTTCGATTCGGGCCACCTTGCGCACGTCGTGGGAGTTAGCCCGCAGATCTTTGGATACGTGTCTTCTTTCCCGGAGGCCTTCTATTCCTCGTTTCGCATAGCGAAGCGCGGCGGCGGTTCGCGCTTGATTGAAGCACCAACACCGGCTCTGAAGAGAATCCAGCACTGGATTCAGCGAAACATCACTTCGAACCTTTGGTCACACGACGCGTCGCACGGGTTCGTTCGCGAGCGATCGATCGTGACGAATGCGGCGCCACATGTTCGAAGCCGTCTCGTCCTGAAAATCGATCTGCGTGACTTCTTCGGCACCGTTGAACGAGAGCAGGTCTACAGGATCTTCCGGCGCGTGGGCTACACGAGACAGATCGCGGGTCTTCTGACTTCCCTAACAACCAAGGATGGGCATCTGCCCCAGGGCGCTCCCACAAGCCCCGACCTCGCAAATCACGCCGCATACGTCCTCGACGTCCGGCTTAGTGCCCTCGCCCATCGGAACCGTATGACGTATACCCGCTACGCGGATGACCTCACCTTTTCGGGGCCTGGCGCAGAGGTTCCGCGGGTGCGGCGTGTGATCGAGCACATCATCAGGTCACAGGCGTTTTCGCCGCAAGACAAGAAAGAGCGCTTCATGCGACCTTCGGAGCGGCAGAGCGTTACCGGAATCACGGTGAACGAGAAGTTGACCTGGCCTCGCGATCGACGGCGCTGGCTCCGACAGGAGATCTACTACCTGCGCAAGTACGGTCTCGACGAGCATCTGAAGCGGCGCAGATATACACGGGCCCGCTACAAGGAGTTCATATACGGGCACGCCTACGCGTTGCACAGCGTCCAGCCAGAGCTCGCGAAGGGCCTTCTGGCCGAACTGGATCTCGTCGACTGGAACTACTGAGCGTCCCGGAGCGGGCTAGTAGTACTGCTTGATGTAGCCGTACGCCTTCTCGAAGAGCTCCTGGTCCCGGTGAAGCTTGTACTTGAGAAGCGCTCGACGGAGTGCGCGCTGGACTTCGCGCTCCCCGGCGGTGGTCTGCTGCCACCCTTCGAACCGAACGACGCGAACGATGTCATCGATGTCGTCGACGACCCGCTCGACGACAATCGGCGTCTCGTCGTTCTTGACCGACTCGAACAGCTCGGTGAGTGCCGCCCTACCGCGATCGATCTCGTCTGCCGGAACGATCTCGCGTTCTGCTTCGACAACGTCCCGGGCGAGCTCGAGCAGGCTCTTCAGAAACTCGATGCTCGTTAGTTGCCCCTGTAGGTGTTTGTCGCGGAGCTGCTCCAGGCGCTCGCCGAGTGCGACAAACCGTGGATCGTTCCCGTGCTTACGAAGGCGGTAGAGGATCTTGACCTCGATCTCCTTCGTCTTCGTCGGATCCGGATGAAGGAGCACGTCCTCCAGCACGTCGGCATCCAGAACGATCGTTTCCAGGTCGTCGCGGACCACGTCCACGTGCACATGATCGGCGATGAGTTGTGACGTCTTTGCACCAAGTGCGTGCCAAATCAGCCTCCCTTGGCCACTCGGCGGCTGCACCGACTGGTAGACGTCGGTCAGCCAGACGAAGTCGGATCGGTACGCGGCCAGGAAGGCATCAGGAGAGATCGCTTCCCAGTGCTGGGCGAGATAGCTGTACGCGGCGCCGAAACCGTCGCGGGTGTCGTTGTCGGGCAAGCACTCCTGCGCGGCGAGCAAACCCTCGTAGCCTTCGACTGTCCGATCGACGCCGGGGAAGAAATCGAGGCACGCCTGCAGCGCACCGGGCAGCTTGTCCTTGAGTTCGGCGATGTTCGTGATGACCGCGCGCACCGACGCGTCGTCGAAGGCAAGCGCTGCCGACACGTCGTCGAAGACACCGAGGTAGTCGACGATCAGGCCGTGACTCTTCCGTGGGCTTGGACGGTTCGTCCGGCAGATCGCCTGTAGGAGCGTGTGGTCGCGAAGCGGCTTGTCGAGATACATCGTCTGCAGGATCGGTGCGTCGAAGCCGGTGAGCAGCCGCGCGGTCACGATCAGGATCTCAAGCGGGTCGTCAGGATCACGGAAGCGGTCGAGCAGCGCCTCCTCCTCGTCCCGGTCGCGATCGAACCGCGTCCTCCAGTCGGGCGGATCGTTGGGAGCGAGAGTCATGACGACTGCGCTCGACTCCTCGGGCAGGATCTCGTCGAGCGCGTTCTTGTAGAGGACACACGCCTCGCGGTCGAAGCACACGATCTGCGCCTTGAACCCGTTCGGCTGGACGTGCTCTTGGAAGTGGCCGGCGATGTCTGCGGTGATGGCGGCGAGCCTCTCGGGCGCCTTGACCAGCCGACTGAAGTGCCCGCCGCGCTGTGAGAGGAGCGCTCTGTCGGTCTCGGACAGCCCCTCCTCGGCGGCGATGGCCTCGAAGCCCTCGTCGATTGCCTCTCGGTCGACATGGAGCTCAACCAACCGCGGCTCGAAGTGCAGCGGCAATGTCGCGCGGTCCCGGATCGACTCTTCGAACGAGTATCGGCTCATGTAGCCGTGCTCGTCCTCCTCGGCGCCGAAGGCCCAGAACGTGTTGCGGTCACGCTTGTTGATCGGCGTGCCGGTCAAGCCGAAGAGGAAGGCGTTGGGCAGCGCTTCGCGCATCCGCCGTCCAAGGTCTCCCTCCTGTGTTCGGTGGGCCTCGTCTACCAGAACGATGATGTTGTCCCGGTCGTCGAGGACGCCTTCAGCCTCGGCGAACTTGTGGATCGTCGTGATGACGATCTTGCGCACGCCTTGCCGGAGCATCGTTTGGAGTTCCGATCGGCGCTCGGTCGTCACCGTGTTCGGGATGTCTGCGGCGTTGAAGGTCGAGGTGATCTGGGTGTCGAGATCGACTCGGTCGACGACGACGAGCACAGTGGGGCTTCGCAGCTCCGGCTGTAGCCGCAGCTTCTGTGCCGCGAAGACCATGAGCAGAGACTTCCCCGACCCTTGAAAGTGCCAGATGAGGCCCTTCCTGATCCGACCTGCGACGACCCGATCGACGATCTGGTTCGTCGTGTAGTACTGCTGGTAGCGCGGGATGATTTTGATCTTCCGGTGCTTCTTGTCCGTGGCGAACACGGTGAAGGAGCGCAGGATGTCGAGTACGACACCCGGCGCAAGCAGCGCGGCCGCTGCTCTCTCAACGCCGCTAAGTCCCACCAGGTACTGCCCGTCCGGCCGCCACGGCGCCCAGAGCTGCAACGGCATTGCGATCGCGCCGAAGTAGAGCTCCTTACCCTCGGTCGCGAAGCTGAGGACGTTTGGTACGAAGAACGCCGGCACGTTCTGCTCGTAGCGGTCGTGGATCTGGGTCGCACCGTCAAGCCACGTCACAGCCGGCCGCTTCGGCGTCTTCGCCTCACCAACTACGAGCGGGATCCCGTTCACCCAGAGAACAAGGTCGAAGCGCTGCTCGATCGCGCCGACGGTGAAGGTCACCTGGGTCGAGACGACGAGGTCATTGTTCAAGACATCGTCGAAGTCGATCAGCCGTATTGGGACGTGCGCGTTGTTCTCCCCGAACGGCATCGAGCGCTCGCCGACTAGCCAGGCACGGAACTCCTCGTTCGCCCGCACCAGGCCATCGGTTCGGACTGAGACCAGGATCGCGCGCAACCGATACAGCAGCTCGTCGGCGCGATCCGGGTCGGCCGCGATTTCCGGGTTCAGACGGATGAGGGCATCGCGGAGAGCGCCCTCAACGAGGATCGAGTCGAGGCCGCGATCGAGCTCTCGACCAGGGACGGATGTCCAACCGACGTCGCCCCGCGAGAGCCGGTCGCGAACGAGGTTCTCGACGGTGTTGAGTTCAGTGAACGCCACTTAGCTCCCGTGATCGCAGGACGCGACCAAGGGCCAGAAGACGAGTCAGCTGCGCGCCGGCGGACACGATCGCCCTCTCTAATTCCTCGATGCGTGCCACAACCTCCTCCTGGACTGAGATGTCGGGAAGCGGGATTCTGGTCGCCTTGATGCTTGTCGCACTGATGTTCGCCTGGCTGACACCCTTGGAGAGTCGCGCTCGAATGCGGCGTCTTCCGAGTGTCGAGTTCAGAAAGAGATTCAGGAACTCTGGAAGCAACTCCGGCGTCGGACGAAGCCGGATTAGGTACGACGCGAAGACGACATCGCCGTGACCTCGGTACAGGCCGGTTCTACCCACGAGCTCCACACTGTTCGTGCGGTTGAACAGCACGTCGCGATCTAGTAGTCGGTATCGCTCGAGTTCCGCGGGCGAGAGCGTCACGTAGCTCAACTCCGAGAGATCTACGCCTCCGTGCGTGACGTTCGTCATTCCGAGAATGGGGACATCACCCTCATCGGATGAGGCTAGTGACAGTCCGTACTGACAAACCTCGAGCAGCTCGCCGAGCTCTCGGTCGACTCCTTGCTCAACTCCGGCGTCCATCATGACTCGCTTGACCGCCCCCAAGCGGTCAATGAGCGCCGATTGTGCTCGGCGACTCGCCTCCCAAGCCGAAAGCATCGCGACGATGTTGCGTTGCTCGGCCATGGGCGGCAGGTCGAACTCCTGCTCCTTAAGCGTCTTCCAGTTGATCGTGGGTGATAGCGAGCCAACGGAGATCGCGAGCGCGCGGCTAAAAAATAGGTCGCTCTGCATGAATAGCGGAAGGAACTCGGGATGCACCACGTCCGGCTTAGCTCGCAGGACAAGGGCATGCGCTGAGCAGATCCCGTCGAAATCCGCGACGGCCAACTTGCGCTGATAAGCACGCCGCCGGCCGAAGATGACGTCCCCTGGCCAAAACCGAAGCTTGGTCGCTTCGACGTCCGATGGGTGACCCCACCGTGAGATCGAGAGCGAGCCAGGGTCAAGATGCTCAAGGCCAACATAGCGCTCGACCCCTGCCTGAGAGGGATCGTCGACGCGAGCCGTGACGTTCTCGGCAATCTCGCCGAACCTGATGCGCCGCCAGCCGTTGCGGGAGGTCATCCGGTCTCCTCGCCGAGGACAGCAATGACCCTCTGCACCGTCTCGCGCGTCTCGCTGCAACCAGCGTCCCAGTGGGCAATAGCTTCCTCAAGCGAGATGGCCCCGTGCCCGCCGTCGGCGTCGCCGTTCGGAGAGACATATAGCGCGATGCTCAGGGTCGCGTCGTTGTCGCGGATCTCCTTAGCCGAGACCACTCGAGCGAAACCAGGGGCGTCCTCGAACCGCCGGTACGCGTCGAGGATTTTCTCGATGTGCGTGTCTCGCAGAAAGCTCTGCGCCTGTTCGCGAGCGTATTCGTTGACCGCGTTGATGACTAGTACTTTCCCCCTGCGGTCATCGGCTTTCAGCGTTCTGCAGATGATGACGCAGGCCTCCATCGGGCTGTTGTAGAAGAGCCCAGGCCCGAGTCCGAGGACGCATTCCAGGATGTCGCTTTCGAGGAGCTTGCGCCGCATCGTGCGCTCCTCGTTACGGAACAGAACACCGTGGGGGAAGAGGATGGCGCAGCGTCCGCTTTCGGGTTCCAGCGAGCAGGCGATGTGCTGGAAGAACGCGTAGTCCGCGCGACCCTGTGGTGGGGTCCCCCAAACGTTCCGCCCCCATGGGTCGGCGCTGAAGAGCGTGCGGTCCCATTGGCTGATCGAGTAGGGCGGATTGGCGAGAACGACGTCGAAGCGGCGCAGGCGGTCTCCTTCGACGAACTTGGGATCCGACAGCGTGTTGCCGCGCTGGATCTCGAAGTCCTCGATCCCATGCAGGAAGAGATTCATGCGGGCGATCGCGCTCGTCATCAGGTTGAGCTCCTGCCCATAGAGACGGAGCGAGCGGTGCTCCTTTCCTTGCCGACGAAGCTCGACTGCGGCCGAAAGGAGCATTCCGCCAGTGCCACAGGTCGGGTCGTAGACGCTCTCGCCGGGCTCCGGTTCGAGCATCAGAGTCATCAGGTGGACGAGCGTACGGTTCGTATAGAACTCCTGCGCTGTGTGGCCTGAGTCGTCGGCGAACTTCTTGATCAGGAACTCGTAGGCGTTCCCCAGCTCGTCCTCGGGTACGGTCTCGAGCGACAGGATCACCGTCGAGAAGTGCTCGATCAGGTCATTGAGGGTGCGGTCGGACAGACGCTCTTTGTTTGTCCACTGCGCATCGCCGAAGACTCCGTAGAGTCGGTCCTGGTTCGCGGCCTCGATCGACCGCATTGCCTGTTGCAGCGCAATGCCCACGTCCGTTGTAACGGCGCGAACGTCCCGCCAGTGCGCGCCTTCCGGGATCTGAAAGCGATGGTTCTCGCCGAACGACGCGTACTCGAGGTCGCCGCCAGACTCGTCTAGCGCCCGTGCATACTCCTCGTCCCACACGTCCGAGATCCGCTTGAAGAACAGGAGCGGAAAGATGAACTGCTTGTAGTCGCCGGCGTCGATCAGTCCACGAAGGAGCGTCGCTGCTCCCCAGAGGTACGACTCGAGCTGCTGCTGCGTGACCCGATCGCTCACGTCAGCAGCCCTCGCTCGCGCAGCAGGCCGCGCAAGTGCTCTTCGGCCTTTTCGACCTCGTCGAATGCCGCCTCGAGTTCGACAAGCGCCCCTTCGAGCGTCGGCGTCTCGCCGTCCAGAGCCGGCTCGACGTAGAGGGGGATGTTCAGGTTCCAGGTGTTCTGTTCGATCTCGTCTAGAGTCGCTACACAAGCCTTGCCAGCGACGTCTTCGAAGTCTTCGTACCAGGCAAGGATCTGCGCGGCGTGCTCGGGCTCAAGGATGTTCTGGTTGCGCCCGCGCTTGAAGAGCTCGGACGCATCGATGAAGAGCACCTTTCTCCGACGCTCATCCGGCTTCCGGTCGCGGATCACGAGAATGCAGGCTGCGAGCCCGGTTCCGTAGAAGAGGTTCGGCGCGAGTCCGATCACCGCTTCGACTCTGTCGGAGCGGAGGATCTTTTCGCGGATCCGGCCTTCGGCCGCCATGCGGAAGAGGGCGCCTTGCGGGAGGACGACGGCCAAGCGCCCTGTCTTCAGCGCCATCGATTTGATCATGTGCTGGACCCACGCGAAGTCGGCGCTCTTGCTCGGCGGCAGACCCGCGAAGTTACGGCCGAAGCGATCCGACTGCCAGAGATCCTCTCCCCACTGCTTCAGCGAGAAGGGCGGATTGGCGATGACGCAGTCGAAGGCTGCGAGCAGGTCTCCGTCGTAGAAGGCAGGTTCGCGGAGCGTGTCGCCGCGGACGACGTTGAAGTCTTCGATCCCGTGCAGGATCAAGTTCATCCGAGCGATGCCGCTCGTCGTCAGGTTCTTCTCCTGCCCGTAAAGCTTCCCGTAGAGGGAGCGGGGGTCGCCGCCGGCTTCCCGGACGTGGTGGACGACCTCGATCAGCATGCCGCCGGTGCCGCAGGCGGGGTCGTAGACGGACTCGCCCTCTCGTGGGTCGAGGATGTTGACCATCATCCGGACGACCGAGCGGGGCGTGTAGAACTCGCCGGCTTTCTTCTTCGAGAGATCGGCGAACCGCTTGATGAGGTACTCGTACGCGTTCCCGATCACGTCCGGTGCTGCGGCGCGGTTAGAGAGCGGAAGCTTCGAAAAGTGCTCGATTAGGTCGCGCAACAGCCGGTCGGGCAGGCGCTCCTTGTTCGACCAGTTCGTGTCGCCGAAGATCCCGTAGAGCGTGTCGGGGTTCGCGGTCTCGATCGCGCGCATGGCGTTCTGCAGCGCGAGGCCCAGGTTCTCGGGCTTCTCACGAATGTTCTTCCAGTGACTCCCCGACGGGATCTGGAAGCGGTGATTCTCGGCGAAGGCGGCGTAGTCGAGGTCTCCGTCGGACTCTTCGAGCGCGTCCGCGAACTCCTCGTCGTAGACGTCGCAGATCCGCTTGAAGAAGAGCAGCGGGAAGATGTAGCTCTTGAAGTCGCCCTGATCGATCGGCCCGCGCAGGATGTTCGCCGCACCCCAGAGGTGCTGCTCGAGCTGGGAGAGCGTCAGCTGTGCTGTTTCGTCCATGGCGCGTTCAGCCATGCGCCCATTGTCGTCACACGCTCAGCCACTTGGTCAACACGGGCTCCGACGACCCACCTGTTGCGACGGCTCGCGGTCATGGCACCCACTGCGACACCGACCTCGTCTTTGGCGCGGAAGAGGTCGAGCCGGGTGCGCGAAAGCTCCATAAACGGCTCCATACCCACCGCACGCACCACGAAGAGCAAGTCGTTCTGAACGGAAAATCCCCGTGAGCGGGGATTTTGCAAGCCCTCTGACGGACTCGAACCGTCGACCCCCTCCTTACCATCGAGCAACGAGGCGGGAACGGCGGGCACGAGCGGGAAGCGGCGGGCGCGAAAGCCGCGCCAGAACCAGGAAACGGCCGAAGACGCGTGACCTGTCGTGGACGCGCGTGCCCGCGCTGAGGTTCCCTCAGTGTTCCCTCGAAATCGGCTCGACCCAGTCGGCAGTCGAGAGGTCGGCCGTCCAGCCCGGCGTTGTCTAGCGTGGCGGGCCCGGGTTAGGGTCTGCGCAGGTGGCGCACGATCCGAAGCAGATCGAGCAGCTGGCACGGGCGTATACCGAGGCGTGGTGCAGCCGCGATCCCGCGCGTGTGGCCGGCCACTACGTGCCTGGCGGGATGATCGCGATCAATGGTGGAGACGCGGCTGGGATCGCCGAGGTGGCGGAGGCTTTCATCGCTGCCTTCCCCGATATCGAAGTGTTCCTGGATGATCTCGTGTTGCGCGAGGACGGCAGCGTCGAGTACCGGTGGACATTCACCGGGACGAGCGCCGAGACGGGCAAGAGCGTGCGTATCCCTGGCTTCGAGGAGTGGACGATCTCTCCGGACGGGCTGATCGCCGGTTCGCGTGGGCACTACGACCAGGCCGAGTACGACCATCAGCTCGAGCACGGCGTCGACTCCCGCTAGCTCGTCCTGGCAGCTGAGTGAGCAAGCGTTCGGAGTGTCTTCACGTCGCTCGCGCGGACGACTGGTCGCGCCCACTGCTTCGCGCCCAACAGGGGAGTGACGGAAGCCGGGATACTCGTCGGGTGGCGCGGTTCGTGCTCGTGCACGGAGGCTGGCACGGCGGTTGGTGCTTCCGCTGGCTGGCCGAGGAACTCGCCGCTCATGGTCATCCGTGGTGGCGCCGGACCTGCCCTGCGAACAGGTTGGGCTCACGCCGCTCGACTACGCCCGCGAGGTCGGCCGCAGCCGAGCGCGATGTGATCGGTCATTCGCTCGCTGGCTTCACGCTCCCCCACATCGAGGCCGGTCTGCGCGTCTATCTGGCTGCGCTTACACCGCTGGAGCGTCGTGAGATCAACGCGGCGTTCGCCGAGGGCTTCGGTGGAGTGGTGCACGACACGGACGGCCGTACCTACTGGCCGGACGCGGACACGGCGGCGGCGCGCATGTACCCCGACTGTTCTCGCGCGCAGTCGGACTGGGCCTTCCCGCAGCTCCGCCGTCAAGCTCGGCTCGAGCCGATCCCCGCACCGTTCGGGCCCGGTTACGTTGTCATCGCGACGCTGCAGGACGCCGCGGTCGACCCGGACTGGCGCTCCCTCGGCTATGCCGGAGCCGGATCGCCCGGCCGAGCCAGCTCGAGTGTCTCGGCAATGGTGAGCCTTTGGCCGGCTTCGGTCGCGCGAGCGACATCTTCGGCGGCCAGTGAGGCGCGCGCGCGGTCGATGAGCTGGCGACCGACCGGATTGTCGCCGTAGGCGTTGACGATGCCCTGTTCGCCGGCGTAGACCTCGGCCGCTGCCGCGATGCGCACGGCGACCTCGGGCCGGGGGTCGGCTGCGGCGGCAGCCGCGAGGCCGATCAGCGAGAGGCCGACTCCACGGATGCTCGCGAGCTCCGTGTATGCCTGAACGGCCTCGAAGAAGTACCGGCGTGCGGTTGCGGCGTCTTCCGTCCCGAGGTGCGTCCACGCCATTTCCGACAGAATGCGCGCCTCTTCGGCGCGGTCTCCGATCGCTTCGAAGGCTGCGAGCGCCTGACCGTAGAGATCGAGTGCCTCGACGAGGTCGTTCCGGCCCGCTGCGAGTTGGGCGAGCGTGCCGAGGGAGATGCCCGATCCTTCCTGGTCGCCGAGCTTTCGCTGGATCGCGAGTGCGTGTTCGGACTTCGCCGCCGCGGTTTCGGTGTCTCCCTGGAGAGCGTCGACGATCGCGTCGAAGGTCGAGGCGAGGCCCTCCGCCCAGGCGAGGCCAAGCGCATGGCTCTTCTCGGCGCCCTCGCGCAGGCTCTTCGACGCCTCCTCGAGATCGGAGCCGAGCAGACCGATCCCGCGGCATGTCGCGGCAATGCAGGTCTCTCGCTCGAGGCCGAGGACCGCCGCGCTCTCATACGCCTGGGCCCACTGCTCATCCGCCTGCGGGTACGCGCCGAGGGTCCAGGACGCGATGCCGGCCGTGATCAGCGCGCCCACGCGACCGCACGTCGGGGCGGCCGTCCGGTTGGCTTCGAGGGAGCGGTCGGTGTAGGCACGCGCCGTCAGGTGTCTTCCGCGGATGTGCCAGTACATCCAGAGGTCGCCGCAGAGCTGGAGGCCGGCCTCGAGCGCGTCGGCGTCGCCTGCGTGCGCCGCTTCGAGGAGCTTGCCGAGTGCGGCCTCGATATTGGCCTCGTCCGCGAGGCCTCGTTCGATCGACGCTTGCTGAGTCGTGCCCTCGATTCCGTCTCGCACCTCGCGAGCGAGAGCCGCGTAATGATGAGCGTGTCTCAGCGCGATCTGGTCGGACTCGCCGGCAGTCTCGAGTTCTTCTCTCGCGTATTCGCGGATCGTCTCCAGCATCTGCAGCCGGTCATGCGCGTCGACCTGCACGAGCGCCTTGTCCACGAGCGACTGGAGCCCGTCGAGCGAAGGCGTTTCCGCGTCGGCGCAGACGGCCTCGACATCTCCGAACGTACAGCCGCCTGCGAAGAGGGCCATGCGCCGGAAGAGCCGCTGCTCCGGCTCCGTCAGCAGCGAATGGCTCCAGTCGATCGTCGCGCGGAGTGTCTGCTGGCGCTCCGGGCTGTCGCGATTCCCTGACGTGAGCACGTCGAGGGCGTGGTCGAGGCGCTCGAGGAGCGCTTCGGGTGGCAACAGGCGAGAGCGAGCAGCGGCGAGCTCCAGGGCGAGCGGCAGCCCGTCGAGCCTGCGGCAGATCGCTGCGATCGCTACTGCGTTGGCAGGCGTCACGTCGAACGAGCCTCGGGCTGACCTCGCGCGCTGCACGAACAGCGCGACGGCCGGCGACGCCGCCACCGACTCCGGCGAGACTGCATCCGACCCGGAAGGGAGGGCGAGTGGCCCCAGCGAGAACTCGCGTTCGGCCGCGAGCCTCAGCGGCATACGGCTGGTCACGACGATCCGCAGTGCGGGACAGCGCTTGGTCAGCGTCGCGACTTCGGCTGCCGCGGCGACGATCTGCTCGAAGTTGTCGAGCAGCAGCAGGGCGGGCCGCTCCCCGATCAGCGAGACGAGGCCGTCGAGGAGCGATCGTTCCTCCGCCTCCTTGACGTCGAGTGCGGTCGCGAGCGCCGGAAGGAAGTCTCCAGGCTCGGAGACGTCCGCCAGCGTGACGAACGCAAGAGCGTCCGGGAACTCTGCTGCGAAGAGGCGTCCGAGCTCGATCAGCACCCGCGTCTTCCCGACTCCGCCGGGGCCGGTGATCGTGACCACCCGCTCCGTGCGGACGAGATCGACGAGGGCGGCAAGTTCGTCCGTACGCCCGACGAGCGGCGCCGCCGGAGCCGGAAGGCTGCTCGGCAGGGCCGCGAAGCGCTCGCCCTTTCCCTCGAGCGCTCTCGCGTCCGGCACCACCAGGCCGTCGGCGGACAGGGCGAACAGCTCGAAAGGTCGCCCGACGTTCTTGAGCCTGAACCGCCCGAGCGGAATGGAAACGACATCGCTGCGGTTCTTGATCTGCTCGTACGCCGCGTCGGAAAGCATCACGCCGCCTGGGACGGCGAACGACTCGATTCGCGCGGCGACGTTCACTGCGTCGCCTGTCAACCGCTCCGGTTCGACGACGACCTCACCGCTGTGGATGCCGATGCGGACGAGAACGTCCTGGGGCGCGAGCTCCTGCTGAACAGCTACGGCTGCCTGAACCGCGGCGAGCGAGCTCGGGAACATGCTCATGCTTCCGTCCCCGAGTCGCTGCACGATCGTCCCCCCGAACGCCTCGTGATGACGTTCGAGCGCGTCCCAGTACCGCTCTCGGCGGTCGATCGCGAGACGCTCGTCCGCCTGCAGCAACGCGGTGTAACCGGCCATGTCGGTGAACATCACCGCGACAAGGCGACGATCGAGCGCGACGGCCACGACTGGATTCTCTCAGCGTCGGTCTGGCCGCGCCAACCCGCAGAACGAGGTGCTTCCCGCTTGCTGGTCACTAGTAGAGAGGGGGTCACCACATCCCGGATCGGCTTGCCCAAGCCAAGCACGGCATGCCAACTCGCGCGATGAGGGAACATCAGATCGTGCCCGCGCGTGCCTGCGCGTGACATACCGTTTACGTCATCGACAACTTAAGTGTTCGATTTGCAGGACTTTCCGCCGAATCCCTCTGACGGACTCGAACCGTCGACCCCCTCCTTACCATGAACGTGAGGAGGGGCCGACTAATGCGGGTTTGCTCCTAGCGGTGCGGGTCCGCGCGTGTCGCTGATAGGCGCACGTCGGCGCGTTTTGCATGCCCGTGCGACCTTGGTGCGACCCGGCGGGACGGGTTCAGTTCGGTCGGACTGTTCCCGGATCGCGCCCAGCCATTCCGTGCGTTCTCGTCGCATGCTCGGTGATGAGTCGCTCGACTGCATCTGGGTCGTTCGGGGTGATCGTGGGATGGACGAAGCGACCGATGTCGATGTCGAGCGCGACGCTCTTCTTCGGTCGCGTCAGGTCGAGGTTCCACCAGTGCATGAAGTCTCCTGAGCCGAAGAGTCTCCATCGTCTGATGCGGATCGGCAGCCGCTTGACCGATCTGATCGCGGAGTAGGGAATCCGCTTGCTTCCCCATGGGTAGTAGCGCCGAATGATCAGGCCGGACTCGTCACAGACAATCCCTCCGTCGTCGTAGCGTGTGGGGTCATTCATGTCGCCCATAGGCTGATGTCCCTTCGATCGGTGAGTGGGAACGCGACCGTCATGGGATGCGAGCGTCGTGCCGGCGTGCGATCTCCCGCTCGCTCGGGGTGAGCTCTGATGTTGCGACGGGTGTGACGAGCGTCCAATGTCCTCCGGCGGGGCAGTGCTGCAGCCGCCACGGGCCGAGCCGAAGGGCTTTGAGTGATCCGCCCGGAATCCAGAGCGTCGTGAAGAGATGACCGCTCCGGCAGCGCACGACTGTGTCGGCCTCGAACCACGATCCGCGGCGTCGCGCGACGACGGCTGCTTCCGCAACGGTGACGGCGCCCGCCAGGACGAGGGCGGCCCTCTGCGCACGTTTCACGATCACGCCTCGGCGGCGCGCTCGTTGTCACCTCGGAGGCGGCGCGGACGCACCCTGCGGTAGAGCAGGAACAACAGCGGCCACTCCTGCGAGGACAAGACCGCCCACGTCACGGCTTTGCGGAGCGGGAGCCCGCGCGCGCGTGCGTCACGGAACACCCAGCCTGCGGTGAACGACACGACGACTAGTGCGACGAGCAGCACCGCAAGTCCGACCCCGGTCATCTCCGATCTGCTCCTTTCTTCATGACCCGGCGGTGGTGGTGGCGGCTCGTGCCTTGTGGCCTCGCGGCTTGGCCTGCGGCTGGTTGATGCGAGCCATGTCGGCCAGTTCGGTGACGATGTCGGCGAGCACCGAGGTGGTCAGGGAGTACACGAGCTGCTTGCCGCGGCGAGTCGCGTGAACGAGGCCGGCCGAAGCGAGAACGCTCAAATGGCGTGACACCGACGGCCAGGACATTTCGAACTGCTCGGCGATCGCGCCTGCGGGCAGGTCGCCTTCACGAAGCAGCTTCAGGATCTGACGCCGCGTCGGATCGGCAAGCGCCTTGTAACCGTCTGGGCCGGTCATGATTAGATATTTAGCATACCGACTAAACTAGCGGGGGCCGGCGCATCGGCCAGAAACGCGGTCCCCAGTCCGGGACACGCAGCTCGCCGAGGTGGACGAAGCCCAGCCGCTCGTACAGCGCTGCGGTGCGCTCCGTGCTGGCTTCGAGGTATGCGGGCAACGCTTCCCGGTCGCAGCGGTCGAGCGTGGGACGCAGCAACGCAGTCCCGAGGCCTTGGCCCTGGAAACGGGTGGCCACCCCGAGCGTACGGATGTAGTAGTGCGGCTCCTGAAGATGGTTGTGGTCGAAGAACGCCTGCAGCGGGCCAGCCCGACGCAACCGCGCCCCGAACACGCGCACCAGGCCCACCGCACCTGAAAGGGACATTGTCATGCTGGACCTGCCGGGCGGTACCTCGACGCTTGCGCCACGAAAGTCTTCGGTCGTGAGCGCCCGTCCTCCAGCCGGGAACACCCAGTGCGCGAGCTCGAGCGCGAACAGCTGCCGCATACCCGCGCTCCTCCGCCGCACGCTCGGAAACAGCCAAGCGAAGACCGGATCACCGGCGAGCGCCTCCGCGAGCGTCGCGCTCACCTCCGCCCGCTCCTCGAGCCGGGCCTCGCGCACGCTCCATTCCCTACTCGCCATCCTCAGGTCCCGACCCCTGCCACGGCCGACATCTTCCCCGACCTCGCTCGTACCTGCTCACGAATCTGTAGGTCGGACCCGGCTCGACCGACTGAGCGGATGAGCGTCTGGCCGGCGATCGCCCGGCGCGCCGAAGCGCTGGACGGCTACTCGCTGAGCCGGACGGGTGTGTGAAACCATCCTCGCCAGGGAGGGGGTCGAGCCGGATGAGAGAGAGCGTGCGACCCGGTGCGACCTTTGTCGCCTTGCGGCGCAAGACATTCCGGAGAAACCGCTCATTTGCAGCGGCTTTTTCAAGCCCTCTGACGGACTCGAACCGTCGACCCCCTCCTTACCATCGAGCAACGGGGCGGGAAACGCGGGAAGACCGGGGAGCCGCGGGCGCGAAAGCCGCCCAATGAGAAGGAATCACCGGAAGACCACTGATCGCTTGTGCCCGGCGTTTCCCGCGGTGGTGTTCCCTCAGTGTTCCTTCCGCAAGTCGTTCGGGCACCGTCTCCATCACGTGCGAGTACGCGCGAGCAGCCGAGAGGGAATGACCCTTACATGCGCCGAATATGGGTGAGGCTACGGTGGCGTAGGCCCGCGTTCACGCCCTGCCGCGGGCTGCGAATCCGAGCATAGGGGGGTCTCATGCAGCAACGTGGTCGCTTCTGGCGCAGAAGCGTCATTTTGGCAGCAGCGCTTGCCGTCATCTTCTTCGTCTCGGTTACTGCCCTCGGTTTCCCAGCCGGAGCCCTCTTTGGGATTGGCGTCGGCATAGCGACCGCTGTGGCCGCGTTCAGTGGCTCACGGGAAGACAATTGCTTGCCGCGGTTCTGGCAACGATGGCGAGCCTGATCGTGTCGTCGTGTCGCGAGAGGTTCTGATCGCGACGACGTGATCGCGAGCGGTCTGTCTCCGCCCAGGCTCCGCTCCTGGGCGGGGAGATACCGAGGAAAGGGGGACGGATGAATTTAGGACACGAGCGTGGCGAACAAGCCAACACGTTCAGCTTCATGGCGGCCGCCGTGGCCCAGCCGTACGAGGGCCGGGGACTGGCGACGGCTGTCCTGAGCGAGCTGAGCTCGCGGGCGCGCGCCGAGGGCCTCGTGCGGGTGATCGCACCGATCCGGCCCACCCTGAAACACCGCTATCCCACTGTGCCGATGCGCGAGTACGCGACGTGGATGCGCGAGGACGGATTGTCGATCGATCCATGGGTTCGTGCGCACCAGCGCATGGGCGCGACGGTCTTGGCTCCGGCGCCGGAGTCGATGCTGATCGAGGGCAGCGTGGCCGAATGGGAGGACTGGACCGGCATGGTCTTCCCAGTCAGCGGGGAGTACGTCGTGCCGGAGGCCCTCAACCTTCTCCGGGTCGACCGAGAGTCAGATCGCGGGACCTATGTCGAGGAGAACCTTTGGGTCGAACACCCGTGACCGCGACGAGCTCCGTCTTAGGTCTTCCAGCCCGGCCGGACTAGTCCGCTCTCGTAGGCGTGGATGACGAGCTGGGCGCGGTCGCGGGCGCCGAGCTTGCTCATCGTGCGGCTGACGTGGGTCTTGGCGGTGTGCGGGCTGACGACGAGACGTTCGGCGATCTCGTCGTTGGAGAGCCCTTCGGCGACGAGCGAGAGGATCTCGCGTTCGCGCGGGGTGAGCGCTTCGAGCCGCCGGCCGGGGACGGGCTCTTTGGCGCGACCGGCGAATTCCTCGATCAGGCGGCGGGTCACCCGTGGGGAAAGGAGCGCATCGCCACGCGCAACTGCGCGAACGGCTGCCAGCAGGTCGACCGGTTCGGTGTCCTTGAGTAGGAAGCCGCTGGCGCCGGAGCGGATCGCTTCGAAGACGTACTCGTCGAGGTCGAATGTGGTGAGGATGAGGACGCGCACGTCGGCGAGGCGGGGGTCTTCGGCGATCGCCCGGGTCGCCTCGAGGCCGTCTCGGCCGGGCATTCGGATGTCCATCAACACCAGCTCGGGCCGAAGCCTGCTCGCAAGCGCGATCGCCTCGTCCCCGCCGGAGGCCTCGCCGACGACTTCGATGTCCTCTTGCGCATCGAGGAGTGCGCGGAAGCCTGCACGGACGAGCGCCTGGTCATCGGCGAGCAGGACGCGGATCATCGCGCGGGCTCGAGCGGCAGCCGCGCCTGCACACGGAACCCGCCGGCGGGTTGCGGGCCGACCTCTACCTCGCCGCCGAGCGCGCGGACGCGTTCGCGCATGCCGCGTATGCCGCTGCCGGCTGCGCCGTTTCTCGCTCCGCTGAGATCACCGCTCGCGGCGGGGCCGTTGGTGACCTCGACCAGCAGGTAGCCCCCATTGCGGTGAACTCGGACGTGCGTGGCAGCGCCGGGAGCGTGGCGAGTGACGTTGGTGAGGGCCTCCTGGACAATCCGGTAAGCGGCGCGATCGACACCCTCGGGCAGTCCTTTCGGGATCTGATCTAAGCGCGCGTCGATCGGCAACCCGGTGGCGCGGGTGCGCGCGATCAACTCATCGAAGCGTTCGGTTCCGGGGGCGGGGGCGCGCGGAGCGGGCTCGTCAGGATGCCGGAGGACCTCAAGAACAGAACGAACTTCCTCCAGGGCGTCCTTGCTCGCCTGCTTGATCGCCGCGAGCGCGGCGCGGCTCTGCTCCGGCCGCTCGTCGACCAGGTGCAGTGCGACCCCGGCCTGGACGTTGATCAAGGAGAGGTTGTGTGCGAGCACGTCGTGCAAGTCGCGCGCGATGCGCAGCCGCTCCTCGCCTGCCAGCCGCCGCAGCTCCGCCGCCTGCGCGGCGGCCCGCTCGCGGGCACGTTGCCGCCAGACGCGGAGCAGCTCGGCGGAAGCGCCGAGGAGGAGCATCCAGGCAGCGATCCCGCTCGCCCAGGCCGCGCTCGGCCATGCCTGCGCACCCGTCGCGGGCAGCAGCACGACGAAGACGAGGTAACCGCCGACCAGGGAGAGCCAGCCGGCGAACCGTCGGCCGCCGCTCATCGCCTGCCAGAACGCGACCACCAAGGCGGGAAACACGAGCCCACGCGGCCACAAGTCGAGCGCCGAGTAGACGAGCGCGACCGAGAACGCGATCGCCAGCACTGCCGCTGGCCACCGGCGCCGCACAACGAGCGCCAAAGGGCCGACCGCCAACAGCAAGACGGTCACCGGGCCGACTCCAGGATGTGAGCGGTGCGTCGCGGCTAATGCGGTCACCCCGAGCTGCAAACAGCCCACAGCGAGCGCCAAGGCCAGATCATCGAGCCGCATCCGAGCGCCCCAGAAGCTGCGCGCCGACAGCGAGCCGAACAGAAGCCTCACGTTTCGACGATAGCGCCCGACCTGCCGCCGGTCGTCGCCCGCTGGTTGCACGGCCGCATACCTCCGCCGGGGTACAAGCGGCGGCCGAAATCGCCGTCTGGTAGCGGCGCAGAAGCCTCCCCGACGGCGACGACAGGCCGGATGACCGCCGCGACGATGACTGCCATGAACGCAACCCACGCAGACGGAGCTACGCCGACATCGAGCGCACCTGCGGCGATCGAGGTCCGCAACCTGAGCAAGTGCTTCGGCGAGTTCGTCGCGGTCGACGACCTCAGCTTCCAGATCGGCCGCGGCAGCATCGTCGGCTTCCTGGGACCGAACGGGGCCGGCAAGACGACGACCTTGCGGATGCTGCTCGGCCTGGTCGAACCCACCGCCGGCACCGCGACGATCGACGGGCAGCCGTACGTGCAGACAGCCGAACCATTGCGGCGAATCGGCGCCGTACTCGAGGCCTCAGGCTTCCACCCAGGCCGAAGCGCCCGCAATCACCTCCGTCTTCAGGCACTGCTCGCCAGCGCCGACGAAGGTCGGATCGACGAGCTGCTCGAGCTCGTCGACCTCCGCGACGCCGCCGACCGCCGCGTCGGCGGCTTTTCGCTCGGGATGCGCCAGCGACTCGCGCTCGCCACGGCCCTTCTCCCCGATCCCGAGACGCTGATCCTCGACGAGCCCACGAACGGCCTCGACCCGGAGGGCGTCCGCTGGCTGCGCAAGCTGCTCCGCGACTTCGCCGGCCGCGGGCACACCGTTCTCGTGTCGAGCCACATCCTCGCCGAGGTCGCCCACACGGTCGACAGCGTCCTCATCCTCAACCAGGGCCGGCTCGTCACCCACGCCACCCTCGACGAACTCACGGCCGGTGTGAGGCCCGCAGTCCAGGTTCGCACCCCTGTAGCCAGGCGGCTTCTCGACGCCCTCACCAGCGCCCACATCACCGCCCGAATCGCCGGCCACGACCGAGTGGAGGTAACCGACGCACCCAGCGAGCGGATCGGGCTGATCGCCGCCAAGCACGCCATCCCCATCTTCGGCATGAGCAGCCACCCAGTCGACTTGGAAGAGGTCTTCCTCCAGCTCACCGGCACCAGCGCAAGAGAGGAGATGCGATGACCCGTCTCATCCAGGCCGAGCTTCTCAAGCTCCGCACCACCAGGCTCAGCTATGGGCTGCTCGCGGCCTCGATCGGCCTCACCGCGGTGCTCGCCGCCGTGCGCGCAGGCACGGCCGGCAGCGGCAACGCCGAACCGCTCGACACGGCCGCCGGCTTCACGCGCGTCCTGACGGTGATCGGATTCGCGCTCCTGCTCGCAGCCATCTTCGGACTGACCATCTCGAGTGGCGAATTCCGCCACAACACCGCCACCAACACCTACCTCGCCACACCAAACCGGACGCGGATCCTGGTCGCAAAGCTGATCGCCGCGACGACGGGAGGAGTCATCTTCGGCGTCGTCGGATTCGCCGCCTCGACCAGCGTCGGTTTCGCATTTCTTGCCAGCCACGGCGACGCGAATCCGCTCACCGCGAGCACGATCCTCGGCGACGCCGCCGGCGCGATCCTCGGAGCGGCGCTGCTCGCCGCCGTCGGCGTCGCGCTCGGCACCCTCGTTCGCTCCCAACTCGGCGCGGTGGTGGGCGCCTTCCTCTGGGCAACCTTCGCCGAGGCGATCCTCGGCGGGGTCTTCAACAGCCTCGGTCCCTACCTGCCGTTCACCGCAGCGACGACGCTCGCCGGTGCGCCACTCGGCGGTGGCGGCTTCGGCTACTCGGGCAGCCCCAGCGCGACCGCGCTGCCCTTCCCAGCCGCCGCCGCACTCGACGCCGGCATCGCACTGCTTCTCGCCCTGCTCGCAGCCCGCACCACGCTGAGACGCGACATCACATGACGAAAGGAGCCACCCGATGACGATCGCCGCCTCCAGCAGCGCTCCATTCTGGATCGCAGGCTGGGTCCTCATCCTCGCCCTCCTGATTGGCGGCACGGTCTACACCAGCCGAAAGCGCCGACACAGGCAGCGCAACCAGCGATGAGCCCATCGCAGCCGCGCACACCGACCACACGAAGGAGAGCCTCATGAGTTTGACGCGCTGGAACGTGCTTGACGCGCGTGACATCGAGCAGACGCGATGGCGGATCGATCCGATTCGCTCACGCGTCGAGTTCCAGACCCCGAACGTGTGGGGGCTGTCGAAGGTCAAGGGGCACTTCGAGCGCTACGCCGGCTCACTCGACCTCTCCGCGGAACCCGCCATCGAGCTCACGATCGAAACAGCAAGTCTCGACACCAAGAACAAGTGGCGTGACAAGCACCTCGTATCGCCGGACTTCTTCGACGCCGACAACCACCCACACGTCCACTTCGTCTCCGAGAGCGCAACGCTCCGCGCCGGACGCCTCAAAGTGCACGGCACACTCCTAGCGAGCGACAGGACCGTGTCCCTGGACATCGACGGAGAAATGCTGCAGGACGACCACGGATTAATCGTCGACGCCGCAGCCGAAATCGACCAGCGGCAACTCGGGATGACCTGGAGCCCGCTCGGCATGGTCCGAACGCCGAGCCTGCTCACCGTGCATGCCCGGCTCGTACCAGACGTCCGCCATCCGCATCGCACGAGTGACATGCACCTCTCCGGCCTGTGAAGGAGACACCGGGGCGCTGCGAGCCGGCGTCTCCAAAGCCCAACTGCCCGTTTCGTACAGAGGGGGTCACCTGGCCACGCTTTCGGCCACGCTAAGCCAAACCCCGCTCGATCCAGCGGGCGGCGAGGGAACCCCAGAGCGTGCCCGCGAGTGCCCGCGCGTGACAGGCGTTGCCAACAAAGACACACTAACCTGCCGGCTTGCAGGTCTTTCTGTGAAGCCCTCTGACGGACTCGAACCGTCGACCCCCTCCTTACCATGGAGGTGCTCTACCAGCTGAGCTAAGAGGGCAGGCGGGGCAAGCGTAGCGTGCTCGTCATCCGCGCGCCTCCCCCGCAATGTCGCCCCGCCGAACGCGGCAACCTCTACGCTCGGCCCGATGACGCTTCGAGGATCCGCGAGCACGACGCGCCGTTGACGAGGCGATTCTGGTCGCCCGGCCGCGTCAACCTGATCGGCGAGCACACGGACTACGCCGGCGGGCTCGTGCTTCCGGCCGCCATCGATCTCGGGCTGCGCGTCGAGGGCGCTGCGGCCGCGACCAGCCGCTTCCGTTCCGACGTGCCCGGCGTCGAGCGCTACGTCGCGGCGGTCGAGGCGGAGCTCGCCGCGCTGGGACGCCCGGCAATCGGCTTCGAAGGCCGCATTGCGTCGACGCTCCCGGTCGGGGCGGGCCTGTCGTCGTCGGCGGCGCTCGAGGTTGCGATCGCGGTCGCGCTCTGCGCCGTCGCCGACTTCGAGCTCGCGCCGCTCGACCTGGCCGCCGCCGCACAGCGTGCGGAGCTGCGGGCGACGGGCGTGCCGTGCGGGATCCTCGACCAGGCCGCGATCGTCCTCGGGCGCGCGGGCCATGCGATCCTGCTCGACACGAGCACGCTCGACCATCGGCCGGTCGCGCTGCCCGATGAGGTTGCCATCGTCGTCGTCGACTCCGGCGTTCGTCGGCGACTCGCCGAGACCGGCTACCGGACGCGCCGCCGCGAGCTCGAGGAGGCGCTCGCCGGCGCGAGCACGCCTACGCACGAACGGAGGCTGCGCCATCTCCGCACCGAGAACGAGCGCGTCCGGGCAACGATCTCGGCGCTCGAGGCCGACCCGCCCGACCTGGCCCGCGTCGGCGACCTCTTCCGCGAAGGTCACGACAGCCTCCGCGACGACTACGAGGTGTCGACGCCCGAGCTCGATCTGCTCGTCGATCTCGCATACGACCACAGCGCGCTCGCCGCGCGAATGACCGGCGGTGGCTTCGGCGGCTCGATCGTCGCGCTCGCCGAACGCGGCCGTGCGCGAAGGGTCGCCAACGCGATCCGCGACGACTACACCGCGCGCACCGGGACGGCCGCGGCGGCGTACATGACCGCCGCCGCCGACGGCGCCCGCGAGCTCGCGCCGTAGGTCAGCCGAGCCGCGCCTCGACGCGCGCGCGGATCTGGCCCGGCGTCGCGCCGAAGGCAGGCTCGCCGAGCACGGCCGTCGCCAGCTCGCTCGCCTCGCGGATGAGCCGGTCGCGCTGCGCCTCGACCTGTGCCAGCGCGACGAACACGGATGCGTGCGCACGGCCCGCCCAGTCGATCAGCGCGCGCGGCGCCGGCTCGGGCGCGGCAACGTCGTCGAGCTCCTCCGCCACGGCGCCGGCACGCTCGCCGAGCGCCGGCAGCTCCGCCGGCAGCGACGCTGCCTCGCGCTCGAGCTCCTCGCGGGCTGCCGCCGCACGCGCCACGCGCTCGGCCGCGACGGAGACGTGATCGCGCGCGCGGCCGACGACGCGCTCCGCCGTCTCGCGCGACTCCGCGTCACGCGCCGCCTCCAGCGCACGCCGGGCCTCGTCGAGCTCGCGCTCGCGCTCCGCGAGCTCCTGCTCCGCGCTCGCGACCGCCACGCGCCGCTGCGCCTCCGCCTCGCGGTACCCGGCGAAGAAACCGTCGATCTCCTCGGCACGAGCCCGCACCGATGCGATCTCGCCGTCCAGCTCCCGCAGCGTTCGCGCCGTCTCGGCGAGCCTCGCCTCGCCTCGCTCGAGCTCCCGCAGCTCGGTCACCGCGCGCTCGTCCACCCCGGCATTCTGCCGGGGCGGGTTCAGCGTGCGGCGCGCTTCCTCGCGGAGGCGGCGACGTGCCGGTGCGCCTTGTCCCGCTTCGAGATCAGCGAGACCCCGCGCGGGTGGCGCGTCGCCCACGCCGGGTAGCGGCCGCCGTGCAGGCGCAGCCACGCCTGCATCTCGGGCGTGCTCGCGAAGATCCCGTCGCCCCAGACGAGCGCGCCGACGCGGCCCGGCGGCGGTACGAGCGGATGGGGCTTTTGCGGGGTCAGATAGACGTACGCAGCGAAGCCGACCAGGACGACCACCGGGATCAGGAGCGGCCAGAAGAGCCGCCACTGGCTCCGCTTCGGCTCCACGACAACGGGGGTGTACCAGGCGGCGCGTGCAGTCGACATCTACTGATGATGATGCGCGACGCACGAATTGCAACCCTGGTTTTGCGGCGATTTCCCCGCCGGAGGCCGTACCCTGTGCGGATGCGCGGTGGACGGATCCCGGCCTCGGCGCTGCTGGCGGCAGCCGGGCTCGCCCTCGGCTACGCGTCGACCGCCGCCTCGAGCGGGATGACGACCACCACGGCTCCGCCGCAGCCGTCGACCACGACCGCGACCGCGACCACGACGGCGGCGACGCCCCCGGCCGCGCCGACGACCACCGCGGCGCCGACCACGACCGCCGCCGCGCCGCCTCCGCCGACGCCGCCGGCCACGCCGGCCGCGACGCGCGACCTCGACCGCGGCTGCCTCGCCGTCGCCGGGGTCGCCCTCTGGCTGCCCGGCCACCCGCTGCCGCTCGTGGTCGGGCCCGCCGCCCACGCGCCGTGGGCGAAGACGCCGGCCCGCACGAGCATCTCCTATCCGTCGGGCGGCGCCGTCGTCACCGCGGGGTCGGCGTCGCTGACCGCGGACGGCTGCCCGACCCGCGGCGCCGCGACGACCGGCGGCGTGCGCCTCGACGGCCTCTCCCTCTTCGACGGCGCGGTCACGGTCGACTCTCTTCTCTTGCGCGTGAACGGCGACGGCGTCGCCGCCGGGTCCAGCGCGATCACCGGCCTTCGCATCGACGGCGCCATCGTCGCGACACCTCCGCCCGGGCATCGACTGCGGCTCGGCAGCTGGGGCTACCTGGTCGCGCTCCGGAACAACCCCGTGAAGGTGCGGGCCGTCGCGCGCGTCCGCGCCGTCGCGCTCGTCGTCCACCTGCTTGCCCGGCGCGACGGCATCCCGGCAGGGACCGACGTGCAGGTGGGCGTGGCCGACCTCGTTCCCCCGCCGCCTCCGCCCGCACGTGCGGCGAGTCCCGCTCGGCCGCCGGCTCCGCCCGCGAACTCGACGCGAAAGCCTGCGACCGCCCCGAGAGCGACGACCACGACGCACGCGAGCAGGCGCACGCAGCCTCACGTCACGAAGAAGAAGGCGAAGCGCTCGCACGCGCCGACGCACGAGCCGCTGACGGTGACGCCGCCGCTCGGCCAGAAGCGGTACGTGTTCCCGGTCGCCGGCAGCGCGAGCTTCGCGGACACGTACGGCGGGCTCCGCACCGACGTCTCGGGCGGCTGGCACCACGGCGACGACATCTTCGCGCCGCTCGGGACGCCGGTCGTCGCGGTCGCCAGCGGGACCCTGAACCGCGTCGGCTGGGAGCGCCTGGGCGGCTGGCGCCTGTGGGTGCGCGATCGGGCCGGCGACGAGTTCTATTACGCGCATCTCTCCGGCTACGCGCCGCTCGCGCTGCGCTCGAAGAAGGTGCACGCGGGGGAGGTGCTCGGCTTCGTCGGCAACACCGGAGACGCGTTCCCGGCGACGCCTCCGCACCTGCACTTCGAGATCCACCCGCGCAGCCTGCTGCGGCTGAAGTACGACGGCGCCGTCGACCCGACGACCTATCTCGAGAGCTGGCACCGCGTGCAGGGCGTCCGCGCGCCGTACCCGGTGCTGCCGCGCATGAGCAGGCACTCGTCCCCCCAGGTGAAGCAGGAGGCGCGCTTCGTGTTCCGCGAGCTCCTCTCCGACCGCGGCCTCGCCGAGAAGCCCGCTCGCGCGCCGGCGAAGCACGCGGCGACTCGTGCCAAGCCGCAGGAGAGTGCCCGGGCGCGCGCCGCCGAGCGCGAGGCGGCCGCAGCCGGCCTCCGCGGATCGGGTGCGTTCGATCCGACGCCGCTCGCCCTCGTTGCGCTCGCCGCCGCGGCGCTCGTCGCTGCGGGCTGGCTCAAGGTCAGGCGCATGCGCGCGCGGCCGGATGTCGACGCGTTTCCGGAAGCACGGCATACTGAGACGCGATGACCGAGAACGATCCCGTCAAGGAGCTGGACGCGCTGCTGCTGCAGCTCGAGCAGCAGGAGCGCGACCTGTCGGAACGCCGCCGGCGGCTGCACGACCGGATGGCGGTGTTTCCCGATCCGAGCCGTCAGGCCGACCTGCAGGCGCAGGAAGCAGAGCTGTCGAAGGAGCGGCGAGAGCTGCACCGCAAGATCGACGAGGCGCGGGTGCGCCGCAACGAGCTCCGCGGCGAGCGGAGCGGCGAGTCTCGCTGACGCTCTCCGCGTAGCGGAGAGAAGTACCTCTGGCGGGGGACGCGTCGGCAGAGACGCGCCGCGGATGATCCCTTCTGTTGCGGCAGAATCGAAGGGATCGGACTGTGCCGCTCGTGCGGGTCCTCGCACTCGCAGCGGCGCTCGTGACGGCGGTTGGAGCGACCTACGCGACCGCCGAGGCGGCCATGCGCGCAGACTCCTCCGGGTCGCGCCGCTCCGAGGCGCGCGACTACCTGCTCGTCGCGGACGAGGTGCAGCGGCAGGCAGGCCTGCTCGAGGCTTCCGGCGATGTCGACGCCGCCCGCGCCAAGTCGGACGCGCTCACGGCGAGCATCGACCGCGCGCTCGTCGACCTCTCCCTGGAGACGCACGGGTCCGCCCACGCCACCGCGAGCCGTCTCGTCAGGGCGTATCGCTCCGCGGCGCGCGCGACGCACGCGGCGTTGAGCGGCGCCGGCGGCACGGGTCGCGCGGCCGCACAGCTCGCGGCGGTCCGCGCGGCGGTCGAGACGGTCCTGCAGCAGCGCCAGGCGGCGTGGGCGAAGAGCGGAGCGAGCGGATTCAGCTCGGGTGACGCCGCGGCGGCGGTCGCCGCGGGCGGGGGAATGCTGCAGCTCGCCTGCCTCCTCGTCCTGCTTCGCGCGCCGCGCCGCACGCGCCAGGCACGGGAGCGCGAGATCGCGAGGCTCGAGGAGGCGGCGCACACCGACAGCCTCACGAGGCTCGGCAACCACCGAGCCTTCCACTACGACCTCTCGCGCGCGATCCAGCAGCGCGCCTCGAACGGCGCCAGCTTCGCGCTGATGGCGATCGACCTGGACGGGCTGAAGCAGATCAACGACTCGCAGGGCCACCAGGCCGGCGACCACTACATCCAGCAGGTCGCCGACATGCTCCGCCGCGCGCTCGACGGCCACGGCACCGTCTACCGGACCGGCGGCGACGAGTTCATGGCGCTGCTGCCGGACCGGCGCACCTGGCACGGCATGGCCGTGGCGCGGGTGATCGACGAGCAGACGCGCGAGACGATCGGGCGGCGGGCCGTGAGCATCGGCGTGACGGAGTCGACGGCGTTCGAAGCCCGTCATCTGCTCATCCACCAAGCCGACATGGCGCTGTACGAGGCGAAGCGGAAGAAGCTGAGCGCCGTCGCCTACCACGACGCGCTCACGAAGCAGCCCGAGGAGGTCGAGCCCGTCACCTCCCACCACCAGCAGACGCTCGCCGCCGCGCTCGCGCGCGCGGTCGACGCCAAGGACGCCGGCACGCGCGGCCATTCCGAGACCGTCGCGTCGCTCTGCGCCGCGATGGGCGCGCGCCTCGGCATTCGCGGCGACGACCTCGAGCGTCTTCGCCTCGCCGGGCTGCTGCACGACGTCGGCAAGATCGGCGTCCCCGACGCGCTGCTCCTGAAGCCCGCCAAGCTCTCCGAGCAGGAGGGCCGGCAGATGAAGGAGCACGTGAGCGTCGGCCACGCCATTCTGCAGGCGGCCGAGATGCCGATCGAAGCGCAGTGGGTGCTCCACCACCACGAGTGGTACGACGGCAGGGGATATCCGACCGGGCTGCGCGGCACCGACATCCCGCTCGCGTCGCGGATCATCGCCGTCGCAGACGCGTTCGAGGCGATGACCGGCGAGCGGCCGTACCGCGACTGCCTCTCCGGCGCCGAGGCGCTCGCCGAGCTCGAGCGGTATGCGGGCACGCAGTTCGACGTGCGCTGCGTGAGCGCGCTGGCGGAGGTGGTGGAGGAGATCGTCGCGGCCGAGCTCTGGACGTCGTCGACGACGCTCGAGAGCTCGCTGCTCGCGATGGCCGCCGCGCCGGCCGCCGCCTCGGTCTGATCCAGAGCCGTTCGACCGCCTCGTTACGATGATCCGCGTTGCGTGCCGGCCCGATGCTGCCGCCGAATGCGTGGCTCCGCTGGGACGCGGTCTCGCACCGGCTCCCGCCCGAGGGCGCGTCGATCCTCGAGATCGGCTGCGGGCAGGGCGGCTTCGCCGCGCGCCTGGCGGCGCGATACCGCTACGTGGGGCTCGAGCCGGACGCCGCCTCATATGAGGTGGCGCGCGCACGGCTCGGCGGAGCGGGGGAGGTTCGGAACGGCGACCTGAGCCTCGTCGCGCCCGACGAGCTGTTCGATCTCGTCTGCGCGTTCGAGGTGATCGAGCACCTCGCCGATGACCGCGGCGCGATCGCCGCCTGGCTCCGGCACGTGCGGCCCGGAGGCTGGCTGCTCGTCTCGGCGCCTGCCTGGCCGGAACGCTTCGCCGCCTGGGACGAGCTGGTCGGGCACCACCGGAGGTACGAGCCGGCGGCGCTCTCGCGCCTGCTCGCCGAGCTCGGCCTCGAAGACGTCGAGGCGGCGGCGTACGGGGCGCCGCTCGGGTTCGTGCTCGAGGGCATCCGCAACCGCATCGCCCGGCGCCGGCTCCCACGGGCCCGGGAGCTGTCGTTCGACGAGCGCACCTCCGGCAGCGGCAGGCTGCTGGCGCCGAGGGCCGGGATGGTCGCGACGGCGACGCGCCTCGCGACGCTTCCGTTCGTGAAGCTGCAGCACCTCTTCCCGGGCAGAGGAGTCGGCCTCGTCGCCCGCGGCCGGCGGCCGCTCGCCGCTTGAGCCGCGTCGCATACGTCGTCGCGTACCGCGATCCGCACTACGTGCGGACCCGGACTCTCACGACGGCGATCGCGTCGCTCGACGACGTCGACCTGATCGTGGTCCGCAATCGCCTGCGCGGCGCGCTTCGATACCCCGAGACGTGGCTGCGCGCCTGCTGGGCGCGACTGCGGCACCGCCCCGATGTCTGGGTGGTCGGCTTCCGGGGTCACGAGAGCTTCGCGTTCCTCTACCCGATCATGCGGGGGCGGCGGATCGTCTTCGACGAGTTCATCAACCTCCACGGCTGGCTGGTCGACGAACGGCGCGTACTTCGCGCGGAGTCGCGGATCACGCGCGCTCTCGACGCGTACGTGCGCTGGGCGATGCGGCGATCCGACGTCGTCCTCGCCGACACCGACGCGGACGCCGGCTACTCGGCGCGCGTCTACGGGCTGCCGCCGTCGAAGTTCGTCGTCGTCCCGGTGGGCGCGGACGAGTCGACCTTCTTTCCGCGTCCCCGTCCTAACCGCAACATCGGGCCGCTCGAGGTGCTGTTCGTCGCGACGATGCTGCCGCTCCACGGGGTCGACGTCTTCCTCGAAGCGATCCGCCTGCTGCAGGCGCGCGGCCGGCTCGACGCGGTGCACGTCACCGTGATCGGCGGCCGGGGCAAGCGCGGGGCGGTGGACGCGATCGGCGGGTTCATCCGCGAGCACCGCCTGGAGGGCGCCGTGACGCACCTCCCCTGGGTCGACTACTCGCACCTTCCCGAGCACGTCGCGCGTGCGGATCTTTGCATCGGCGGGCCGCTCGGCGACACGCCGCAGGCGCACCGGGTCGTCACCGGCAAGACGTTCCAGTTCCTCGCGATGGGGAAGGCGACGCTCGTCGGCGAGACGTCGGCGACGACGCGCTTCGCCGACAAGGAGAATTGCCTCCTCGTCCGCCAGGGGTCCGCCGAGGCAGTCGCGGACGCGATCGCATGGGCGGCCGACCATCGTGCCGAGCTGGACGAGATCGGCACGCGCGGGCGCGCGTACTTCGAGGCAGCCTTCGCCGCGCGCCACGTCGCGGCTGCGGTCGCGCCGGCGCTTCGCCCGCGACGCTAGCGCAGAGCCTGCGTCTCTTCGTGCGGCGAGGAGGCTCCGACCGCCGTCGGCAGCCGGAAGAGCTCGCCGCGCTGGAGGAGGTCGTGGATCTCCTGGAGGAGCTGCGCTTCAGCGGGCCGCCGGCGCCGGCTCAGACGGAGGTCCTTGTTCGTCTCCATGTCGAACCACATCGCGAAGAGCGTGAACAGCACGCCGAACGTCAGCGTGAGCGCGACGAGGATGGCGGTGCCCGCGTTCGGCGGCGAGCCGGTGAAGTGCTCGACGACCGCGAAGGCCGCGAGCCCGACGCCGATGAGCGAGCTGACGAAGCCCGCCGTGTAGAAGAAGACGAGCGGGTGGAAGTCGCGGATCACGTACTTCTGGAACATCCGCCAGCAGAATCGCTTGAACAGCAGCAGGGAGATCGCGGGGATGACCTTGCGCAGCCTGATGCCCGACCGTTCGCCGACGCCGTAGATGGGCCGCGAGGGGACGTCGTGGACGCGCGCGTTCCAGACGTTGAGCTGCACGAGCAGGTCGTTCGGATAGCCGTAGCGTGGATAGACGCGGTCGAGGTTCAGCCGCTCGAGCATCGGCAGGCTGATCGCCGTGTATCCGGCCTGCGAGTCGGCGACGTGCCAGTACCCGGAGGCGATCTTCGTGAGCAGCGACAGCAACGCGTTGCCGAGATAGCGGTAGCGCGGGATGATGTTCCACGCCTCGCCGGTGAACAGGCGGTTCGCCTTCGTGTAGTCGGCCTCGTCCAGCGCGATCGGCGTCGCCAGGTGGAGGAGGTCGTCCGGGTCCATCTGGTTGTCGGCGTTGACGACGCACACCACGTCCATCTGCTCCGCGATCGCTCGGCGGTAGCCGCTGACCACGGCCGCGCCCGCGCCCCGGTTCCGCTCGTGGACCACCACAGCAACCCTCGGATCCTCGGCGGCCGCGGCTCGCGCCTCGTCGGCGGTGCGGTCGCGCGACGCGTCGTCGACCACGTAGATCCGGTCGACGAACTCGGGGATGCCGGCAAGGGTCGTGCGGAGGAGCAGCTCCTCGTCGTGGGCCGGCATGACGACCGCGACCTTCTTGCCTTCGATCACTTCGCACCTCGTGCCACTGTCCTCAGATCTTCGGCTCGCGATGTCGAACGCTTTAGGGCCTCCCAACCGGCCAGCCCCGCGCCCGGAAGCGCCAGCACGATCGCGAGGGCGAAGAAGAGGAAGCCGGTGGAGAAGGCCTTGTCCGGCTGGACGCCGAGCTGGCCGAGGAAGCTGACGAAGAACGCCTCGCGGACGGCGAGGCCGCTGATCGTGAACGGCACGAGCATGACGAGGAAGAGCATCGGCCCCATCACGTAGTACGGGCGGGGGGACAGATCGACGCCGACCGACTTTCCGATCAGCCAGATACCGGCGACCCGCAGCGCTTGGACGCCGAGGGTCAGCGCGAACGCCGAGACGAGGAGCGCGGTGTGCCGGCGGTACGCGTGAAGCCCCTCGTAGGCTGCGCGGAGCGGCCGCTCCAGGCGAAGCGGCCTGAGGAGCACCGCGACGCGGGCGAGCGGGCGCCGCATGCGCCGCGAGAAGATGAGGACGCCGCCGCCGACGGTGGCGACGACGAGCGCGAGCTCGATCCACAGGTACGCGCCGACGTGGTACCGGCCGATCGCGAGCGCGAATCCGATCGCGGCGAGTGCGAGCGTCGCTGCGCCGCCGAGCGCCCGCTCGAGGATGACCGAGCCGGCGATCGCGCCCGCGTCGCCGCGGTGGCGGCGGCCCGCCTGGTAGATCCTCGCCGCGTCGCCGCCGAGCGACGTCGGCAGCACCTGCGACGCGGCGTACGACACGAAGTACGCGCGCGTGAGCCACCCCAGCCGGTCGTGAACGCCGCGCGCCTCGAGTAGCCGCTGCCAGCGCCACGCGAGCGGCCACACCCCGGCGAGCCAGATCGCCACCGCCGCGCCGAAGTAGCGCGGATCGGCGCTTGCCAGGACGTGCCCCGTGCGCGAGAGGTCGATCCGCCAGAGGACGTACGCGACGCAGAGACCGGTCACGACCAGCGTGCCGGCGGCCCGCACCGCTCGTTTCCTGCTGAGGCTCACCGGGAGACGGTGCACGTCGCGGCGCTCGGCCCGGCCGCCGCGCCGATGTCAGCAACGCGAACGGCGGAGACGCGCGCGATGACCCGCCGCAGGTCGGAATCGAAGGACGCGTCGGGCGACGAGTACCGAACCGCGAGCCGACCGCGCGGCGCGTCGCACGACACGTGCTCGCGCCGGCCGGGACGAAGCGCGAACGCCCGCCGGCCGAGCTTCAGGGTGACCCGATCCGCGCGACGAGGCAGCGAGGCGAAGAACGAGACCCGGACGCCGTCTCCAGCGCGGCGCGGCCACGCCATGATGGCGCCGGTCTCGCCCAGCCAGCCGTTGTCGTAGCGGCTCGAGATCAGGAGACGCAGCCGCGGGATGCCGGCGGTGCGCCACAGCGTGAATCCGCTCGCACGCGCAACCGGCCTCGCGTCCGCCAGGAGCGCAGTGGCGGAGGAGTCGTCGAAGAGCACGTCGCCGCGGACGTTCGTCAGCCGGCCTCGGGTGCCGATCCGAAGGGTCGGGGTCCGGAACGCGTCGCTCGCGACCGCTCCCGGAAGCTTCACCTCGCGCTGGATCGCCACGTTCCAGAACAGGGCTTCCTGCAGGGCGGGCGAGACCTCCGAAGCGGTCGCGACGGCCGTCACCTGACGGCCTGCGGAGGCGGTGTCGACCCAGGTGAGGTCGACCGGCATCGCGGCGCGGACCGCATCCGCCTCCTGCAGGTCCTCGACTGTTGCCAAGGCTGCGAAGCCGGCGAGAAACAGGATCGAGGCGACGAGGGCCGCGCGCCCCAGGCGGTCGAAGGCGGCTGCGACCGCCACGCCGCAGCCCGCAGTGGCGAGCGCTGCGGCCACGAGGGAGCCGGCCGCAACGGAGGAGTGGCGCTGGATGAACCAGAGGCCGAAGAGGAACTGCGAGTCCGTCTTGAACGTCGCGGCCGTGTAGGTCGAGAGCGGCAGCTCGGCGGCGGCGACGACCAGGACGCACGAGAGCGCGAGCACGAGGCCGCGAAGCGGCCGCCGCTTCAGGTAGACGGCGAACGCGATCGCAAGCAGCGGCGGGAGCGCCATCAGATAGCGGTCCTTGAAGCGCCCGGTCGTCGCCGCACCCTCGCTCGCGGCAGCGAGCACGCACAGCGCGAACACCCCGGTGAGGACGGCGTAGACGGTTTCCCGCCTCTCCTGCGGCCGCAGCAGCGCCGCCACCGCGCCGGGCACGACGACGACGCCGATCGAGACGGTGAGCAGGAACGCCTGGATGCCGAACCAGTGCAGGAGCGGCACCGGATGGAAGACGACCGGCTGGCCGCTGCGCGAGTAGTAATAGCCCGCCGCTGCGGCGCCGACGGCCCCGCCCACCGGGACGACCGCGGCGAACGCGAGTCGGTGCGTCCGCAAGACGCGTCTGCGCTCGATCGCCACCGCGGCGAGGAGGTAGGCGGGCACGATCAACGCGTACTCGACGCGCGCGAGCGTCGAGAGGAGCGCCAGCCCGAGGAAGACGAGTTGACGACGCGCGGTCGGCTGTTCGAGCGACCTGAGGGCGACCGCGACCGTCGTGAGGACCAGTGGGTACGCGACCGGATCGGAGAGGTTGTAGGCGACGAGCGTCAGTGCGGGGACCGCGAGCCCGAAGACGGCGCAGAGCAGAGCGGGCGTCCGCTTCAAGTCGAGCCAGCGCGCGATCGCGTAGATCGGGATCGCGGCGAGGGAGGCGAGGACCGCGTTCTCGACCTGGATCAGGTGGTACGCCGTCGTCGTCCCGAAGAACCGCCACAGCGGCGCGGCGAGCAGCGGCTCCAAAATCGCCGGGAAGTGGGCCGTCGTGCCGCGGATCTGGAGGTTGCCGTGCGCGATCGCGCGCCCGAGAGCCGCGTAGATGTACTCGTCCGGGAAGAAGCGGGGAACCGGATGCCGGACCGCGAAGATGCTTCGAACGGCGGCCGACGCGGCCACCAGCAGCGCTAGCGGTGCCGCCGCGCCCAGCTCACGACTTCTCGGACGGTCGGCGACCCGCGCGCGCGCGGAAGCGAGCGACGGGGTCGCCGTGGTTGTCGTGGCGAGGGCACGCACCGTAGAACAAGGAGTCGGCCGCGGCGGCAGCCGGCTTGAGGGCCTTCATGTTGCGGTTCCGCTCGGCGCGCCATGTGAGAAGCGCCGATCGGCTACGTTCATGTACATGTCGGGATCGGTCGGAGTCGCCGAGCTGCGCCAGAATCTGAGCCTGTATCTGCGGCGCGTCGCCCGCGGCGAGCGGCTGATCGTCACGGATCGAAATCGACCGGTCGCCGAGCTCGGGCCGCCACCGACGGGCGCGGAGCTCGATCGGCTGATCGCCGCAGGCCGTGTGTCGGCGCCCGTCCGGCGAAGCTTGCCCGAGCCGCTCGAGCTCGAGGGCGACCCGTACGCGCTCAGCCGTGCGCTCGACGAGATCCGCGGCGAACGCTGAGTTGACCCTCTTCTACGCCGACGCGTCGGCGCTGGTCAAGCTGACCCGCCACGAGCCGGAGACCAGGGCTTTGCGGGCGTTCGTCTCCGACGCGGATCTCGTCTCGTGCGAGCTGGTGCTCACCGAGGTGCCAAGGGCCGCCGCGCGCCTCGCGGGCCTGCGCACGATGCAACCCGGCGTCTGAGCTTCGCTGCTGCTGAGTGGGGGCGGGAGGATTCGAACCTCCGTAGGCTGAGCCGACGGGTTTACAGCCCGTTCCCTTTGGCCGCTCGGGCACACCCCCGCGAGCGGGCCGCATTGTAACCTCGGGCCTGCCGGAGGACTCGCGGCCCATGCAGCGCGCGGGTCCGCCTCACGCCCCGACCAGGGCCCTCCTGATCGCGTCCTCGTGCGTCCGGATCCAGTCGAAAGTCTCGACGAGGATCTCGCGTGGCGTCCGGGTCGGGCGCCAGTCGGCGTGGGCGAACAGCCGCCGGCAGTCCGAGACGTACCACGGCACGTCGCCGGGTCGACCGGCGGGCACGGCGTCGACGTCGAGCCGCGTTCCCGTCAGCTCCCGGCAGAGCTCCGTCGTCTCGACGAGGGAGAGGCTCCCGCCGATGCCGCCGCCGACGTTCACGGTCACGCCGGCCCAGTGCTCGGGCCGTGTGAGCTGATCCTCGACGAGGTCGACCAGATCCTCGACGTGCAGGACGTCGCGCACCTGCTTCCCGACTCCGCCGAAGCCGATGTAGGCGAGCGGCCGTCGGAAGTAGTGCGCGAGCAGCCAGTGGGTGAAGACGCCCTGATCGACCTTCCCCATCTGCCAGGGACCGGCTATCACCCCGCAGCGGTCGACGACAGCGGTCAGCGAGAACGACTCGGCGTACTCCGTGATCAGCAGCTCGGCGGCGAGCTTCGTCGCCCCGTACGGGGTGCGCGCCCCATCGAGCGGGAACGACTCCGAGACGCCCTCGGTCGACACGCCCGGGACCGGCTGTTGCTCCAAGGGCTCGAACCTCGTTCCCCCGTCGGAGAGGGCGATCGAGCAGAGCCCTGCGACGGGATAGACGCGGCTGGTCGACAGGAACACGAGGTGCGCGCCCTGTCGCCGTGCGAGCTCGAGGCAGTTGTGGGCGCCGACGAGGTTCGTGTGGACGAGGTAGTCGACGTCGCCGCCCAGGCCCGACAGGACAGACGGCTCCGCCGAGCACTCGACGAGGGCCGCGACGTCGCCGACGGTCGACAGGTCGGACGGCTCGCGCACGTCTCCGTGGACGAACTCGACGCCGGCGTCCGCGAGCCTCGGCAGGTTCAGCTCGGAGCCCCGCCGATGCAGGTTGTCGAGCGCCACGACGTCCCACTCGGGACGCCGCCGCCGTAGGCCGACCGCGACGTTGCTGCCGATGAATCCCGCTCCTCCGGTGATCAGGACCCGCAAGCCACCAACCCTACGGACGGCGTCGGAGAGCGACGGATCAGCGAACGCGCATCGAGTAGAACGTCACGGCGAAGCGTCCCGTCGCACCCTCGATACGGAAGCGGTTCACCGGGAGATCTGCGCGCGGACGGGGGAGCCCGGGCGCTGCAGGCAACCGCATCAGGAGGCGGTCGCCTGCCACGCCGGGAACGAGCTTGTACGTCCGGTGGGGAACCGCGATCGAGATCGTTCGCGGCTTGTACAGGAGCGATTGCAGCTCGTCGGCCGTGCGAGGCTGCAGCCGGAGCGAGGCGTAGACGATCGCGCCGTGCTTCGCGCGAGGGACGGTTACCCACGCGCCCGGCTGCGCGGCGATCGTCGCGATCCGGCGGGGCGGCGCGCACCGACCGGGAGAACGGCCGAGGACCTCGAACAGGCCGCGACTGGCGATCACGCGGTAGTTGCAGACCTCTGCGGCGACGAGCGAAGGCGCCTGCCAGACGCCGTTCTGCCCGTCGATCCCGGACCACGTCCGCCACGTCAGGATTCGTTGCGCCCCCGACGCCGCCAGCCGTGCGGCCGCGAACTCGTCCAGCGTGCGGTCGTAGGCCGCGTAGCTCTCGATCAGCGGCTCGGGTCGCCACGCAAGGCCGTACGCCCAGGCGATCGGAGCGCCCCACGGCTCGACGTCGACGGTCCTGCCTCGGAGCGCGGCGACGAGTGCCGGCGCGAGGTCGAACTGACGACGCCAGTCGGCGCGGTAGCGGGCGAGCGCCCGGCGCCGTGCGCTGCTGTCGACGAGCGTTCGCGTCTGCGCGACGAGCATCGGTGTGCCGTTGAGGCGGTGAATCGCGGCCGTCGTCGTCTGGGGAGACAGCGCAACCGTAGCCAGCGAGCTGACCGCCGCGGCGATCGCGACGAGCCGCGCGAGTCGAAGCTCGGCCCCGACGCCGAGCGCCACCACGGTCCCTGCGGCGGCCAGGGTGACCGGGCTCGGCGCACGCAGCGCGGCGTCGTGCGCGAACGAGAGAGCGAAGGCAACGCCGGCGCAGCCGAACAGGGCGAGACGAACTCGCGGCCGGGGCCTCCACTCGCCCACCGCGGCCCATCCCGCCGCGGCGAGCAGCAGAGCTGCGGTGAGTTGCTCGCCACGACCCAGGCGACTCGCGGCGAGCGCTGCCAACGCGAGCGCGGCGGTCCGCAGCGCCGGCGTAGGCCACGGTACCGACACGATCGAGACGACGAGAGCCGCGAAGAAGACCGTCGTGTGCCACTGGTCGCCCCGAACGAACCCCTCCTTGAAGTAAGCGAAGGCGAGGAGGACCACGGCCAGCACGAGCGGAGCGACCCGGCGGCGGTCGATGTGCCTGCCGGCGAGGAAGCCGAGCGCCGTCAGAACGGCGAGAATCGCGAGGCCCCATGCGAGATCCGCGGAGACGCCAGGTCCCGTCTGCATTCCCTGGCCGTACGAGGCGACGAGATGAGCGCCGAGGCGGAACCAGCCCGGCAGGTCGGCGAGCCGGTTGCCCGTCGCCACCCACAGGAAGACCAGCGAGCCGAGGAAGCTCATGAGCCCCAGCCCCGTCGCCCGCAGCCGTCCCGAGCGGCGGTAGGCAGCCGCGATCACGACGAGGAAGACGCAGAGCAGACCGTCGTTCAGCTTCACCAGCAGCTCGACCGCGCTGAGAAAGCCGCCGACGGCCTCGGCGAGCAAGCCGGCCCGCTCGGTCGACGTGAGCGCCCACACCACGCCTGCGAGGACGAGGAGGACGGTCGTGTCGGCGACGGGAAGCGGCGCCGTGGTCGCCGCCGTCGCAGCGAGGATCGCGACCGGCCAGCCCGACCGGCGGCGGGCGACGCGAAGGACGACGAGCGCGAGCGCGACGTGCGTCAGGAGCGTGAAGGCGAACGAGGCTGCCGCGGTCCACGGCGTCACCAGGTACGGAAACGTGAGGAAGGCGAGCGGCCCGTACGTGAAGACGAGGTCGTGGCCGAAGCGCAGTCCTTCCGCCGCGGCGAGATGCAGCCCGACGGTGTAGAAGCCGGGAACCGGCCCCGGCTCGAGCGTGGTCGCCGGCCAGGTGCACGCCGCGACGACGACGCCGACGAGCCACATCGGAAGACGCGAGCTTCGCGCGGCCTCACGAGCGCGACGTTCGGTCGCCGGCGCTCCCAGCCGGCTCGCGCCGACGGTCGTCACACGCGCCTGCCGACGTAGAGCGTCTGCCGTCCCAACAGCAGCCACGCCGGCCGAAAAGCGAGATACGCACGAACGAGAAGGGGCCCCTGGGGCAGGCGGCTCTTCGTCGTGAAGGGAAGGAACCGCACGATGAGGTCGTCGGTCTCGAACCCGGCGAGCGAGGCTGCCTCGACGAGGCTCCGCTCGGTGAGCGCCGTCTCGTGGTCGACGAAGTCCCAGTACCTCTGGCCGACGAGCCTGATGTTCGGCTGCAGGACGACGACGCGGCCGCCGGGCCGCACGAGGTCGTGCGCGACGCGGAGCTGCTCCACCACGACCTCGCCCGAGGGGAGGTGCTCGAGGTAGTTGCTCATGAACACGACGTCGAAGTGCTCTGCCGGAAGGCGGTCGGCGAGCGCCAATCCGTCCGAGCGGACGAAGCGGACGTCTTCCGGCAGGTGCGGCGAGACGTCTCGCAGGTCGCTCGCCCAACGCTCGCGGGCCCGGATGTTGCGGATGAAGTCGCCGCGGTCGCAGGCGAGGTCCAGGACGACGCCGCGCTCCGGCACGTACCGCTGGAGGAACCGGCAGATCTCCCGCCACATGCGGTCCTTGCCGATCGCGTCCTCGTCGGAGAACCGATGCGCATACACCCGCTCGACCGTCGACCGGGGCTCGATCGTCGTCATCTGCGGATCTCGGCCGGCCGGAACTTCGTCCAGTGCCCGGTCCGCGGCGACTCGGCGATCGGAACGCGGCGGTAATCGCCGCGGGTGAGATGGTGCTCGAGGAACACGACCAGGAGCGCATACAGGTAGCGGCTTCCCATCTCCTGCAGAGAGAGCTTCGACACGCCGAACTTCCGGTTCGTCCACGAGATCGGCACGACGACGTAGCTGTGTCCGCGGACGATCGCCTTCAGCGGCAGCTCGACGGTGATGTTGAAGTGATTCGAGAGGAGCGGCTGGACGGTCTCGATCACCTCGCGGCGGTACGCCTTGAACGCGTTGGTGGTGTCGTTGTACCCATGTCGGAAGAGCACGCGGACGAGCGTGTTGACGCACCGGTTGATGACGAGCTTCACGCGCGGATAGCCGTGGACCCGCGCTCCGCGCACGAACCGTGATCCGAAGACGCAGTCGTAGCCTTCTTCGAGCAGGCGGTGATAGACGATGACGTCGTCGGGCGCATCCGAACCGTCGGCCATCACGATCGCGACGGCGTCGCCGGTGAACGCGTCCAGGCCGGCTCGGATCGCGAATCCGAATCCGCGGGGATTGGGCGAGCGGAGGCAACGTATCCGGGCGTCGTCCTCGCCGAGGCGTGCGACGATCGCGCCCGTCCCGTCGGTCGAGCCGTCGTCGACGACGAGCAACTCGTAGTCGACGCGCTCGCGGCTCAGGGCCTCGGTCAGCGCGTCGAGCGTTCGCCCGATCGTCTCCGCTTCGTTGTGCGCGGGGATGACGACGGACAGCTTCACGACGCGTGCGCGGCCGCCCACGCCTCCACGTTCGCCTCGTAGATCTCCCGGAGGATCGCCTCGACGTCCAGCTCGACGCGCCACTGCGGGTAGTCGGCCTGGAAGGGGCGCACGTCGCTGATCCACCAGCGGTGGTCGCCGACGCGCGGGGTGTCGTCCAGCGTCCAGGAGAGCTCGCGGCCGGCGATCCGCTCGCAGATCGCGATCGCCTCCCTCATGGAGCAGTTGCTCGCGCGGCCGCCGCCGAGGTTGTAGACGGCGCCGGCGCGGGGATTCGCGTGAAACGCTGCGAACGCGCGGACCAGGTCGGCGCTGTGCAGGTTGTCGCGAACCTGCAAGCCGCCGTAGCCGTAGACGGCGTACTCCGCGCCCGTGACGGTGCATTGCATGAGGTACGAAAGGAATCCGTGGAGGCGCGCCCCCGCGTGATTCGGCCCCGTGAGGCAGCCGCAGCGGAAGGCGACGGTCGGCAAGTCGAAGTAGCGGCCGTACTCTTGGACGAGGAGGTCGGCGGCTGCCTTCGAGGCGCCGAAGACGGAATGCAGGCAACGGTCGATCGACATCGACGTGTCGATGCCGTGGTAGGCGGGGTGGTCCGCCGGCAGGTCGAGCCGTGTCGGATACTCGACGAGGGGAAGCGCATTGGGCCGGTCGCCGTAGACCTTGTTCGTCGACGTGAAGACGAACGTCGCGGCGGGCTGGTGCGCACGCGTCGCCTCGAGTAGGTTCAGCGTCCCGGTCGCGTTCACGGCGAAGTCGACGTGCGGCGCGGAGGCCGCCCAGTCGTGGGAGGGCTGCGCCGCCGTGTGAACGACGATCTCGAGGTCGCGGCGATGACGGCGGACGAGCCTGGCGATCCCCTCCGCGTCGCGGATGTCGAGGTCGACGTTGTGGAACGTGTCGTACGCGGCTTCCAGGCGCCGCACCTGCGGCGACGTGGATGCCACGCTCCCGAAGAAGGACGCGCGCAGGTCGTTCTCGACGCCGACGACGTCGTAGCCGTTCTCGCAGAAGAACGCGGCGGACTCCGAGCCGACGAGCCCCCCGGCCCCGGTGACGATCGCGACAGGCACGCGATCATCTATCGGACGCGGGCGGCGCGGGGTTGACACCCGCGCGGGCGGCGCCCTGTAGCCTCGCGTCGATGCAGCGCTGCGACGTGCTCGTGGTCGGCGGAGGCCCGGCCGGGTCGGCGACGGCGCTTCGCCTCGCCGAGGCGGGCGCGTCGGTCGTGCTCGCCGATCGGGCGACGTTCCCGCGCGACAAGCCCTGCGGCGGCGGCCTCACGATGCGCGCGGTGCGCCACTGCCCCGTCGACCCTGACCCGGTGGTCGAGGAGCGCGTCGACACGGTCGAGCTTCGGTTCCGGTACGACGACGTCGTCGTCCGGCGGGCACGCGAGCCGGTGATCCTGATGACCCAGCGCCGGCGGCTTGACGCCTTCCTGCTGGACGCCGCGCGGGAACAGGGGGTGGAGGTCCGCGAGGGCGTTCGCGTGACGTTCGACGACGGGCGGCCGAGGATCGACGGCGAGCCCGTCGAAGCCGAGCTCGTCGTCGGCGCGGACGGTGCCAACGGCGTCACCGCGCGTGCCTTCGGGCTCGGCGAAGGCATCGTCCGCGGCGTTGCGTACGAGGGGAACGTCGACCATCGGAGCGTCGACGCGGAGCGCTATCGCGGCCGGGCCGTCGTGGAGCTCGCCGACATCCCGGGCGGCTACGCGTGGGTCTTCCCGAAGGGCGACCATGTCAACGTGGGGGTCGGTGCCTGGGCCGCCGAGGGGCCGCGCCTGCGTGAGCACCTGCGCCGGCTTTGCGACGCGCACGGTCTCCGGCTGGAGGACGTCGAACAGCTGCGCGGGCACCGCCTGCCGCTGCGGCGGCCGGGAACGCGGGTCGCGACCGGCCGCGCGCTGCTCGTCGGCGATGCCGCTGGGCTCGTGGATCCGGTCTCCGGCGACGGGATGTACGAGTGCTTCGTCTCGGCGAAGCTGGCGAGCGCCGCGATCCTCGACGTGCTCTCGGGCGCGGCTCCGTCGCTGCAGCCGTATGCGCCGGCGCTCGATGCGGCGCTCTCGCGCCTCCACCGCGCGTCCTGGACGCTCAAGCGCGCGCTCGACCGCTGGCCGCGCGCGAGCTGGCGGATCGCGCGGACGCAGCTCCTGTGGCGGTCGGTCGAGAAGCTGCTGCTCGGCGAGCTGTCGGCCCCGGGCGAGCAGCGCGGCGTCGCGCGCGCCCCGCTGCGGCTCCTCGACCTGCTCGGCCGGCTGCCGGCCTGACGGTCGTCAGCCGCGGACGGACAGCCGCGCCCGTACGCTGACGGTGCGGTTCCCGGCCTCGACCGCGGTCCCTCCGACCAGGGCGAGGCGGCACGTCAGCGTCGACCGGGTCGCCACGTGCAGCGCGACGCGGACGGGCTGCGCTCCGACGTCGACGAGCCGGTGCGCGGCCCCGCAGGCGACATCCATCCGCTTCCGCCCGTGGGCGCTCGTCAGCGACATGCCGATCTCGACGGGACGAGCGCCTGCGCTCGCGTCAAGCCAGGCGACGGTGTCGAGGTAGCGATCGCTCCGCGACCAGCCGAAGAGGAGGACGGCCGGCGACGGCCCCCCTTCGGCGAAGGTGTCGGCATCGACGACGAACGGACCCGGCACGACCGTGCCGCGATCGTCGACGAGACCCTTGCCGGGCTCGAGCCGCACGCCCGTCGAGGCGAAGCGATCGGCGGCGGCTCCGCCGCCGACGACGAGGACGCGCGTGACGTTCGGGTTCCAGAAGAGGGTCTTCATCAGGAGCCACTCGTTCGTGTGCGTCGAGGTGACGATCGCGGACCCGGGCGGCGCGTGAAGGCGGGGGATACCCGCCGGAACGTTCAGCCGCTGGTCGAGCGTGCTGCCGAAGCCGAGGAGGGCGAGCGTTCCCGCGCACCCAATCGAAGTGAGTAGCGCCAGTGCGACGACACGGAGGTGCGAGCGAGACGCCGTCGAGAGCCCCGCCGCAACTGCGGCAATCGCGAGCCCGCATGCCCAGAGCAGCGTCCCGCGGTCTCCTCCCCCCGCGAGTCGCCCGAGTCCGAGCAGGCTCGGCGACTCGTCGTCGGCAGCAGCTCGTATGCCGCTGGCGAGTGGGAGGAACACGGCAGCTGCCGCGGCGCTGTATGCGACCGTCTTACGGACGCGCGTCCTTTCGGGGTCGTCGCGCCATGTGAATGCCACGGCGAGAAGGGGAGCGATGTAGAAGACGTAGCGCTCGTGCGCCCGTCCCTCGTTCGCGCCGAAAAAAGCTGCCTGACCGACGAGAGCGAATGTCGTCGCGAGCGTAAGCATCGCGAACGCGCGGCGTCGTTCGTCCGGCCCGCCTACTGCGCCGACCAAGCCTGCGGCGGCGCCCGGCACGATGACCCAGCCCGCAGCGATCGCGAGGACGAATAAATCGAGCCCGAACCACCGCACGACCTCGAGCGTGGGAAGGTGCATAGTGCCGATTCCGGCGTATGCGCCGGCAGCGTGCTGGGGCCCGACGAGGAGGACTGCGACAGCGAGTAGGGCGAGCACGATCACCACCAGCGCCTGTCGCCTCACCAACGTGGTCAACGAGAAGCGGCTGGTTGCGAATGCAGCTGCGAGATAAGCAAGCGGCATCACGACGAACTGGAGCCGAGCAAAGCACAGGACGGTCATCAGTCCGAGCAGCGACAGCTGCCGGCGCGGCGTTGGCGTTGCGATCGCGTCCACGGCGACGAGGACGACAGTCAGGAATACCGGATACGCGAATGGCTCCGACAGGAGGGTCGACGTGTACGCCGCGTCGGGGACGAGAAGCGCGACCAGCGCGATGAACAACGCGTCGCATGAGGTGAGTCCGAGTCGCTTCCCGAGTGCGTACGCTGGCACGGCGGCCAGCGAGAACCACAGCGATTCCCATGCGAGTGCCAGCCGGTAGGCGACGTCGACGTCGTGGACGAGCCACGCAGGGGACATGAGGTACGGACCGAGCAGCGCAGGGAAATGCGGGAACGCGCCGCGGACGGTCGGAACGCCAGTGGCCGCGATCGAGCGCGCGAGCGTCGAGTACAGGTACTCGTCGGGGTAGAGGAGTGGGGACGGGCGGTCGAAGGCGCACGCGGTGCGGATGGCGGTGCTCGCGGTCACGAGCACGAGCAGGACGAGCCGCTCGCGCCCCGCGAGCACGCCCGCCCACGAACGCGCTGGACGACCTGCGGCCGGCCTCGCGGTGGCCACGCGAGCCGTCGCCGAAGGGATCGCGTTCAGAGCTCGGGGTGCTGCTGCTGCGGCAGCTCGAGCGTGAGGAGCGCGGCCGCGACGTCGGGGTCGAAGTCGAGCCCGGCCTTGCCGCGGATCTCGTCCAGCGCCTCCTCGACCGGCAGCGCCTCGCGGTACGGCTGATCGTTCGTCATCGCGTCGAAGGCGTCGGCGACGGCGAAGATCCTCGCCGCGATCGGGATCTCGGCGCCGCGCAACCCGCGCGGATAGCCGGAGCCGTCCCACCGCTCGTGGTGGCACGCGATCACCTGGCGCGCGAGCCCGCCGAGCGCGGGCACGGGCGCGACGATCCGCTCACCCAGCCAGGGGTGCTCCCGAATCTCGTCGACCTCTGCGGGGGTGAGCGGACCGGGCTTGACGAGCGTCGCGTTCGAGACGCCGATCATGCCGATGTCGTGGAGCCGGAAGCCGTAGCCGAGCTGGGGGTCGAGCGTCAGCTCGGGCGCGACGCGCTCGGCGACCGCGAGCGCGAGCTGCGTCACGCGTGCTGTGTGCGCGGCCGTCTCGCCGAAGCGGCCCCGCCGGTAGTCGTGGAGCTCGAGCGCGCGCGCGAGCGCTTCGACGGTCGCGGCGGTCCCCTCGAGCTCGATCTCGGTCATCGGCGTTTGCGTCTCTGCCACAGGTTCTCCGTCACGTCGATGGTCGGACGCGCGCCCGAGCGCATCAATGCCCCCAAGAGGGGATCGCCAGGTGTTCCCTCATCTCGCCTCGACTCCTGTCGTTGCCTGAATCGGCGCGTGGAGCCGGGGACTTGAGCACCGAGACAACTCACCCTTTCTAGGGTCGTCCGGCAGGCGCCGACGCCGAAACTCGGAGGGATGGCGGCCGGCGGCATCCGCAAACGCATGCATTCTTGGCGCGACGAGAAGGGCTTTCTCCTCATCGAGGCCCTGATCGCGCTCTTCATCTTTGCGATCGCCGCGACGGCGGTCGTCAACCTGCTCTCGTCGAGCACGACGACGACGACGCGGGTGAAGCAGCAGACGCTCGGCGAGCAGGGCGTCATGAATCAGATCGAGAAGATTCGCTCGATGGACTACAACGCGGTCGGCACGATCAACGGCTGCGTCCCCGGCTCGATCAACTCCTCCGTGCCGTTCACGGGGCTGAACGGCGAGACGCTCGGCGTGCCTGCGCACCTGAACACGAACGTCTCGTACATGAGCGCCAACGTGCCCGGGAGCGCGATGACGGGCGCGGACTACAAGAAGATCACGGTTTCGATCACCCGCGACGTCGACGGCAAGATCCTCGCGCAGGCGACGACGTACCTGGCGCCGAAGAACGAGCCCTCGCAGATCACCGGCACGATCCAGGCGACCGTCAGCGACTACGGCGCGGCCGGCACGCCCATGTCCGGGGTGCAGGTCAATCTGCTGAACGGCCCGAGCTCGCCCGAGACCTGCACCACCAACTCGAGCGGCTCGGTCACGTTCCCCGGCCTGATCCCGAACCCGACGAGCGGCGGGCAGGCCTACTACGACCTCACGGTGACGCCGCCCTCCGGGTACCAGGTCCTGAGCGACGACGCCGAGCCTCCCTATCACAGCAAGACGCCGGCCTACATCCAGCTCTCGCCGACGCAGTTCTGGACGACGACGCTGAGCGTGTTCAAGCCGGCGACGATCGTCGTCAACCTTCAGGTCTACGGGCAGCCGTTCACGTGCAGCGGCTGCGTCACGGTCACCTCGAACGACCCGCGGACGACCGGGCTGTCGAAGAACTTCGACTACACCGGAGGCCCGATCACGGTCTCGAACATCGTCCCCGCCGACAGCCCGTACCTCGTGCCCGGGCAGTACACGGTCAAGGTGAACGAGAGCGGCTACGTCCAGGTGAACCAGAGCGGCGCCGGTCCCGTCGCCGACACCCAGACGATCCCTGCGGGTTACCCCGGCAACACCACCGGGACGTTCAACGAGCCGGTGGTCCAGCTCGGCGCCCTCGGCGTGAAGGTCACCGAGAAGATCAGCGGCACGGTCGTCAACTGCACCAACTCGAGCGTGACGCTCACCGGCGGTCCGAATGCCGTGAACCAGTCGGCCAACACGAACAGCAGCGGGAAGGTGACGTTCAGCGGCCTCACGCCCGGCGGCAGCCTGACCCCGACGCCGCCGCTGTCGAACGTGTACTACACAGTGACGGCGCAGGACGCGTACGGCAACTCGAAGCAGAACTCCGCCGTGACCGTCAATCCCGGCGACACCGGCAGCCCTCCTCTCGCCATCAGGCTCCCGAACTCGGGTAACTCCTCGTGCTGAGAAGGCTGAAGCTCCGCGACGAAAGCGGCTTCATGCTCGTCGAGCTGCTGGCGGCGTCGATGTTCATCGCGCTCATCTTCGGCCTCTGCTCCGCACTCATCGTCGAGTTCCAGCGCCGCGACTCGACGTTGATGGGCCAGTCCGTGCTCGCGTCGGAGGCGCGGCCGACGCTCGACACGATGTCGGCTGAGATTCAGTCCGCGATGTGCAACGGCAGCGGCCTCACCGGCACGCAGCCGATCACAAACGCGACCGCGACCTCGATCACCTTCACCGCGCCGGATGAGAAGACGCCGTACACCATGCGCCAGTACACGTACTCCCTCTCGAACGGCACGCTCAGCCGCACGATCGTGGTCGGCAGCAGTTCGGGGGGCGCCTGGACCTTCACCGGCACGGGCGTGACGGGCCAGGCGGTCCAGTACGTCACCAACGCAACCGTCTTCCACTACTACGACTCGACGGGCACGGAGATCGCCGCGCCCGTGAGCGCCACGAACCTGCCCAAGATCGCCAAGGTCACGATGACGCTGGTCGTCACGCCCAAGGCCACCGGCGGCATCGGAACCCTGACCACGCAGCAGAGCGCGACGCTGAGGACGCCGATATGCACCATCTCGTGAACCGGGCTCGCGGCCGGCCGGTGCACCTCCGCCGCGAGGACGGGCAGACGCTCGTGCTCGTGATCATGCTGATCGCGATGCTCTCGCTGCTCGCGGCGCTGCTCATCGACACGCTCCTGAGCAGCCAGACCCGCAGCAACTCCTCCGCGACGAAGGCCGACGCGCGCGCGGCGGCCGAGGCCGGTATCGACAACTACGTCTCGACGCTGCTGCTCGACAACCAGTACTACCTGCAGTACCTCGCCCCGGGCGAAGCGACGCGTCAGCAAACAGTGGTCGGTAGCACGACGTGTAACGCCGCGAGTGCCAAGGTTTCGTCGGTCCTTCCCCCCTCGTCGCCGACGGCATGGCCGTCAAGCTCCGGTCGGAGCTGGTGCTACCCCAACGGCAAGGACGCCTGGGTCGACCTCGGCAACGGCTACTCGTACGACCTCGAGACGTTCCCCGGTGGGACGCCGGCGAACTCCTCGAACTACCTCGAGCTCATCGCCACCGGTCGGGCGAACTCCGGCGGCAGCGCGGAGGACCGCCAGGTCCTGCAGGTGATGATCCGCCCCGCGTCCGTCGCCGACTACTTCATGATGACCAACGCCGACTACGACCTCGGCTCGACCGCGACGGTGTACGGGAAGGTGTACTCGGCGCAGGACGTGCACTTCTGCGGCACGGGGTACGCCGACGTCTACGCCGAGGGGAACGTCTACTTCACCGGAAGCTGCGGCGGCACAGGCCACCTCGTCCCGCCGGCGACGTACTACGACTCGAACTCGACGCCCAACATCCGGTCGGTGATCGCGTCCCCGATCAACTTCTCGAGCTTCCAGACGTCGCTGGACGACATCAGCCGGGCGGCGAAGAACGCCGGCGGGATCTACCTCAACAACCCGGGCGGCGGGGTGGTGGCGTGGCAGCTGACCTTCAACTCGGCCGGAACGGTCTCGTACCGGACCTGCACCGCGGGCACCGGGCGGGGGATGGGCGGGAGCACGACGATCGACGCCGTCCAACCGCAGTGCACCGGCTCCGTGACAACCGCGAACGTGCCGACGAACGGCGCCATCTACTCCGAGATCCCGGTCGTGATCGGCGGCGGGACGTCGTCGTGCACAGACCCGGCGCCCCCGGACGGCGGCGGCGTCGGCAACCTCAGCAACGCAAACTGCGTCCACGGCCACGTCACCGTCGCGTCGAACCAGGACATCATCATCGGCGACGACATCGGCTACGTCTCGGACGGCAACGACGTCCTCGGGATGATGGCGAAGAACAATGTCTACGTCGCCGAATGGGCGCCAACGAACCTGACCTGGCGCGGCGCGGTGCTCGCGGAGAACGGTCAGCGGTCGCAGTCGCCCGACGCCTGCCACAACGGGTGCCACGGCGGCACGATGACCTTCAGCGGCTCGACGGCGAGCTACAACCAGCCGTACATGGACATGTTCGGAACCCGCAACTACAACTACGACTCGACGCTGCAGTACCTGCAGCCGCCCTGGTTCCCGACGCTCCCGCAGGCGTACACGATCCTGCTGTACCGCAACCTGCCGAACCCGAGCTAGGAGAGACGGGTACCCCTTTCTAGGGTCGTGGCTGCAGGCGAGCAACCGATCTAACCCAGTGCGGCGAGAGCAACAGGCCTCCGGCCTGGCTCCGAAACCACCACAGCCCGGAGGCAATCAACCGATGAACGACTCCACACCCGACACCACCACCCTCGACCTCCACACCGTGCTCCAGGCGGCCGTGGCTCGCGGTGCCAGCGACGTCCACCTGAAGGCCGGCCGGCCGCCGGTCGTGCGCTTCGACGGCGAGCTGGAGCCGCTCGTCGGCTTCAAGCCGCTCACGTCCGCCGATCTCGAGCAGATCGTCCAGGAGGTCGGCAAGACGTCGCGCTCGCGGCTCTCCATCTTCGAGAAGACCGGCGAGCTCGACACCGCGTACCACGCCGACGATCTTCCCCGCTTCCGCGTCAACGCCTTCCGCCAGCGCGGCGAGGTGTCGCTCGCGTTCCGCGTGATCCCGAAGAACGTCCCCAACTTCTCGAGCCTCGGGCTGCCCCTGGGCGTCGAGCGCCTCGCCGAGGAGCGGCGGGGCCTCGTGCTCGTGACGGGCGCCACGGGCTCGGGCAAGACGACGACGCTGGCCGCGATGATCGGCCACATCAACCGCACGCGGCGCGAGCACATCGTGACGATCGAGGATCCCATCGAGATCCTGCACACGGACGCGAGCTGCATCATCAACCAGCGCGAGGTCGGACTCGACACCGAGTCCTTCAACGAGGCCCTCCGTCGCGCGCTGCGGCAGGACCCCGACGTGATCCTGATCGGCGAGATGCGCGACAGCGTCACGGCCGAGACGGCCCTGCAGGCCGCCGAGTCGGGGCACCTCGTGCTGTCGACGATGCACACCGTCGACGCGTCGGAGACGCTCGGCCGGCTCGTCGAGTTCTTCCCGGCGGCGAAGCAGCCGCAGATCCGCTCGATCCTCGCCGGCGTGCTGCGCGGCGTGATCTCGCAGCGCATCGTCCCGCGCGTCGACGGCGGCCGCGTCGTTGCCGTCGAGGTGATGGTCGTCAACAGCCGCATCCAGGAGCTCATTCGCGAGAACAAGCCGGAGTTCATCCCCGAGGCGATTGCCGAGGGCGGCTTCTTCGACATGCAGACGATGACGCAGGCGCTGATCGAGCTCGTGATCGCAGGCGAGGTCGACGAGGAGACGGCGACAAACGCCGCGCCGAACGCGCACGACTTCACCATCGCGCTGCGGCGTGCGGTCAAGGAGCGTCAGCTCGCGGAGAGCGCTGTGGACGAGGTCGCGGAAGCGCAGGCGGCGCCCGTCGTCGCCGCGCCGGTTCCCGCCCTCAACGCCGACGGTCTCCGCCTGCTGTGACCCGGGGCGCGGGGTCGACGACGACGGCGAGGGACTACAGTTACCCGACCGTGTGCCGGCCCCAGCCGTCTTGAGATGGACACCTCTCTCGCCGCAATCGCGCTGCTGCCCGGCCTCGCAATCGGCAGCTTCCTGAACGTGATCGCGGCCCGCGTGCCGCTCGGGCGGTCGATCGTCGCGCCCGCCTCGGCGTGCATGTCGTGCGGGTCGTCGCTCGCCTGGTACGAGAACGTGCCCCTCCTGTCGTTCGTCGCGCTGCGCGGGCGCTGCCGCCACTGCGGCGAGGCGATCCCGTGGCGCTACCCGGCCGTCGAGGCGGCGACGGCGCTGCTCGTCGCCGGCTGCGTGCTGAAGTTCGGCATGACCTGGGACGCAGTGGTCGCTGCATTCTTCTGCGCGTCGCTGGTCGCGGTCTCGGCCACCGACCTCGAGCGCCGGGTGATTCCGAACCGCGTCGTCGTTCCGGCCGCCGCGGCCGTCCTCGCTGCCAACACGATCCTCCATCCGTCCGTCGAATGGATCGCCGCCGGAGCCGGCGCGTCGCTCTTCCTGCTGGTCGCGGCGCTCGCGTACCCGGGCGGGATGGGCATGGGCGACGTGAAGCTCGCGCTCCTGCTCGGCGTCGCCGTCGGCCGCGCCGTCCCCGTCGCGCTGTTCGCGGGGATGATCTTCGCGCTGCTGCCCTCGATCGTGCTCCTCGCGAAGCACGGTTCCTCGGCCCGGAAGATGGGGATTCCGTTCGGGCCGTTCCTCGCTCTGGGGGGCGTCGTCGCGCTCTTCGCGGGACACGCGATCCTCCACGCCTACCTGCATGGGGGCCTGCTCTAATGGCGACCACGATGGCCGACGACCAACGCGATCTGCGGGTTGTCCCCGGCGGCACCGTCGGAGACGGCGCGCGTCCCGAGCAGCCGGGCGAGGCGGTCGCCGACGAAGGCGTCGCGAGCGCGCTCAGCGTCGCCCGCTCGCTCGCCGAGCAGTACCACCTGCCGCTCGTCGACCTTGCGGTCGCGGGTGTCGACGCCGAGGCGTCGAAGTCGATCGCGCTGCCCGTGCTGACGCGTGCGACCGCGATTCCGTTCGCGTTCGACGGCGGCACGCTCAGGATCGCGATCACGGACCCCGGAGACGTTCGCGCGCTCGACGAGCTGCGCCTCGCCACGCGGCGGCCGGTCGAGTTCTTCGTCGCGGCGAAGAACGACGTCCTCACCGAGCTGCGGCGCCAGTCGCGCGCCGCGGAGGCGCTCAACGCGACGTTCGCCGGCGAGGAGGTCGCCGCCGCCGAGGAGGGCGACGACCTCGAGGTCGACGACGGCGTCTCGGACGCGCCGCTCGTGCGGCTCGTCAACTCGATGATCTTCCAGGCGGCCGAGGACGGAGCGAGCGACGTGCACGTCGAGCCGCAGGAGGACGAGCTGGTCGTCCGCTACCGGATCGACGGCGTGCTCCATGTCGCCCATCGCGTGCCGAAGCGGCTGATGTCGGGCGTCACCACGCGCCTGAAGGTCCTCGCCCGCCTCGACATCGCCGAGCGGCGGAAGCCGCAGGACGGCCGCATCTCGCTGAACGCCTCGGCGGCCGGGCGCCTGCTCGACATCCGCGTCGCGACGCTGCCGACGGTGGAGGGCGAGTCGGTCACGCTCCGCCTGCTCGACAAGTCCCGCGAGGTGCCGACGCTCGGCTCGCTCGGCCTGAACGCGGACATGGCAGAGCAGCTCTCCCGCATCGTCGCCCGTCCGACCGGCGCGCTCCTCGTCACGGGCCCCACCGGCTCCGGCAAGTCGACCACGCTCTACGCGGTGCTCGCGGCGATCAGCAAGCCCGAGATCAACATCATCACCGTCGAAGACCCGGTCGAGTACCGGCTCGGCGGCGTCGAGCAGCTGCAGATCAACCCGCGCGCCGGCCTCACCTTCGCGAGCGCGCTCCGGTCGATCCTGCGCTCCGACCCCGACGTGATCATGGTCGGCGAGATTCGCGACGGAGAGACCGCGAAGATCGCGATCGAGGCGGCGCTCACGGGCCACTTCGTGCTCTCGACGCTGCACACGAACGACGCCCCCTCGGCGCTCACCAGGCTGAACGAGATGGGTGTGGAGCCGTTCCTCACCGGAGCCTCCGTGTCGGCGGTGCTGGCGCAGCGCCTGGCGCGCAAGCTCTGCTCGCAGTGCTCCGAGCCCTACGAGCCCTCGGCGGACGAGCTCGAGGCCCTGGCGCCCGGCGGCGAGCTCGCGAAGAAGAAAGGCCTCACCTTCCACCGCAAGCGGGGGTGCGCGCGTTGCGGTCAGACCGGCTACCGCGGCCGCGTGGGCGTCTTCCAGCTCCTCGAGATGAGCGAGCGGCTCGAGCAGCTCGCCGCAGAGAAGGCATCGCGTGAGGAGATCACCCGGGCGGCCCGCGAAGAGGGCATGCGGACGATGTGGGAGGACGGCATTCAGAAGGTGCTGAGCGGCGTCACGACCACCGAAGAGCTCGCCCGCGTCTGCACGGTCTGAGCGCCGCCAATCACGTTCGGATCGGTGTCTGACACCGCCGGTGTCAGACACCATCTTCGTCCGTCGTCGGATTCCCCTCGAACGAGGCATGACATATCCCTCGCGGCGGACGAGAACGAGTAGCGGCATGGCGAACCGGCGGATACGTGTGCGCGAGCAAGGCGGCTTCACGCTGATCGAGATGCTGGTGGCGCTCGCGGTGCTCGCGGTCCTCGCCGGGATCGCGGTGCCCGCCTACCTCGCCTTCACCGGCCGCGCCACCGACCGATCGGTGCAGGCCGACCTCCGCGCGGCGCTGCCGTCGGCCGAGGCCTTCTACGAGGAGAACGGCACCTACGTCGGGTTGACCGCCACCGTGCTGCGCTCGTACGACGGCGGCCTCTCCGACCGTGTCACCGTCGCCAAAGGCGCGGGGAAGCCGACGTTGACCACCTACTGCCTCACCGCGACCGCGGACGGGAAGACCTGGTCGGTCTCGGGCCCGGGCCAAAAGGCCTGGTACCGGAGCGCCAAGTGCACGGGCACGAAGGTGTCCCCGTAGGCAACTCCTGACCTCAAGTTCCCCCAACCGGGGGGTGAAGGGGTCGCCCACGGCGGGCGATAACGAGACGGCCACGTCCCATCAGGAAGAAGGAGAATCTGCATGTCAAAGCTTCGCAAGCGGATCGGTCGTGAGGAAGGTTTCACGCTGATCGAGCTGCTGATCGTGCTCGTGATCCTGGGCATCCTGCTCGCGATCGCGGTGCCGGCGTACCTGGGCTTCAAGGACAAGGCCAACAACCGCGCCGCCGAGGCGGACGTCCGGGCGGCGATCCCGTCGGCCGAGGCGTTCTACGAGTCGGCTGGCACGTACGTCGGCATGACGACGGCGTCCTTGAAGGCGATCGACGCCGGCCTGTCCAATGCCGTAAGCGTCGTGTCCAACGGGACGTATCCGTCCGCCACCGCCTACTGCCTGACGGCCACCGTCGGCAACAAGACCTGGTCGGTCCAGGGCCCCGGCGCGCAGGGTTGGTACAACAGCAACAACTGCACCGGCACGGCCGTCTCGCCGTAAAGCAGGAGCACGTCAGCGCATCTTTCGCGTATGACGGAAGAGCACGAGGGGCGCGGCGCCTGCCGCGCCCCTCGCGCGTTCGGCGTCCGACCGCGTTGTCCGTCCGGGCGAGCGTCCCCCCTTCCGGGGGATGAGGAACCCCCCGGAGTCGCCCGAAATAGAACTGCCCTCCCTCGAAAAGGCGATTACCTCCCGTGACCGAAGAACTCGTTTCCATCGATGATCTGCTCGCCGTCGTCGTCGAGCACGGCGCGTCCGACCTCCATCTGACCGCCGGCTCGCCGCCGGTGATGCGCGTCGTCGGCCGCCTCGAGCGGCTGCAGGACTACGGCACGCTCGAGCCCGAGACGCTGCGCACGCTCCTCTACCGCATCCTGTCGACCGACCAGCAGAAGGTCCTCGAGACCCGGCGCCAGCTCGACTTCTCGCACGCCGTCCCGGGTCTCGCCCGCTTCCGCGTCAACACCTACTTCCAGCGCGGCACCGTCGCCGCGGCGTTCCGCCTCGTCCCGGCGAAGATCAAGCCGCTCGACGAGCTGGGCATGCCCGAGAGCCTCTACGAGCTCGCCGAGAAGCCGCGCGGGCTCGTGCTCGTCACCGGCCCTACCGGCTCGGGCAAGTCGACGACGCTCGCCTCGCTGCTCAACTACATCAACCGCAACCGGCACGAGCACATCGTCACGGTCGAGGACCCGATCGAGTTCTTGCACACGCACGGGACCTGCGTCGTGAACCAGCGCGAGATCGGCCCCGACGCCGTCTCGTTCGCCGAGGCGCTGCGCGCGGCGCTGCGCCAGGACCCGGACGTGATCCTCGTCGGCGAGATGCGCGACCTGGAGACGATCTCCACCGCGCTCACCGCCGCCGAGACCGGCCACCTCGTGTTCGGGACGCTCCACACGCAGAGCGCGCCCAGCACGATCGACCGCGTGATCGACGTGTTCCCGCCCGAGCAGCAGAACCAGATCCGCCAGCAGCTCTCCATGACGCTGCAGGGCGTGGTGACGCAGAACCTGCTCCCGACGGCGGACGGCCGCGGCCGCACGCCGGCGCTCGAGATCCTCATCCCGGACGACGCGGTCCGGAACCTGATCCGTCAGGCGAAGGTCGAGCAGATCTACTCGGTCATGCAGACCAGCACCTCGCGGGGGATGATGACCATGGAGCAGTCGCTCTCTGATCTCGTGCAGCGGCGCGTCGTTTCCGCCGAGGTCGCGTTCTCCCGCTCCTCCCGTCCCGAACAGCTCCGCGGCCTGCTCGAGCGCGCCGGCTTCTCCGGCCCGATCCTGCAGCAACAGCCGCTGCTCCAGCCCCAGCCGACCCACGGCCTCCGTCTCGCAGGAGAGGTGTAGATCCAGCCATGGACTTGAAGAAGGAGATCAAGCTGTCGGATCTCGTCCGGCGGCCGAAGAAGCCGGCCGGGGCGGGGAAGACCCGCAAGCCGGCGGCGAAGAAGCGCGCGAAGCGCCAGGAGATCATCGGTCTGAAGATCGGCGGCTCCCAGCTCGTCGCGTCCCGCGTCGTCAACAACGGCGCTCCCGCCAAGCTCGTCCAGCTCGCGCGCAGGCCGCTCGAGCCGGGCGTCGTCGTCGGCGGCGAGGTGCGGGACGTCCCCGCGCTCGCGCAGGCGCTCGACCGGTTCTTCGCGGAGGAGAAGCTGCCTCGCCGCGGCATCCGCCTCGGCGTCGGCACCAACCGCATCGGCGTCCGCTCGCTCGACGTCGAGGGCATCGACGACGAGAAGCAGCTCGAGAACGCGGTTCGCTTCCGCGCGCACGAGGCGCTGTCGATCCCGATGCACGAGGCGGTCCTCGACTACCACGTCGTCGGCGAGAACGTCGACGAGCTCGGCAGCGTGTCCCGCCGCGTCGTCCTCGCGGCGGCCTACCGCGAGCCGATCGACCACTTCATCGAGGCCTGCCGTGCGGCTCGCCTCGAGCTGTCGGGCATCGACGTCGAGGCGTTCGCGCTGCTGCGCGCCGTCGCCCCCGGAGTCGAGCGCGATCCCGACGGGCCGGCGGCCGCCGTTGTCGCGCTCGCGCTCGGCCACGACCGGTCGACGCTGGCGATCTCCGACGGCAACGTGTGCGACTTCATGCGCGTCCTCGACTGGGGCGGCTCGAAGCTCGACGCGGCGATCGGCCGCGATCTCGGCCTCACGCTCGAGGAGGCGACGGATGTGAAGCTCGCGCTCTCGCTGCGCGAGGAGGACGTCGCCGAGGACGAGGATCCGCGCAATGCCCGTGCCCGGCAGGCGGTCGTCCGCGAGCTGCAGAGCGTCGCGCGCGACGTCATCGCCTCGCTCCAGTTCTACCAGAGCCAGCCCGGCTCGCTCGCGATCTCCGAGATCATGGTCACCGGCGGCACGACGCGCATGCCGGGCCTCGTCGAGGAGCTCGAGAAGCTGACCCGCGTCCGCGTGGTCAGCGCGAATCCGCTCGCCGGGCTCCAGGCGCCTGACGAGATGTTGGCCCACGAGGACCTCGCCTCCAGCGCGGTCGCGATCGGATTGGGGGTGGAGAGCTGATGCAGGCAGTCAACCTGCTTCCGGCATACGCTCGTCCGGCGAGCCGCTGGGCGTCGATCGGCAACGATCTCTCGCCGAAGAAGGCGCTCACGGCAGGCGGCGTCGCCGCCGGCGTGGCGGCGGTCGCCCTCGGCGGACTGTACGCCCACGAGCGCTCCGTCGTGAGCGGCAAGCGCAACGCCCTTGCGACAACCCAGGCACGCCTGACCGCCGTCGAAGCGCAGGCGGCGCCGCTGCGCGCGGCGCAGGGCCAGGTGCAGTCGGAGCTCAACGCCGCAACGGCGATCGACCGCGCGCGGATCCCGTGGGAGACCGTCCTCGGCGGCCTCTCGCGCGTGCTGCCGAGCCAGGTCTACCTGACGAGCCTGCAGGCGACCACGCCGACGCCGGCCGGGTCGACCGCGGCGGCTTCCGCGACCGGGGCCACCGCGTCCTCGCCGACCGGCTTCTCGGTCAGCGGCGTCGCCAGCTCGCAGGTCCGGGTCGCGCTCGTGCTCGACCGGCTCGCGCTGATGCCCTGGCTGTCCAACATCACGCTCGTCTCGAGCGCGAAGAACACGAGCGGGCCGACCAGCTCGGGTAACGGCGACACGTTCTCGATCCAGGCCACGTTCGGCCCGGCCGGAGGTGGAAAATGATCTCTCGCATCAACGGACGTCTCGCCGCGCTGCTCGCGGTCTTCGCCTTCCTGCTCGTCGTGCTCGTCGGTTGGTACGGCTTCGTGTCGCCGCAGCGCTCGAAGGCGGCGAACATCGACGGCCAGATCGCCGACGTCCAGAGTCAGATCGCCAGCACCCAGGCCTACGTCGCCAACCCGGGCGCGAAGCAGTCTCGCTCGGAGCTGAAGCGCCTCGAGCAGGCGATCCCGGCGGACGTCCAGATGTCGCAGATCCTGCGGCAGCTGTCCTGGGCGGCGGGCCGGGCCGGCGTGAGCCTCACGTCGGTGACGCCGGCGGCGCTCGTCCCGTCGTCGGGAGGCCAGGCCGTGCCGATCACGGTCGGCGTCGCGGGTCACTACTTCCGTCTGGCGAACTTCCTCAAGCTCCTGCGCACGCGCGTGAGCCTGACCGGCAAGACGATCAAGGTCGCCGGCCGCCTCTACTCGATCGACGAGATCCAGTTCACGGCCGGCGGCGCTGGTCCTCAGACCTCGGGCAGCGTGATCACCGCGACGGTGACGCTCAACGCGTTCGTCTCCACGCCGGCGCCGGTTGCGCCCGCGACCGAGACGACCACCACCGACACGTCGACGACCGGGTAGATGGCGGCGACTGCGACACAGCGCCGCCGTGCTGCCTCGCGGGCGGAGGCGAAGGCTCGCCGCGAGAAGATGATCGTCATCGCCGGGCTCGTGCTGCTTGCCGGCATGTGCGCGATCCAGCTTCCGAAGATCCTCCACAGCGGGTCGAGCGGCGGCAGCGGCGCGAGCACTACGACCACGTCGAGCCCGGCGTCGGTCCTGCCGTCGCGGGCGTCGGCGCCGCACCGGATCCCGAGAAGCCTTCGCTCCTCCGCCGACCCGTTCCAGGCGAAGGCGTTCGTCGACGGCGACTCGAAGGTCGGCGCCGAGACGGGCGGGCACGATCCGTTCGCCCCGACCTCTGCGGCCGGCGCGGCGGCCGCCGCTCCCGCGGCGTCCGCGACTCCCACGCCGGTGAAGACGCAGCCGGCGACGGGCTCCCTGCCGGCGCAGATCGTGCTCGGCACGCCGGGCGCGAACCGCCACGCGACGCACGGCTGGATCGTCATCCTCGCGTCGATCCCGACCGCGCAGGGCCGCGGCGCCGCGCAGCGGTTCGCGAGCAGCGCCTCGAAGCTCGGCGCGGTGCAGATCCTCAACTCCTCCAACCGGCGGCCGCTGCGCGGCGGCTACTGGGTCGTCTACACCGGCCCGTACGGCTCGCTCTCGCAGGTCTCGCAGCATGCCGCCGCCGTGCACGCGGCCGGCTACGGCGGGGCGTACGTCCGCGAGCTCGTCGTCTACCGCTGACCTTCGACCGACGCCCAAGGAGCTAGCGACACATGGCGGCATTCACGTACGACGCGATCAACGCGCAGGGCCTCGAGCACTCGGGCATCATCCACGCGCCCGACCTGAGCACCGCGCGCGAGCAGCTGCACGCGCGCGGGCTGATGCCGAAGGCGCTGTCGGAGAAGGCGGCCGCGGGCCGGACCGGAGCCACCACGGCGTTCAAGGCCGTCAAGCCGAAGGCGCTCCAGGTCTTCGCGCGGCAGTTCGCGACGATGATCGCCGCGGGCGTCAGCGTCGTGGCCGCGCTGGTGACCCTCGAGCAGCAGACGGACGACAAGTACCTGGCCGAGGTCATCGGCGACGTCCGCTCCGACGTCGAAGGCGGCGTGATCCTGTCCCGCGCGCTCGCGCGTCACCCGAAGGTCTTCAACCGCCTCTTCGTGTCGATGGTCGAGGCCGGCGAGTCGTCGGGAACCCTCGACATGGTGCTCGACCGGATCGCAAACCAGATCGAGAAGGAGACCCAGATCAAGCGGCGCGTCAAGGGCGCGATGGTCTACCCGGCCGTGGTGATCACGTTCGCGTGCCTCGTGCTCACGTTCATGCTGCTGTTCATCGTCCCGGTGTTCGAGAAGATCTTCGCGGAGCTGAACGGTCAGCTGCCGAAGCCGACGCAGATCGTGATGGACGCGTCGACGATCCTGCGCCACTGGTGGTTCGTCATCTTCCCGCTGATCGGCGTCGGGTTCTTCGGCTTCTTCAAGTGGAAGAAGACCGAGCACGGCCGGCAGATCTGGGACCGGTTCAAGCTGCACATCCCGATGCGCGTCGGCGACGTCGTGCACAAGATCGCCCTCGCGCGGTTCGCGCGCACGCTGTCGTCGCTCATGTCCGCCGGCGTCGACATCGTGCGGTCGCTCGAGATCACCGCCGCGACCTCAGGCAACTGGGTCGTCGAGCGTGCGCTGAAGTCCGCCGAGACGCGGGTCACGGAGGGCACGCCGATCAGCGTGCCGCTCGCCGACGACCCGGTCTTCCCCGCCATGGTGAGCCAGATGGTGAAGATCGGCGAGGAGACCGGCGAGCTCGACACGATGCTCGGCAAGATCGCGGACTTCTACGAGGACGAGGTCGACGCGAGCATCCAGAACCTGACGTCGATCATCGAGCCGCTGCTGATGATCGGGGTGGGCGTCCTCGTCGGCACGATCGTGATCTCGATGTATCTGCCGATGTTCAAGATGCTCCAGCTCGTCCACTGACCCGACGGCGCCGCCTCCGGCGGCGGCCGTCCGAACCGGATCGGGGCTCAGGCCAGATGATCACCCTCCACTACCACGACATGTTCCTGTTCGGCGGCCTGGCGATCCTGGGCCTGCTGATCCTCGCGCGTCTGCTGATGAGGTAGCGGCCCGGGAGGGGAGACCTGTGAAACTGGGCTCAAGTCGCGCGCGTCTGCGGCCGAAAACAGAGTCGAGCCGCGACGAAAACGTGACCGAGACCCTCGAGATGGCGCCAGCCAACGATGCCGTGCCGGCGGACGACGCCGTCCAGAACGGGTCGACGCCCACCGCCCGCCGGCCGCTCGGCGAGATGATGGTCGACGCGGGCCTGATCGACCAGCGGCAGCTCCACGAGGCGCTCGAGGAGGGCGCCCGGACCGGCCTCCGGCTCGGCGAGGTGGTCGTGGGCCACGGCTGGGCGAGCGAGGAGGACGTCGGCCGCCTGCTTGCCGAGCAATGGGGGCTGAGCTACGTCGACCGCGCCTCGATCTGGTTCGACGCGGAGGCGCTCGCGCGCCTCTCCCGCGAGGACGCGCAGCGGCTCGAGGCCCTGCCGACCCGCATCGAGGAGGGCCGCGTCGTCGTCGCCGTCGCCGAGCCGACGGAGAACCAGATCGACGAGCTGCGACGCGTGATCGGCGAGGACCCGGTCCTCATCGTGGTGCCGAGGACCGCCCTCGAGGCGGGCCTGCACAGCGACCTGCTGCGAAGCCGCGGCGACGGCGCCGCGGCATCACGTCGGCCCGAGCCCGACGCGGCGCCTCCCGAGCCGGAGGACGTCGTGGTTCCCCCCGAGCCCGTCGACGAGCCGGACCTCGCGTTCGTCGAGGAGGAGCCGATGGACGAGCCCGAGCCGGCTCCGCCCGTCCTGACCGCGCTGCCACGGCCGCTCCCCGACGAGCTCCTCGCCGGGGCGGGCGCGGAGCCGCACCTACCGGACGTCGGCGGCTTCGAGAGCGTCGCCGCCCTCGCCGCCCAGGCGCGTGGCGTCGCCGATCTGCTCGCGGAGCAGGCGGCCGCGATGCGCGACGAGGCCGCGACCTACACGCGCCGCATCGAGCAGCTCGAGACCGAGCTCGCTGCCCGGGATCAGGCGATGGCCGAGGTCACGCGGCACCTCGAGGCGGCCTTGCGGGCGCTCGGACGACCTTCGTGATGCCGTCCGCCCGCTCGCGCGGGCTGTAGGCGTACGGGTGCCGGAAGGCGTCGAGCGCCGATTCCGCCGGCACCGCGAAGCTGAACGCCTCGTCGCGCTGCCAGTCGACGACCTGCACCATCAGCCTGTTCGCCGGGCGCTCCCAGAACAGGCTCACCTCGATCTCGCCGGACGAGCGGAAATCGAGCTCCACGAGGTCGTCCATGAATGCACTCTGTGCGGCCCCGCAGGCACGCGCACCGGCCCTTCGGCCAGCCTCGCCTGGATGGTCGTCGGGCGCGCCCCCGACCACGCCGAACCTGGTTCGTGACGGAGTCACGAACCAGGTTCGCGGGTTTCTCGGTCCGCAGCGCGCACCCGTGAGTCGAAACTGTTTCGACCGGAACGGTCGAAACAGTTTCCGATGCCCACAGGTTCGCGGGTTTCTCGGTCCGCAGCGCGCGCCTGTGAGTTTCCGATGCCTCAGACCGAACCTGGTTCGTGACGGAGTCACGAACCAGGTTCGCGGGTTTCTACGTCCGCAGGACGACCTCGAGCGACGTGCCGCGGCCCGGGGTGGAGCGGAGCGAGAAGGCGCCGCCGATCGAGGCGGCGCGCTCCCGCATGTTGCGGAGCCCCTGCCCGCCGCCGACCGCGTCGGGCTGGAACCCGCCGCCGTCGTCGCGCACCGCGACGTAGCGGTCGCCGGCGCGCTCGCCGATCTCGACCCAGGCGTGCCGGGCGTCGCCGTGACGCCGGGCGTTGGCGAGGCCCTCCTGCACGATCCTCAAGACCTCGATCTGCTCGTCGGGCCCGAGCCGGATGGCCGGGTCGATGTCGATCTCCACCTCCAGGGCGCCGTCGGCCGTCAGCACGTCGACGTAGCGGCGGAGGGCGGTGTCGAATGGCTGGCGCCCGGCCGCGGAGGAGAGCGCGAGGATCGCGTACCGCGCCTCGCGCTGGGCCGCGAGCGCCGCGTCCTTCAGGCGCGGCAGCGCGACGGCCGGGTCGGCGCCGGTCTCGAGCATGAGCGCGTTCGTCGTGATCGTGAACAGGTACTGCGCGAGGCCGTCGTGTACGTCGCGCGCCACCCGGGCGCGCTCCTCGGCCACGGCCCGGCCGTACTCGGCGGCCCGGACGGCCCGCCAGAGCGCGACCAGGAGCACGCCGTGGGCGGCGAGCGCGACGAAGTCGCCGCGGGCCACCAGGGTGGACGCCGCGTTGGGCGTAAAGATAAGGCCAAGGCTCGCGAAGATCGCGAGGGTCGCCACGAACGAGAGCCAGCGGTCGAGGTCCTCGCCGCGGCGCCGGTAGCGCGCCCCGAAGCCGATCGCCGCGGCCAGCTGCAGGAGGGCCAGCAGCGACAGCATCGTCGTGTCGACGTCGCCGCGGGTGCCGCGGCTCACGAGCCAGATCGGCAGCATCGACCCGGCCGCGACGGCGATCGCCTCGGCGAGCGCGCCGCGGCGGGAGCGGACCGGGCCGCGGGTGAACGGCGCCGCCGCGATCAGCGCCCAGCCGAGCGCCCGCCCGACGAGCGCCGCCGTCGACTGCTCGTGGCCGTCGACGCCGGGCGCGACGGTGAAGACGAGCCACGACAGCGACGTCACGAGGAACCCCGCGCAGAGCATCAGGTCGAAGCGGAGCCCCTCCGCCGCGAAGCGGGCGCCGCTGAGCACGGCGATGAAGCCGGTGATCAGCATGAAGACGGTCGCCAGCACGAGCCGGAGATCGGGCAGCGCGTAGGGCGTCTGCAGCGACGGCTTGCTCAGGAACAGCGCCAGCAGGGCGCCGAGCGCTGCCACGAGCACGATCTGGGCCCACAGGAACGACTGGAAGCGCTCGTGCCGCACGTCTTCCGGTATCGGCACAATCGGCGGCTCGGATGACCGCGCGGATCCTCGTCGTCGACGACCACCCGCTCACGCGGGAGGCGCTGACCGGGCTGCTCGCCCAGAACGGCTTCGACGTCGCGGGCGAGGCGGCGAGCGGGGAGGAGGCCGTCGAGCGGGCCCGCGAGCTGCAGCCCGACATCGTCCTGCTCGACCTCTCGATGCCCGGCATGAGCGGCTTCGAGGCGCTGCCGCTCGTCCGCGAGGCGGCGGACGGCGCCGAGGTGGTGGTGCTGACCGCGTCCGAGGACGACGACAGCCTGCTGCAGGCGATCCGGCGCGGCGCCGCCGGCTACCTGCTGAAGAGCGAGCCGCCGGAGCGGATCGTCGACTTCCTGCGCGGCGTGGCGCGCGGGGAGGCGGCTCTGTCGGGCGCCGTCGCGCGCCGGCTGCTCGACCAGGTGCGCGAGGGGAAGCGCGACGAGGTGCCCGAGGAGATCGCGCGGGCGCTTTCCGCGCGCGAGCTCGAGGTGCTCCTCTTGCTCGACCGCCATCTCTCCACCGACGAGATCGCCGCCCGGCTCTTCATCTCCGAGCACACGGTCCGCTCGCACGTGAAGAGCCTGCTCTCGCGGCTCGGCGTGTCGTCGCGCCGCGAGGCGCTCGAGAAGCTCGACGCGGCGCGCGGCTGAGCCGCGCCTCTTAGAGGCCCACGCGGCGGAGGAGCCAGCGCTCGACGCGCCGCGGCGGCGGCAGCCGGTCGCGGTTCACGATCACGACCGCCATCAGGCCGCCGATCACGAGCACGATCCCCGAGAGCGTGAAGAGGTCGGCGATGTTGAACGCGACGCCCTGGTGCGTCCCGATCAGGAGCGGGTCGGGGACGCTGCCGCCGTTGACGAGCGCCGAGACGAGGTTGCCGAGCACGCCGCCGGCGAGCAGGCCCGCGCCGACCGCGACCGCGGCCGACGGCACGCGCGTCGCCGCGGCCGTCCCGGCGAGCGTGAGCAGGCAGGCGGCGATCCACGCGCCGGAGCGGTGGTGGTACGCCCAGTCCGGCGTCGTCAGGACGCTGTTCAGCTGCAGGTCGATCGCGCAGAGGACGACGGCGGCGACCAGCACGCCCAGCAACCGCTCGCCGGTCCCGTCTCCGGCGACGGCGACTGCATCCGGCCGTCGATCCGTTCGCACGAAATCGAATCTAGCGCATCCCTCGTGGGAGGTAGGCCGTTCGACCCAAAAGCTAGACGTCCGGCGAGGAGGAAGCAGACTTCCGGACTTGAACTCCGTCCGAACCGAGGACGAGACTTTGCCGGACAGCGCAGGTCGAAGGCACATTGACGGGTGGCGTCGGGCAGAGGTGCCAACTGACCCACCGACCTGAGCGCAGGAGAAACAGGTGTCTGACACCTCACGGTGTCAGACACCTTTTTCTTTTATGGCGACGCCACCACCTCGAAGTCGGCGCCGGTGACGCGGCCGAGCGTGTGGAGCTGGTCGTTCGACCACCGCGGGCTCGGCGCGCCCGAGATGTACCAGGGCGAGCCGTTGTCGGCGAGGATCATCCCGTAGCGCTTGAGCGCCGTCAGCACGATGCGCGCCTGCGGCGGGAAGCCGCTGATGTCGAAGCTCGCCTTCAGCCGCACGCGCAGGCCCATCGGGGGCAGCGTCGGATCCGTCGAGTCGCTCGCGAAGTGGCGGGCGGGGTAGACGTAGGCGCGGCGCGTCCGTGGCGCGGTGAAGCGGAGGGCGTGGTCGATCGCGCCGGTCGCGGCGTCCGACCAGCGCGCGAGGCCCGGCAGGATCGGCAACCCCGCGGCGTCGGCGGATGTCCAGCCGGCGGGCCGCAACGCGTTCGAGCGCAGGTTCCAGATCGCGCCCGAGCCCGCGGCCCAGCCGGAGCTCGTGCGACGGAGCGCGTACAGCTCGTACAGGCGGCACGAGTCGCGGTCGACGATCAGCGCGTGGCGGTCGCCGCCGTCCGGGTTCGGGTCGCCCTCGATCGGCACGTTGCGCGGGATGGGGTACGGGCCCTTGTCGCTCTCGTCGGCGTAGTCGAAGCGCACCCGCGACTTCGGCGTCTTCCTCCCGTGGACGACGACGTACGGGATGCCGATCAGGTGACCGTCCCAGAGGCCGGAGCCGAAGTCGGCGTGCACGGGCGCGTCGAGGCCGATGGAGGCGATCAGCTGCGCCGAGTCCTGGGCGACCGGCAACGTGTCGACCCGCTGGTTCCAGGGGTTGGAGGCGGGGAAGACCGGGCAGCCGGCGATCTGCGGCGGCGCGCCCGCCTGCGCGGCGCCCGCCAGCGCCGAGACGACCGCCGCGAGGGCGGCGACGAGCGGCTTCACGGCTGCAGCATCGTGCACCGCCAGCCGTTCGCCAATCGCTCGAACAGGTACCGCTCGTGGAGGCGGTCGTCGCGGTGGCGCCAGAGCTCGATCCGCTCGGGCACGAGCAGGTAGCCGCCCCACCACGGCGGCCGCGGCGGCTCCGGCGGCTGGGCGGCGACGGCGGCCTCGAGCTCGGCGCGCGATCCGATCGGCTGCGACTGGCGCGAGGCGGCGGCGCTCCGCTTCGAGCCCGCGGGCCTCGTCGCCCAGTACGCGTCCGACTCTTCGGCCGGCAGGCGCTCCACCGTCCCCTCGACGCGCACCTGCACGCCGGGCCGGTGGACGAGCAGCGCGGCGTGCGGGTTCGCGGACAGCTCGCGTCCCTTTCGCGACTCGTAGTTGGTGAAGAAGCGGAAGCCGCGCTCGTCGAAGCTCTTGAGCAGGACCATCCGCACCGACGGCCGCCCGTCCGGCGTCGCCGTCGCGAGCGCGACGTCGTCGACGCCTTCGAGCAGCTCGCGGACGCGCTCGAGCGGATCGGTCACGCGGGCGCCTGCTCGGGTACATCGCGCATCGTTCGCAGCGGGGACGGCACGAGGAAGAGCATGCCTGCGAGCGCGCCGACCGTCGCGATCCACAGCGTCGGCCGCACGCCGAGCGCCGACCCGAGCGCGCCGCCGAGAGCGGTGCCGACCGGCCGCACGCCGTAGTTGACGAGCATGAACGCGCCCGAGACGCGCGAGCGGAGCTCCGTCGGGATGATGCCGGCGCTGATGACGCCGCCGAGGATGTCGAGCAGCATCAGCCCCACTCCCGAGAAGAACTCGGCGGCGAAGACGAGCGCGACCACGAGCCGGTGCGAACCGCCGGCGGCCGGCACGAGGACGAGCGGCGCGGGGAAGAGGAAGCAGCCGAGCAGGAAGGTGGGCCCGACGCCCAGCCGGCGCGAGATCCGGCCGGTCACCGCCGAGGCGCCGAGCGTCCCGACGGCGGCGGCGCCGACGACGACGCCGATCGCGGCCGGCCGCATGTGCAGCGCCCTCGTCGCGTAGAGCATGAAGAGCGCGAAGTACATGAAGTTGAAGAGGTTGATCGTCGCCACGCCGAGCAGCTCGGCGCGGATGACGGCGTTGGCGCGGATCCACCGCAGGCCGGCGCCGAGCCCGCCGTGCTCGGGCGGCGCGCCCGGCGGCTCCTCGAGGTCGATGCGGCCGAGGAAGAGCGCGGACCAGACGAAGGAGGCCGCGTCGACCGCGAGCGCGAACGGCCCCCGCAGAACCTGGACGAGCGCGCCGCCGGCGCTCGTGCCGACGAGGTACGACGCGCCGCGCGTGCCGTGCAGCAGCGCGTTCGCCTCGACGTATCTCTCCCGCGGCACCACCGCCTGGAAGAACGCGCCGTAGGCGACGTTGAACACCACGCTCAGGCCGCCGAGCAGGAAGGCGACGACGTACAGCTGCGCCCAGGTCAGGCCGCCGAGCGCGTATGCGATGGGGATCGTCGCGGTCAGCGCGCCGCGCGCGAGGTCGGCGACGAGCATCGCCTCGCGGCGGCGACCGCGGCGGTCGAGCCACACTCCGGCATGGAGCGAGAAGAGCAGGTTGGGGACGAGGTACGCGGTCGTCAGCGCGCCCATCTCGGCGGCGCTCGCGTGCAGGGCGAGGACGGCGGTCAGCGGCAGGGCGATCAGCGACACCTGGTCGCCGAGCAGCGAGATCGACTGTCCGACGTAGTAGCGGCGGAAGTTCGCGTTCTCGCGGAGGACGCGCGGCAGCCTCACCGCTTCGGGACGGCGCGCAGGCTCAGCTCGACGAACCGTGCGCCGCGCGGCTTGCCGCCGCGGGCGCTGCGCATGTACGGCTCGAGCAGCGCCTGGATGCGGCCGACGATCTGCTCGAGCTCGCGCGGGGTGGCGACGATCGTCGCGTGGGTGAACGCGGCCGCCTCGCGCCAGGCGGGCGAGAAGGAGCGCTCGTGCGTCAGGTACTCGCGCACCGCTGCGTCGCTCAGCTCGAGCATCGCCGCGCGCGCGAGCGCCGACGCGGCCTGGAACTCCTCGTCGGCGTCGGCCCCCGCGTCGAACTCGAGGCTTGCGACAGCGGAGCGCCAGCGGCGTTCGCGGCCGTCGTCGCTCGGCGCCTCCTCGACGAACCCGTGCTTCGCGAGCGTGCGGAGGTGGTAGCTGCACGCCGAGGGGCTCTCGCCGACCTCGTCCGCACACTCGGTCGCGGTCGCCGGCCCCTCGAGCTGCAGCCGGCCGAGGATCCGAAGCCGCGCGGGGTGGCCGAGCGCTCGCAGCGCCTCGACAGATGTGAAAGTCATTTTTCGAAACTACACTTTCACATCTCCGCGTGTCAAGCCCGGAAACTCACGTCCTTAGTTCACGAAGTGAACTAAGGACGGGCATTTCCGCCGCTCAGTACGAGTCGAGGACGGCGCTGCGCTTCGACTCGTGCTCGAGGATGCGGAAGAGGAGGTAGGCGGCGAGGGCGTACGCGGCCGCGATGCCGAGCTCGGTCCCGACCAGGCCGCCGACGGCGCCGAGCGGGCGACCGGCCGCGACCTCGCGGGCGGCGGCGATCCCGTGGGCGAGCGGCAGGCAGCGGCCGACGAAGCTCATCCAGCCCGGCAGCACGTCGAGCGGGATGTTCACGCCGCAGAAGAGGAGCATCAGGAAGTACGCGAGGTTGGCGACGAAGAAGAAGTCCTTCGCGCGCAGCCCGATCGAGCCGAGCAGCATCCCGAAGCAGGTGCACGACGCGACCGTGACGAGCACGATCAGCGCGAGCGCGGGCAGGGACGAGAGTCCGGGGCGGAAGCCGAGCAGCAGCGCGCCCGCGCCGAAGGTGAACGCCGAGACGAGCAGCCCGTTCGCCAGCACCGGCACGCCGCGGCCGAGAAACACGGCCGCCCGGTTCGCGGGCGAAGCGAGCAGCGGGCCGAGCGTCCCGAACCAGCGCTCGTTCGCGACAGCCATCGTCATCCCGTACACCGACGACATCGCGCACACCTGCACCGAGTTGCCGACGATGTAGAAGTCGCGCGCCTGCGCGTGTGCGTACTGGCCGAGCTTCGTGAAGAAGATGAGCTGGAAGAGCGGGCTGCCGAGCATCGTCGGCACGTACATCGCCGGCCGGATCCAGTTGAAGAGGCCGCGATACGAGATCACACCGCCGACGAGGAACACGCTCCACCAGCGCCTCATGTCAGCGAGAGCGTCGCCCGCGCGCGAGCCTGGTGCTCGAAGACGCGGAAGGTGACGACCGAGATCGCCGCCGCCGCGACCCCGAGCGCGGCGACCATGCCAAGCGGCCGCCAGACGTCGCCGCCGAGCGCCGCGTGCCGGATCGCGAGCACGCCCCAGTACGGCGGCAGGCACCAGGAGATCGGCCGCGTCCAGCCGGGCAGCAGCGACGTCGAGAACACGAGGCCCGACGCCACCCAGACCGGGTACTCGAGCAGGTTCGACATCGCGTTGGCGTACCGGTAGAGGATGAACGTCGAGGCGAGCACGAGGCCCATCAGCCCCAGCGAGACGACGGTCGCGCACAGCGCGAGCACGAACGGCAGCGGGTGCACGAAGTGCAGCGGCACGCCGAAGACGAGGCGTCCCCAGACGAGCGTCGCCGCCAGCGCGTACATGCCGGTGAACGCGTTCGCGAGCGAGAACGGGAGATAGACGAGCGCCATCGGCGGCGGCGCGCCGACGCCGAGCTCGAGCGTGCCCTGCCAGCGCTGCCACTGGATCATCCCGCCCGAGCCGAACAGCGTCGTCGACCAGACGCCCATCATCCCGGCGCCGAGCGCCGCGTACAGGAGCGTCCCCGACCGGCCGCCGGAGCGGAACATGTAGAAGGCGACGGTCGCGAAGATGATCGGCTGCACGACCGACGTGAGCAGGAAGAAGCTCGACGTCCCGAGCATCTTCAGGTTCGTCGTGAACCCGCTCCAGACGATCCTCGCCGACCTCACGCGCGCTCCAGCGTGGCGTGCCGGCGGCTCTGCAGCTCGAGGAAGCGGATCAGCCCGAAGCCGGCGACGCCGTAGGCGACGCCGATCAGCACCTCGCGGCCGAGGAGGCCGCGCACGGAGGCGAGCGAGCGGCCCGCGGCGACGGCGCGCGCCGCACCGATCGCGTGGGTGAGCGGCAGCGCGCGGCCGATCGCGGCCATCCAGCCGGGCAGCTCCGTGAGCGGCACGTTGGCGCCGCAGAAGATCAGCAGGAGCCCGACGAAGACGTTCGCGAGGACGGCCGTCTCGCGGATCCGCAGCCCGATGGCCGCGTTCACCAGGCCGAGGCCGGTGCACGAGAACGTGGCGACGCAGAGCACCGGCACGAGCCGCGCCCACTCGCCGCCGTCGAGCGAGACGCCGAGGATCAGTCCGCCGGCGAACAGGGAGAACGCCGCCACGAACGCGCCGTTCAGGATCACCGGCACGGCGCGGCCGAGAAACAGCGGCAGCCGGCCGGCCGGCGAGATCAGGATCGGCCCCAGCGTCTGCCAGAAGCGCTCCTCCGCGATCGTCTGCGTCATCGCGAAGAGGCAGGGCACCGACGCGTACTGGATCGCGTTGCCGACGACGTAGAACTCGTCCGACCGGGCGCCCGCTGCGCGGCCGATGTAGGCGAAGAGCAGGATCTGGAAGATCGGCGTCAGGATCAGCGTCGGCACGAAGATCCAGAGGCTGAGGAAGCCGAAGAGCGCGCGGTAGCTGATCAGCCCGCCGACGAAGAAGACGCGAAGGGTCTTCACGTCAGCGAGAGGCTGGCGCGGCGGCGCGCTGAATCGAGGACGGTGTCGAGCACGAGCACGCCGAGCGCGACGTACGCGGCCGCGAGGCCGAAGCAGGCGAGCACGTCGAGCCACGGACGGCCGCCGCCGAAGGCGCCGTGGCGGATCGCGCGCATGCCCCAGGTCGGCCCGAGCGCCCAGGAGATCGGCCGCACCCAGCCCGGCAGGAGCGAGACCGGGACGAGGAAGCCGCACACGAGCCACACCGGGTACTCGGTCAGCGCGCCGATCGCCCAGGCGCGGCGGGAGCGGACGAACGCGACGGCCATCAGGAAGCCGAGCGAGCCGATCGTCACGACGATGCCGACGATGCCGAGCGCGAACGGCAGCGGGTGCGCGACCGGCACGTGGATCCCGAACAGGACCCGCGCCCAGACGAGCGTGGCGACGATGCAGTAGAGGCCGATCGACGAGGTCGCGAGCGTCACCGGCAGCAGCACGAGCGCCAGGCTCGTCGGCGCCGCGACGAGCAGCTCGAGCGTGCCGAGCCGGCGCTCGCGCTGGAGCGCCGACGAGGCGGAGACGCTGGTCGCCGTCCACACGCCCATCACCGCGGCGCCGAGCGCGACCGGGCCGAGCGCGGAGGCGCCGTGTCCGGAGCGGAAGACGAAGAACGCGACCGTCGCGAAGAAGAGCGGCCACAGGATCGCCAGGAAGCCGTCGAACGCCGACTGCGACAGCATCTTGAAGTGCAGCAGCCAGCCGAACCCGAGCAGCCTGAGCGTGCGGCCGAACCCGCGAACCTGGTTCGTCTTCGACGAACCAGGTTCGAGCGTTTCCGGTCGAGCGTCGGGGGAGGTCACGGCTAGCCCGAGTCGGCGCCGACGAGGGCGACGTAGGCGTCCTCGAGCGTCGGCTCGCGCGAGCTCACGCGCCCGACCTCGACGCCGTCGAGCTGCGCCAGCAGCGGCGCGGTCAGCTCCCGCTCGCCCGTCGCCTGCACGATCAGGAGCTGCTTCTGGTCGCGCTCCTCGACGGTGACGGCGGTGACCGTGGGCACGCCGCGCAGCCGCGCGACGGCCCCGTCGTCGACCCCGAAGACCTCGATCTCCGTCACCGTTCCCTCGGCGACCCCCGCCTTCAACGCCGCCGGCGTCCCCTCGCCGACGATGCGGCCCTTCGCGATCACGGCGATCCGGTCGCAGAGCGCGTCGGCCTCGAACATGTAGTGGGTCGTCAGGAGCACCGTCTTGCCGGCCCGGACGAGGTCGCCGATCGTCTGCCGGAGCTCGCGCGCGCCGACCGGGTCGACGCCGATCGTCGGCTCGTCGAGGAAGACGACCTCCGGGTCGTGGAGGATCCCGCGCGCGATGTGCAGCCGCTGCCGCATGCCGCGCGAGTAGCCCTCGACCCGCTCCTGCTCGCGCCCTTTCAGGCCGACGAGCTCGAGCACCTCCTCGATCCGCGTGCGCTGCGCCCGGCCGGAGACGCCGTAGAGCTCCGCGAAGTAGCGAAGGTTGTCGCGCGCCGAGAGCCGCTCGTAGAGGCCGCGGTCGCCGCCGAAGACGTAGCCGATCCGCTTCCGCACCTCGCGCGCGTGCTCGACGACGTCGAGGCCGAGCACGAGGGCCTCCCCGGAGGTCGGCAGCAGGAGCGTGATCAGCATCTTGATCGTGGTCGTCTTGCCGGCGCCGTTCGGGCCGAGCAGGCCGAACAGCTCGCCGCGCTCGACGGCGAACGAGACGCCCCGCACCGCCTCGACCTCGAGCGGCCGCCGCCGCAGCACGCCGGTCGTCGTCCGGTACGTCCGCCTCAGGTCGCGGGCTTCGATGACGGCGTCGCCGGCCACGCGGCAAACCTAGCTGGCGCCTCGCACGCGGTCTGGGGCTCGCCCTCGCAGCAGCCGAGCTTGAACCTGCAGCGGCCGCACTGCCACGTCCCGTGCCGCCACTCCATCTCCGCGCCGCAGCGCCAGCACCGCTCCGTCATCGGAGGAACCCTACGGTCTCGAACGGATGGAAACTGTTTCGTGGACATGTCCACGAAACAGTTTCGGAGTAGCGGCGGGTGGGCTCGAACCACCGACCTCCGGGTTATGAGTCCGGCGCTCTAACCAGCTGAGCTACGCCGCCTCGGCGTCGAACAGCGTATCGAAGGTCCCGCTACACTTCTGCGGCCCGGGGCGGTGCGTCAGCCTGCCCCGAAGGACCGAGTTCCCTGGAGAGACATGGCCAAGACCGGAGTCAGAGTTGCGATCACGCTCGCCTGCACCGAGTGCAAGCGGCGCAACTACCAGACCAACAAGTCGAAGCGGAATACGCCCGACCGGGTCGAGTTCCGGAAGTACTGCCGCTGGTGCGGGAGGCACACGCCGCACCGGGAGACTCGCTGAGCTGATGGCCGAGATCCGCCAGGACCGGGCCGCTGCGCGCCGGGCCCAGCGCCGTGAGCGCGCCGCCGCCGCGGCCGCAGCGCGCCCGCAGCCGCAGCCCGCGGCCGCGCCGGCGGAGCGCCGCCGCTCGAACTTCGTCGCCGAGGCGTGGGCGGAGCTGAAGAAGGTGGAGTGGCCGGGCCAGAACCAGGTCATCCAGGGGACGGTCGTGGTGCTGGTGGCCTGCTTCGTCGTCGGCCTCTACCTCTACGTCAACGACCAGGTCTGGAAGCAGGTCGTCCAGAAGGTCCTCCTCGGACAGTAGGCGGGAGCATGTTTCGCTGGTACGTCGTCAACACGTATTCGGGCCACGAGAACAAGGTCAAGGCGAACCTCGAGCACCGCATCGAGTCGATGGGGCAGCGGCAGCGCTTCCGTCGCGTCGTCGTCCCCACCGAGCAGGTGATCGAGACGAAGGACGGGCAGAAGGTGCAGACCGAGAAGCGGATCCTGCCCGGCTACGTGCTCGTGAACATGGATCTGAACGACGAGTCGTGGACGGTCGTGAAGAACACGCCGGGCGTGACGGGCTTCGCCGGCCCGGGCGGCAAGCCGGTGCCGATCCCGCAGGGCGACGTCGACCGGATCCTCAAGACCGGCGCCGCCGCGACCGCCGAGCGGCCGCGCGCGCAGGTGCAGTTCTCGCTCGGCGAGTCGGTGAAGGTGACGTCGGGCCCGCTGTCCGACTTCGACGGCGAGATCGTCGACGTCAACCCCGACCAGCAGAAGCTGAAGGTGCTCGTCGACATCTTCGAGCGCCAGGTTCCGGTCGAGCTCAGCTTCGACCAGGTCAAGAAGCTCGATTAGGAGAACAGGGTGGCGAAGAAGGTCCTCACGCTGATCAAGCTGCAGATCCCCGGCGGCCAGGCGAACCCGGCCCCGCCGGTCGGCCCTGCGCTCGGCCAGCACGGCGTCAACATCATGGAGTTCTGCAAGGCCTTCAACGCGCAGACCGCGCAGGAGAACGGCCGCATCATCCCGGTCGAGATCACGGTCTACGAGGACCGCAGCTTCGACTTCATCACGAAGACGCCGCCGGCCGCCGTCCTGATCAAGGAGGCGCTGCGGCTCGAGAAGGGCTCGGCCGAGCCGAACCGGACGAAGGTCGGCCGCCTCTCGCGCGCGCAGGTGCGCTCGATCGCCGAGACGAAGCTGCAGGACCTGAACGCGCGCGACGTCGAGCAGGCGATGCGCGTGATCGCCGGCACGGCCCGCTCGATGGGCGTGGAGGTGGAAGCGTGAGCGCGCGAGGGAAGCGCTACGTCGAGGCGCGCGGCGTGGTCGACCGCGAGCAGCTCTACTCGCCGGTCGAGGCGATCCGGCTCCTGAAGGGGGCGCCGGCGGCGAAGTTCGACGAGACGGTCGAGGTGCACCTGAACCTGGGCCTGAACGTCCGTCACGCCGACGAGCAGCTCCGCGGGACGATGATGCTGCCGCACGGCACCGGGCGCGAGGCGCGCGTCGCCGTGTTCGCCGAGGGCGAGAAGGCGCGCGAGGCGGAGGAGGCCGGCGCCGACGTCGTCGGCGCCGCCGACCTCGCCAAGCGCGTCGAGGAGGGCTTCACCGACTTCGACGTCGCCGTCGCCACGCCCGACCAGATGGGCGTCGTCGGCCGGCTCGGGCGGATCCTCGGCCCGCGCGGCCTGATGCCGAACCCGAAGACGGGCACGGTCACGTTCGACGTGGCGAAGGCGGTGCGCGACGCCAAGGCCGGCAAGCTCGAGTACCGCACCGACCGCGGCGCGAACGTCCACATCCCGATCGGCAAGAAGAGCTTCGGCGAGCGCCAGCTCGTCGAGAACTACGCGGCGCTGATCGACGAGATCGTCCGCGCGAAGCCGTCGGCCGCGAAGGGCCGCTACATCAAGAAGATCACGCTGTCCTCGACGATGGGCCCGGGGATCCACGTCGACCCGACGCGGACCCGCGACATCGCCGAGGACCTGGAGGCGGCTCCGGCGAGCGCCTAGACACCTTTCCGTCACCTGAGACAGCTGGCGGCGCCCGCTCTCGGGCGCAGAAGCCCAGCCGAGGAGGATGAGTTGCACAAGGAAGACAAGGAACGCGTCGTCGCCGAGCTGACCGAGAAGCTCCGGACGGCGGAGGCGATGATCGTCGCCGACTACCGGGGGCTGACGATGCCCCAGATCGACGCCCTGCGCGGGCGCCTGCTCGAGCACGGCGCGCGCTTCACGGTGGTGAAGAACACGCTCACCCGCCGCGCTGCCGAGGCCGCGGGTGCCGACGCGCTGCTGGCGCTGCTCGAGGGCCCGTCGGCGATCGCGTTCGTCGAGACCGAGGGCGACGCCGTGGCGGTGGCCAAGGCGCTCGCCGACTCGGCGCGCGAGACGCGCGTCCTCGAGGTCCGCGGCGGCGTGATGCAGGGCCGCGTCATCTCGGCCTCGGACGTCGAGGAGCTCTCGCGGCTCCCGTCGCTCGAGATCCTGCGCGGACAGGTGCTCGGCGCCGTGATCGCGCCCCTGACGAGCCTGCTCGGGCTCGTCAGCGCACCACTGCAGAACCTGTACGGCCTGCTCGACGCACGGATCGAGCAGCTCGAATCGACCCAGAACCAGGAGGCATGACGATGGCGGCAGTGGACACCGTGTTCGAGCAGCTCGGGAAGATGAGCGTGCTCGAGCTGGTCGAGCTCAAGAAGAAGATCGAGGACGAGTGGGGTATCACGGCGGCGGCGCCGGTGGCCGTCGCCGCCGGCGGCGCGGTCGCGGCCGGGGACGGCGGGGCCGCGGCGGCGGAGGAGAAGACCTCCTTCGACGTGGTGCTGACGGAGGCCGGCGGCCAGAAGATCCAGGTGATCAAGGTCGTCCGCGCGATCACCGGCCTCGGCCTCAAGGAGGCCAAGGACCTCGTGGACTCGGCGCCCAAGCCGGTCAAGGAGGGCGTGAACCAGGAGGAGGCCGACCAGATCAAGTCCCAGCTCGAGGAGGCCGGGGCCACGGTCGAGGTCAAGTAGGCGCGAGGGGGCGGGTGGGCGCGAGGCGCCTACCCGCCCGGAGCGCCTCCTTCGGAAACTGTTTCGCCCGGAACGGGCGAAACAGTTTCGATGGGTTTCGTGGGCCACCGGGAGAACCTGTTTCGCCCGGAACGGGCGAAACAGGTTCGATGGGTTTCGTGGCCCACCGGGAGAACCTGTTTCGGCCGTTCCGGCCGAAACAGGTTCGATGGTTTTTCCCCTCTTTGCTACACTTCCGCCCGTCGGCCCGACGGGCCCTCGCCGCGTGCCTTGCGGCTGGAGAGCCACCTCCGCTAACGTAGAGGGTTGCGCCGACGTCCGGACATCACCTGCGTTTGCACGCCCTTTTTCCTGCTTCGCCCCTCATCTCATAGCCAGCAAGGGAGGCTGTTCTAGTTGGCCCAGACGGTCACCGCGCCCCGCGCGCGCAAGTCGTTCTCTCGTCTCAAGCACGTCCTCGACCTCCCCAACCTGATCGACATCCAGCGCGAGTCCTTCGGCTGGTTCCTGCGCGAAGGGCTCCGGGAGACGATCGACGACATCTCGCCGATCGAGGACTACACCGGCTCCCTCGCCGTCGAGTTCGGCGAGTACCGCTTCGGCGAGCCGCAGTTCTCGATCCAGGAGTGCCGCGAGAAGGATCTCACCTACCAGGCGCCGCTCTCGATGACGGTCCGCTTCGTGAACAAGGACACGGGCGAGATCCGCGAGCAGACGGTGTTCATGGGCGACTTCCCGATGATGACCGAGTGGGGGACGTTCATCATCAACGGCACCGAGCGCGTGATCGTGACGCAGCTCGTGCGGTCGCCCGGCGCCTACCTGATGGAGCCGAAGGACCCGACCAAGCAGGTCTTCACGGCCAACCTGATGCCGAGCCGCGGCTCGTGGCTCGAGCTCGAGATCGACAAGAAGGGCGTCGTCTACGCCCGCATCGACCGGAAGCGCAAGCTGCCGATCACGACGCTGCTGCGCGCGCTGCCGGCGGAGGACCCGACCACCGGCTTCCAGCTCGACACGTCGACGAACGAGGCGATCCTCGCGCTCTTCGACGACTCGGTCTTCATCCGCAACACGCTCGACAAGGATCCGACGACGCGCCAGGACGAGGCGCTGATCGAGGTCTTCAAGAAGCAGCGGCCGGGCGAGCCGCCGACGCTCGACAACGCGCGCAACCTCCTGCGCGCGCTCTTCTTCGACCCCAAGCGCTACGACCTGACGAAGGTCGGCCGCTACAAGCTGAACCAGCGGCTCGGCGTCGACGTGCCCGAGGGCGTGCGCGTGCTGACGACGCAGGACATCCTCGCGCTCGTCCAGAAGCTCGTGGCGCTGCCGCACGCGATCGGCGTGCCGGATGACTCGCGCGACTACGCGGCCGACGCGGTCGGCCTCAGCCGCGATCCGATCCGCACCGAGCTCGACGAGTACGAGCACTTCGGCAACCGGCGCCTGCGCACCACCGGCGAGCTGATCCAGGAGGCGTTCCGGGTCGGGCTCTACCGGATGGAGCGGGTCGTCCGCGAGCGGATGACGACGGAGGACGTCGACACGATCACGCCGCAGACGATCATCAACATCCGCCCGGTCGTCGCGGCGCTGAAGGAGTTCTTCGGCTCGTCGCAGCTCTCGCAGTTCATGCAGCAGACGAACTCGCTTGACGGGCTGACGCACCGGCGCCGGCTCTCGGCGCTCGGCGCCGGCGGCCTCACCCGCGAGCGCGCGCCGATCGAGGTGCGCGACGTGCACCCGACGCACTACGGCCGGATGTGCCCGATCGAGACGCCCGAGGGGCCGAACATCGGCCTGATCGGCTCGCTCGCCTCGATGGCGACCGTCTCCGAGTTCGGCTTCATCCAGACGCCGTACCGCAAGGTGCAGAACGGCAAGGTGACCGACGAGATCGTCTACCTCGACGCCGCCGAGGAGGCGCTGTTCACGATCGCGCAGGCCTCCGAGCCGGTCGACGAGCGGACGGGGCGCTTCCTGCACGACCAGGTGCTCTGCCGCTCGGCGGAGGGCGAGGCCGTGATCGCGGGGGCGAAGGACATCGACTTCATGGACGTCGCGCCGGCTCAGATCGTGTCGGTCGCGACGGCGATGATCCCGTTCCTCGAGCACAACGACGCGAACCGCGCGCTGATGGGCGCGAACATGCAGCGGCAGGCGGTGCCGCTGATGATCCCGCAGTCGCCGCTCGTCGGCACCGGCGTCGAGCACCGCGCGGCGGTCGACTCCGGCGACGTCGTCGTGGCGCGGAACGCCGGCACGGTGGTCGAGCTCGACGCGACGCGCATCGTCGTCGAGGGGCGCGGCACGCGCGACGAGTACGACCTGACGAAGTTCATGCGCTCGAACCAGGGCACGCTGATCCACCACAAGCCGATCGTCCGCCAGGGCGACCGCGTGGCGAAGGACGCCGTGCTCGCGGACGGCTCGTCCACCGACCACGGCGAGCTCGCGCTCGGCGCGAACCTCCTGGTCGCGTTCATGCCGTTCGAGGGCTTCAACTTCGAGGACGCGATCGTGATCAGCGAGCGGCTCGTGAAGGAGGACGTGCTCACGTCCATCCACATCCACGAGTACGAGATCGACGCGCGCTCGACGAAGCTCGGCGACGAGGAGATCACGCGCGACATCCCCAACCGCTCCGAGGAGTCGCTCCGCAACCTCGACGACCGCGGCATCGTTCGCATCGGCGCCGAGGTGGGCTCGGGCGACCTGCTGGTGGGCAAGGTGACCCCGAAGGGCGAGACCGAGCTGACCGCCGAGGAGAAGCTGATCCGGGCGATCTTCAAGGAGAAGGCGCGGGAGGTCCGCGACACCTCGCTGAAGGTGCCGCACGGCGAGGGCGGCGTCGTGATCGACGTGAAGACGTTCTCGCGCGACGCGGGCGACGACCTCAGCCCGGGCGTGAACGAGCTCGTCCGCGTCTACGTGGCGAAGAAGCGCAAGATCTCGGAGGGCGACAAGCTCGCCGGCCGACACGGCAACAAGGGCGTGATCGCGAAGATCGTCGCCGAGGAGGACATGCCGTTCCTCGAGGACGGCCGCTCCGTGGACATCCTGCTGAACCCGCTGGGCGTGCCGAGCCGGATGAACATCGGCCAGATCCTCGAGACGCACCTCGGCTGGGCGGCCGCGCACGGCGTGTTCGCCGGCGACGAGGCGGAGCCGCTGAACGGCAAGGCGACGCGCGTCATCAACGCGCCCGCGCCGACGCCGGTGGCGACGCCGGTGTTCGACGGCGCGACCGTCGAGGACGTCGACAACGCGCTGCTCCAGTGGACGAACGGCAACGGCAGCCCGATCAAGATGATCGTCGACCAGAAGGCTCCTGCCGGCCGCCGCGCGTCCGGCAAGGTGCGGCTCTTCAACGGCCGCACGGGCGAGCCGTTCGAGCAGGCCGTGACGGTCGGCTACATGTACATCCTCAAGCTGCTGCACCTCGTCGACGACAAGATCCACGCGCGCTCGACGGGCCCGTACTCGCTGGTGACGCAGCAGCCGCTCGGCGGCAAGGCGCAGTTCGGCGGCCAGCGCTTCGGCGAGATGGAGGTGTGGGCGCTCGAGGCGTACGGCGCCGCGTACACGCTGCAGGAGATGCTCACGATCAAGTCCGACGACACGGTCGGCCGCGTGAAGGCGTACGAGGCGATCGTGAAGGGCGAGAACATCGCCGAGCCGTCGATCCCCGAGTCGTTCAAGGTGCTGCTGAAGGAGATGCAGTCGCTCGCGCTCGACGTCGGCGTCATGTCCGAAGAGGGGGCCGAGGTCGAGGTGCGCGAGGAGGACGACGAGCTGCTGCGCGCCGCGGAGGAGCTCGGCATCGACCTCTCGCCCGGCTCCCTGCGGGCCGCGGCGCGGCAGCCGACCGGCCAGGAGCTCGAGGAGGGTCAGGACCGCGTCGACACCGAGGGCGAGCTGGCGCTGCCGACGGACGAGTCGCTCGAGGATCTCGACGCGATCGACCTCGGCGGCGGCGCGGAGGACGAGGACGCGGAGCCGGTCGGCGCCGCGGACGACGGCGAGCTCGAGATCGAAGACTAGAGACGTAAAACCCGCGAACCTGGTTCGCGAAGCGAACCAGGTTCGGGAGCTTCGAGAGGAGAGGCGAACACCACTTGATCGACATCAACGAGTTCGACGCGATCCGGATCGGCCTCGCGTCGAGCAAGCAGATCCGTGACTGGTCGTCCGGCGAGGTCACGAAGCCGGAGACGATCAACTACCGCACGCTCAAGCCGGAGCGCGACGGCCTGTTCTGCGAGCGCATCTTCGGTCCGACGAAGGACTGGGAGTGCTACTGCGGCAAGTACAAGCGCGTCCGCTACAAGGGCATCATCTGCGAGCGCTGCGGCGTCGAGGTGACGCGCCAGAAGGTGCGGCGCGAGCGGATGGGCCACATCGACCTCGCCGCGCCCGTCTCGCACATCTGGTTCTTCAAGGGCGTCCCGAGCCGCATCGGCTACCTGCTCGACATCGCGCCGCGCGAGCTCGAGAAGGTGCTCTACTTCGCCGCCTCGATCGTCACGCACGTCGACAACGAGGCGCGCCAGCGCGACCTCGTCGACCTCGAGGACAAGGTCAAGGCCGAGTCCGAGCGCATCTACGTCGACCGCGACGAGCAGCTCGCCGACCTCGAGAAGCGCCTCGCCCGCCGCCGCGCGTACTTCTCGAACGGCGCCGAGAAAGGCTTCGACGAGGACGACGACTTCTGGACGCGCGGGCTCGCGACCTGGGCCGAGGAGCAGGCGCTGCCGACGCTCGAGGACGCGCGCAAGCTCGTCGGCGGCATGTTCGTCGAGCTGGTGCCCCAGATCACGACCGAGGACTCGAAGAAGATCCGCGAGCTCGTCCGCAACGCGGCGATCCGCGAGGACCGCAAGCTCACGCCGCGCGAGCTCGAGCAGGTCGCGGCCGCGGCCGAGCAGATTCTCGCCGCGATCGCGCCGCTCGAGAAGGAGCTCGGCAAGGCCGCCGGCGCCAAGAAGGGCGCGATCACCAAGCACATCCACCGCGTCGTCGACGCGCTGCTCGTGGGCGACGAGATCGTCGAGGACGATCAGCCGCTCGTCGCGAACGTCGACTTCAAGAACCTCGAGAAGGCGCGCGACCTCGGTAACGGCCTGCTGAAGGACGTCGTCGACACGTGGGAGGAGGGCCAGGACGTCCGCGAGCTGACGAACGACCTCTGCCTCCGCACCGACGGCAAGATCCAGAAGGAGGACCTCGACGCGCTCATCCAGTGGGCGCTGAAGGTCCGCGAGATGTACCTCGACATCGAGTCGCGGCGCGAGGACACGCGTGACGCCGCCGTCGACGCGGTCCGCCGCCTCGACCAGACCTGGCTGCTGTTCCGCGAGCTGGAGCCGAAGCTGGTCGTCAACGACGAGCAGCTGTTCCGCGAGCTGAAGGACCGCTTCGGATCGCCGTACGGCTTCGGCGTGTACTTCCGCGGCGGCATGGGGGCGGAGTCGATCCGCGACCTGCTCCGCGACCTCGACCTCGATCTCGAGGCGGCCACGCTGCGCGACACGATCAAGACCTCGAAGGGCCAGAAGCAGCAGCGCGCGATCAAGCGCCTGAAGGTCGTGAACGCGTTCATCAAGTCGGAGAACCGGCCCGAGTGGATGATCCTCGAGGCGATCCCGGTGATCCCGCCGGAGCTGCGCCCGATGGTGCAGCTCGACGGCGGCCGCTTCGCCACCTCCGACCTGAACGACCTCTACCGCCGCGTGATCAACCG
>DASRDA010000017.1:0-46796 GCA_035652835.1 Gaiellaceae bacterium
CGCGCCGTCCTCGTCGATTGCGATGCCCTTGACGCCGGATGTCCCGACGTCGAGGCCGACCAGCGCCGTCAAGCCCCGAGCGCGGCGTACACGAGCTCGTAGGCGCGCACGGCGTCCTTCTCCTGCTGCGCCTTCCGCAGCTCACCCTCGTCGATGCGTGCCGCGACGCCGTCGATGAACCGCCACTGCAGCACCGAACGCCGCACCGCGCCGACCGCGTCTTCCGTGTAGGGGTAGAGGTCGAAGCCGAGCCGCTCGCCGCTGTCGCCGTAGCCCGCGCGCCGCAGCTCGAGGGCCAGCTCGAGCGTCTCCATGAACGCCGTCGCGCCGACCATGTTGTCGTCGTCGAACGTGCCCCAGCCGGAGTTCGCGTGCTGGTGGCCGAGCAACCCCTCCGCGGCGAGCAGCGCCGCGTACTCGGCGAGATGCTCGCCGTTCATGATCAGGTGCTGCCAGTCCATGTTGACCTTGACGTTGTCGATCCCGCGCGTGCGCAGCGTGTGGATCACGTGCAGCGTCATGCCGACGTTGCGCATCAGGATCTTCATCGCCGGCTCGGAGTTCTTGTGCTCGAGGAAGAGCGTCACGCCGCGTTCCGCGCACCGCGACGCGATCTCGCCGACGCCGTCCACGAACCGCGCCCACGCGTCCGCGTAGCCGGTCTGGAACGGGTAGTTGTAGCCCTCGACGCCGGGCCAGAGGATCATCTGCGCGCCGATCTCGCCCGCCAGGTCGGCCGCCTCGAGCGCCTGCGCGAGCGCCGCCTGCCGCACCTCGTCGTCGGGCGACGAGAGCCCGCCCTTGCCGAAGCGCGGGTCGAGATGCGTGCCGGTCGCAAGGGCGTAGATGCCGTGCCCGCCGAGCGCCGAGCGCACGTCGTCCAGGTTCTCGCGCGACAGCTCCTGCGGGTAGTGGAACTCGTAGTCGTCCATCAGGTCGCCGAGCCCCGCGACCGCGCGCGCCACGCGGTCAGCGGTCGTCTCGCCCGCATGCTGCGGCTGGTAGCCGCCGGGGACGAACCGGGTCACCATCGGCCCGAGGGCCCAGATACCGAGAGATGTCTTCACCGCGCTTGCTCCTGTCGTCGAGGGTCGCTCGCGCTTTCCTACCAGCCGCGGCCGGCCGCGGCGCGGGCACCCGCATCGCACGCGCGCTCGAGCGCCGCGCCGACGTCGTCGCCGGACGCGAGCGCGACCAGGAACGCGGCGGCGAACGCATCGCCGGCGCCGAACGGCACGCGCCGCTCGACACGCGGCGCCGCGCGCCGCTCGAGCCGTGAGCCGACCGCGACGAGCGCGCCGTCGGCGCCGAGCTTCACGCACACGGTCACGCCGCGCAGGGCGAGCCGCCGCGCCGCCTGCTCGGGATCGTCGCCTGTCAGGGCGCGCGCCTCCGCCGCCGTCGCGAAGAGCACGGTTCGCGCGGCGCGCTCGGGCACGGCCAGCAGGCCTCGACCCGCGTGCGCGAGCGACGGCGACGCGAGGTCGACGCCGATCCAGCCGCGCGGAAAGCGGCGGATCGCGGCTCCAGCCGCCTCGGCCGAGCCCTCCTGGAACAACGCGAAGCCCGAGACGAAGAGCGCGTCCGCCTCGATCGCCGCCGGCACGTCGCCGCGCGCGAACGCCGCGTTCGCGCCGCGGCTCGCGACCACCGCGGGCGGCGAGTCGAAGGCGACGGCGGCGCCCGTCGGCAGCTCGGGGTCGCGCGCCAGGTGAGAGCGGACACCGTGCGTCTCCAGCTCCGCCACGACGGCGTCGCCCGCCGCGTCGCGCCCGATGCGTCCGACGACCGTCGACGCCGCGCCGGACGCGGCGGCGGCGAGCGCCGCGTTCGCCGCGGTGCCGCCCGCGCGGACGGTGACGCCGGCATGGACGCGCTCGCCGCTCGCGGGCAGCGCCGCGCAGAGGACGTCGAGCATCACGTCGCCGACGGCGACGAAGCGCGGCTCAGGCGACAGGGCTGCGACCGACCACCTTGAGGATCTCGCGCACCTCGGGCGCAGCGAGCAGCGTCGCGGACCGCTGCGGCGCGAGGGTGGCCGCGAACTGCTCGACGAGATCCGCGGCCTCGCCGTACGCCTCCGCGGCGACGTCGTCCGCGCCCTGCGCGTACGCCACCTCGCCGAGCGCCGCGCGCGCATGCCAGCGGGCGGGCGGACCGACGAGCGCGTCGGCGACGTCGACCGCCGCGCGAAGCGGCGCCAGCGCGTCCGCGCCCCGCCCGAGCCGGTGGAGCGCGAGGCCGAGCAGCGTCAGCGAGCGCGCCTCGTACTTCCGCCGCCTCGTCCGGCGTGCGACCTCGAGCGAACGTTCCGCCCACTCGGCCGCGACGTCCGGCGGCTCGGCATGGAGTGCGATCTCCGCGCGCGCGGCGGCGAGCCGTCCCGAGATCAGCCACCTCGTCCATGCGGTCGCCTCCTCGGCGCCCTCCCAGAAGCCCGGCCACAGCGCCTGCGCGCCGCCGACGTCGTCCGCGAGCAGCAGCGTGAACAGCAGGTCCGAGCGTGCGAACTGTCGCGGCATGCTGAACGCGAGGCTCGCCGACAGCTCGACGGCCTCCTCGGTGCGCCGCCGCGCCTCCGCCAGATCGTGGATCTCGCGGAACGCGAGCGACGAGTAGTTCAGCAGCGTGATCGGCCGCCAGCCGATGTCCCTCGCGACCTCGAACATCTCGTCCCAGATCGCGATCGCCTCCTCGTGCCGCCCGAGCGCGGCGAGCGACAGCGCCTCCTGGCCGCCGGCGCGCAGCAGCGAGTCGGGGCTGCGCACGTCGCCGGCGAGCGCGCGCGAACGGTGCGCGAGGTCGAGCGAGCGCTCGTACTCGCCCACCCAGTACGACGTGTCGGCGTGCAGGTGCAGGTGCTGCGTCAGGTCGTGCTGCCGCGTCTCCGGCACCCACAGCCGCAGCGCCTGCTCGCCGAGCTCGAACGCGCGCTCGAGGTCGCCCTCCGCGCCGCGCATCGCGAGCGCCTGGCTCTCCATCGCGAGCACGGGCGCGGTCGCAGTCTCGTCGCCGAGCTCGTCGCGCAGCGCCGCCGCCTCCGCCGCCGTCCGCAGCGTGTCCTCGTCGCGCTCGGTCCAGAGGTAGGCGTGGCCGATGCCGATCAGGGCGTCCAGCCGCTCCCGTCCCTCGAGCTCCGGCAGCAGCGCCTCGAGCTCGGCCGCCGCACGCTCGTCCTCTCCCTCCAGCTCGACGAGCGTGAGCGCGCGCTGCAGCCGCAGGCGCCGCCGCTCGGCGTCGCTCGGCGCCAGCTCGACGGTGGCGGTGAGGAGCTCGATCACCGTCTCGTGCGCCCACGCGCGGCGGGCCGCGTCGGCGGCCGCGAGGAGGTGCGGGATCGCGCGGGCGGGCTCGCCGGCCTCCCGCCAGTGGTGGGCGAGGATCGTGGGCAGCGTCTCGGCGGTGCGAAGCGTCTCCTCGACGTATCGGGCGACCGCGGCGTGCCGCTGCCGCCGGACGGCGCGGGGCACGGTTGCGTATGCGACGTCGCGGATGAGGATGTGCCGGAACGTGAACTGCGTGTCGCCGGCGAGCTCGCTCGCGGGATCGCGGCGGACGAGGTCGCGCGCCTCCAGCTCCGCCAGCGCGCCGTCGACGTCGCCGATCTCGCCGGTCGCCTCCAGCACGTCGCGCCAGAACGTGCGGCCGACGACCGATGCGCCGAGGAGCGCTTCGCGCGCCTCGGCCGGCAGCGCGTCGATGCGCGCCGCGATCGCCTCGCGGACCGTGACCGGCAGCCCGCCGCTCGTCTCGACCTCGGCCAGGGAGGCCGCGAGCTCCTCGAGGAACAGCGGGTTGCCGCCGGAGGTCTCGACGATCGCCGCCAGCTCGGCGGGCGCCGCGCCCTGCGTGCGTACGAGACGGCCCGCCAGCTCGGCGGCCTCCTCGGCGCGCAGCGGGTCGAGCGGGATCGTCGTCTGCGCCGCGAGGCCGGCGCCCCAGGTCGGGCGGGCGTCGAGCAGCTCGGGCCGCGCGGCCGCGACGAGCAGCACGGGCGCGTCCCGCAGGTGGCGCGCGAGGTACTCGAGCAGCGCGAGCTCGCTGGGCTGCGCCCAGTGGATGTCCTCGAACACGAGCACCGTCGGCTGCTCGAGGCCGAGGCTCTCGACGAAGCGCCGGGCCGCGTAGAAGAGCAGCTGCGCGCGCTGTGCCTCGTCGTCCGGCGCGAGCCCGAGGAGCAGCCCCAGGTAGCGGGACAGGTCGTCGGTGTCGCCGGCCGGAAGCAGGCGGCGGACGAGCTCCGACAGCTTCGTGCGTGCCGCCGCCGGCGGATCCGATTCGAGGATGCCCGCGGCCGCCGAGGCGAGCCGCGCGAACGCCTGGTAGCCGACCTGCTCCGCGTAGGGCAGGCAGCGGCCGCGGAGGACGCGCGCCCCGTCCGACCTCACGCGCTCCGCGAACTCGCGGCAGAGCCTCGACTTGCCGATCCCCGGCGGCCCGAGGACGGTCACGAGGTGAGGCCGCTGCTCCTCGAGGCAGCGCGCCCACGCCGAGCCCATCAGCTCGAGCTCGCGCGACCTGCCCACGAGCGGCGTGTCCCGCGAGCCGCGCTCCGCGAACTCGCCCGCGGCGCGCACCGCGAGCCACGCCTCGACGGGCTCACCCTTGCCCTTCGCCTCCACCGGCGCGAGCGGCTCGTACTCGATCGCGTGGCGGGTCGCGCGGTGCGTCTCGGCGCCCGCGAGGAGCCGGCCGGGCGGGGCGGCGCTCTGCAGCCGCGACGCCGTGTTGACGACGTCGCCGGTGGCGAGCGCGTCCGCGCGTGTGGCCGAGACCGAGACGACGGCCTCGCCGGTGTTCACGGCGGCGCGGGCGGCGAGCTCGAGGCCGCGGTCGCGGTTCAGCCGCTCGATCCCTTCGAGCACGCTCAGCCCGGCGCGCACGGCCCGCTCCGCGTCGTCGCCGTGCGCCGTGGGGGCGCCGAAGACCGCCATCACCGCGTCGCCGATGAACTTCTCGAGCACGCCGCCGAAGCGCTCGATCCGGCGCTTCGCCTCGGCGTGGTAGAGCTGCAGCGTCTCGCGGACGTCCTCCGGGTCGGCGCGGTCGGAGCGGGCGGTGAAGCCGACGAGGTCGACGAAGAGGATCGAGACGAGCTTCCGCTCCTCCCGCGGCGGCGCGGCTTCCTGGAGCGGCGCGCCGCAGCTCGCGCAGAACCGAGACCCGGCCGGCGCGGCGGCGCCGCAGCTCGGGCAGCGGCTGTCCTGAGCCGTGTCGTTCGCTGCCGCCATCGCCTCGCAGTCTCACCCCTCGGCGCCCGCCCTGCCAAGCTCCACGCATGATCCGGCGGTGCTCCGGGAACGGGCACCAGGTCGCCGACAAAAAGGAGGCCGCCAGTGGAGCTCGACAAGCAGTTCGTGCTCGACGAGCTGAAGAAGCAGGGGCAGTCGCAACGCGTCCAGCAGGCGCTGGACGAGCTACCGGAGAAGGTGGACCACGAGCGGCACGCCGCGCTGCTCGAGAAGCTCGGCATCGATCCGGGCAAGCTCGCCGAGAAGGCGGCGCGCGAGGGGCTCGCGAAGCTGTAGAAGCCCCGCGCGGAGGGCGGGCGGTGCGACCTGGTCGCGCCGCCCGCTCCGTCGAACGCGTCGATCAGTAGACGGCGCCGCGCCTGCCGGCGCCGCGGCTAAAGCTCCAGACGGCACCCATGACGAGGCCGAGCACGATCAGCAGGGCGCCGATAACCAGCAGGATCCAGCCGATCACCGGCATCACCGTCAACCACAGGATGACGCCGACGACGAGCAACAGGATTCCGAGTCCAACCACGAGGGCTCACCCCCTTCCGCGTGTGCCGGTAGCTGTAACGGCGTGGGGGCCGCGCCGGTTACGGGCCGCCCGTCAGCGGTGACGCCGCGGGAACAGGCGCGCGAGCCAGCCGGAGCGCCGCGTCGCCTGGGACGTCGGCTCGCCTGGATGGCGCTCCGGGTCCGACGACGCGCCGACGATGCGCGCGTCGGCCGGCTCCGGCGTGGACGAGGTCTCCCGCTGTTCCTTCTCGTCGGCGATGGCGCGAACCCTAACCGGCCTCAGGCCACGACGGTGCCGGGCTCGACGTCGGCCTCGGGCCGAACGAGCACCGGGCCGCGTGCGTGGGAGCGCGCGGTTACGACGATCGCCTCGTCGTCGAGCGAGACGACGACGAGGCTGCCGAGCAGCTCGTCCCGCTCGTGGCCGCCGGGATCCATCTGCGCCTCGCGCTCGCCGCGCGGGCCGAGGTCGAGTCGCAGCAGGTAGGACGGTGCGCGCGCGCCGGGATGGTCGTCGACCGCCACGACGCGCCCGACGACGAGGTCGGTCACGGCAGCCGTACTCCTCCGGGCGTCACTCGAGCGGGCGTACCCGCGGGCCGGACGGCCGAATCGCGCCTTCGAGGGCGGCGATCGTCGCCGGAACGAGATCGACGGCCAGACGCTCCCCGGCCCTCGAGCACGGCGCGGAGCAGCTCGCCGAAGGCGGCGTCGTCGTCGACGACCAGCACCCGCCATCGGCGCGGCGGCAAGCCGTCGGCCCCGGCCCTCGCGTGAGCCGGCGCCGGCCCGGCCCGACCTCCTTCGCCGCCGACGCATCGGGGGCTGATGTTTCTCGGCTCCCCGCCTTCGGTAGCGCCTTCCGGTCGGACCCGCGGCGGTCGGCCCGAGCCGTTGCCCCTTCGACCCGGTCGCGAACCTCGGAGCGTCGCAGGAGGCTGATGCATGGCAGAGAGCGGAAACGAACAGGTCGTCCGCGAGGTGCGCGAGAAGGCGCAGGAGCTGGCGTCGCTCCTCGACGACTTCAGCGACCGCCTACGGCGGATGCGGCAGCGCAATCGCCAGCTCGAGCAGGAGATCGTCTCCTTCGAGACGGAGCTCGACCGGCTGCGCAAGGAGGTGCTGAGCGCCGGCGAGTGAGCGGACGCGCGTGCTGCGCGCTGCGTCAACGCGAGCCCTTGCCCGGCCCCTGCCGATGAAGCCGCTCGACGCGTGCGGCGATGTCGTCGCAGAGCCGGACGAGGTCGTTCTCCAGCGTCCGCACCGCGGCACGGGCGTTCCGCAGGCGGCGGTTCAGCCGCCGCGCCTCGGCGCAGAGCTCGCGGATTTGGTCGATGAGGCCGAGCAGGTGCTCGCGCTCGTCCTCGAGTCGCTCAGCTGCCAATTCGCCTCCGGCGGGTGCCTCGTTTCCGGGTGACGCCTATGGGCGCTCGCACCCCGCCGAGCCGCTGGAAGGCAGGACGACAGTACTGACGAGGGCGGACGGACGCCACGGGACCGCGAAGGGCCGCCGCTGGCGTCGGCGGCGGACGGGCCGTGCGCGATGATTCGCACGTGACGCGCGACACCGCGGTGGAGGCGTGGAGCGCGCTCGAGGCCGCCGACTTCGACCGCGCCTGCGCGCTCTTCGAGGCGGCGCTCCGCGACCGGCCGGACGACGCCGACGCGCTCGACGGCTACGGGCTCGCCCGCTGGTTCGCCGGCGACCTCGACGAGGGCGTCTCCCTGCGCGAGCGCGCGTTCGAGCGGTTCGCGCGCGACGGCGACGCCGACCGGGCCGCGCGCGCCGCCGTCTGGATCTCGCGCCAGTACCTCCGCGCCGGCCGGGAGTCGGCGTCGAACGGCTGGCTCGCGCGTGCCGAGCGCGCGCTCGTCGAGGCGGACGGATCCGTGGGCGAGGGATGGGCGATCGTCGAGCGGGCGCGTCGCGCCGCGGGCATCGGCGAGGCCGTCGAAGGGGCGCGGCGCGCGCTCGCGATCGCGCGCGAGCACGACGACGGCGACCTCGAGGTGTTCGCGCTCAGCATGCTGGGGCGCGCCGAGGTGGCTGCGGGCGACCTCGACGAGGGGACGCGGCTGCTCGACGAGGCGATGGCCGCGGCGACGGCGGGCCGCATCCGCAACCTGCACACGCTCGGCGAGGCGTACTGCAACCTCATCATCGCGTGCACCGCGGCCGGTGACTGGGCGCGAGCGCGGGAGTGGTGCCGCTACGTGGAGGAGTTCGCCGAGCGGCGCGGCATCGTCGTCCTCTACGGCGTGTGCCGGACCGTGCACGCGGACGTCCTCGTCGCCACCGGGCGCTGGGGCGCCGCGGAGGCGGCGCTCGCCGAGGCGCTCGACGCGCACCGGCAGCGCTATCCGCCGATGGCGGCCCCGACGGTCTCCTCGCTCGCGCTGCTTCGCATCCGCCAGGGGCGGCTGGCGGAGGCGCAGCAGCTGCTCGCCGGCCGCGAGGAGCAGCCGTCGTCGCTGCTCGCGCTGGCGGAGCTGCGCCTCGCGGAGGGCGAGCCGCGTGTCGCCGCCGCGCTGCTCGAGCGCGCGCTCGCGGCCACGCACGGCGACGTCCTCGGCGAGACGCGCGTGCGCGCCTCGCTCGTCGACGCCCACGTCGCGTGCGGCGATCTCGATGCGGCGCGCGGCGAGGTCGAGCTGTTGCAGTCGGCAGCCGCCGGCTCGTCCGGCACGCTCGTCGCGGCGCGTGCCGACCTCGCCGCGGCGAGGGTCGCGCTCGCCGAAGGACGGTCCGTCGACGCGGCCGCGCACGCGCGGGCGGCGCTCGAGGCGTTCGGCTCGCTCGAGATGCCGCACGACGCCGCCGACGCGCGCGTCGAGCTCGCACGCTCGCTGGCGGCCGAGCTGCCGGAGCTCGCGCGCGACGAGGCACGGGCCGCGTTCGCGACGTACGAGGAGCTCGGGGCGATGCGCGGGATGGACGCGGCGGCGGTCGTGCTTCGCAGCCTCGACGTCCCGGCCGCGGCGGGCGCGGGCCGCTACGGCGAGCTGACCCCGCGCGAGTGCGAGGTGCTCTCGCTCGTCGCGCGCGGCATGACGAACGCGCGGATCGCCCAGGCGCTCTTCATCAGCGAGAAGACCGCCGGGCACCACGTCAGCCGCATCCTCTCGAAGCTCGGCGCGCGCAACAGGGCGGAGGCCGCCGCGCACGCCGCGCGGCTCGGCGTCGGATAGGGAGCGAATGGGGCGTTCTCCCGATGTGCGGGAGGCGCCGGTCGACGCAGACTCGTCCGGTAACCCGACGAGGAGGACGCGCATGACCACGACCGTCGAAGACCTGAAGCGCACGCACCGCACCACCTGGGCGGCGGGCGACTACGCCGCCGTCGCCGACGCGATCACCGTCCCCGTCGCGCACGTGCTCGTCGAGCGCGCCGGCGTCCAGGCGGGGCAGAGCGTGCTCGACGTCGCCACCGGCACCGGCAACGTCGCGCTGGTCGCCGCGCAGCGCGGCGCGCGCGTCGCCGGCCTCGACCTGACGCCCGAGCTGCTCGAGACGGCGCAGCGCCGCGCGGCGGAGCTCGGCCTCGAGGTCGACTGGGTCGAGGGCGACGCCGAAGCGCTGCCGTTCGACGACGCCGGCTTCGACAGGGTGCTCTCCGCCTTCGGCATCCAGTTCGCGCCGCGCCACCGGCAGACGGCCGACGAGCTGGCCCGCGTCTGCAAGCCGGGCGGCCTGATCGCGCTCGCGAGCTGGACGCCGGAGGGCCAGGTGGGCGACCTCTTCAAGATCATGGGCACGTACATGCCGGCGCCGCCGCCCTACGCGTCGCCGCCCGCGCTGTGGGGCGACGAGGAGCACGTGCGCTCGTTGTTCGCCGACACGGGCGTGGAGGTGGCGACGGAGCGCGCGACCGTCGAGCTCGACTACGACTCGGCCGAGCACTACGTCTCGTTCATGGAGACGAGCTACGGCCCGATGATCAAGGCCCGCGAGCGGCTGACGGCCGAGGGGACGTGGGACGACTGCCGCCGCGACCTCGTCGAGATGATGGAGCGCCGCAACGAGGCGAGCGACGGCAGGCTCCGCTTCCCGGCCGAGTACCTGATCGTCCTCGGCCGAAAGGAGTAGCCGCACGCCGTCCTCACGCGGCGAGCGAAGCGTCCGGCTCCGCCTCGATCGCCGGCTCCTGCGTCTCGCCGCGCGTGTTGGTCGCGCGCAGGGCGACGACGGCGGAGGCGACGATGAAGATGCTCCCGACGAGCAGGGCCCGCTGGAACCCCGAGGTCAGGGCGTGCGGCATCGGCGTTCCGGAGGCGAGGAGGTGGTTCGTCCGGCTCGTCGAGACCGCCGTGAAGATCGCGAGGCCGAGCGCACCGCCGAGCCACTGCGACGCGTTGAGCAGCGCCGCCGCGAGCCCCGCCTTGTCGGGCGGCACGCCCGCGTTCGCGGCCGTCGCGACGGCGACGAACAGGCCGGCGACGCCGAGGCCGACGAGCAGCAGGCCCGGCAGCAGGTCGGCCGCGTACGAGCCGCCGACGGGGATGCGCGAGAGCCAGTACAGGCCGCCGGCGCCGATCAGCGCGCCGACGACGATGACCGGGCGGGTGCCGACCCGCGCGAGGAGCTGCGACGAGATCCCGGCGCTGAGCGCGCCGACGGCGCAGAGCGGCAGGTAGGCGAGCCCGGTCTGCACCGGCGAGTAGCCGAGGACGTTCTGCATGTACAGGGTGACGTAGAAGAACAGCGCCAGGAACCCGGCGAACGCGACGAGCTGCGTCACGTTCGAGAACCCGAGCCCGTTGATCCGGAAGATCTCGAGCGGCGCGAGCGGCGCGCGCCGGCGGTGCTCGTTGACGACGAACAGCGAGAGGACGACGGCCGCGCCGGCCAGCACGCCGATCGTGCGCGCGCTCCCCCAGCCGGCGATCGGCGCGCGAACGAGGCCGTAGACGAGGAGCAGCATCCCGCCGGTGACGAGCACGGCGCCGACGGCGTCGAAGTCCACGAGGCGGCGGCGCGCGCGCTCGCCCTCGACCAGCCGGTAGATCGGCACGAGCAGCAGGACGCACGCGATCGGGTTGACGAACATCACCCAACGCCAGCCGGGGCCCTCGGTCAGCGCGCCTCCGATGAGGACGCCGATGGCGGAGGCGAGCGCGCCCGTGCCGCCCCAGGCGCCGAGCGCGGTGTTGCGGTCCTTCCCCTCGGCGAACGACGTCGTCAGGACGGAGAGGGCGGTCGGGAGGGTGAGCGCGGCGCCGAGCCCCTGCGCGAGCCGTGCGCCCACGAGGACGCCCGCGCTCTGCGCGAGCCCGCCGACGAGCGACGAGACCGCGATCGTCGCGATCCCGGCGACGAGCACGCGGCGGCGGCCGAGCAGGTCGGCGAGACGCCCGCCGAGCAGCATGAACCCGCCGTACGTGAGCAGGTAGCCGCTCGGTACCCAGGTCAGGCCGTCGACGGAGAAGCCGAGAGCCCGCCGGATCGACGGCAGGGCGACGTTCGTGATCGAGCCGTCGACGAAGTCGAGGAACGCGATCCCGCACAGCAGCGCGAGCGTGAGCTTGCCGCGGCGGGTCGCGAGAAAGGATGGCTGTTCTGCTGTGGTGAGCATTGATCTCTTCTCCTTGCGATCGATCTCTCTCGCTTCCTCGACGGATCGCGGGCAGGATTCGTGACCGGCCTTCCGCGCGTGTCACGTTTCGGCTCCCGCGGACGTCGTCACCGATGAGATGAACGATCGCGACGTCCTCGCACAGCGCTTCGAACGGGAGCGTCCGCAGCTTCGCCGCATCGCCTATCGCATGCTCGGCACGGTCGACGAGGCCGACGACGCCGTCCAGGAAGCCTGGCTCCGGCTGAGCCGCACGGACGCTTCCGTCGACAACCTGGGCGCGTGGCTGACGACGGTGGTGAGCCGCGTCTGCCTCGACATGCTTCGGACGCGCCGCGCGCGCCGCGAGGACTTCGTCGGCTCGTGGATGCCGGAGCCGATCGTCGCGATCGACGGCGGGCCCACGCCCGAGGACGAGGCCCTGATCGCGGACGGCGTCGGCCTCGCGCTCTACGTCGTGCTGGAGACGCTCGGCCCGGCCGAGCGGCTCGCCTTCGTGCTGCACGACATGTTCGCGCTGCCGTTCGACGAGATCGCCCCGATCGTCGGCCGCAGTCCCGAGGCGGCGCGCCAGCTCGCGAGCCGTGCGCGCCGGCGGGTTCGGGGCGCCGCGCCGGCGCCGGATGTGGAGCTCGCGGAGCAGAAGCGCGTCGTGGAGGCGTTTCTCGCCGCCGCCCGCGAAGGGGACTTCGACGTGCTCCTCGAGATGCTCGACCCCGAGGTGACGCTGCGCGTCGACGCCGGGACGGGTAGCCCGCTCGCGCGCGAGCCGATCGTCGGCGCGAAGGAGGTCCTCGCGGAGGCGCGGCGGTGGATGGCGCTCGCCCCCTACAGCCGCTTCGCGATCGTCAACGGCGTCGCCGGAGCGGTGGTGGGCCGGCCCGACGGAACGCTGTTCACCGTCGTCGCCCTCACGGTCGCCAACGGCCGCATCAACGCGATCGACTTCGTCGTCGACCCGGCGAAGCTCGTTCGCGTCGCGGCGCAGGCGTGACCGACGCCGCGTAACCGGACGGACGCCCGCGCCGTTTCACCGCCGTCCTTCGAAAGGAGTGCGATCGCCGTGATCATCGGTGGGATCGTCGCCATCTGCATCGTCCTGTTCCTGCTCGCGCTGCTCGTGCCACGCCTGTCGCGCAAGCCTCAACGTGCCGTCGATCGAAGCCTCGGCCTGGGAGCCCAGGCAGCCGGTCACGCTCCGGGGCCGCTCGGACGCTGGCTCGCGAAGCCGTTTACCACGTCGCGGCGCGCTGCCGACAAGAGCGCGGCGGCGGGCCGGAAGGCACACCAGAAGGTGACCTGACAGCGAGCGGCAGCTGCACCGTGACGCGGAGGCCGCCGTCGGCACGCGGGGCGAGCGTGAGTGCCCCGTCGTGCGCCTCCGCGATGCTCTTCACGATCGCCAGGCCGAGACCGACGCCCGCGTGGTCCGAGCGGATGCGCTTGCCGGTGCGCTGAAACGGCTCGGCGAGGGTGGCGACGACCTGCGGCGTGAGCTTCTCGCCGGTGTTCTCGACCGTGAGCACCGCGGCGTTCGGCCGAACGCCGGTCGTCACCCGGACGGTGCCCCCCTCGGGCACGTTGTGGACGATCGCGTTGTGCACGAGGTTCGTGGTCAGCTGCCGCAGCAGCGCGTGCGAGCCGACGGTGGCGGCCGCGTCGCCCGACGTCTCGACGGCGAGGCCGCGTTTCTCCGCCAGAGGGAGGAGCGTCTCGGTCGCCTCCTCGGCGACCAGGGAGAGGTCGACGCGCTCTCGGGCGAAGGACCGCCCGTCGGCGCGGCTGAGCAGCAACAGCGCTTCGGTGAGGTCGATCGCCCGGGTGTTGACGGCGCGGAGGCGCTCGACGAGCCGGCCGTTCGCCCGGCTCGGATCATTGCGGGCGACGTCGAGGAGCGTCTGCGTGATCGCCAGCGGGGTGCGCAGCTCGTGCGAGGCGTTGGCGGCGAACCGTTGCTGTTCGGCGACGTGGCCCTCGAGCCGCGCGAGCATCGCGTCGAAGGCGTCGGCGAGCTCGCGGAACTCGTCGCTGCGGCCCGGCAGCCGGATCCGGTGGGAGAGCGATCCGTTCGCGGCCGCCCGCGTGGCGTCCGTGATGCGGGTCAGGGGCGCGAGCATGCGGCCGGCCAGCAGCCACCCGCCGAGGAGGCCGAACACGAGCAGGAAGACCATCACGAGGGCCGCCGTCGGAGCGAAGTCGCGCAGGAGGTCGCCGTGGCTGCGCACCATGAAGACCACGCCCGGGTGCACGCCGCGCGAGAGGGACACGTAGCCGACGACGAGCAGCACCGCGCCGGCCAGCATGAGGAAGCCGGCGTAGCTGAGGGTGAGCTTCAGGCGGACGCTCAGGCCGGCCGCCCTATGCACCGTCTCCTCCCGTCTCGATGCGGTAGCCCACGCCGGGCACGGTGGCGATGATCCATGGCTCGCCGAGCCGCTTGCGAAGCCCCGAGACCGTGATGCGCACGGCGTTGGTGAACGGGTCCGCGTTCTCGTCCCATGCCTGCGCGAGGAGCTCCTCGGCGCTGACGACGCCGCCTTCGGCGGCGACGAGGACCTCGAGCACCGCGAACTGCTTCCTGGTCAGCGGGACGTAGCGGCCGTCGCGGTAGACCTCGCGGCGGAACGGATCGAGCCGGAGGCCCGCGATCTCCCGCACGGGCGGCCTCGCGTGGGCGCGCCGGCGGTCGAGCGCCCTGAGCCGGAGCACGAGCTCTCGAAGCTCGAACGGCTTCGTGAGGTAGTCGTCGGCGCCGAGCTCGAAGCCGGTGGCCTTGTCGTCGAGCCGGTCGGCAGCGGTGAGCATGAGGATGGGCGTGCCGCTGCCCGAGGCGACGATGCGCTCGGCGATCTCGTCCCCCGACGGTCCGGGAATGTCCCGGTCGAGGACGGCGATGTCGTAGGCGTTCACGTTCAGCAGCTGCAGGGCGGCGTCCCCGTCGCCGGCGATGTCCGCGGCGATCGCCTCCAGGCGCAGGCCGTCGCGGATGGCGTCCGCCATCAGCGGCTCGTCCTCGACGATCAAGACCCGCATGCTCCGATGCTAGAGCCGATGCGTATCGCCGGCATATCGAAAACCGGATACGGGCGGGCAACAGCTCGCCTCCTTGAATGGCCGCATGCCGCACCGCGCACGACGAAGGAAGCGCCGGATCCGGATCCGGCGCGCCCGCGTCGCCGGGCTGCTTGTCGGCGTCGCGGCGGTGGCCGCGGTCGGCTCCCGGCTGACGGCGTCCTCGCCCTCGCGGGCAGCATCGACGGACGCCCTGCGCATCGTGTACGGCGGTGCGGCGCTGAGCACGGTGTGGCCGGCCGACGGACAGGCCGCGTTCGTCCGAACGGGGCGGCCGCAGATCCAGGCAAGCCCGAACCAGCACGCCGCGCCGATCGCCAGCGTCGCGAAGGTGATGACCGCCTATCTCGTGCTACGCGACCATCCCCTGCGCCTCGGCCAGGAAGGCCCGGCGATCACCCTCGGCGACGCGGATGTCGTCGACACCGAGCGGCGGCGCGAACGGGAGGAGTCGGTCGTGCCCGTCGCCGCGGGCGAGCGATTGACCGAGCTGCAGGCGCTGCAGGCGCTGCTGCTGCCGTCGGCGAACAACGTGGCCGTGGTGCTGGCGCGATGGGACGCGGGCTCTGTGGGCCGTTTCGTCGCGCGGATGAACGCTGCCGCGCGCTCGCTGGGCATGACCCACACGCGCTATACCGATCCGAGCGGCTACGACGACCGGACCGTGTCGACCGCCGCCGACCAGGTCCGCATCGTCGAGCAGGCGATGCGCGTGCCGGTGTTCGCGAGCCTCGTCGCCACGCCGAGCGCGACCCTGCCGGTCGCGGGCACCGTGCACAACACCGACGCGCTGCTCGGGCACGACGGCTTCGTCGGCGTCAAGACCGGGTCGGACGACGCGGCCGGCGGCTGCTTCGCCTTCCGGGCCGTCCGCTGGATCGACGGGAGGCGGACGACGATCACGGGGGTCGTCCTCGGCCAGCCGGGCCGCGACCGGATCGCGGCCGGCCTCGCTGCCGCCGACGCGATGGTCGACCGCATCGCCGGCGGCCGGCCCGCGCCGGCCGGTCTCCCGGCGCTCCCAGGCCGTCGGTCAGGGCAGCGCAGCCGGTAGCCGCAGGCCGGCCCCTTCCGGTCCGGCGGTGCGGCGTCGTGCGAGGACGTGCGCGGCGCTACCAGAGGTGGGGGACGAGGCGCCAGGTGCCGGCGGCGTAGGCCCGGTAGCCGTGGCCGAGGCTCCGGGTGAGTCGTCCCTCCTCGACCGGGATGCGGATGAGGACGCCGGCGAGGGGGATGAGGAGGAGGGCGGCCAGGCTGAGGCCGTTGTCGAGCGCGATTCCGGTGCCCGCGAGCGCGACCAAGCCGCCGGCGTAGCTGGGATGCCGCAGGATCCGGTAGGGGCCGCGGTCGACGACCCGGTGGTCGGCCTGGATGGTGACGGCGAAGGTGAACAGCCGGCCGAGGGTGAGGATCGACCAGATGCGCAGCGCGGCGCCGGCGACCACGAGGGCGAGGCCGAGCAGTCCGAGCGCCGTGGGATGGCCGAGGCCGTAGCCGGTCGCGTGGGTGGCTCGGAAGCCGAGGTTGATGCCGGCGATCACCGAGCCGACGACGACGAAGAGCGTCCAGTCGCCGCCGCGTTCGCCGTCGCGGTTGACGATCCGCAGGCAGGCCTCGACGGCCGCCCAGGCGAGGAGGGCCACGTCGAGCGCGTGCCGGAGCTGGTCGGGATGAATGAACGTCGTGGTCATCCGATCGTCCTTTCGGTTGCGCTGCGATGACCTGCCAAGGATCGGGCGCGGACGGTCGCTTGTCGTCGGCCGGAGGTCGCGACGGAAGCTCCGTCGACCGGCTGATTCGCTCTCAGTCGGTGCTGCGCGGAACGAGCCCGTGCTCGTAGGCGAGGATCACGAGCTGCACGCGGTCGCGGACGCCGAGCTTCATCAGGATCCGGCCCACGTGCGTCTTCACGGTCGCCTCGCTGAGGAACAGCGTGGCGCCGATCTCGGCGTTCGACAGTCCGCGTACGACGAGGTTCATCACCTCGCGCTCACGGTCGGTGAGCTCGCCGAGCCCCCGCGGCGGCGCGAGGCTAGCCACCTCGCCGCGCTCCACGAAGCGATCGATCAGCCGCCGTGTCACGGTGGGCGCGAGCAGGGCGTTGCCTGCGGCGACGGCGCGCACGCCGCCGACGATGTCCGCCGGGGTTGCGTCCTTGAGCAGGAACCCGCTGGCCCCGGCCTGCAGGGCTGCGACGACGTATTCGTCGAGGTCGAAGGTGGTGAGGACGATCACGCGCGGCCCCTCTCCGCGCGGGTGGCCGGCGACGATCTGACGGGTCGCCTCGACGCCGTCCATCTCCGGCATGCGGATGTCCATCAGGACGACGTCCGGATCGAGCGTTCGCGCGGCGGCGACTCCGGCGGCGCCGTCGGCGGCCTGGCCGGCGACCTCGATGTCGGGTTGCGCGTCGAGCATCATCGCCAGCCCTTCGCGCAGCAGGTCCTGGTCGTCGACGAGCAGCGTGCGGATCATCGCGCCTCGTCCAGAGGCAGCCGTGCGACGACGCTGAATCCGCCGCCGGCGACCGGGCCCGCCGCGAGCTCGCCGCCGTACAGCGCGACCCGCTCGCGCATCCCGACCAGCCCGTGCCCGCCGCTGTCGGGGGCCGCTCCGGTGGCTGTCCGCTCGTCGTCGACGGGGCCCTCGTCGGTCACCGCGACCTGCAGCGATTCCGCCGACCAGGACAGACGCACGCATGCCCGGGTCCGCCCGGCGTGCTTGAGACTGTTGGTCAGCGCCTCCTGCACGATCCGGTATGCCGAGAGCTCGACGCCCTCGCTCCCCTCCGGAGGAGCGCCCTCGATCGCCAGCGTCACGTCCAGGCCCGCCTGGTTCATCTCCTCGACCAGGGCGGGCAGGCCGGCGAGGGTCGGCACGGGCGCCAGCTCCGGATCGGCGCCGCTTTCGCGCAGCACGCCGACCAGGCGACGCATCTCGGCGAACGCCTGCCGGCCCGTGCGCTCGATCGTCGCCAGCGCGCGCCTCGCCCGCTCCTCGTCGAGCTCCGGCAGCTCGCCCGCTCCGCCCGCCTGCATGACGATCACGCCGAGCGCGTGGGCGACGACGTCGTGGAGCTCCCGCGCGATCCGCGCCCGCTCTTCGGCGACTGCGGCCCGAGCGCGCTCGCTGCGTGCCCGCTCCTCCTCGCGCCGCCGCGACCAGCCCCAGTCGCCGCGGATCCAGGCGAGCGCGCTGGCCGCGATGACCCCGCCGGGATACCAGGGGTCGTCGGGGTGGGGCGCAGCGGCGGCCATCGCGCCCACCTCGGCCGCCCAGATCCCGAGCGGCCAGAGCAGCGTGCGTCCGCGCTCCGCGGCCAGGCTGTAGACGGCGAACACGACCGCGATCCAGGCCAGGCCGGGGCGGTAGCCGGCCAGCACGTTCCCCAGCTCGGCGGTGCCGCTCACGACGAGCACCCAGGCGGGCCGGAGGCGGCGCCAGGCGAGCGGCGCGGTGATCGCGATCGCCAGCAGGACGGCGCCGGCGTCGACCGCCCGATAGTGAGCGTGCCCGCCGCCGACGCCGAGGCCGGCGAGGCCGACCGCCAGCGCGAGCGCAGCCACCGCCGCGTCGACGCGACGGTGGCTGCGTGCCGACTGGGCCGGCCCAGGAAGCCGGAGCCGGCTCACGGCGACCCGCCTACCCCTCGGCTCGAGCAAGCGGCGCCGCCTGCGCCCGGCGGACGACGACGAACGTCACAGCCGCCATCGCCGCTTCGCCGCACAACGCGAACAGCGTATGACCCGCCAGGCCGAGCGGAGTGAACAGCGACAGCGGTCCGGCGATCCCGCCGACGGCCTGGCCGAGCGCGAGAAGCACGAATCCGGCCGCCCACCCGGACGTGATGCGCCGCGAGAGCTCCGACCTCGGCTCGAGCGCGGGCAAGAACCAAGCGGCGGCCGCACGCCTCGCCGCCCCCGACAGGCCCAGGGCGAGCACCGCCGCGCCCGGAACCACGGCGGCCCCCAGCACGACGCTCGTCGTGACGACTGCGCGGCGGACGCGGGAGGGCGGTTGCGAAACGGCGATCGACGACGTCTGGATCTCCATGCGAGCCTCCTTCGGCTGGATTGACCTCGCGGCCATGGTCCAGGGCGGACCGTGGGGTTTCATCGGCCGGTGGTCGTCTCTTCGACCCATACCGTCGGTTGATTCGCGGTCGTCGCCCCCCGCCGCACGGTGGGGTTCGTCGGGTCAGCCGATGCGCTCGGCCAGCCCGATCAGAATGCCCTCCGGGCCTCTGACGTAGCAGAGCCGATACACGTCGTCGTACCGAACAACCTCGTCGACGAGCTGCGCTCCGTGCGCGCGGAGCCGGGCGAGCGTGTCGTCGAGGTCGTCGACGGCGAACATGACGCGCAGGTAGCCGAGAGCGTTCACCGGGGCGGTCCGATGATCGGCGGCCGCAGGCGGCGTGAGATAGCGCGAGAGCTCGATCCGGCCGTGGCCGTCCGGCGTACGCATCATGGCGATCTCGACGCGCTGGCCGTGCAGCCCGGTGACGCGCCCTGACCACTCTCCGTCGATCGTCGCCCGTCCCTCGAGCTCGAGGCCGAGCTCGGCGAAGAACGCGATGGCGACATCGAGCGATTCGACCACGATGCCGACGTTGTCCATCCGTTCGAGCGCCATGCGGCCATTGTCGAGGGTCGGAAGGAGCTCGTGCGGCCGAAGCCGGGACGTCGAGTGGGCTCGTCGGGGCTCAGACGTGCAGGGTCGGCCGGTAGGTGAGCTCCTGGATGTCGCCGTCGAGCGTCCGGCTCTCGAGCAGCTCGAGGTCGAAGTCGGCCGCACCCTCGAAGATCGCGTCCGATCCGCTCCGGCCGGTGATCACCGGGAAGATGGTGACCTGGACGCGGTCGACCAGGCCGGCGGCCATCAGCGCGCGGTTCATCGACAGGCTGCCGTGCGAGCGCAACGGCACCTCGGACTCCTGCTTGAGACGGGCGACGACGTCGACCGCGTCACCGTGCGCGACGGTGCCGTCCGCCCAGTCGAGCGGCTCCTCCAGCGTGGTCGATACCACGGTCGCCGGCAGGGTGACCATCCGGGTGACCCACGGGTCCCGCACTTCGGAGTCCTCCGGCTCGGTGGCCAGGAACCGCGCGAAGAGCCGGTAGGTGTCGGCGCCGAAGACCATCCGCTGCGGCTCGCTGTACAGCGCGAGGCGGTGCTCGAGCAGCTCGGGGCCCTGCTTGCCCCAGTAGCCGCCCCAGTCGCCGCCGCTGGCGGAGCCGAAGCCGTCGAGGGTGGAGAAGACGTCGAAGGTGTAGGTGGCGGTCATGTGCCCTCCTCGGGTGCGCTGGCCGGTCATCGATACAGACCGGTGCGCGGGGGAAGACTCATCGCCGCGCTTCGCTTCAGGCGGTCGCGCCTGTCACGTGTCGAGTCGGAGGATCACCTCCGCCGTCTCCTCGCCGCGCCCGTGCGCGAACCCGCGACCGACCGCCACGCGCGTGAATCCGCACTTCTCGAGCACGCGAATCGACCCGGCGTTGTCGGCCGCCGCAGCGGCGTGGAGCGGACGGGCCGGCTCGATCCTCGTCACGAACTCGCGCAGCGCCCGGGTGGCGATTCCCTTTCCCCAGTGCTGCCGATCGATCCAGTACGTCACCTCTCGTTTGCCGTCGAGGTCGAAGCTCGCGATGTGACCGACCGCTCGCCCGTCCATCTCGATGACTCTGTTCGTGGTGGTCGGATCTCGCCTGATCCTCGCCAACCGTGCACGGAAGGCGTCGCGGTCGTCGAAAGCCGGGGACGTGAAGGCCGCCATCCTGATCGCCTCACGATCGGACGCGTGCTCGAACAGGACGTCCACGTCGCGGTCTTCGATCTCGCGGAGGACGATGTGCGGCGCGTCGTTCTCCACCGTGGCGACGCTAACACTCCTGCCCGGGTGTTCGTCAGGCACCTGCGCTCGGGGAGGCGGCAAGTGCGCCGCGCGGCGACTGGACGGAGTCACGGCGCCGCAGAGGCATCGGTACTCGAACGACTGGTGAAGGCTCGTCGCGGCCGTCGATCGAGTGTCCGAGCAGGAGCTCGATTGACTTGCGTCCGAGCTCGTAGTGGGGGATGGCGATGGTGGTGAGGCGCGGTTGGAGCCAGGAGGCGATCGGGTCGTCGTCGAACGAGATGACGGAGGTGTCGCCCGGTACCTCGATGCCGGCCTCGGCGAGGGCGTTGTACGCGCCGAGTGCCAGCCGGTCGTTGAAGCAGATGAGCGCCCGCGGCCGCACGCGGCGCTCGAGGATCTTCCGTACCGCCGCATGTCCGAACTCGGGCTGCCAGTCTTCGCACCCGATGGTGCCCGCGGCTTTGACGCCCGCTGCGCGGAGCGTTTCGGTGATGCCGTGCAGGCGTTCCACGGCGGCCAGGCTGCGTGTCGGCGTCGGTTTCCGCGGTCCCGGCCCGATCAGGTAGATCCCGGCTCGGTGGCCCGCGGCGAGGAGGGTTGTCGCTGCGGTTCTGCCTGCCTCGAGCTCGTCCGGAATGACCGAGGGGAGGGAGGTCGGACGGATGGGTACGGCATTCAGCAGCGCGGCACGGTGTGATCGCAGGAGACGCGGCACGGCGAGCTTGCGGGTGTACATGGCGGCGAAGACGATTCCGTCGACTTGGCGGTCGATCATCGCCTCCAGCAGCTGTTGCTCGAGGTTGGTATCGCCTTCGGTCTCGGCGATCAGCAGCAGGTAGCCGCTGTCGCGGGCTGCTTCGAGTGCGCCTTTGATGAAGTTCCCGGCGAACGGGGTCGTGGCGACGATGTCGGAGACGAAGCCGATCGTGTGGGTCGTGCCGGTGCGCAGGCTGCGCGAGACGATGTTCGGCCGGTAGCCGGTCTCGCGGGCCGCCGCGAGCACGCGTGACTCGATCTCGGTCGAGATGCGCATTTCCTCACGACGTCCGGTGAGGACGAAGGAGGCGGCGCTCTTGGAGACGCCCGCGAGCCGCGCCACGTCGGCGAGCGTGACTCGCTTCGCGCCGTCGTGGCCGGGTGAACGCCGGGGTTGCTGGATGCTTGACATCGGCTCCCGAATGAGGTTATCTCCTGTGCTAATTCGGTTTAGCACCGCTTCGGGTGAAGAGCAAGACAAACGACATGGCCGTTCGGCGACGCCGTGGAGGATCGTCGCGCTTGCCGCGCCCGCGAGAGAGCGACGCGAAGGGAGGAGTGAAATGCTGCAACCGAGGGAGGAGCGGAGTCACGTGGCAGCGCAGTGTCGGGGAGTCATCAGTCTGCGTGTTTCCCTGACGGCGGCGCTGGCGGTCGTCGCGACCGCGCTGGTCGCAGCGTCGGTCGCCCCGGCTTCCGCGAAGCGCTCGCTGGCGGTGAGCAAGGCTCCGACGGAGGCGCAGGCCTGCGGGACGAAGCCGGTGACGATGAACGCCTACGTCGAGACCGGGTTCCCTGACCCGATCGACCTGATGAATCTGTTCCACAAGCAGTATCCGAAGGTGTCGTGGAAGATCCGCCAGGACGCGTTCGCGGTGATCACACAGAACGCGCCACTGGTGCTGTCGGGGCCGAATCCGCCCGACATCATGCGTCTGCCCCAGGTGAGTGGGCTCGTCAAGGATCACCTCCTGAAGAATCTCGACGGCTACTTCAAGGCGTACGGCTGGAATAAGTTCCCGGCCTCGCAGCTGTCGCAAGTGCGGATGCCGCCGAGCGGCCGTCCGCGAGGAACGGGGTCGCTGTGGGCGTACGGGCTCAACTACAGCCTCACCGGTGTCTTCTACAACAAGAAGCTGGCTGCACAAGCGGGGATCTCCGCACCTCCCACGACGCTGGCGCAGTTCGACGCTGACCTCGCGAAGGCGAAGAAGGCAGGCCTGACGCCGATCGTGCAGTTCGACGGCGGCGCGACCGGCGGCCTCCTGTTCCCTCTGCAGCAGCTGATGGCGATTTACGGCCCGCCGACGCCGATCAACAACTGGATCTTCCAGCGGCCCCGGGCGAACATCGACACGCCGTCGAACCTGCAGGCAGCGGCGCATCTGCAGCAGTGGATCAAGGCGGGTTACTTCAACTCGGACGCGAACGCCACCGACTACCCGACGATGATGAGCAAGTTCGAGCACAACGAGGGCGTGTTCATGTTCGACGGCGACTGGGAGTCGGGCAACCTGCAGAAGCTGATGCCGGGACAGGTCGGCTTCTTCTTGATGCCGACGCTGAAGCCGGGTCAGAAGCACACGGCGATGTCGGCGCCGCTGACCTACGGGATCGCTGCGAAGGCGAAGCACGCCGATTGCGCCGCCTTCTTCTTCAACTGGGTGACGACGAACCCGAAGGCGCGGGCGCTGAACGTCAGCGTCGGCGGCTCCAATCCCGGCGGACCGCCCGCGTTGAAGATCCCGGTGCCGAAGGGTGCGACGCTGATCGCGCAGACGCTGGCGGCCGGACGGGTCGTGGCGAAGGACAACGGTGCGATGGACTTCATCGCCAACGCGACCAGTGCGATCTACGCGCAGTCGTGGACGCCGGAGGTGCAGAAGCTGTTCGCGAACCAGGAGACACCGGATGGTGTCTTGAAAACGGTCCAAGGCCAGTACGTCCAGCAGGTGAAGAACGGAGGTTGATGCAGGGCCGGTCGCAGCACCTGGCCGAGATCGTCGCCCCTGCTCGACCAACCATCGTCGACGCGGGGGAGGATGTGCCGTCGCGGGCTCTGCTCGACAGGGTCCGCGACGGCCGCGTCAGCGGCTGGTTGTTCGTGTTGCCGGCGCTTGCCGCCTACGCGGTCTTCGTGCTCTGGCCGCTCGTACAGACGTTCAAGTACTCGCTCTACCAGTGGGACGGCGTCCTGCCGGCGAAGTGGGTCGGGCTCGCCAACTTCAGGACCGTCTTCACCGACCACGAGCTGCTGAGCATCCTCGGGCACGCCTTCCAGCTGATGATCTTCTTCAGTGCGATCCCCGTCCTGCTCGGACTGGCGGTCGCCACCGTGATTCGCCGGGTCGCCTCGCGACGCATCGGCTCCGTCGCACGTGCAGTGCTGTTCCTGCCCCAGGTCGTTCCGCTCGTGGCGGCCGGGATCGCCTGGAGCTGGCTGCTCTCCACCGACGGGGTCGTGAACCAGTTCCTCTCCGCGGTCGGCCTCGGGGGCGTGACCCGCGCCTGGCTCGGCGACTTCGGGACGGCGTTGCCTGCCGTCGGCGTGATCGGCGCCTGGGTGCTGCTCGGTCTCTGCACCGTGCTCCTGTCGGCGGGGATGGCGAAGATCGACCAGACGCTGTACGAGGCGGCGCAGATCGACGGCGCGGGGCCGGTCAAGGAGTTCCTGGTGATCACGCTGCCGGGCCTGCGGCAGGAGATCGCAGTCTGCGTGACGGTGACGGTGATCGCCGCCCTGTCGGCCTTCGACATCGTCTACATCTCGACACGCGGCGGTCCCGGAACGCAGACGATGGTGCCCGGACTGGAGATCTACCAGCTTGCGTTCTTCAACCGCCAGGTGGGGCTCGCCTCGGCCCTCGCGGTCGTGCTGATGCTGCTCGTGCTCGCCTGCATCTTGCCGATCCAGTGGCTGGCGCGGCGCGGAGCCGACGAGTGATCGTCTCCCGGCGGCAAACCTGGAGCGGGACGGCGCTCCTGCTCGTCCTGATCGGCGTCACGCTCGTCCCGTTCGCGAGTCTGTTCACGACCGCGTTGCACCAATCCGGGACCTATCCGAACGGCCTCGACTGGCCGGCCCACCCCCACTGGCACAACTTCGTCGAGGCGTTCCACGCCGCGAACATGGGCGCCATCTTCACCTCCAGCGTCCTGATCGTCGTCGGCGTCGTCCCCGTCTCCTGCGCGATCGCGACGATGGCCGGCTTCGGGCTGGGAAACCTTCGGGTGCGCGGCGGACAGCTGGTCTTCCTCCTCCTTCTGCTCGGCCTGACCCTGCCGTTCGAGGGCGTGATCGTGCCGATCTACTACGAGATCCGCGGCTTCAACCTGCTGAACACGCGCTGGGCGATCATCCTGCCGCTGATCGGGCTGTTCATGCCCTTCGGCGTCTACTGGATGCGGGCGCACTTCCGCAACATGCCCTCCGAGCTCTCGGAGGCGGCCCGCGTCGACGGAGCGACGACCTGGCAGCTGTTCTGGCGCATCCACGTGCCGCTCGCGCGCCCTGCATTGACCTCGCTCGGAATCCTCCTGACGGTCTGGACGTGGAACCAGTTCATCCTCTCGATCGTCCTCGTCGACGACCCGACCAAACGCACGATGGCGGGCGCACTCGGCGCCTTCCAGGGGCAGTGGGGCGCCGACATCCCGCTGCTCTCCGCGGGGTCGCTTCTCATCCTGACCCCGACCCTGATCGTCTTTCTCCTCTTCCAGCGTCATTTCGTCGCCGCCCTGCTCCAGGGATCGCTGAAGGGCTGAGAGCGAGTGGCGCTCCGCTTGCCCGACAGATGGGTCTGGGACTTCTGGCCCGCCCGCGACCGCGAGGGTCGTCACCACCTCTTTTTTCTGCAAGCGCCGCGCTCTCTCGGCACGACGGAGCGCAGACATCACAACGCGACGATCGGACACGCCGTCTCCGATGACCTCGTGAACTGGACGGTGCTGCCGACCGCGCTCGAGCCGGGCGCGCCCGGCAGTTGGGACGACCTCGCAACCTGGACCGGCAGCGTCATCTCCCATGACGGCTGCTGGCACATGCTCTACACCGGCATCAATCGCGGCGAGCGTGGCCTGATCCAGCGCATCGGCCTCGCAACCTCGGACGACCTGATCGGGTGGACGAAGCATCCAGGCAATCCGGTTCTGGAAGCCGACCCGCACTGGTACGAGCTGCTCGACCTGACACGCTGGCGAGACCAGTCCTGGCGCGATCCCTGGCTCTTCGTCGACCCCTGCGACGGCAGCGTCGGCTGCCTGATCACCGCCAGGGCGCGTGACGTCGAGCCACGCGGCGCCGGCGTGATCGCCCGCGCGCGCACGCGCGACCTCGTCCACTGGGACGTCCTGCCGCCGGTCACACCTGCCGGTGAGTTCGCGCAGGTCGAGTGCCCGCAACTCGTCGGCGCGGCCGGCAGGTCGCTGATCCTCTTCTCGTGCCTCGAGGAGGACCACACGCCCGCACGACGGCGGCGGCTCGGCCGCCGAGGCCAGACCGGCACCTACGTCTTCGCGGCCTCGGAACTTCGGGGACCGTACGCGGCGAGCACCGAGCCGATCGCGCCCGCTGACGGCGCAGAGGGCCCGCTGTACGCCGGCAAGCTGATCGAAGACCCGGCGGGTCAGTGGTCGTTCATCGGCTTTCGCGGCGCCGGCAACCGCGACTTCGTCGGCGAGCTGACCGACCCGCTGCCAGTGACGATCGACGCGAGCGGCGCCGTGCGGCTTGCCGACCGTCCGTCGCGGACGCTCGATGTGGATGTCGCTCGCGCCTGAGATCCAGGAGCTCCTCGACTGGGACGAGCGTCTCGCCCGCCGCCTCGATGGGCGCTCGTACCCCGAGCAGCAGGCGATCGTGTACGAGGCACTCGAGGAACGTGCGCGCGCGACGGGCCTGCGGTTCGCAGACGTGGCAGGCATCGAAGATCGCCGCGTCCCCGCCGACGGCCGCAACGTTCGCGTCCGTGTCTACACGCCCTTCGGCAGGCCCCCGCACCCGGCGTTCCTCCACTTCCACGGCGGCGGGTTCGTCGGCGGATCGATCGACTGGAGCCACAACCACGCCAAGTGCGCTCACATCTGTGCAAACGCCGGCTGCGTCGTCGCGACCGTCGACTACCGGCTTGCGCCCGAGCATTCGTATCCCGCGGCGCCGGAGGACTGCTACGCAGCGCTTTGCTGGCTCGCCGACCACGCGACCGAGCTCGCGATCGACCCGACCAGGATCGTGGTGGGGGGCGAGTCTGCCGGGGGCAACCTGGCGGCCGTCACCGCGCTGATGGTTCGCGACCGAAACGGGCCGCCGCTCGCGCTCCAACTGCTCGAAGTTCCGGTGACCGACATGAGCGATCGCGCGGGCACCTTCCCGTCGCTCGGCCTGTACGGCCGCGGCTACGGCCTCGACCGGACGGCGATCGAGAGCTTTCAGGACGCATACCTTCCCGATCGAAAGCTGCGAGCCGAGCCCTACGCCTCACCGCTTCGCGTGAGCGACCTGAGCAGCGTCGCGGCCGCGCACATCCTCACAGCCGAATACGACCCGCTCCGCGACAGCGGAGAGGCGTACGCGTGTCGGCTGCAGGAGGCAGGTGTCAGCACGACGCTCCACCGCTACCGCGGACACACGCACGGCTCCTCGGCGCTCTGGCAGACCTGGCCTCCTGCTCGGGCCTGGATGGACGAGGTCGTCGCCGCCATCCGCGACGCAACACGCGCGCCAGTCGCAGCGGCATAGGCTCGCGCCGTAGGCGAGGTGTCGCCTCCCGGACGCATACATATGATGTTCGGATGACGCCCACCGATTCCTCGGCCGCTCCGTTCGTCGGTCGTGACGGCCGCGGCTCGTGGCGGCCGGGTCGGTTGGCGTCGGTGGTGGTCGAGGAACTGGCGCATCAGATCATCGGCGGCCGTCTCGGCACCGGCGAGGTGCTTCCGACCGAGCCGATGCTGTGCGAGCAGTTCGGGTTCAGTCGGACGGTGATTCGCGAGGGCGTGAAGCTCCTCGAGGAGCGCGGCCTTGTCGTCGTGGAGCAGGGGCGCGGCACGACGGTGCAGCCGCGGTCGTCCTGGAACCTGCTCGATCCGCTCGTGATCCGGATCGCGCTCGAGCATGACGAGGACATGTCGCTGCTCGACGGCCTGGTCACCGTGCGGCGGGTCCTCGAGCAGGAGATGGCGCAGGCGGCTGCGCGGCGTCTGACGCACGAAGACCTCGTTCGGCTGGCCGGCTGCATCGACGTGATGGAGGCGACCTTCGACGACTACGAACGCTTCCGCGGTGCGGACCAGGAGTTCCACGCGATCGTGATGGGGGCGTCCGGAAACGAGGTCGGGCTGACGATCGTGCGGACGATTCATCGGCATACCGGCGGGACGCCGCCGATGATCGCCAGGGCGGGATCCTCGCGAGAGCTCCTGGAGCGGACGGTCGACGACCATCGCGGGATCTACGACGCGCTCGCGGCCGGCGACGGCGCGCGTGCCGCCATCCTGATCGCGTCGCACATCGGCGGCGCGTGGGCGGAGCGGAAGCGCCGGGCGCGCTTGACATAAGCTCATCATTCGTATGATGATCTGCCGCGATGCGGATCGCGGCGATCGAAGTCGAGCTGATCGACGTCCCTGCCGTCTCCCCGCCCTTCGCCTGGCGGCGCGGCCTGCGGGGGTCGCAGAAGGCGCGGACGACGGCCCTGCTACGCATCACGACCGACGAGGGGGCGGCGGGCGAGGCCTACCACGAGTGGAGCGGCCCGATGCTCGCGGACATCGTCGACCGGGTGCTGCGCGAGGAGCTGGTTGGCGAGCGGGCCGACCGCCGCGAATGGCTGTGGCGCCGGCTCTGGGAGCTCGACCGCACCGAGGAGTTCCCCATCTGGCTGTTCGGCGTGGTCGACGTAGCGCTGTGGGATCTCGAGGGCCGGGTCCTCGGGGTGCCCGTCCACCGCCTGCTCGGCACGTACCGGGAGACGATCCCGGCCTACGCCTCGACGACGACCTTCTCGACCGTCGAGGAGTACCTCGACGTCGCCGACCAGTGTCTGGAGCTCGGCTATCCCGCCCTCAAGCTCCACGCGTGGGGTGACGCGCGGGCGGATGCCGAACTGTGCCAGCGTCTGCGGGCGCACGTCGGGCCGGATGTGGACCTCATGTACGACGGCTCCGCCGGCTTCGACCTGCCCGACGCCGTCTACGTCGGCCGGGCGCTGGCCGAGGCGGGCTACCGCTGGTACGAGGAGCCGATCCACGAGTTCAGCGTCACCGCGTATCGCTGGCTCGCCCAGCGCGTCGAGGTTCCGCTCCTCGTGGGCGAGACGTCCGACGGAAGCCATCTCAACACCGCGGACTTCATCGCTTCGGGCTGCGCGACCTACGTGCGGACGAGCGCGAACCACCGCGGCGGCATCACCGGAGCCATGCGGATCGCGCATCTCGCCGACTCGTACCGGCTCCGTGCAGAGGTGCACGGTCCGACCGAGCCGGCGGTGCACCTCTGCATGGCAATCCCCAACTGCACCTACTACGAGTCGCTCGTGACGTCGAACCCGGCGCAACGCGAGCCGAGGGTGGGGCCAGACGGACTCGTACACGCGCCGACGTCACCCGGGATCGAGGTGCCCGGCTTCGTGCGCGAGTTCCTTGGTGCCCGATCACGCTGACCTGGAAAAAGAGAGGAGAAGCGCAGATGAAACGGAACCGTCGGTGGCTCGCGCTCGTGTCGGTGGTGGGCGTGGTGGCGACCGCTGCCCTGCTGACCGCGGTGGCCGGAGGCGCAAGCACGAAGAAAGGTCCCAGCGGTTCACTCACCGTCTGGGTGGACGCCGTCCGCCTGCCGGTCGCGAAGCTCTATGCGAAGACGCATCCGAAGGTGCACCTGCACATCGTCACGTACGACGGCGACGGCAACGGTGCGACGACGATGCAGACGAAGATCCAGCTGTGGAATCGCACCGGCAACGGCTGGCCGGACGTCATCTTCAGCGAGCAGGCGAACGATCCCGTCTGGATGGGCCAGAAGCCGTTCGACTACGCGATGGACCTGCACGGCGTGTTTCCGGCGAAGCTCCTCAAGGGCTGGCCCTCGCCGTCCATCGCCCAGTGCACGGTTAACGGTCGTCTCGTCTGTCTCCAGGACAACCTCGCCCAGGAGGTGCTGTACGTCAACAAGAAACTGATGAGCCAGTTCGGCTACGCGGTGCCGACGACCTGGCAGCAGTGGGCCGCGCTCGGCGCCAAGGTGGCGAAGGAGCATCCCGGCTACATCGTCGGCAACGTCGGGGACTCCTACGGCGCCTGGCTGTACCTGTGGGCCGACAAGTGCCCGATCTCGCAGGTGATCGCGCCGAACACCGTCAGGATCAACGCCGCCGACGTCCACTGCACGCGGATGGCGCAGCTCCTCGACCCGCTGATCAAGAGCGGCGTCGTGTCGAACGAGAGCGTGTTTACGGCCGACTTCGCGACGAAGTACGGCGGCGACAACGACAAGATCCTGCTCATGCCGGGCCCGGTCTGGTATGCGAAGGACATCTTCAGCGGCACGCTCCACGTCCCGGCAGGTGAGATGACGGCGGCGTTGCCGCTGCGCTGGAACAGCGAGCCGCTCGTGACCGGCCAGGTCGGCGGCGGCCCGTGGATCGTCTCCAAGCACACGAAGAACGCTGCTGCCGCGATCGACTTCGTGAAGTGGGCGACGACCTCGCTCGCGGTCAAGGGAAAGGTCGGCGCGCTCGCACCGGGGTATCCGTCGTACGGTCCGGCCGCTGCGGTCTGGCTGAAGTCGCTCAACAAGGACCCGTACTTCGCCGCCCCGGAGGGGCCGGCCTTCAAGGCTGCGGCGAACCTCGTCTGGAAGGGCTGGAGCATGGTGACCTACCCCGATCAGCCGGTCTGGTCGAACTCCGTCGTCACCCAGCTCGTCGCGGGCAAGCCGCTCACGAGCCTTCTGCCCGGCTTGGGCCAGGGGCTCGCCAACAACGCCAAGGCAGCCGGCTATAAGGTCGTGACCAAGTAGCGACTTGACGGCGGCGGCTGCAACTTCGAGAACAGTGGAGGCCACGCACGCGCGTGGCCTCCACTCGCTCCGCGGCCTGCCGTTCGTCCTGCCGTACCTGCCGTTCCTGATCGTCTTCGGGATCGCCCCGACGATCTATGCGCTCGACCTCGCCTTCACGAACGGCGGCGGCGGCTGGGTCTGGTTCCACAACTTCGTCCGCACGTACCAGGACTTCCGGTTCGTACCGGCGTTCAAGCACGTCCTCGTCTACACGACGGTCTGGCTGCTGGCGCTCGTCGTCCTCGTCGTCGGTCTCGCTCTGCTGCTCCACGGCCGGGCGAACCGTACGTCGTCGGCCTTTCGCTTCCTCTACTACATGCCCGGCGCCCTCGCCGGCTCGGCGTCGGTACTGGTCTGGCTGTTCATGCTCGACCCGACGGTGAGCCCGGGATCGTTCTTTCTCCACCACCTGCTCGGCGCGAACATCTTCGCGCAGTCGATCGCGCCGGGGAACCTGCCGTACATCTTCGCGATGATCGCGTTCTGGACCGGCGCCGGCGGCTGGATCGTGGTCATGTACGGCGCCCTGAACACGATCCCGCACGACCTCGAGGAAGCAGCCCGAATCGACGGCGCGACCCCCGTCCAGATCGCGCTGCGTCTGAAGCTGCCGCTGATCCGAAAGTGGATCGCCTACATGGTGATCCTCTCGTTCGCGACGGGGACGCAGTTGTTCGTCGAGCCCGAGATCGTCCAGCATGCGAGCTTCGGGCTCGTCCCCGACACCTGGTCGGCGAACCAGCTCGCATACCAACTCGCCTTCCGCTACGCGGACTTCAACGCCGCGGCCGCGATCGCCGTCGACCTGCTCGTGATCGGGCTGGCCGGAGCGGTGATCATCGTCACGCGCACGGGCCTCTTCAGGACAGACGACTGATGCGCGTTCGCGTCGTCGGTCTCGGAGTGCGCTTCGGGATCCTCGCAACCTTCGCCGTCTTCTTCATCGGTCCGGTCCTGTGGCTCGTGCTCGCGCCGACGAAGAGTGACAAGGCGCTCATCACCTCGAGCCCGTTCTCGTTCGGGAGCCTTCACCAGGTCGGGCTCGCCTGGAAGCACCTGAATGCCTTCAGCGACCACATCTTCCGGCGCTGGATCGAGAACACGCTCTACTACGCACTGAGTGCGACGGCGATCACCTTGGTGGTCGGGGTGCCGGCGGGGTATGGCCTCGCCCTGGGGAAGTTCCCCGGGCGACGGCTGATCCTGTCGCTGACCCTGATCGTGATGATCATGCCCGCGGCCGCCCTCGTTCTCCCGATCTTCCTGGAGCTGAACGCGATGCACCTCATCGGCAGGTCGCTTTCGGTCATCCTGCCGTTCGCGTTCTTCCCGTTCGGCGTCTACCTCGCCTACATCTACTACGTGACGGCGCTGCCTCGCGACCTGCTCGACGCAGCCCGCGTCGACGGCGCCGGCGAGCTCCAGACGTTCCTGCGCGTCGCGCTCCCGCTCGCGAAGCCCGTGGTCGCGCTCGTGTTCTTCTTCAGCTTCGTCGCCGACTGGAACAACTTCTTCCTGCCCTACGTGGTGCTCGCGAACTCGGATCAGTATCCGATCACGGTCGGGCTCGACAACCTCCTCGCCTCGACGCCATCGTTCAACCCGGCGGTCGGCGGCGGCGGCCAGTCGGTCAACATCTTCAAGCCCGAGCTCGCGCTCGCGACCCTGATCGCGGTCGTCCCGGTGGCGATCGTCTTCCTGTTCTCCCAGCGCGCGCTCGTCCGTGGACTCGTCGGCGGAGCCGTGAAGGAGTGAGAGATGGCTGATGTCGCCTTACAGGATGTGACCAAGGTCTTCGATGACGGAACGCGGGCCGTCGACGGCCTCGACCTCCAGATCGGCGACGGCGAGTTCATGGTCCTCGTCGGTCCGTCCGGCTGCGGCAAGACGACGGCGCTGCGCATGGTCGCCGGCTTGGAAGAGATCAGCGACGGAGTGGTCCGCATCGGCCAGCGCGTCGTGAACGACCTGACGCCGAAGCGGCGCGACATCGCGATGGTCTTCCAGAGCTACGCGCTCTATCCGCACCTGAGCGTCTTCGACAACATGGCCTTCCCGTTGAAGCTCGCCAAGGTTCCGAAGCAGGAGATCCGCCGACGCGTCGAGACTGCGGCGAAGACGCTCGACCTCGAGCCGTACCTCGGCCGGAAGCCTCGAGCCCTCTCCGGTGGACAGCGGCAGCGTGTCGCGATGGGGCGGGCGATCGTGCGCGAGCCGGCCGCCTTCCTGATGGACGAGCCGCTCTCGAACCTCGACGCGAAGCTCCGCGTCCAGATGCGCGCCGACATCAAGAAGCTGCAAAACGAGCTCGCGGTCACCACGATCTACGTCACGCACGACCAGGTGGAGGCGATGACGATGGGCGACCAGGTCGCGGTGCTGCGCAAGGGCAAGCTGCAGCAGGTGGCGCCGCCGCAGGAGCTGTACGACCGCCCCGTCAACATGTTCGTGGCCGGCTTCATCGGCAGCCCCGCCATGAACATGGTCGAAGCACGCATCGAACGGCGCGCGGGAGAGCTCGCAGCCCTCGTCGGCGACCGCGAGATCTCGCTCGATCGGCGCCACGCCTTCCTCGCTCCCTGGGCAGGCCGCGACGTCGTCCTCGGGGTGCGGCCCGAGGATCTCGAGGACGCGGCGTTCGCGCCCGCCGGCGGTCCACGCATCCGGGCGCGCGTGGAGCTTCGCGAGGCTCTCGGGTCCGAGGTGCTCGTGCACATAACCGCGTGGGCGCGACCTGCGATGACCGACGAGATGCGCGAGCTGGCCGAGGACATGGGCGAAGACCTTCGGCCGGCCGAGCACGCGTCGCTCGTCGGTCGCTTCAGCCCACGCACGCAGGTCGCGGCCGGCGAGGAGATCGACGTCGCGCTCGACCAGGCCGCCCTTCACTTCTTCGACCCCAAGACCGGCCTTGCCGTCCGGTGAACCGGCAGCGTGGCGATCCCGGTTCGTGAGCATCCGCGTGCGCACCTTCACCTGACGGAGCTGTCGCTGGGCTGCGCGCAGCTCGGCAACCTCTACCGTGCGATCGACGACGAGGAGTCCCACGCCACCGTCGACGCCGCCTGGGAGAGCGGGATCCGCTACTTCGACACGGCCCCCCATTACGGGCTCGGTCTCTCGGAGCGTCGCCTCGGCACTGCCCTCGAGGGCCGGCCGCGGAGCGAGTACGTCGTCTCGACGAAGGTGGGACGACTGCTCGAGCCGTGCTCCGAGGCCCGCGGCCGGGACGACGAAGGCTTCGACGTGCCCGCGACGCACCGCCGGGTGTGGGACTTCAGCCGCGACGGCGTGCTGCGCTCGCTCGAGTCGAGCCTCGAGCGGCTCGGCCTCGACCGCGTCGACCTCGTCTACCTCCACGACCCGGACGACCACCGGCGCCAGGCGCTCGACCACGCCTATCCGGCGCTGGAGGAGCTGCGCGCACAGGGTGTCGTCTCGGCGATCGGCGCCGGCATGAACCAGACGGCGATGCTCGGCGACTTCGCCCGCCACACCGACATGGACACGTTCATGCTCGCCGGGCGGTACACGCTGCTCGAGCAGCGAGCCGCGGACGAGCTGTTGCCGCTCTGCGCGCAACGGAAGATCGGGGTCGTCGCCGCAGGCGTCTTCAACAGCGGGTTGCTCGCACGCGTGTCGCCTCCCGACGACGCGCGGTACGACTACGGCCCCGCGCCCGAGGCACTCCTTCTGCGCGCGCGCCGGATCGCCGCGATCTGCGACGACCACGGAACCAGCCTGCCGGCTGCGGCGATCGCGTTCCCGCTCGAGCACCCGGCCGTCGTGAGCGTCTGCGTCGGCGCGCGCTCGCCGGCCCAGGTCGAGCGCAACGCCGGTCTCCACGAGGTCGGCGTGCCCGCCGGGTTGTGGCCGGCCCTCCGCGCCGCCGGGCTGCTGCGCTAGATGTCGTCGACGAGCGTCCGCGGCCCGCTCGGCGGAGAGCGAGGCGCCTGGCTGGTCGCGCACGTCTCGCCTCCGCTTACCCCAGGCGGTAGACGAGCCGGGCCGTGCCGGCGAGGATCGCGTCGGCCCCGGGGCCTGCGACAGCCCGGACGGCCGCGACCGTACGCCGCACTGTTTCGCCGTAGCTTGCCCGGAGCAGGGAGACGGGCCAGTCGCTGCCGAAGAGGAGGCGCGCCGGGCCGAAGCTCGCAACCGCAGCCTCGATCGCAATCACGGGGTCGACGCCGGTATCCAGGCCGGACACCTTCGCGAAGACGTTCGGGTGCTCCGCAGCCGCTTCGAGCTGCGAACGCCATGCCGCGAAGGCCTCCGCGTTTGCAGGCGGTTTGGCGAGGTGGTCGACGACGATCGTCAGTCCCGGGTGGCGGCGGGCGAGCTCCGGCACGTCCTCCAGGTGGTTCGGGAACTCAGCCGGCAGGTCGAGCGGGAGCTGCGCTTCCTCCAGCTGCTCGAGGCCGGCCGCGACGTCGCTGCGCAGGATCCAGTGCGGGTCGAGCTCCTCGTGGACCAGGTGCCGGATCCCGCGGAGCTTGGGCCGCGAACGCAGCCGGCTCAGCCGAGCGCGCGCCCTTTCCGGCTCGTCGAGGGGCAGCCACGCGACGATGCCGCCGATCCAGCCGATGCCTTCCGCGATTTCGAACAGGTAGTCGGTGTCGGCGTCGGCGTCGGCGCTCTGGACGAGCACCGTCCGAACGACCCCGGCTGGGTGCAGAGAGGGCTCCAGGTCGGCGGGCTCGAACGCGCGCGCGAGCGGCTCGAACCTCCCCCTCAGCCACGGCTGCGGGAAGCGCGCGGGATTCCAGAAGTGGTGGTGGGCGTCCACGATCATGCGGCCCCCGTACGGCCGGGCGGCGATTGAGCCAGTTGCGCGAGGCGTGGCGCCATTCATATGATCGTATGATGAAAAGCGCCGTGACGTACGAGGGCCGGGGCGTCTTTCGAGTCGGACCGGCCACCGTCGTCCCGCCGGGACCCGGAGAGGTGCGGCTGGACGTCGCCTTCTGCGGGATCTGCGGCACCGACCTGCACATCGCGCATGGGGCGATGGACGCGCGGATCGGCGAGCCGCGTGTGATCGGGCACGAGATGTCCGGCACCGTCGCGGAAGTCGGCCCCGACGTCGAGGGCCTCCAACCCGGCGACCCGGTCGTCGTCCGTCCTCTCGACACGCGCGCCGTGCCGGACGCGGACCGGCGCTACAGCCACGTCGGCAGGAACCTGAAGTTCATCGGCATCGACGCGCCGGGCGCGCTGCAAGCGTCCTGGACCGTCCCTGCGTTCACCGTCCACCGCGTTCCCGACGGGCTCGACCTCAGGCTCGCGGCGTTCACGGAGCCGCTCGCGGTCGCCTGCCACGATGCCCGGCGCGGCGAGGTCGCCGCCGGCGAACTGGCGCTGGTAATCGGCGCCGGGCCCATCGGGGTGCTGGTCGCGCTGGTCGCCCGCGCGCGCGGCGCGCGCGTGCTGCTCGTCGAGGTTGACGCGGCGCGCCGGGCGCTGGCAGCCGAGCTTGGATTCAGCGTCTTCGAGCCGGGCGACGCGGTCGAAGCGGCGGTCGCGGCGGAGACCGACGGCGCGGGTGCCGACGTCGTGTTCGAGGTCTCCGGATCGGCGCCGGGCATCATCGCCGCGACCGGGCACGCGGCGATCCGGGGCCGGGTCGTCGTCGTCGCGATCTTTCCCGAGCCGACGCCCGTCGCCCTGTTCGACCTCTTCTGGAAGGAGCTCGACGTGCGCGGTGCCCGCGTCTACGAGCCGGCGGATTTCGAGGCCGCGCTCGAGCTGCTGGCCGACGGCGCGCTCGGAGTCGAGCGGCTGCTCACCGCGACTGAGCCGATCGGCCGCGTACCGGAGCTGTTCGCAGAGCTCCTCGACGGCAGGCAGGCGATGAAGATCCTCGTTGACTGCCGGGCGTGAGCGCGTCGCCGTTCGACCTGAGCAGTCGCGTGGCGCTCGTCACCGGGGCCCGGCGCGGAATCGGTCGTGCCGCCGCGGCGGCGCTCGCGGCCGCCGGCGCACGCGTCGTCGGCGTCAGCGCGAACGCGAGCGAGGAGCCCGGTTGCTCCTATCGCTGCGACTTCGCGACCCGAGCCGAGGTCTACGAGCTCGTGTCGGCCGTCCGGCGCGATCTCGAAGCCGTTGACATCCTGGTCAACAACGCCGGCACGATCGAGCGGGCGCCGGCGGCCGAGCATAGGGACGAGCTGTGGGACCGCGTCCTGGAGGTCGATCTCAGCGCGCAGTTCGTCCTGACGCGCGAGCTCGGCCGCGACATGCTCGAGCGCGGCAGCGGCAAGATCGTCTTCGTCGCCTCGCTGCTGTCGTTCCAGGGCGGCATCAACGTCCCCGGTTACACCGCCGCCAAATCCGCGGTGGCCGGCCTGACGAAGGCGCTCGCCAACGAGTGGGCCGGGCGCGGCGTGAACGTGAACGCCGTCGCGCCCGGCTACGTGCGCACCGACAACACGCAGCCTCTGCAGGACGACCACGAGCGCTACGAGCAGATCCTCGCCCGCATCCCCGCCGGCAGGTGGGCCGAGGCAGACGACATCGCTGGTGCAATCGTCTTTCTCTGCTCCTCCGCCGCGGACTACGTGAACGGCGTGGTGCTCCCGGTCGACGGCGGGTGGCTCGGTCGATGACTGCCGAAGCGGTCGCGCAGGCGCTCGAGCGGGCCCTGGTTCTGCCCGTCGTCGCGCTCGAGGACGCCGAGACGACCGAAGCGCTTTGCCGCGCGCTTCTCGACGGCGGAATCGCGTGCATCGAGATCACGTTCCGCACTGCTGCCGCCGCGGAGGCAATCGCGCGCGCCGTGCGCGTGGACGGGATGCTCGTCGGCGCGGGCACGGTGCTGACGCCGGGCCAGGCAGGCGTCGCGGCAGATGCCGGCGCCGCCTTCGCCGTCGCGCCGGGGATCGACGAGGAGGTGCTCGGCACCGCCGAGGCGCTCGGCCTGCCGTTCGTCCCCGGTGTCGCGACGCCGACCGAGCTCGGTCGAGCGGTGCGGCTCGGCCACGAGGTGGTAAAGGTGTTTCCGGCGTCGCAGCTCGGCGGCCCCGCGTTCCTTCGCGCGCTCTCGGCGACGTTCCCGCAGGTGCGGTTCATCCCGACCGGCGGCGTCGACGCCGCGACGCTCGCCTCGTACCTCGAGGTGCCGTCCGTGCTGGCGTGCGGCGGGAGCTGGATCGCAGACCGGGCCCTAATCGCGGAGGGTCGGTTCGACGAGATCACCCGCCGTGCCCGTGAGGCGGTCGCCGCGTGAACATCCGCCCGCGTGAGGAGTGCCGGTACGACCTCGTCGCGCTCGGCGAGGTGATGCTCCGGCTCGACCCGGGCGACGTCCGCATCTCGACCACACGGTCCTTCCGCGCCTGGGAGGGAGGAGGCGAATACAACGTCGCGCGCGGCCTGCGCCGTTGCTTCGGCGCGCGCACGGGGATCGTCACGGCGCTCGCCGATAACCCCGTCGGGCGGCTGATCGAGGATCTGATGCTCCAAGGCGGCGTCGACTCGGCGCAACTCGTCTGGCGCGTCTATGACGGGGTCGGGCGGGAGGTGCGGAACGGCCTCAACTTCACCGAGCGCGGGTTCGGCGTCCGCGGCGCCGTCGGGTGCTCCGACCGGGGGCATTCCGCCGCGTCGCAGCTCAAGCCGGGGGACGTGGACTGGGATCACGTCTTCGGCATCGACGGCGCCCGCTGGTTCCACACCGGCGGCGTCTTCTGCGCGCTGTCCGAGACGAGCGCACTGCTCGCGATCGAGGGCGTCGAGGCGGCTCGCCGTTACGGGACCGTTGTTTCGTACGACCTCAACTACCGCCCGTCCCTCTGGAAGGCGCACGGTGGAACCGGCGCGGCCGCGGCTGTGAACCGGCAGGTCGTCGAGCACGTCGACGTCCTCTTCGGGAACGAGGAGGACTTCTCCGCGGGCCTCGGCTACCACGTCGACGGCGTCGACGAGAACCTGCTGAAGCTAAGGACGGACAGCTACGGACGGCTGCTCGAATGCGTCCTCGACGACCATCCGCAGCTCGCCCTCGCCGCCTCGACGCTGCGTCAGGCGCGGACCGCAACCGTCAACGACTGGACGGCCGTCTGCCGGAGCCGCGAGGGCTTCCACGTCGGCCCGCGCTTCGACGGCCTCGAGATCTTCGACCGGGTCGGCGGCGGGGACTCGTTCGCCTCGGGCTTCATTCACGGGTTGCTCGACGGCGCGGATGTCGACCGCGCGCTCGCGTACGGCGTCGCCCACGGCGCGCTCGCGATGACCACGCCGGGGGACACCTCGATGGCGACGCGCGCAGAGGTGGAGCGGCTCGTCGGGGGAGGCGCGCCGCGGGTCGACCGGTGAAGTTCCTGGCCATGGCGCTCCGGCAGCTGGTGCTGGCGCTCTTCGCAGCGTTCTTCGGTGCGCCGCTCGTCTGGCTCGTGCTCGCACCGACGAAGACCGATTACCAGCTCGCGACCGAGTGGCCGTTCGCGCTCGGAAGCCTCCGCAACGTCGGGCGGGCGTGGGTCCAGCTCGACGGCTTCGCCGATCATCTCTTTCGCCGTTGGATGGAGAACTCGCTTGTCTACTCCCTCTCGGCGACCCTGCTCGTGCTCGTCACCGCCATCCCGGCTGGGTACGGGCTCGCCCTCTGCCGCTTCCCCGGCCGCCGCCTCGTCCTCGGCCTGACGACGATCGCGATGACGCTGCCGGTCACGGCGCTCGTGCTGCCGACGTTCCTCGAGCTGAACGCGCTGCACCTGCTCGGCTCGCCGCTCACGGTCGTCCTGCCGTGGGCGTTCTTCCCGTTCGGCGTCTTTCTCGCTTACCTCTACTACGCGACCGCCCTCCCGCGCGTGCTGCTCGACGCCGCTCGAGTCGACGGCTGCGGCGAGTGGGGCACGTTCCGGCGCATCGCCCTGCCGATGGCCAAGCCGTTGATCGCGCTCGTGTTCTTCTTCAGCTTCGCTGCCGACTGGACCAACTTCTTCCTGCCTTACGCGGTCCTGCCCGACTCCTCTCAGTACCCGGTCGAAGTCGGGCTGACCGACATGTTCGCGGGCGCCTCGAAACCGGTGCTCGCGTTGGCCGCACTCATTGCGACCGTGCCGCTCGCCCTCGTCTACGGGGTCTCGCAGCGGGCGATCGTCCGCGGGCTGGTGAGCGGCGCATCGAACGAGTGACGAGAAGTCACGTCGGTCTGACCGGCTCGGAGCTCAGGCTCGAGCGGCTGGCTCGGGTCGAGGTGGCGAGGTCGGGACGTCCGGCTGGGTGCGCCCGGGTAGCGGGCAGGAGACGAACGGGCGCCCGAGCAGCAGCGAGCCGAGCTTGTACGCCTCGCAGCCTGTGCAGAAGCCGGTGGCGGCGGCCAGCAGAGCCAACGCCGCGACGAGTGCGGCCAGCGCCGCTCCGGGCAGGGCTGCGCCCGCGGCGTAGGCGGCTGTCGCGGCGGTGAGGAAGGCGGCGCCGATAACGTTGGCGAATCGGGGCGGGCGAGCGTCTTCGAGCGGGCCCTCGCCGAACACCGGCTGAACGAGCGTGAAGTAGACGAGACACGGCAGGCAGAAGCGGCGGCCGAGAACGAGGCCGAGGACCAACTGGGCAGCGAGGACAGCCAGCAGCCACCACCAGCCTGTCGCCGCCGCCAGCGCCGCGAGAACACCGACCGTCGCCTGATTGAACCGAGGCGCCCGCGAGTCGATCACGTCGAGATCCCGGAACGGGTCGGCCGCACGCTTCACTTCGGAAAGTATTACCGCCACCCCGCACGACCGGCGCGCCTTCGAACCTCTGCGCGCTCACAAGGTCGAGCTTCGGAGCTGGTCGTGCGGGCGCAGCAGCTGCGCGCAGACGACGTCGCCGAGCCATTGCTCGTGCTGCCGCGGCGTCCAGCCGCGTTCGCTTACGAGCAGCAGGTAGACGTCCGGGTGGTTGAGCGTCCAGAGGATGTCGGCCGCGCGGTCGACGCCGAGACCGCGGCGTAGCGCGCGCCGTTTGTGAAGGTCGGCTGCGACCGCGCGCTGGTTGTCGTAGAACTCGGCCTGGATCCGCGCCCAGAGGTCTGCGATCACGGGGTCGGTCGGGGCGGCGTCGCGGATCACCTTGAGCAGCTTCCCGATCCTGCCTCGGACGACCGTTGCGTTGTGGATGTCGAGGCGCAGCTTCCGTTCCGGGTCGGGTTCCTCGAACACCGCGCGGAACCACGGCCGCTCGCCGACCGGTATCGCCTCCTCGTCGCCGCGCAGGAGGAGGTGCCAGAGGGCGCGCAGCACGCCGCTCTTCGTTCCGAACGCGAGGTAGACCGTCTTGAGCGAGACCTCCGCCTCGGCGGCGATCGCCGCCATCGTCGTGGCGCTGTAGCCGTCGCGTTCGAGAAGCTGCTGCGCAGCGTCGAGGACGCGTCGCCGCGTGGCTCGCGCCTGCTCTTTGCGAACAACGGATTCGTACGCGCGCTTGACGGTCTTGCTCCGTTCGTTACTCTATCCGGATATTGACTACACCTAGTATGTAACGGAAAGGGGAAGCTCCATGGTGACGCTTCAGGTCGAGCATCCGGTCAGCGACTTCGAGGTGTGGAAGCAGGCGTTCGACGCGGATCCCGTGCAGCGGCGGGAGTCGGGCGTCCGTCGTTACCGGGTCTCGAGGCCGGTGGACGATCCGCGCTACGTGAAGATCGATCTCGACTTCGACACCGTCGCCGAGGCCGAGTCCTTCCGCTGCGCGCTGGAGGGGTTGTGGAGCTCGGGGCGCGCCGCGCCCGCGCTGGCGGGGACGCCGCAGACGCGGATCGTCGAGGAGGTGCTGGCCGAGGAACTTTGACCCCGCGTTACTGCGGAGAAGGTGCTCGATCCGCGCCGAGAGACGATCGCGTCGTAGCTGGCGCGGGATCAGCGCGGGATGTGAACCCCGCTCGTCACGGGTTCCGCACGAAATACCTGCAAAGAGAAACGGGAGCGACGGGACTCGAACCCGCGACCTCCGGCGTGACAGGCCGGCGTTCTAACCAGCTGAACTACGCCCCCGGTTAGCGGGCGCAGTGTAGCGGCGGGCGCTTCGACGTCCCGCCGTCACGCCGCGTGCGACCGCGCCCGCGGATCGGTGAGCAGCGCGGCCCCGGCGACGACGAGCGCGAACGCGGCCACCTGGAAGACGCGGTTCGTCCCGCCGGGCAGCGACTCGTCGAGGAGCAGGATCCCCGCGGCGATCGGGACGGCGTTGGTGGTGAGCGTGGCGATGCCGGCGGCGGTGACGGCGTCGCCGTGCTGGAAGGCGGCCTGCAGCTGGATCGACCCGAGCGCGTAGAACGCGACCAGCGGCACGGCGACGAGGAGCCAGGCCCCGCCGTGCACGACGAGCTTCGCCGAGATGTCGCCGCCCGAGAAGAGCAGCCCGGCCGCGAGGCCGAGGATCGCCGCGTGCGAAGCGCGCAGGCGCGCCGCGCTGAGCGCCGCCGCGGCACCGCCGCAGACGCCGAGCCAGAGCGCGGCCCGCACGACGCCGGGGGTGTGGTCGGCCGGACGGGCGCCGGCGAGCGACAGCCCGAGGAGCACGAGCCCCGCGATCGCGAGCAGGATCGCGAGCCGCTCGCGGCGAGGGAGCCGCGCCGGATGTCCGCGCGCGCCGGCGAGCGCGAGCACCGCGATCCCGCTCGCGCTCACCGCCTGCACGAGCGCGAGCGGCGCGAGGGCGAGCGCGGCGAGGTACACGATCCAGCCGGCCGTCTCGGTGCCGAACGCGACCAGCCACGGACGGCTGTGGAGCAGCGCCCCGGCCGCCCGCAGCGGATGTCTTGGCGACATCGCGGGCAGCTCGCGCACGGCGTCGTGCTCGCGCGTGTACGCCCAGTTCACGGCGACCGCCGAGACGAGCGCCAGCACGAGTCCTGTCCAGACGGCGATCTCTCTCCTCTCCCCTCCGGCCTGCATACCAGCACGTCCGGGTCGCGCCGACGCCCTGGCTAACGTCAGCGGCGTGACGCGCGTCGACTGGGTCGCCGTTGCGGTCGCGGTGCTCGGCGCGCTCGGCGGGCTCCGCCGCGGTCTGATCGCGACCGCGCTCTCGTTCGGCGGGCTCGCGGTGGGGGCGATCGTCGGCGCGCGCATCGCGCCGCACGTCCTGCACGGCGGGACGCGCTCGTACTACACGCCTGCGGCCGCGCTCGTCGGCGCGCTGATCGGCGCCGCGCTCCTGAACGGCGTCACCAGCATGGCGGGCTCGGCGGTGCGCGGCAGCCTCTCGCTGCTGCCGCCGCTGCGCCTGCTCGACTCGCTCGGCGGGATGCTCGCCGGCGCGGCGGTCGGGCTCGCGCTCGTGTGGGTCGCGGGGGCGGTACTGCTCCAGTGGCCCGGCCAGACCTCCCTGCGCCGCGACGTGCAGCAGTCGACGATCCTCCGCCGCCTGAACGCCATCGCGCCGCCGAGCAGCGTGCTGCGCGCGCTCAACCGCGTCGACCCGTTCCCGCAGATCGTCGGACCGCTCCCGCCGCCGATGGCGCCGAACGAGCGTGTGCTCTCGTCGGCGGCGGTGCGGCGCGCGCGCGCGAGCGTCGTGCGCATCACCGCGAACGCGTGCGGCCTCGGCGTCGAAGGGTCGGGCTGGATCGCCGCCCCGCACGAGGTCGTCACCGCCGCGCACGTCGTCGCGGGCGCGAGCGGCATCGAGGTCGCCGGCCACGCCGCGCAGGCGCTCGTCGTCGACCGCCGCGAGGACGTCGCCGTGCTGCGCGTGCCGGGCCTGCGCGCTCCGCCGCTCGCGATCGCCGAGCCGCGTGCGGGCGCGCCGGTCGCGATCCTCGGCTATCCCGAGGACGGCCCGTTCGACGCGCGTCCGGGACGCGTCGGCCTCACCGCGGACGTCCTGGTCGACGGCGCGCTGCGCGAGATCACCGCCGTCCGCGGGGTCGTGCGCCACGGCAACTCCGGCGGCCCGGTCGTCGACGCGTCGGGCCGCGTCGAGGCGACGATCTTCGCCGCGCGCGTCGGCACGCGCGCCGGCTACGGCATCCCGGCCGCGCCGGTGCGCGCGGCGCTCGCGCGCGCCCGTGGCCCCGTCTCGACCGGCGGCTGCTAGAGAGAACGCAGCAGGTCCAGCACGCCGAGCGGCCGCCGGAAGGGCGCGACGACGTAGACGCCCGCGGCGAGGTCGCGCGCGCCTGCGATCAGCTCGCGCGCGAGCTCGATCCCCACCTCGCCCGCGCCGGCGCCCGCCCGCCGGTAGCGCTCCTGCACGTGGTCCGGTACGACGATGCCGGGCGTCTCGTTGTGGACGCGCACCGCGAGCTCGAGCGAGCGGATCGGCCAGACGCCCACGAGCAGCGGTAGCGGCGAGCCGCCGATGCGCTCCAGGAACGACTCGAGGTAGGAGAGGTCGAACAGCACCTGCGTCATCGCGTACCGCGCGCCGGCTTCGACCTTCCGCACGAAGCGCTCGGCCTCCAGCTCGAGATCGTCTGCCGTCGGGTTCACGGCGACGCCGGGGAAGAACGCCGTCGGCGCGTCGATCGCGCGTCCGTGGAAGTCGACGCCGCGGTTCAGGCGCGCGACCAGCTCGACCAGCCCGATCGCGTCGACGTCGTAGACCGATCCCGTGCCGGGGTAGTCGCCCGCCTCGGGCGGGTCGCCCGTCACCGCCAGCACGTTCCGGATCCCCTCGGCGTGCGCGCCGAGCAGCAGCGACTCGAGCCCGGCGACGGTCGCGTCGCGCGGCGTCAGGTGCGGGATCACCTCGATGCCGGCCAGCCGCTGGATCGCGGCCGAGGCCAGCATCCCGTTCATGCGCGCACGCGCACGCGGGTTGTCGTTGACGTCGACGACGTGGGCGAGGCCCGACTCGCGAATCGCCGCCGCCACCTCGACGAGGCCGTCGGCGCTGCCGCCGAGCGGGGGGTCGAGCTGGACGGAGATCGCGAACTCGCCGGCGGCGAGCATCCGCGCCAGCGCGGTCGGCTCCTCGTCCGAGGCGGCGTGCGCGAGCGGCTCGTCCTCGTGCGCGCGCGAGGTCGGCACCGCGGCGGCGCGGCGGTTCTCGTCGACGGCCGCGCGGATCGCCGCGATCTGCGCCGGCGTCGTCCCGCAGCAGCCGCCGATGACCTGCGCGCCGAGCGCCCGCGCGCGCGCCGCGAACTCGCCGAAGTACTCGGGCGTGGCGTGCGGAAACGCGAGGCGCGAGCCCGCCATCGTCGCGAGGCCGACGTTCGGCAGCGCCGCGAGCGGTGCTCCGTCCGACGACATCTCCGCCAGCGCCGCGAGCGCGGCCGCCGGTCCTCGGCCGTGGTTGGCGCCGAACGCCGCGACGTCGAGCGCGCGCAGTCGCTCGGCCGCGTCGCGCGCGGCGACGCCGCCCATCGTCACCGCGTCGGCGTCGAAGCTCATCAGCGCGACGATCGGGAGGCTCGACACCGACCGCACCGCCTCGATCGCGAGCTCGAGCTCGAGCAGGTCGTAGAACGTCTCGAGCATGAAGAGGTCGGCGCCTCGTCCCTCGAGGATGCGCGCCTGCTCGGCGAACGGCTCCCGGTCGTGCTCGCCGACCGGGCCGATCGACCCCGCGATGAAGACGTCGCGGCCGGTCACCTCGCGCGCGTCCCGCGCGAGCTTCACGCCCGCCGAGTTGATCCGCTCGACGTCGTCGTCGAGGTAGTGCTGCGCCAGCTTGCGGCGGTTGGCGCCGAACGTGTTCGTCTCGATCAGCTCGGCGCCGGCGTTGACGAAGCTGACGTGCGCGGCGACGACCGCGTCCGGCGCACGCAGGTTCGCCTCCTCGGGCGTTCGCAGGCCCGCGACCGCCGCCGAGAGGATCACGCCCATGCCGCCGTCGGCGACGACGGGCGGGCCGCTGCGCAGGCGGGCGACGAACGGGCTCTCCACGGACGGCCAGCCTAGATGGTCGATCGAGAGATCCCCCGCCGGAGTGAGGCGGCGAGGCACGAACGGGTGATGGTCGAGCCTGCCGCCGCTCCCACACTGGATGTGCCTGGCGTAGCCCGATGCGGCGGGGCCGCGCCGGTGCTGGGCCTCCCCCGGCCGGAAGGCGGCGCGAGCGAGCGCCGCCTTCCACCCTTCCTCAGCGCAGCGACAGCCGGCCGACGTATGTGACGAAGCCGTGCACGCCGGTCGCGGTCACCGAGACGCCGCCGCTCCGCGTCGCGCGCCATTCGACCAGGTCGCCGTGCACCGACGCGCGCACCCGTTCGCCGCCGACCGCAAGCCGGATGTCGGTCGGCGCGAACGCGAGCTCGATCCGGATCGTCGACCCCGGCGCGGCGTGCGCCGTTCGCCGGGCGCGCGCGATCGGCGCGCCGCAGCGGGCGGCCCAGCACCACGAGGAGACGGTGAGCGGCACGCGGTTCGCGCCCGTGTCGAGGTAGGCGCGCGGGGGACGGGCGATCGACGCGGCTGCGACGGCGGCGACGAGCATCGAGGCGAGCGTACTCCGCGCACCGGCCGGCCGAATTTCGGTGTCGCCGCGGCGAATCCTGATGTATTGTCACCGGCGTCTGAGGGTGAGCCGGGGGAGGTGGGCAGTGCCGGCTCTGCGTTTGCGTTGGTCGTTTCGGTCCCCGTCAACCGCGTAGAAGCCGGAGGTCGTGCTCAGGTGCTCACTGTCGACATTGCTCTTCCCGACGTCGAGGAACTCCAGAAGCTCGTCGAGATCGGGAAGGAAAAGGGTTTCCTCACCTACGACGACATCGTCAGCGGGCTCGAGGAGATCGAGCTTTCCAAGGAGCAAGTCGAGGACTTCACCACCTACCTGATCGACCACGGCATCGAGCTCGTCGAGGGCGAGCAGCACAAGCGGCTCCCGCACGAGCAGCCGCTCGTCGAGGAGGAGGTCAAGGCGGCGCCGAAGCTCGACCTCACCGTCGAGCCGTCGCTCGACTCGCTCCGGCTCTACCTGCGCGAGATCGGCAAGGTGCCGCTGCTCACCGCCGACCAGGAGGTCTACCTGGCGAAGCGGATCGAGCGCGGCGACATGACGGCGAAGACGCAGATGATCGAGGCGAACCTCCGCCTCGTCGTCTCGATCGCCAAGGGGTATCTGGGCCGCGGGCTCTCGTTCCTCGACCTGATCCAGGAGGGCTCGCTCGGGCTGATCCGCGCGGTGGAGAAGTTCGACTACCGCAAGGGCTACAAGTTCTCGACGTACGCGACGTGGTGGATCCGGCAGGCGGTCACGCGGGCGATCGCCGACAAGGCGCGCACCATCCGGATCCCGGTCCACATGGTCGAGAAGCTCAACAAGGTCGTGCACATCGAGCGGCAGCTCGTGCAGCGACTCGGTCGCGAGCCGCGTCCGGAGGAGATTGCCGAGGAGCTCGAGATGACGACCGAGGAGGTGCGAGAGATCCTGCGGATGGCGCAGCACCCCGTCTCGCTCGAGAAGCCGATCGGTGAGGAAGAGGATTCGGAGCTCGGCGACTTCGTCGAGGACGAGAACACCGAGACGCCCGACGAGGCCGCGTCGCTGACGCTGCGCCGCTCCGACATCGAGAACGCGCTCAACGCGCTGCCCGAGCGCGAGCGGCAGGTGATCGAGCTCCGGTTCGGGTTGACCGGCGGCCAGCCGTGCACGCTCGAGGAGGTCGGAAAGGCGTTCGGCGTCACGCGCGAGCGCATCCGCCAGATCGAGAACAACACGCTGAAGAAGCTCGAGTCCCTGCCGGAGGCGCAGGGCCTCAAGGACTGCGTCTAGCTCCTCGCTACCACGGGGCCGCGGCCGCCGGCCGCGCGCTGCGGCCCCAACGCCCCCCGGGGGACGCGAGTCCCCCTACCAACACGCTA
>DASRDA010000018.1:0-48592 GCA_035652835.1 Gaiellaceae bacterium
ACATGGTCGACGACGAGGAATTTCTTGAGCTGGTGGAGCTCGACCTCCGCGACCTGCTGAATCGGTATGAGTTCCCAGGCGATGACATCCCCATCGTCCGGGTTTCGGCGCTGAAGGCGCTGGAGGGCGATCCGGAGTGGAAGAAGCGGATCGAGCAACTGCTCGATGCCGTCGACACCTACATGCCCGAGCCGATCCGGGATACCGAGAAGCCCTTCCTGATGCCGATCGAGGACGTGTTCACGATCACCGGCCGCGGCACCGTCGTGACCGGCCGCGTCGAGCAGGGCAAGATCGAGGTCGGCAACGAGGTCGAGATCGTCGGCATCCACGACAAGGTCGAGAAGACCGTCGTCACGGGTCTCGAGATGTTCCAGAAGTCGCTCGACTTCGCGCAGGCCGGCGACAACGCGGGCGCGCTGCTCCGCGGCGTCAAGCGCGAGGAGGTCGAGCGCGGCCAGGTGCTCGCCAAGCCCGGCTCGATCACGCCGCACACGCAGTTCAACGCCGAGGTCTACGTCCTCTCGAAGGACGAGGGCGGCCGCCACACGCCGTTCTTCAACGGCTACCGGCCCCAGTTCTACTTCCGCACGACGGACGTGACCGGCTCGATCAAGCTGCCCGAGGGCCAGGAGATGGTCATGCCGGGCGACAACACGAACATGGAGATCGACCTCATCCAGCCGATCGCCATGGATCAGGGTCTCCGGTTCGCGATCCGCGAGGGCGGCCGCACCGTCGGCGCGGGCGTCGTCACCGAAGTCATCAAGTAGGAAGCGAGCCGAGACTCATGGCACAGGGAAAGATCCGGATCCGCCTGAAGGGCTACGACCATCAGCAGCTGGACCGGTCGGCCCAGCAGATCGTCGACACCGCGCAGCGCAGCGGCGCCACGATCACCGGGCCGGTCCCTCTGCCGACCGAGAAGAACGTGTACTGCGTCATCCGCAGCCCGTTCAAGGACAAGGACTCGCGCGAGCACTTCGAGGTGCGGACGCACAAGCGGCTGATCGACATCCTCAGCCCGACCCCGAAGACGATCGACCAGCTCATGCGCCTCGACCTGCCGGCCGGAGTCGACATCGAGATCAAACTATGAAAACCGTTTCCGCTACGTGTCAGACACCTTTTGGGTTGGTGTCTGACACGAAGATCTGATGGCAAAAGGGATTCTCGGCAGAAAGCTCGGCATGACGCAGGTCTTCGACGAGGAGACCGGCGCGGTCACGCCCGTCACCGTCATCGAGGCGGGGCCGTGCCCCGTGGTCCAGGTGAAGACGGCGGACGTCGACGGCTACGACGCCGTGCAGCTCGCGTTCGAGCCGGTCGCCGAGCGGAAGCTCACGAAGCCGGAGCTCGGCCATCTCGCGAAGTTCGGCGTCGGGCCGCACCGGCGCCTGGTCGAGTTCCGCGGTCCGATCGACGGCGGCGTCGAGGGCGAGGCGGTCACCGTCGGCGTCTTCGAGCCGGGCGACGCGGTGAAGGTGAGCGGGATCGGCGTCGGCAAGGGGTTCCAGGGCACGATCAAGCGCCACAACTTCGGCTCCGGCCCGCGCGCGCACGGCTCGCACAACATCCGCAAGCCGGGCTCGGTGGGCGCGTCGGCGACGCCGTCGCGCGTCTTCAAGGGCGTGCGCATGGCGGGCCGCATGGGCGGGAAGCGGGTCACGCAGACCGGGCTGACCGTCCACGAGGTGGACGCGGAGCGGAACCTGCTGCTCGTGAAGGGCGCCGTCCCGGGCCCGACGAACGGCTTCGTGGAGGTGCGCGGCTGATGCCCGGCGCTCCCGTGTACGACGCGTCCGGCGGGAAGACGCGCGAGGTCGAGCTCGCCGAGGCCGTGTTCGCGGCCGAGGTGAAGCCGCACCTCGTGCACGAGGTCGTGCGATCCGAGCTGAACGCGCGGCGAGCGGGAACGGCGGCGACGAAGAGCCGCGGCCTCGTCTCGGGCGGCCGCACGAAGCCGTGGCGCCAGAAGGGCACCGGCCGTGCGCGCCAGGGCACCGTCCGCGCGCCGCACTTCACGGGCGGCGGCCACGCGTTCGCGCGCTCGGCGCGGAGCTTCGTCCAGAAGGTCAACCGCAAGGTGGCGAAGGCCGCGCTTCGCTCGGCGCTCAGCAGCCACCAGGCCGCGGGCAGCCTCGCCGTGGTCGACCCCGCGGCGTTCGAGTCGCCCTCGACGCGTCAGGCCCGCGAGCTCGTCCGCGCCGCCGGGCTCGAGCTGCCGCTCGTGCTGGTCGCGAACGCCGAGGACGAGGCGCTGGTGAAGAGCTTCCGCAACCTGCAGCGGGTCGCGGTCGTGACGCCCGACGAGCTCGAGGTCTCGGCGGTCGTGTGGGCGCGCTCGCTGCTCGTCAGCGGCCCGGCCCTCGAGGTCGTCGAGGCGAGAGCACTCGAAACTGTTTCGTCGCGGAGCGACGAAACAGTTTCCGGAGGTGACGCGTAGATGCACGCGAGCCAGGTCCTCCTCAAGCCGATCGTCTCGGAGAAGAGCTACGCGGCCACGACGACGGGCCGCTACACGTTCAGGGTGCACCCGGACGCGCACAAGACGCAGATCCGCCAGGCCGTCGAGGAGCTGTTCGACGTGAAGGTCGTCCGCGTCAACGTCGTCTCGATGCCCGCGAAGCCGAAGCGGCGCGGCCTCTTCCGCGGCACGCGCCCCGGCTGGAAGAAGGCGATCGTGCAGCTTCGCCCCGGCGACACGATCGAGATCTTCGAAGGAGCGCAGCTGTGATGCCGGCCAAGTCGGAAACTGTTTCGACCGGAACGGCCGAAACAGTTTCGAGGGAGGTCTGATGCCGGTCCGCAGGTTCAAGCCCACCAGCCCGGGCCGCCGCTTCATGACGGTCTCCGACTTCGCCGAGGTGACGAAGTCGAAGCCGGAGAAGGCGCTGACCGAGAAGCTGACGAAGAAGGGCGGCCGCAACAACACCGGCCGGATCACGACGCGCCACCAGGGCGGCGGCCACAAGCGCCGCTACCGCGTCGTCGACTTCAAGCGCACGAAGGACGGCGTGCCGGCGAAGGTGGCCGCGATCGAGTACGACCCGAACCGGTCGGCGCGCATCGCGCTGCTCCACTACGCGGACGGCTTCAAGAGCTACATCCTCGCCCCTGCGGGCCTGCGCGTCGGCTCCGTGGTCCAGTCCGGGCCCGGCTCGGACATCAAGCCCGGGAACGCGCTGCCGCTCGAGCTGATCCCGACCGGGACGCTCGTACACAACGTGGAGCTGAAGCCCGGCAAGGGCGGCCAGATGGCGCGCTCCGCCGGCTCCGGCGTCCAGCTCGTGGCCAAGGACGGAAGCTACGCGACGCTGCGGCTGCCGTCGGGCGAGATGCGCCGCGTGCTGCTCACCTGCCGCGCGACGGTCGGGCAGGTCGGCAACGTCGACCACGGCAACGTGACGGGCGGCAAGGCGGGGCGGAGCCGCTGGCTCGGCAAGCGGCCGGCCGTTCGCGGCAGCGCGATGAACCCGGTCGACCACCCGCACGGCGGCGGCGAGGGGAAGTCCAAGGGCGGCCGGCACCCGGTGACGCCGTGGGGCGTGCCGACGCTCGGCAAGCGCACGCGCCAGAAGAACAAGGAGTCGGACAAGCTGATCGTCCGCGGCCGCCGCCGCGGCAAGGAGAGAGGTAACAGGTGAGCAGGAGCTCGAAGAAGGGGCCGTTCGTCGAGGAGCGGCTGATGGGCCGCATCCAGGCGATGAACGCCTCGGGCAGCAAGCAGATGGTGCGCACCTGGTCGCGCGCCAGCACGATCTTCCCGGAGATGGTCGGCCACACGATCGCGGTCCACGACGGGCGCAAGCACGTCCCTGTGTTCGTGTCCGAGCAGATGGTCGGGCACAAGCTCGGCGAGTTCGCGCCGACGCGGCACTTCCGCGGACACGCCGGCGACCAGAAGACGCAGGTGAAGAGGAAGTAGTGGCGGCCGTCGAGACACGGGAACGCCAGACGGTCCGCGCGGTGGCGAAGTTCGTGCACGTCTCGCCGCGCAAGGCACGGCTGGTGACCGACCACATCCGCGGGCGGACCGTGCCGGAGGCGCGCACGATCCTCGCGTTCACGCCGCGTGCGGCGGCGGTGGACGTCGAGAAGGTGCTGCGCTCGGCGGTCGCGAACGCGGAGTCGAACCCGGCGCTCCACTGGAACGGCGACGACCTCGTCGTCGCTGCGGCCTACGTCGACGAAGGCCCGACGATCAAGCGGTGGCGGCCGCGCGCACGCGGCCGCGTCAACCGCATCTTCAAGCGCACCTGCCACATCACGGTCGAGGTGGCGCAGAGGGAGACGAGCGAGTAATGGGACAGAAGGTTCATCCGGGCGGGCTGCGCGTCGGCGTCATTCACGACTGGAAGTCGAACTGGATGGTCGGCAAGAAGGAGTTCGCGGGCGCGCTGATCGAGGACATCAAGATCCGCGACCACATCCTGCGCAAGCTGTCGCACGCGGGCCTGTCCGACATCCTGATCCGCAAGGACAAGCAGCGGATCACCATCGACATCTACACGGCGCGCCCCGGCATCGTGATCGGCAAATCGGGCGTCGAGGTCGACGCGCTGCGGCGCGAGATCCACGCGCTGACGAAGAAGAACGTCCACATCAACATCAACGAGATCAAGCGTCCCGAGCTCGACGCGAAGCTCGTCGCGCAGTCGATCGCGGAGCAGCTGCAGAACCGTGTGTCGTTCCGGCGCGCGATGAAGCGCTCGCTCGCCTCCGCAATTCGCTCCGGCGCCGCGGGCGTGAAGGTGCAGTGCTCCGGCCGCCTCGGCGGCTCGGAGATGAGCCGCTCCGAGCAGTACTCCGAGGGCCGTGTCCCGCTGCACACCATCCGCGCCGACATCGACTACGGCTTCGTCGAGGCGAAGACCCCGACCGGCCGCATCGGCGTGAAGGTCTGGATCAACAAGGGCGAGATCATGCCGGAGGGCTACGGCGGCATCCCCGGCGGCGGCAAGGAGACACGGCTCGGCGACCAGGACACGGCGCGCCGTCGCGGCGGCGTCACCGAGGGGCTCGGCGCCTCGCGCGAGTCCGGCCGCGGGCGCGGCCAGGATCGCGAGGGGCTCGGTCCGGTGCGCCGCGGGCGCCCCGGCCAGCGCGGTGGCGCCCGTCCGGGCGCGGCGCGCGGACGGGCCGGCGCGCGCCCGGCGGCGCCGAGGGAGAGCGTGGAGCTTCCGCGTACGGACGAGCAGGGCGTCTCGGCCGAGGGCCGGGAGCAGCCGGCGCTCGAGCCGCAGGTGGAGACGACGCCGGCGCCGGTCGCCGACGCGCCCGACTCGACGACGCCGAAGACGCAGACCGAGGACCCGACGAAGCTCGACGCGAGCGGCTCGGAGAAGCCGAAGCGGCCGCGCGCCTCGCGCAAGAAGGCCGACAGCTGATGCTGCTCCCGAAGAAGACGAAGTTCCGGAAGATGCACCGCGGCCGTCGCGCCGGCGCCTCGAAGGGCCAGACGGCGGTCCAGTTCGGCGAGTTCGGCCTCAAGTCGGTCGACGCCGGCTGGGTGACGAACCGCCAGATCGAGGCCGCCCGCATCGCCATGACGCGCAAGATCAAGCGCGGCGGCAAGGTCTGGATCAACCTGTTCCCGGACAAGTCGTACACCAAGAAGCCCGCCGAGACCCGCATGGGCAAGGGCAAGGGCTCGCCCGAGGGCTGGGTCGCGGTCGTGAAGCCGGGCCGGGTGATGTTCGAGCTGGCCGGCGTGCCCGAGCCGCTCGCGAAGGAGGCGCTCCGCCTCGCGGGTCAGAAGCTGCCGGTGAAGACGAAGTTCGTGAAGCGCGAGGGCGGTGATCTCTTTGCGGGCTAGGGACCTGCGCGACATGACGGACGACGAGCTCGAGAACCGGCTCGCCGACACGCGCCGCGAGCTCTTCAACCTGCGCTTCCAGGCGGCCACGGGCGCGCTCGAGAACACGTCGCGCCTCCAGCTCACGAAGCGCGAGATCGCGCGCATCCTCACCGTCCAGCACGAGCGGAAGGCGATCAGATGACGGACGACGAGAAGAACGAAGAAGAGGTGTCTGACACCGAGGTGTCAGGCACCGTCACGGAAGACGCGCCGGAGGCCGAAGAGGTGTCAGGCACCGTCACGGAAGACGCGCCGGCGCAGGCCGAGACACCGGAACCTGGTTCGTCGGAGACGAACCAGGTTCCCGAGGTCGACGCGGTGCCGAAGAAGCAGCGCTCGCGACGCCACGTTCCGCGCTCCGAGCGGCGGCAGCGGCCCAAGCCCGTGCGCGAGAAGCCGAAGACGCGGAAGCCGATCGTGCGCACGCCGAAGCCGGAGGCCGAGCGGGGCCGGCGCCAGGAGCGGCGCGGCGTCGTCGTCTCCGACAAGGGCGACAAGACGATCGTGGTGAAGGTCGACGTGACGCGCATCCACCCGACGTACAAGAAGGTCGTGCGGCGGTCGGTGAAGTTCCACGCGCACGACGAGCGTAACGCCGCCGGAGTCGGCGACACGGTCCGCATCGTCGAGACGCGGCCGCTGTCGCGGACGAAGCGCTGGCGGCTGGCCGAGATCGTGGAGAAGGCGCGGTAGCGAGAACGCGATGATCCAGCAGGAGACACGGCTGAAGGTCGCCGACAACACGGGCGCCCGTGAGCTACTCTGCATCCGCGTCGCGGGCGGCTCGAAGCGCCGTTACGCGCGCGTCGGCGACGTCATCACGGCGACCGTCAAGGCCGCAGCCCCGCAGGGGACGGTCAAGAAGGGCGACGTGGTGAAGGCCGTCGTCGTGCGGACGAAGAAGCCCTTCGGACGTGACGACGGGACGCTGATCGCGTTCGACGAGAACGCGGCGGTGATCATCGACAACCAGCGGAACCCGCGCGGGACGCGCATCTTCGGGCCGGTCGCCCGCGAGCTGCGCGAGAAGAACTTCATGAAGATCGTGAGCCTGGCTCCGGAGGTCTTGTAGGTGGCAGTGATGAAGGTGAGGAAGGGCGACACCGTCCAGATGCTGACGGGCAAGGACCGCGGCAAGCAGGGTCGCGTCCTCGACGCGCGCCCGCGCGAGCGGACCGTCGTCGTCGAGAACCTGAACGTCGTCAAGCGCCACCAGAAGCCGCGCCCGATTCGCGACGCGAGCCGGATGGGCGGCACGCAGATCGTCCCGGGCGGGATCGTCGCGCGGCCGTCGGCCGTCTCGGTCTCGAACGTGATGGTCGTGTGCCCCACCTGCAAGCTGCCGACACGCGTCGGCTACCGGATCAAGGAATCGAAGGACGGCTCCGTGAAGGTGCGCGTCTGCAAGCGCGAGGGCTGCGGCCAGGAGCTCGACCGCTGATGGCAGTCGCCGAGACCTACGTGCCCCGCCTGAAGCAGCGTTACAACGACGAGCTGCGCGCGCGCCTGAAGGACGAGCTTCGGCTGGAGTCGATCATGCAGGCGCCCGAGGTCGAGAAGATCACGCTCAACATGGGCGTCGGCGAGGGCAAGACCGACGCGAAGCAGATCGACGCGGCGCTCGACGAGCTGACGACGATCGCCGGCCAGCGGGCGCACGTTCGGCGCGCGCGGAAGTCGATCGCGCAGTTCAAGATTCGCGAGGGCATGCCGGTGGGCGTGAAGGTGACGCTGCGCGGCGACCGCATGTGGGAGTTCCTCGACCGGCTGATCTCGATCGCGCTGCCGCGCATCCGCGACTTCCGCGGGCTCAATCCGCGCTCGTTCGACGGACGCGGCAACTACTCGCTCGGCATCCGCGAGCAGATCATCTTCCCGGAGATCGACTACGACAGCATCGGCCAGATCCGCGGCCTCGACGTCACGATCACGACGTCGGCCGTCGACGACGAGCAGGCCCGCGCGCTCCTGACGGGGCTCGGGCTGCCGTTCGCGGCCGCAGACGGAGGTAGGTAACAGCAGTGGCCAAGAAATCGCTGAGGATCAAGGCCTCGCGGCCGCAGAAGTTCAAGGTGCGCAGCTACACGCGCTGCAACAAGTGCGGCCGGCCGCGCGCCGTGTTCCGCAAGTTCGGCCTCTGCCGGATCTGCCTGCGCGAGCTCGCGCACCAGGGCGTGATCCCCGGCATGACGAAGAGCTCCTGGTGAGAGCAGAGCGATGCTGACCGATCCCGTCGCCGACATGCTCACCCGCATCCGCAACGCCAACCGGGCGCTGCACGCGCGCACCGAGATGCCGCACTCGAAGCTCAAGGAGGAGATCGCCCGCATCCTCAAGGAGGAGGGCTACATCCGCGACTTCCACGTGTCGCGCGAGAACGGCTCGCGGCAGACGCTCGTCGTCGAGCTCAAGTACGGCCGTGGCCGCGAGCGGGTGCTCACCGACCTGAAGCGCGTGTCGAAGCCCGGCCGTCGCGTGTACGCCGGCAAGGACCGCCTGCCGCGCGTGCTCGGCGGCATGGGCACCGCCATCCTGTCCACGTCCCGCGGCGTCTGCACGAGCCGCACCGCCGAGCAGCAGGGGGTCGGCGGCGAGGTCATCTGCTTCGTCTGGTAGCCGCTGAGATGTCGCGCATCGGAAAGAGACCCATCGACGTGCCGGCCGGCGTGCTGGTGTCGATCGACCCCGGCCGCGTCACCGTCGCGGGGCCGAAGGGCGAGCTCCGCAGCGACGTGCCGGCGCGGATGAAGATCGAGCAGCAGGAGGGCTCGATCGTCGTCACGCGGCCGACCGACCGCGGCGAGGATCGCGCCCTCCACGGCCTCACCCGGACGATCGTCGCGAACATGGTCGAGGGCGTCACCAACGGCTTCGAGAAGCGCCTCGAGATCCAGGGCGTCGGCTATCGCGCGACGCTCGCGGGCACGGCGCTCGAGCTGCAGGTCGGCTACTCGCACCCGGTGCGCGTGGTGCCGCGTGAGGGGATCTCCTTCGAGGTCCCGGCGCCGACGCAGATCGTCGTGCGCGGCATCGACAAGCAGGTGGTCGGCCAGACCGCCGCCGAGATCCGCAAGGTGCGTCCGCCCGAGCCCTACAAGGGCAAGGGCATCCGCTACGAAGGCGAGTTCGTCCGCCGCAAGGTCGGGAAGCGAGCGTGACGACCGGACGTCCAACGCGCGAACCTGGTTCGTCGAAGACGAACCAGGTTCGGGAGTCTCGACGATGAGCTCCCTCTCCGTCCGCGAGGCGCGCCTGCGCCGCCATCGCCGCGTGCGCGGGAAGGTCCGCGGCACCGCGGAGAGACCGCGCCTGGTCGTCTTCCGCTCGAACCGCGGCATCTTCGCGCAGCTCGTCGACGACGACGCCGGCCGCACCGTCGCGGCCGCGTCGTGGCTCGACCTGCCGAAGTCGTTCTCGGGCGACAAGACCGCGCAGGCGGCCGAGGTCGGCAAGCTGCTTGCCGCGGCCGCCTGGAAGCACCGCATCCAGCAGGTCGTCTTCGACCGGGGCGGCTACCTCTACCACGGGCGGGTGAAGGCGCTGGCGGACGCCGCCCGCGAAGGAGGACTGAAGTTTTGAACACGTCCACCCCCCGCATGTCCCGCGGTCTCTGGCTCGCTGCAAAGCGGCGCCAGGCTGCGTCCTCGGTCGCGCCCGTAGCCTCCGGCTACGAACGCTTCCTGCGTCCTTGCCTGGCTTGCTTTTCGCGGCCAGATCCCACGCTCCATGCAGGGGATGAACGTTGATGGCAGTCGACGTCCAGGAGACGAGGGAGCTCAAGGAGCGCGTGGTCGAGATCAACCGCGTCGCCAAGGTGGTCAAGGGCGGCCGGCGGTTCTCGTTCACCGCGCTCGTCGTGATCGGCGACGAGGTCGACCGCGTCGGCGTCGGCTACGGGAAGGCGCGCGAGGTCCCGCTCGCCATCTCGAAGGCGGTCGACGACGCCAAGAAGAACCTCTTCACCGTCCCGAAGCACGGCTCGACGATCACCCACGAGGTGGTGGGCGAGTTCGACGCGGCCCGCGTCCTGCTGCGCCCGGCCTCGCCCGGAACCGGCGTCATCGCCGGCGGCGGCGTGCGGGCGGTGCTCGAGCTCGGCGGCATCCGCGACGTGCTCGCGAAGTCGCTCGGCACGACGAACCCGATCAACATGCTGAAGGCCGCCGAGACGGCGCTGCGGTCGCTCCGGCGGCCGGAGGACGTCGCCCGCGCGCGCGGCAAGTCGATCTGGGAGATCCTGCCGTTCCCGCGCGAGGCCGAGCCGGAGCCGGCGAAGGAGGCCTCGTAGCGTGGCCACGCTCAAGCTCAGGCAGGTGCGGAGCGCGATCGGCCAGTCGCCGCGCCACCGCGGCACGCTGCGGGCGCTCGGCCTCGGCCGGATCGGCAAGACGGCGGAGCACGACGACACCCCGGCGATCGCTGGCATGCTGAGGAAGGTGCGTCACCTCGTGGAAGTCGAGCGGAGCTGAGCCCCGAATGCCCGAAGAGCTGAACCTGTCGAACCTGAAGCCGGCGCAGGCGCGGCGCGACCGCAAGCGCGTCGGCCGCGGCCTTGGCTCCGGCAAGGGCCGGTACTCGGGCCGCGGGATCAAGGGCCAGAAGGCCCGCGCCGGCTCGCACGCGATGCGCGTCGGCTTCGAAGGCGGCCAGATGCCGCTGTACATGCGCGTCACCAAGCTCCGGGGCTCGACGTCCGCGGACGCGATGCCGGTCGGCCCGTTCCGCACGCACACGCAGCCGGTGAACCTGCGCGACCTCGACCGGCGCTTCGAGGCGGGCGAGGAGGTCACGCCCGAGTCGCTGAAGGCGAAGGGCCTGATCCGCTCGCTGCGCAAGGACGTGAAGCTCCTCGGCACCGGCAACCTGGAGAAGAAGCTGACGATCACCGTGCACGCCGCGTCCGCGACGGCGCAGCGCAAGGTGAAGTCCGCCGGCGGCAAGCTGACGCTGCTGCGCGAACCGAAGCCGCGCCGGCAGAAGAACCTGAAGCGGCGCCCCGAGGGGCGCACGCAGGCGGCGCCCGAGGCAGCGTCCGAGTAGATGCTCTCCTGGCTCGCCAACGCGTGGCGGGTCCCGGAGCTCCGGCGCCGGCTCCTGTTCACTGCTCTCGTCCTCGCGGCCTACCGGCTCGGCTCGTGGATGCCGGCGCCGGGCGTCGACGCGAGCCAGGTCAACAGCTTCATCAAATCGGGCGGCGGCGTCTTCGGCCTGCTGAGCCTGTTCTCGGGCGGCGCGCTCGCCCGCTTCTCGATCTTCGCGCTGGGGATCATGCCGTACGTCACGGCGTCGATCATCCTGCAGCTGCTGACGGTCGTGATCCCGACGCTCGAGCAGCTGCAGAAGGAAGGCGAGGCCGGCTACGCCAAGATCACGCAGTACACGCGCTACCTGACGGTCGTGCTCGCCGCGGCCCAGGCGGCCGGGTACGCGTACCTGTTCCGCCGCGAGCACGTGCTGCCGGCGAACACGGGGCGGCTGGTGCTGATCGTGATCACGCTCACCGCCGGCACGACGCTGCTGATGTGGATGGGCGAGCAGATCACGAAGCGCGGCATCGGCAACGGCATCTCGCTGCTGATCTTCGCGTCGATCCTCACCTCGATGCCGACCGGCATCAACGCGTGGATCAACGGCGGGCCGACCGAGAAGCTGTTCTTCCCGCTCGTCGCGCTCGGCGTGGTCGTCGCGGTCGTGTTCGTGCAGGAGGGGCAGCGGCGGATCCCGATCCAGTACGCGAAGCGGATGGTGGGCAGGCGCGAGACGACAGGCGGGTCGACCTACATGCCGTTGCGCGTGAACATGGCCGGCGTGATCCCGGTGATCTTCGCGGCCGCGCTGCTCGCGCTGCCGCAGACCGTCGGCTCCTTCGCGCCGAACACGCAGACGTTCATCAACCACCACTTCGCGCAGACGTCGAACACGTACCTCGCCGTCGAGGCGCTGCTGATCATCGTCTTCACGTTCTTCTACACGGCCGTGCAGTTCAACCCCGTTGACCAGGCCGACAACCTGCGCAAGTACGGCGGCTACATCCCGGGCATTCGCCCCGGCCCGCCGACGGCGCAGTACCTCGACCGCGTGCTGACGCGCCTGACCCTGCCCGGCTCGATCTTCCTCGCGGTCGTCGCGGTGCTGCCGTCGATCTTCATCAACCACTTCGGCTTCCAGCAGGCGACCTCGCGCGCCCTCGGCGGCACCTCGGTGCTGATCGTGGTCGGCGTCGCGCTCGACACGATGCGCCAGATGGAGTCGCAGATGATGATGCGCTCCTACGAGGGCTTCCTGCGGTAGTGAACCTGCTGGTCCTGGGCCCGCAGGGCGCCGGCAAGGGAACGCAGGCGAAGCGGATCGCGGAGGCGTACGGGATCCCGCACGTCTCGACCGGCGACATGTTCCGGGCGGCGATCGCCGCACGAACCGAGCTGGGGCTGCGCGTGCAGCCGATCCTGGACGCCGGCGAGCTCGTGCCGGACGACCTGACCGTGGCGCTCATCCGCGAGCGGCTCGCCGAGCCCGACGCCGCCGACGGCTTCGTCCTCGACGGCTTCCCGCGGAACCTCGCGCAGGCGGAGGCGCTCGACGAGACGCTGGCGGCGATCGAGCGGTCGCTCGACGCGATCCTCTTCTTCGACCTGCCGGACGAGACGGCCGTCGCGCGCCTCCGCAAGCGGGCGGAGGAGGAGGGGCGGCCCGACGACACGCCCGAGGTGATCGCCCGCCGTCTCGCGATCTACCACGCCGACACGGAGCCGGTGGTCGAGCACTACCGCGCCACCGGCAAGCTCGTGCCGCTCCACGCGGGCCGCACGGTCGCCGAGGTCTGGCGCGAGATCGAGGACGCCCTCTCCGGGGTGGCGGCGTGACTGGCGAGGTGCTCCTCGAACCTGGTTCGCCGCCCCGCGGCGAACCAGGTTCGCGAGTTTCGAGCCTCCAGGTGGTCCGTTGATCATCCGGAAGTCGCAGGCGGAGATCGAGACGATGGCCCGGGCCGGCCAGGTCGTCGCCGGGACGCTGGCGCTGCTCGAGGAGCACGTCCAGCCGGGGATCACGACCGGCGAGCTCGACGCGATCGCCGAGGAGTACATCCGCGCGAACGGCGGCGAGCCGACCTTCAAGGGCTACAAGGGCTATCCGGCGGCCACGTGCATGTCGCCGAACGACATGGTGGTGCACGGGATCCCCGGGACGAGGAAGCTCGCCGACGGGGACGTCCTCTCCGTCGACGTCGGCGTCACGCTGGACGGCTTCGTCGCCGACTCGGCCTGGACCTTCCCGGTCGGCCGTATCTCGCCGGACGCGCAGCGGCTGCTCGACGCGTGCACCGCGGCGCTCGAGGCCGGGATCGCCCAGGCGCGGGCGGGAAACGTGATCGGCGATATCTCCCGTGCCGTGCAGACCGCCACCGAGTCGGCGGGGTTCAGCGTCATCCGCAGCCTCGTCGGCCACGGCGTCGGGCGGGCCATGCACGAGGACCCGCAGGTCCCCAACTTCGTCTCCGCCTACGGCGGCCCGGAGCTGCGGGAGGGCATGACCCTGGCCATCGAGCCGATGATCACCGCGGGCGCGGCGGACGTCTACGTCCACGACGACGAGTGGTCGATCTCGACCGCCGACGGCTCCCTGGCGGCCCACTTCGAGCACACGGTCGCCGTCACCGCCGCCGGCCCCCGCGTGCTCACGAACGGCGCGGGAGTCCTGGTACCATAGGCACCCGCGCCGCGAGGCGGCTGCCCGCGCGCGGCTTTTTCGTGTCTCCATTCGAGAAGGAAGGATTGGCGAGCAAGGACGACAAGATCGAGGTCGAGGGCGAGGTCACCGAGGCCCTGCCGAGCACGATGTTCCGCGTCGCGCTCGAGGGCGGCCACGACGTCCTCGCGACGATCTCCGGGAAGATGCGCAAGCACTACATCCGCATCCTCCCGGGCGACAAGGTCAAGGTGGAGCTCTCCCCGTACGACCTGACCCGCGGTCGCATCACCTACCGCCACCGAAACTAACGAGATGAAGGTCCGTCCGTCCGTCAAGCCGATGTGCGAGCGCTGCCGCGTGATCAAGCGGCACGGGCGCACCATGGTCATCTGCAGCAACCCGCGGCACAAGCAGCGGCAGGGGTAGAGGAGGAACAGAGCACGTGGCACGCATCGCCGGCGTCAACCTGCCGAATCAGAAGCGGCTCGAGATCGGGCTGACCTACATCTACGGGATCGGCCAGCCGACCGCGCAGAAGATCTGCGCCGCGCTCGGCCTCTCGCCCGACACGAAGGTGCGCGACCTCACCGAGGACGAGGTGGCGAAGCTGCGCGACTACATCGACGCGAACGAGCAGGTCGAGGGCGACCTGCGGCGCGAGCGCACGCAGTCGATCAAGCGGCTGCAGGAGATCGGCTCGTACCGCGGCCTGCGGCACCGTCGCAACCTCCCGGTGCACGGCCAGCGGACGAAGACCAACGCGCGCACGCGCAAGGGCCCGAAGAAGACCGTCGGGCGCGGAAAGAAGGCCAAGTGAGCCTTCGACTGCTCGTGGCTACGGCTCGAAGCACGCGAACCTGGTTCGTCGCAGACGAACCAGGTTCGGGAATCTCCGGAGCCCCTACCCCTCGCGGAAGCTCGGAAGGCTCGCGCTAGTGGCTCCTCCGCGTCGCACCGCGGCCCGCGGCCGCACCCGCCGCCGCGTCCGCAAGAACATCGCGATCGGCCAGGCGCACATCAAGACGTCGTTCAACAACACGATCGTCGCGCTCACCGACAAGGACGGGAACGTGATCGTCTGGGAGTCGGCCGGCTCGGCGGGCTTCAAGGGCTCGCGCAAGTCGACGCCGTTCGCGGCGCAGGTCACGGCCGACTCGGCGGCGCGCAAGGGCATGGAGCACGGGCTGCAGAAGGTCGAGGTCTTCGTGAAGGGGCCCGGCTCCGGACGCGAGACGGCGATCCGGTCGTTGCAGGCCGCCGGCCTCGAGATCCTCGGCGTGAAGGACGTCTCGCCGCAGGCCCACAACGGCGTCCGCCCGAAGAAGCGGAGGCGTGTCTGATGGCCCGCGACAGGTCGCCGAAGTGCAAGCAGTGCCGCCGGGAGGGCATGAAGCTCTTCCTGAAGGGCGAGCGCTGCCTGACGGAGAAGTGCGCGATCGAGCGCCGGTCGTACCCGCCGGGCGAGCACGGCCGCGGCCGCATCAAGCAGAGCGAGTACCTGCTGCAGCTGCGCGAGAAGCAGAAGGCGCGCCGCTACTACGGGCTGCTCGAGAACCAGTTCCGGACGTACTACGAGAAGGCGAACCGGGAGAGCGGCATCACCGGCGAGACGCTCCTGCGGATGCTCGAGACGCGGCTCGACAACGTCGTCTACCGCCTCGGCTTCGCCGCCTCGCGCGCCCAGGCGCGGCAGCTCGTGCGGCACGGCCACTTCCTCGTCAACGGCCGCCGCGTGAACATCCCGAGCTTCCAGGTGAAGCCGGACGACGTCGTCACGCTGAAGCAGGGCTCGGGTGCGGAGCAGATCGTGCGCGACGCGACCGACCTCACCGCCGCAGTCGCGCCGTGGCTCCAGGCCGACCACGAGGGTCTCACCGGCAAGGTGCTCAAGTGGCCGGAGCGTGCGGAGATCGACACCCCCGTCTCCGAGCAGTTGATCGTCGAGCTCTACTCCAAGTAGCTCGCGTGTGTCAGGCCCGGCAGGGCTTCGAAGGAAAGGACGCCTAAGTGGCTGTACGCAGTTCCGTTTCGACCGACTTCCAGGTGCCGAGGATCACGCACGAGGAGATCGACGAGCACCACGGCGTGTTCGCGATCGAGCCCCTCGACCGCGGCTTCGGCTACACGTTCGGCAACTCGCTGCGCCGCGTGCTGCTCTCGTCGCTCGAGGGCGCCGCGGTCACCTCGGTGAAGATCGAGGGCGTCGCGCACGAGTTCACGACGCTTCCCGGCGTCCGCGAGGACGTCACGGACATCATCCTCAACCTGAAGCAACTCGTCTGCATCCTCCACGGCGAGTCGCCGGAGGTGGAGGTGCGACTGACGAAGCGCGGCGAGGGCGTCGTCACCGCCGCCGACATCGAGGCGCCCGCCGACCTCGAGATCCTCAATCCTGACCTCGAGATCGCGAACCTCTCCTCGAAGGGCCGCCTCGAGATCACGCTCACGATCGGCCGCGGCCGCGGGTACGTCCCCGCCGAGGGCAACCGCGGGCAGGCGCACACGATCGGCGTCATCCCCGTCGACTCGATGTTCTCGCCGATCCGCCGCGTCTCGTACGACGTCGAGGCCGCGCGCGTGGGGCAGCGCACCGACTACGACAAGCTGATCCTCGACGTCACCACGAACGGCTCGATCGACCCGAAGGACGCGATCGCGCAGGCGGCGGAGATCCTGATCCGCCAGCTCGCGATCTTTACCGACCTCGAGCGCATCGAGGGCTTCGGCGAGAGCGCGATCGGCGCCGACGGCGGTCCCGAGACGCCGGGCGTGTCGCTCGCGGGCGGCATGGAGAACTTCCCGATCGAGGAGCTCGAGCTGGGCGTCCGCTCCTACAACTGCCTCAAGCGCGTCGGCATCGAGACGATCGGCGACCTCGTCACCAAGACGGAGTCCGAGCTGGCGGCGATCCCGAACTTCGGCAAGAAGTCGATCGAGGAGGTCAAGGAGACGCTGGCGCAGCACGGGCTGACGCTGCGCGGCGGCTCGATGTCGTCGAACGGCTCGGAGGTCTAGGAGACCGGCCGTGCGGCACCAGCGCGCAGGGAAGAAGCTCGGCCGCGACGCGGCGCACCGCAAGGCGCTCTACGCCAACCTGGCGGGCGCGCTGATCGAGCACGGCCGCATCAGGACGACCGTGACCAAGGCGAAGGCGGTGCGGCCGCTCGCCGAGCAGATGATCACGCTCGGCCGCCGCGGCGACCTGCACGCGCGCCGGCAGGCGACCGCCTTCCTGCGCTCGCGCGACGTCGTGCACGTGCTCTTCGCCGACGTCGCGCCGCGCTTCGCCGACCGGCCGGGCGGCTACACGCGCATCGTCCGCCTCGGACCGCGGCCGGGCGACTCGGCGGAGATGGCCTACCTCGAGCTCGTCGACGAGCCGCCGCGCGAGCGGCCGGCCCGGCAGGCGGCCGAGCCCGAGCCGGAGCCGGAAACCGTGGCCGAAACTCCCGACCTTAGTTCGTCGGAGACGAACTAAGGTCGCGCATTTTCAGCCCGTCGAGCCGATCAGGGCGCCGACGGCCGCGATCACCGCGCCGCCGAACGACACCGCGAGCAGGCTGCGCACGAAGCTGGTCTCGAAGAAGCGCCAGCGGATCACGGCGAGCCCGATCAGCTCGCAGCCGACGACGACCGCGGCGGCGACGATCGCCGCGTGGTACTCCGGGATCAGGAACGGCAGCGTGTGCAGGATGCCGCCCGCGAACGTGCCGATGCCCGTGATCGAGCCGCGCACAGCGGGATTGCCGCGGCCGGTGAGCTCGCCGGTGTCGGACAGCCCCTCGCTGAACGCCATCGAGATCGCGGCGCCGATCGACGTCGCGAGCCCGGCGATGAACGCCGTGTGCGGCCGGTGCGTGTAGAGCGCGATGCCGAAGATGGGGGCGAGCGTCGAGAGCGAGCCGTCGATCAGCCCGACCATCGCCGGCTGGACGCGCTGCAGGAGGAAGCTGTGCTCGTCGGACACGGTTAGAGTGTATCGAACATACGCCAAGTCGCCAGAGCATCAGGCACGCCTTACAAGAGCCGTGAGGAGGCCCTGACGTGCGGCTGAAGCTAACGCTCGCGTACGACGGCACCGCCTTCCGCGGGTGGGCGCGGCAGCCGGGCGAGCGCACCGTCGAGGCCGATGTGCGCCGCGCGCTGGCGGCCGTGTACGGCGGCGCGGCGGAGTTGGCGGTCGCCGGGCGCACCGACACGGGTGTGCACGCGCTCGCCAACGTCGTCTCCGTCGAGGTGGAGGGCGGGCCGCCGCCCGAGCGGGCCGCGGAGGCGCTCAACGGCGTCCTTCCCGCCGACGTCGCCGTGGTTCGCGCCGAGGAGGCGCCGCCGGGCTTCCACGCCCGGTTCGACGCCCGTGCCCGCTCGTACCGCTACCGCGTCTGGCGCCGGCGGGAGCGCTCGCCGTTCGAGGAGCGCCGCTCGCTGTGGTGGCCGCGGCCGCTCGACGTCGACGCGCTCGCGGCGGCTGCGGCGGCGCTCGTCGGCGAGCACGACTTCCGCGCGTTCACGCCGACGGACACGCAGCACGAGGTGTTCGTGCGGGTCGTCGAGTCGGCGCGGTGGGTCGAGGCCGAGCCGGACGTGCTCGTCTTCGAGATCGCCGCCGACTCGTTCCTGCGCCACATGGTGCGGACGCTCGTCGGGACGATGCTGGAGGGCCGCGAGGTCGAGCCGCTGCTCGCCGGGCGCCCGCGGAGCGAGGCGGGCATGACCGCGCCGCCGCACGGCCTCTACCTCACCGGCGTCCGCTACGGCGAAGCTCGCGAACCTGGTTCGTGACGACGTCACGAACCAGGTTCGTCGCGTTCGAGCCCGTGGCTACGATCGATCGCGTGCGCTTCCCCGTCGTCCTCTTCGACCTCGACGGCACCGTCGTCGACTCGGGCGGCATCATCCTCGCCTCGATGCGCCACGCGACGCGGACCGTGCTCGCCCGCGACTACTCCGACCGCGAGCTGCTCGCGCACGTCGGCGGGCCCGGCCTCGAGGCGCAGATGCACGCGATCGACCCGGCGCGCGCGGACGAGCTCGTCGCCGTCTACCGCGCGCACAACGAGCCGCTGCACGACACGCTCGAGGCGTGTGCCGGGATGGAGGACGTACTCTCGACGCTGCACGGGGAAGGGCGACGGCTGGCCGTCGTGACCGCGAAGCGCCGTGCAACGGTCGAGCTGGCGTTCGCGCGGCTACCGCTCGCCCATCTGTTCGAGGTGGTCGTCGGCGGCGACGAGACGGCGCGGCACAAGCCCGACCCCGAGCCGCTGCTGCTCGCGCTCGAGCGTCTCGGCGCCGACCCGGCCGACGCCGCCTACGTCGGCGACTCGCCGTACGACGTGCGTGCCGCGCGGGCGGCGGGCATGTTCGCGGTCGCGGTGACCTGGGGGCGGATCCACGGGCGCGAGCGGCTCGCCGAGGAGCATCCCGACGCGCTCGTCGACACGCCGGAGGAGCTGCTTGCCGTCCTCTGACGCCGCCGCGCGCGTCGAGGAGCTGCGCGGGCTCCTCAACCGGTGGCTGCACGAGTACCACGTTCTCGACGACCCCTCCGTCGACGACGCCACCTACGACCGCCACTTCGACGAGCTCGTCGAGCTCGAGGGGCGCCATCCCGAGCTGGTGACCGCGGACTCTCCGACGCAGCGGGTCGGCGCGCCGCCGTCGGACCGGTTCCGGAAGGTTCGCCATCTGACGCCGATGGGGTCGCTCGAGAAGGTGACGAACGACGACGCGCTCTTCAAGTGGGCCGACGACGTGGCGAAGCGGCTCGGCGCCGCCGACGGGATCGCGTACGTGATCGAGCCGAAGATCGACGGGCTCGCGATCAACCTCACGTACGAGGACGGCGTGCTGACGCGGGGCGCCACCCGCGGCGACGGCGAGGAGGGCGAGGACGTCACGACGAACCTCCGCACGATCCGGTCGGTGCCGCTGCGGCTGCTCGCCGACGGCGCTCCGGCGCTCGTCGAGGTGCGCGGCGAGGTCTACATGCCGCTGACGGGCTTCCGCGAGCTGAACGAGCGGCTGGCGGCGGAGGGCAAGAAGACGGCGCCCAACCCGCGCAACGCCGCCGCCGGCTCGCTGCGCCAGAAGGACTCGACGATCACGGCGCGGCGGCCGCTGTCGGTGTGGGCGTACGGCGTCGGGGCGCGGGACGGCGTCCGGCTCGACTCGCACTGGCAGACGCTGCAGTGGCTGAAGGAGCGCGGCTTCCCGATCAACCCCTTCGCAGAGCGGCTCGACTCGATCGAGGCGGTCGCCGAAGCCTGCCGCGGCTGGGAGCGGCGGCGCGCGGAGCTGGACTACGAGATCGACGGGATCGTGATCAAGGTCGACGACCTCCGACAGCAGGAGCGGCTCGGCGCGCTCCATTCGCGGCCGCGCTGGGCTCGCGCGTTCAAGTGGGCGCCGATGACTGCCGTCACGCGGCTGAACGAGATCCGCATCCGCGTCGGCCGCACCGGCGCTCTCAACCCGTGGGCGCTGCTGGAGCCGGTCGAGGTCGGCGGCGTCACCGTCTCGCGCGCGACGCTGCACAACGAGGACGACATCAACCGCAAGGAGATCCGCGAGGGCGACGACGTAATCGTGCAGCGCGCGGGCGACGTGATCCCGCAGATCGTCGGGCCCGCCGGCGCCCACCGCCGCGGCACGAAGCGGTTCCGGATGCCGACGCATTGCCCGCTGTGCGGCGCGGAGGTCGTGCGGCCGGAGGGCGAGGCGATGCACCGCTGCCCGAACCGCGCCTGCCCCTCGCGCGGGCTCGAGACGCTCATCAACTGGGTGCAGGCGGCGGCCGACATCGACGGCGTCGGCGAGCAGCTCGTGCGGCGGCTCTGGGAGCTCGGCCTCGTCCGCTCGCTGCCGGACCTCTACCGGCTCACGAAGGAGCAGCTGCTCGAGCTCGACGGCTTCCAGGAGCGGTCGGCGTCGAACGTGATCTCCTCGATCGAGCGGTCGAAGGAGATCCCGTTCCGGCGCGTGCTCTTCGGGCTGAACATCCCGGACGTGGGCTGGGTGACGGCCCAGAGCCTCGCGCGGCACTTCGGCTCCGTCGACCGGCTGGCGTCCGCGGCGCAGGAGGAGATCGTCGAATGCGAGGGAGTCGGCCCGGAGCGCGCCGAGGCGATCGCCGAGTGGTTCTCGGACGCCGAGAACCGCCGGCTCGTCGACGAGCTGCGCGCCCTCGGGCTGCGGTTCGAGGCCGGCGAGGAGGAGCGTCCGGTGGAAGGGCCGCTGAGCGGGAAGCAATACGTCATCACCGGGACGCTCGAGCGCTGGTCGCGCGAGGAGGCGCGGGCCGCGCTCGAGGCGCTCGGCGCGAAGGTCTCGGACAACGTGTCGAAGAAGACCGCCGGCGTCTTCGTCGGCGAGAGCCCCGGCTCGAAGGTCGCGAAGGCGCAGAAGGCCGGCGTGCCGCTGTTGACCGAGGACGACCTGGCCGCGTTGCTCTCGAACTCCCGTCCTTAGTTCACTTCGTGAACTAAGGACGGGCATTTCAGGGAGTCGCCGCCAGTGCGGTGACGAAGCGGTCCTGCGCTTCGCGCGAGGCCGCGAACGAGACCGGGTAGCCGTTGTCGAGGACGGCGAACGCGTACTGCCGCCGCACGTAGCCGGAGAGCGCGGTCGCGAGGTCGGTCGTGCCCGTCTTGGCACGAACGGCGCCGCGTGTGGGTCGCCGGTCGAGGCGGTCCTGCAGCGTCCCGCTCACGCCCGCGACGGGCAGCGCGCGCCAGACGACGTCGCGTATCTGCGGGTTGCGCCAGATCGCGAGGAGCAGCGCCGACAGCGCGCGCGCGGTGACGCGGTCGTCGAGGGAGAGGCCGGAGCCGTCCGCCATCCGCACGCCCTGCAGCGGAACCCCGGCCGCGCCGAGGTCGCGCATGACGACCGCCAGGCCGCCGGCCGTCGTGCCGCCCTCGCCGGCCTCGGCCCCGATCTCCTTCACGAGGAGCTCGGCCGTGAAGTTGTCGCTCGACAGGTCCATGTCGCGGACGATCCCCGACAGCGGGCGTGACTCGTTCACCGCGAGGACCGTGGCGCGCGCGTCCGCGCGGCCGACGACCACCCGCCCCGCGGGGATGCCGGCCAGCCTGAGCAGCTTCCGGAACACGCCTGCCGCGGCGACCGCCGGCCGCAGGGCGAGGTGCTTCTCGTAGACGTCGCCGTTCACGACGAGCGCGGAGAGCGGGGGCGACTCCCAGAGGTAGAAGCTCGGCTTCCAGCCGGGCGCGGTGCGCACGCCGTCGAACCACGACTCGTCGCCGACGACGCGGCCCGTCACGCGCTCGATCCCCCGCCGCTTCAGCTGCACGACGAGCCGCTTCAGCCCGGCCGAGGTGAGCGTCGGGTCGCCGAAGCCCTTGAGGACGAGGTCGCCGTGCCACACGCCGCCGCTCAGGCGTCCGCTGCCGAGCACCTCCGTGCGGAAGCGGTACGTCGGCCCCAGCGCGACCAGGGCGCCGTACGTCACGAGCAGCTTCTCGTTCGACGCCGGCGCGAGGGAGAGATCCGCGTTGCGCGCGAAGAGCGTCTTGCCGGTGAGCAGGTCGATCGCGACCGCGCCCGAGCTGCGCGCGGGCGCGCCCGGCACGGCGAGGGCGTTCGCCAGCCGGACCGTCAGCGGCAGGCGAGCCGCCGCGAGCGCGCACGGCGCGAGCACGAGCAGGAGGCATGCGACGAGACCGAGCCGACGCACGCGGCCATTCTGCCCGCCCCTCCGGCCGTTGGGTCCGGCACGGCGCGAAGATGGGTCGCGCGGCCCTGGACGGCGTCCGGCCGGACCAGAACAATCGAGGGCCGTGGGCGCGACGACCACCATCCTCGACGAGATCGGCGCCCTGATCGACGCGCCGAGCGTCGATCGCGCGCACGTCGAGCGGACGCTGACCGACGGCTACGCGCACGCGCTGAACCTCGAGGCGGAGCAATGGCGTCTGAAGAAGCGCGTCGAGGAGATCACGCACGCCCTTCAGCGGCAGGACGACGCCGACGCGCGCACGAAGGAGCTGCGGGCGCTGTCTCGCCGCCTCGACGGCACCGCCGGCGACCTCTCGCGGCTGCGAACCCGGCTGGCCGAGCTCCGCACCCGCGTGAGCGCGTAAGAGCGCGTAAGAGCAGGCGTGTCTGACACCGATCAGAAAAGGTGTCAGACACGCAAAGGTGCTTCGCCGCTTTTTTAGACGATCCCCGACCGCACGGCGTAGACCGCCGCCTGGATGCGGTTCTGGATCTGCAGCTTCATGAGGATGTTCGAGATGTGGTTCTTGACCGTCTTCGGGCTGATGTGGAGGTCGGCGGCGATCTGGGCGTTGTCCTTGCCGTTCGCGATCAGCTTCAGCACCTCGATCTCGCGCGAGGAGAGCTCGGAGTGGATCACGTCGGCGTCGTGGCGCGACGCCCCGGTCGCGCGCATCCGCTGCAGCACCTTGGCGGCGATCGTCGGCGAGACGAGCGACTCGCCGATCGCGGCCGAGCGGATGCCGCGCATCAGGTCGGCGATCGCAGCGTCCTTGAGCAGGTAGCCGCACGCGCCGGCCATGATCGCGTCCATCACGTCCGCGTCCTGGTCGGAGATCGTCAGGACGAGCACGCGCGTGAGCGGCGCGATCATCGAGATCTGCCGCGTCGCCTCGACGCCGCTGATCCCGGGCATGTTCAGGTCCATCACGACGACGTCGGGCGCGAGCTCCCGCACCAGGCGCAACGCGTCGGTGCCGTTGTCGGCCTCGCCGACGACCTGCACGCCCTGCTCCTCGAGCAGGTTGCGAAGGCCGGTTCGGAACAGATCGTGGTCGTCGACCAGCAGCACGCGCGGGTCGGCGGTCTGCGTGTGCGTGTCGGGGGTGTCGCTCAGCTCCGGCCTACCTGGGCGCGGGCAGTCTAACCCCCTCGCCTAGTGCAGGACGACGGTGACCACCCGCCGTCCCCAGGCGCCCGCCCGCGCCCGGCTCGGGAACCAAAGGTCGATCCGGTCGCCGACGACGGCGCCGCCGGTGTCGGCCGCGACCGCGTCGCCGTAGCCGGGCACGGTCATGTGCGTGCCGAGCGGGATCACCGAGGGGTCGACCGCGGCCACGCCCCAGCCGACGGGGAGCCCGGTCGAGGTGCTTCCGCCGAGCGCGTAGCCGGTGGCGACGACCGTGATCGTCCGTCCGGTGAGCGGCAGCACCGGCTGCGGCGTCGCAGCGGCGTCGGCAGTCGTCGTCGAGGCCGCCGCCTCGCTCCGGGCCTGCGCGAGCGCTGCGCTCCGCTGCTCGGCCGCGTGCGCCCGCGCGGCCACGGCCGCCAGGCGCCGTTCCGTCAACCGTCGCTGCGCGACGAGCGAGGCCACGTAGCCGGCCCGCTGCGCGCGCGCCTGCTCGAGCCGAGCGGCGGCGGCGGCCGCGGCGTCGGTCTCGGCTGCGACGCGAGTCGTCTCGGACGCGAGCCGCCCCGATGCCCGCTCGTACTGCGCCCGCGCGTGCGTCACCGCCCGGAGCGTGGCGTCGTCCTGGTGCGCGACGTTGTGGAGGTTGTCGAGGCTCGTCAGCGCGGCATCGACGCTCTGCGCGCCGAGGAGGATCTCGAGCGGCTCGACGTCGCCTTGCTCGTAGAGCTGCCGAAGCCGCTCCGCCAGGTGCGACTGCGCGGCGCGCGCGTCGAGACGCGCGATCCGCAGAACGACGCGAAGCTGGGTGCGCTCCGCGCGCAGCGCATGGAGCTGCGCCTGCAGCGCGGCGAGGCGCGTTCGGGCCGCGGCGAGCTGCGCGTCGAGGGCGTAGAGGCCGAGGACGGCGCTCCGCTTCTTCGCCGCCAGCGCCGCATCCTGGGCGTGGAGGGACGAGGCGGGAGGCGCGGGGCCGGCGCCGCTGACCGCGGGAGCCGCGAGCACCGCCGCGGCCGCCGCAAGCCCGAAGAGCATGCGCGGCCCGGACCTGTGTGCCTGCCCGAGCACGGCCGGGGACCGTACCACAGTCCCTTTGCAGGAGTCGCGGAGTTCGTGCAGAAAGGCGCATGTTTTGTGGCGGTTTGCTGGAGAGTTCGGTTGACGGCCGTCCGAAAAGGCTGTTAACCTCCCGAACTCGTGACGTACCGGCCCCTCCCGGTGCGCCCGTCCTGGCCCCGGCAAAGGGGTCGTTATCAGTAGGAAAGGACAGGCGCCGTACGTTGTCGCGGGAATCTGCCTGGCCCTGGCGGCGGCGGTTCCGGCGTTCGCCGACCCCTCGATCGGGTCGAAGCAGCAGCAGGCACAGCAGGTGATGGCCCAGGTGCAGCAGCTGGGCGCGTCGCTCGAGACGGCGATCGCGCAGTACCAGTACGCGAGCTACCGCCTGCAGGGCATCCAGCACGATCTGCGCGAGTCGAAGAACGAGCTGCGGATCGCGAAGCAGAACCTGAAGGCGAGCCAGCGCATCATCGCGCGCCGGCTGGTCACGCTGTACCACGGCGACTCGCAGTCGACGATCGAGGTGATCCTCGGTGCGCGCAGCCTCGACGACATGATCAACAGGCTCGACACCGAGAAGAGCGTCGCCAACCAGGACACGGCGGTGTTGAAAGAGGTCCGCGTCGCGCGCGAGGAGGTCTCGGCGAGCGTGACGCGGCTGTCGCACGCGCGCGCGCTGCAGCAGCGCATCGTCGACCAGCGGGCGTCGAAGCGGCGCGAGATCGAGGGGAAGCTGGCCGAGCAGCGGGCGCTGCTCGCGTCGATCAAGAACCAGATCGCGCAGCTGCAGGCGGCCGAGCGGGCGCGGCAGCAGCGGCTCGAGCAGGAGGCTGCGGCGCGTCTCGCGCAGCAGCGTGCGCAGGAGCTGCAGCAGCAGCAGGACACGATCGTCGGCGTCACGGCGCAGGCGCCCGGGCAGCCGACGGTGGTCGCGCCGCCGTCGAAGTACGGCGGCGTCGTCGGCATCGCGATGCAGGAGATCGGCACGCCCTACGTCTGGGGCGGCTCCGCGCCGGGCGGCTTCGACTGCTCCGGGCTCGTGATGTGGGCGTACGCGCAGGTGGGCGTCTCGCTGCCGCACTCGAGCTACGCGCAGTGGAGCTACGGCGTCCCGGTCTCCGTCGACGAGCTCCAGCCGGGCGACCTCGTCTTCTTCGACGGGCTCGGCCACGTCGGCATCTACATCGGCAACGGCGAGTTCATCGAGGCGCCGCACACGGGCGCCTTCGTGCAGATCTCGAGCCTCGCCTCCCGCATGGGCGACTACGTCGGCGCCCGGCGCATCCTGTAGCCGCGCGTCCGGCCCGAGCTCGCGAACCTGGTTCGTGACGGAGTCACGAACCAGGTTCGGCCCGAGCGCCGCAGGCGGCGAAGGAAGGCACGCGCGGGGCACGAACTCACCTCGTCCCGTACCATTCACCTTTCCCATGCGGACCACCTGGAACGGATCGATCAGCTTCGGCCTCGTCACCATCCCCGTCGGGCTCGCGCCCGCGACGAAGCCGGCCGCCCGCCAGTCGGACGTCTCGTTCCGGCAGCTGCACCGCGAGTGCGGCACGCCGATCCGGCAGAAGCGCTGGTGCCCGGTCCACGACCGCGAGGTCGACGCCGACGAGATCGTACGGGGCTGGGAGGTGGCGAAGGGGCGGTTCGTGGTCGTCGAGGACGCCGAGCTGGAGGCGATCGAGCAGCACGACACCTCGCGCACGATCGAGATCGCGCGCTTCGTCCAGCTCGACGAGGTCGACCCGATCTACTTCGACCGCACCTACTTCCTCGTCCCCGCAGGCGCCGAGGCGCAGCGCCGCCCGTACGTGCTCCTGCTCGAGGCAATGAAGTCGGCCGGCGTCGCCGCGCTCGGCCGGTTCGTGCTCGCCGGCAAGGAGAAGCTGTGCCTGATCCGCCCGATGGGCGAGGCGCTCGCCCTCGAGACGCTGTTCGTGCACGAGGACGTGAAGGACCACGCCGAGATCGACGAGGCGGTGGGCTCGGCCGAGGTTCGCAAGCCCGAGCTCGACCTCGCGAAGCAGATCATCGCCTCGCTGCAGGGCCCGTTCGAGCCGGAGGAGCTGCGGAGCGACTACCGCGCCTCGCTGCGCGAGTTGCTCGAGGCGAAGGCCGCCGGCGAGGAGATCGAGCTCGCGCCGGAGCCGGCCGAGGCGGCCCCGGTCGTCGACCTGATGGAGGCGCTCCGCGCCTCCGTGGCTGCGGCGAAGTCGTCCTCCGGGAAGGCGGGCGCGAAGCCCGCCGGCAAGAAGACGGCCGCACGCAAGCGCGCGGCCGTCAATTAGCGCGAGTCGGCCCGGCTAGTGGTGCTGGGGCGCGGCGCCGAGCGCCTGGAGCTGCGCCTGGAACAGCGTCTTGTCGATCTTCCCGTGGTAGATCGGCACGTGCTCCTCGACGCAGATGCGGATCACCTCGTCGCGCTCGATTCCGACCTCCTTCGACAGCTCCTCCGGCGTCAGGTGGTTGGCCATCTCGCTCCTCTCGTCGGTCGTCCGGCTGCAGCACGAAAAAGCCCGCCGCGCAGGTCGCAGGCGGGCCAGGTCGACGGCTCCTTGGGCTCGAGGACAGGGAGCTTCACGCGCCCTCCCCTGTCGCGTCCGAGCTCATGCCCGAACGATAATCGATCGCCGTGACGGATGCATCGCCGCCGTCGCTCCTGGAGGGGCTGGCCGAGCGGCGCCACGCGTACCGCGGCGTCCGCATCCGCTGCTTCGCGGGCGGCGACGGGCCGCCGCTCCTGCTCGTCCACGGCTACGGCGGCTCGGCCTGGAACTGGGCCGAGCTCGCGCCGCTGCTGCCCCGCCGGCGGCTCCTGATCCCCGACCTGCCCGGTCACGGCGCCTCCTCGCCGCTCCCGGCGGCGCGCACGCTCTCACCCTTCGCGGATGTGCTCGCCGCCGTCTGCGAGGCCGAGGGAGCCGGGCCCGTCGACGTCGTCGGGCACTCGCTCGGCGGCGTCGTCGCACTTCGGCTCGCGGAGCGTCACCCCGACCTCGTTCACCGGCTCGTGCTCGCCGCCGCGGCCGGCATCTCGTCCTCGACCCGGCTCGCCGAGACGTTCATCACGCTCGTCGGGATCGCGAAGCCCGGCCGTCTGGCGGCGCGCCGCCTGCCGCGCGTCGCCTCGTCGCCGTTCCTCCGCCGCCTCGTGTTCGGGCCGCTCGAGGTGTCGAACCCGGTGGCGCTGGGCGAGCGCGCCGTCTACGCCTTCCTGCGCGCCTCGCCGCTGCACACGGACGCTCTCGGCGCCGGCCTCGCGCTCGCCGCCGACGACCCGCGCCAGGGCCTCGACCGGGTGCGCTGCCCGGTGCTCGTCCTCTGGGGCGCCCGCGACCGGCAGGTGCCGCTCGGGGACGGCTTCGAGTACGCCCGGCGCCTGCGCGCGCCGCTCCGCGTGGTCGCCGACTGCGGCCACCTCCTGATCGGCGAGCGGCCGGACGCCTGCGCCCGCGCGATCGACGGCTTCCTCTCAGAGGTGTAGGTCCTTTCCGGCTGTGTAGACGCACCGAGTGGCCGCCGAAGCCGGGCTTCGCCCGGCGAGAGGCGCGCAGTGACCGAATGTGCAGCGGCGCGAAGAAGGGGGCTCGCGGGGGAAACATGGTTTCCCCCGCGCTTGATCGGGGTGCCCAGATTTGAACTGGGGACCTCTCCGACCCGAACGGAGCGCGCTACCAGGCTGCGCCACACCCCGAGCGGGCTAAGGGTAGCGCTACGCCGCCTGCAGGTGCTCCCGATCGGGCTCCTCCGCGGGCGCGCTCGTCTGCGCCGGAGTCGTGCGCAGCGCGCCGACCACGAACGCGGCGATCGCGATCGCCACGCCGGCGACGCCGACGCCCCACCAGAGCCCGCTGATGTGCCCGTCCCAGCCGATCGCGCGGTCGAGCGAGAAGCGGGCCGGCCCGGTCGCGGCCACGGCAACGGCGGCCGAAGCGAGCACGAGCGGGAACTCGAGGCCGCCGTTCGTCGAGAAGAAGCCGTTCCGACGGTGCACCGCCCAGATCGCGACCAGCATCACCGTCGTCATCCCGAGCGCGGCGAGCGGCGTGAGCAGCCCGAGCGCGAACAGCAGGCCCGACGCCTCGCCGAGCCCGGCGAGCGTCGCCATCACGAGGGGCGCGCGGAAGCCGAGGCCGCCGAAGAAGCGGCCCGTGCCGCGCGGCCCGCCGCCGCCCCACCAGCCGAAGAGCTTCTGCGTGCCGTGGGCGAACAGCGTGCCGCCGACGACCACGCGGAGGAGCAGGATGCCGTAGGACATGGTCTCACCTCACCAAAAGATTGACAACACAAGCTTCTCTACCCGAAACGGCGAAGACCATGCATCTATTCTCGGGCGGGTGGCGCTGCGGGCGGTCGTCTTCGACGTCGACTTCACGCTCGCGGTGCCGGGGCCGGAGCTCGGCCCGGAGGGGTACCGCCGCGTCGGCGAGCGGCACGGCCTCCGCCTCGACCCGGCCCGCTACGACGAGGCGCGCCGCCGGGCGCTCGCGGCGCTCGAACGCCACCCCGAGCTGGAGCACGACGAAGAGATCTGGGTGCGCTTCACTCGAGCGGTCGTCGAGGGGATGGGCGGCGCCGGCGACACGTACGCGGCCGCGGTCGAGCTCACGCGCGCCTGGGAGGAGGCGCACCACTTCGAGCTCTACGACGACGTCCTGCCGGTGCTCGAGGAGCTGCGCCGGCGCGGCTTGCGGCTGGGGCTCCTCTCGAACACGGCGCGCGACCTCGACGCGTTCGTCGCCCATCACCGGCTGGACGTGGACGCGGTTCTCACCTCGCGGACGCACGGCAGGACCAAGCCGCACGAGACGATCTTCCGCCGGATGCTCGACCTGCTCGGGGTCGAGCCCCCCGAGGCGGCGATGGTCGGCGACACGATCGAGGACGACGTCGAGGGCGCCCGCGCCGTCGGCATGCGCGCGCTCCTGCTCGACCGCGCGGGGCGCTACCCGGACGTGCGCGAGCGGCTCGAGGACCTCCGCGCCCTGCCCGCCGCCCTGTCGACGTTCTAGAGTCGAATGCGTGAGCTGGGTGGTGTGGGTCGTGGTGGCCGTGGCGCTGGCCGTCGGCGAGATCTTCACGCCCGGGCTCTTCATCCTCGGCCCGGTCGCGCTCGCGGCCGCCGCCGCAGCGCTCGCGGCCGCGCTCGGAGCGGGCGCAGCCTGGGGGGCCGTCGTCTTCATACTCGGCTCGCTCGCCTCGCTCGGGTTCCTGCGCCCGATCGCGAGGCGCCACCTCCGGCTGCCCGCGATCGCTCGCACCGGCACCGCGGCGCTGGTCGGGCGGAAGGCGCTCGTCACGCGGCGGGTCGACGCCGTCGGCGGCCGCGTCAGGATCGGCGGCGAGGAGTGGACGGCGCGTCCGTACCTCGACGGCCAGTCGTTCGAGGAAGGCCAGACCGTCGACGTCGTCCAGATCGAGGGCGCGACCGCTCTCGTCGCCGAATAGGAGGTCTCTCGTGGTTGCGCTGATCGTGCTCGTCGTGATCGCGGCGTTCGTGCTCGTCGTCCTCGCGCGGACGGTGCGGGTGATTCCCCAGGCGCGGGCCGGCGTGGTGGAGCGGTTCGGCCGCTACAGCCGCACGCTGAATCCGGGCCTCGTCATGGTCGTCCCGTTCGTCGACCGCATCCGCAGGCTCGTCGACCTGCGCGAGCAGGTCGTCTCCTTCCCGCCGCAGCCGGTGATCACGCAGGACAACGTGGTCGTGAACGTCGAGACCGTCATCTACTTCCAGATCACGGACGCGAAGGCGGCGACGTACGAGATCGCGAACTCGCTGGAGGCGATCGACCTGCTCTCGGTGACGACGCTGCGGAACGTGATCGGCGCGATGACGCTCGACCAGACGCTCACCTCACGCGACCAGGTCAACGATCAGCTGCGCGGGATCCTCGACGACGCGACCGGCAAGTGGGGGATCCGCATCCACCGCGTGGAGTTGAAGGCGATCGATCCGCCCGCGACGATCAAGGACACGATGGAGAAGCAGATCCGCGCCGAGCGGGAGAAGCGGGCCGCGATCCTGCAGGCGGAGGGCGTCAAGCAGGCGGCGATCCTCACCGCCGAGGGCGAGAAGCAGGCGGCGATCTTGAAGGCCGAGGGGCAGAAGCAGGCGGCGATCCTCGCCGCGGAGGGCCAGTCGAAGGCGATCGAGACGGTGTTCGAGGCGATCCACGAGGGCCGGCCCGACCCGCAGCTCCTCGCCTACCAGTACCTGCAGGTGCTGCCGCAGATCGCGCAGGGCGACTCGAACAAGGTATGGGTGATCCCGAGCGAGCTGACGAGGGCGCTCGGCGGGATCTCCGACCGGATCCTCCCACCGGGTGACGACAGCTCGGGTACAACGTAGGAGGGTTCAGGTCGGCGGCTCGGACGCCGACCTCCTCCACCGTGACCCGCAAGCGGCTCCTCAACACCCTCTTCGTTCTCTGCGCCCTCGCGATGTCGGCGCTCGTCGCGCGCCACTTCGCGAGCGCCGGCTGGCCGCTGCACCGCGCGAACCCGTGGCTGGTCGGCGCCGCCGCCCTCATCCTCGTCGGCTCGTACGCCGCGAAGGCGTGGGGCTGGCAGCGGCTGTTCCGCGGCGAGCAGCGGCCGGCGATGCTCACGCTCGCGGCCGCGGGCGGCGCCGCGTCCGTCGGCGGCATCGCGCTGCCGGGCCGCTGCGACGAGGTGCTGCGCGTCGCCGTGCTGCGGCGCTGCCGGCGGCACCGCGCGAGCATCGGCGCGATCGTCCTCTCGCTCTTCGTGATGGGGCTGCTGGACAGCGTCGCGCTCACGCCGTTCGCGTCCGTCGCCGCGGGCGTCAGCCACGTCGACGGCTGGCTCGAGGCAGGCCTGATCGTCGTCGCGGTCGCGGGTGTCGGCGCGGCCGGCGTGATCCTCGGGCTGCCGAGGCTCGCGCGGCTCCGGTGGGTGGCGCGGTTCCGCGTCGCCGGCTGGGTCGCCGAGCACGCGGCCGCGCCGCGCGAGGCCGCCTGCGCCTGGCTCGGCGTCGCCATGTCGTGGGGGCTGCGCGCCGTGTCGGTCTTCCTGCTGCTGGCCGCGCTCGGGCTGGGCGGCGACTTCGCCCTCGCGCTGGCGTTCCTCTGCGCCTCCTCCGCGTCGGCGGTGCTGCCGGTCGCGCCTGCCGGAGCCGCGACGCAGGCGGGCGCGGGGGCGGCGATCCTGATCGCGTCCGGCGTGCACACGGAGCAGGCGATCGCGTTCGGGATCGCGGCGCAGGCGCTCGTGATCGCAGTCGGCGCCGTGTGCGTGATGGCGATGGGCGTGTGGCACGCGCACGGGCGGCTCGCGCCCGCGTTCAGCCGCTGAGCCCGGCCGCCGCTTCTTCGAGCGTCAGCACGGGCCCCACGCACGTCTCCTCGCCCTCGAGCAGCTCGAGCCAGTCGGCGAGAGGTCGCGTGCGGAAGAGCTCCGCGAGCTCGGGCAGCTCGGGCTCGTAGGCGCGGCCGGCGAGGTCGGGCCGCTCGAGCAGCTCGCACACGCGCGCCCAGAACCGCGGCTCGAGGGCGGCGAGCGTGAGGTGGCGTCCGTCCGCGGTCTCGTAGATCGCGTAGCACGCGGCGCCGCCGGTGAGGAGGCGCGGCGACGGGTCGCCGCCGAGACGGTGGGCGGCGAGGTCGTGCGCGCCGTGCGTCATCGAGATCACGATGCGCCCGCCCTCGCCGGTGCGCTCGCGCTCCAGCAGCGCGGCGAGGATCTCGATCGCCGCCCGCTGGCCGCCGGCGGCGAGGTCGGCGATCTGGACCGGCGGCAGGGCCGGTGCGGTGTCGTGCAGGACGCCGGCGTAGCCGAGGTAGTTGAGGTCGTGGCCGGCCTGTCCGGCGCGCGGGCCGTGCGCGCCGAAGCCGGTGATCGAGCAGACGACCGCGTGCGGCGCGGTGCGCGCGCCCAGCCGCTCGAAGACGCCGGGGCGGAAGCCCTCGAGCACGACGTCCGCCGTCTCGAGGATGGGCGGCGGCGGCTCGGCGTGCGCGTCCCAGCGGAGGATCTCCTTGCCGTCGTTCAGCGCGCGGTACCAGGCGGGCGCCGATCCGGCGAGCGGGTCGCCGTCCGGCGGCTCGATCTTCACCACGCGGGCGCCGAGGCGAAGCAGCTCGCGGCTCGCGTACGGGCCGGGGAGGTGGCGCGTCAGGTCGGCGGCGGTGACTCCGGTGAGCGGCGCCACCGCCCGATTATGCTGGCCCGGTGGGGGAGGTCGTGAACCTGCTCGAGTTGCCGCTCGAGCCGTTCGAGCCGGCACCCGAAGGGCATCGCTTTCGGGGGCGCTCGCTCAGCGCCGACGTCGGCGCGAAGCTGACGGGCCTCGGTGTCTACGAGCTCGAGCCCGGCCAGGCGACGTGGCCGTACCACTTCGAGCTCGTCGAGGAGGAATGGCTGCTCGTGATCGCCGGCGAGGTGACGCTGCGGACGCCGGACGGCGAGCGGCGGCTTCGCGCGGGCGACGTCGCGTGCTTTCCCGCGGGGGCAGCCGGCGCGCACGCGGTGCGGAACGACGGCGACGCGGTCGCGCGGTTCGCGATGCCATCGAGCGTCGCGCCGTACGGCGACGGCGCGGTGTACCCGGACAGCGGCAAGCTCGCGGTGCACGCGCCGGGATTCGAGCACCGCGGCCGGCTCGGCGAGGCCGTGCAGTACTGGGAGGGCGAGGCGTGACGAACCTCTTCGACGTCGAGGTGCAACACGACGAGGACGATCCGGCGGGTTACGGCACGGGCTTCGTCCGCGTCGGCCCGCTCGTGGGCGGCGAGCAGCTCGGGCTGTCGGTCTACGAGCTCCCTCCCGGCCAGAGCATCTGCCCGTACCACTACGAGGTGGGGTTTGAGGAGTGGCTGATCGTCCTCACTGGGCGGCCGACGCTCCGCACGCCCGACGGCGAGCGCGAGCTGCGCGCCTGGGACTGCGCGTTCTTCCCGGACGGCGAGGCGGGGGCGCACAAGGTGACGAATCGCACCGACGAGACGGCCCGCGTCGCGATGCTCTCCAGCAAGGGCGACCCCGGCGTGGCCGTGTACCCCGACTCGGACAAGGTCGGCGTCTGGCCACCCGGCAAGCTCTTCCGCCTCTCCGACGCCGTCGACTACTGGGCCGGCGAATGACCGGAAACTGTTTGGTGCCGACGGCACCAAACAGTTTCTAATCCCAGGGCAGGGGCTCGACGAACGCAAACGGGGTGTCGTAGCTACTCCACGGCCACGGACGGAACGGAGGGTTCTCGGCGACGTACGTCGGCAGCCAGTCGCCGTGCACGTCGCTCTCGATGGGTACGGCCCGGTACCGCGATCCGAATACGTGGCCGTGCCGATCGTGACGGTCGTTGAAACCGGCCGCGTACCGACGGTTCAGCCGCTGGATGGCGGGACGCAAGCCATTCTCCGGGAACGAGGCGAGCAGGTGGTAGTGCGTCGGCATCAGGCAGAAGCCGTGACAGCGGAAGAAGCCCTGGCGGACGAGCTTCGCGATCGTACGCACTCCCGCGACGTAGTCCGTTTCGCCACGGAAGATGTGCTCACCGGCGTTCGATCTCGTCGTGACGTGGTAGACGGCTCCATGCGCCGGACGCATGCACGCAGGATGCCCCGGCCGGAAACTGTTTGGTGACGGAGTCACCAAACAGTTTCGATTTCGTCACGCGCGCGCGTGCACCGGGGAAAGCGCCGGCGCCCACGAGCAGATCGGCGACGCGTCGCCGTCGCGGCCGTTCAGGCGGCGGTAGCCGAGGGCGTGCTCGGCCTGCATCATCTTGTGGATCTGCGTCGTGCCCTCGTAGATGATCGGCGCGCGCGCGTTGCGGAAGTACCGCTCGATCCCGTACTCGGCCGAGTAGCCGTACGAGCCGAACACCTGGATCGCCAGGTGCGCGGCCTCGAACGCCGACTCGGTCGCGTGCCACTTGGCGAGCGACGTCTCGCGCGTGTTGCGCACGCCGCGGTTCTTCATCCACGCCGCCTGCATCACGAGCAGCTTCGACGTTTCGTAGCCGAGCACCATCTTCGCGATCATGTCCTGCACGAACTGGTAGCGGCCGATCGCCTGCCCGAACGTCTCACGCTCGCGCGCGTACTCGACGGACCGCTCGAGGCACGCGCGCACGACGCCGCACGCGCCGGCCGCGACGGTGAAGCGGCCCTGGTCGAGCGAGTGCATCGCGATCTCGAAGCCCTGCCCCTCCTCGCCGATCAGGTTCTCCGCCGGAACCTCGACGTTCTCGAAGAACAGCTCGCCCGTCGAGCCCGCCCAGATCCCGAGCTTGTGCTCCGTGTCGGCGGCGGTGAACCCCGGCATGCCCTTCTCGAGGACGAACGCGCTGATCCCCTTGTGCGCCGCCTCCGGATCCGTCTTCGCGAACACGAGCGCGTGGTCGGCGACCGTGGCGTACGAGATCCAGTTCTTCTGCCCGTTCAGCACGTAGACGTCGCCCTCCCGGCGCGCCGTCGAGCGCATCGACGCCACGTCCGAGCCGGCGCCCGGCTCCGTCAGCCCGAAGCACGCGAGCTTCTCGCCGCGCGCCTGCGGCACGAGCCAGCGCTGCTTCTGCTCCTCGGTCGCGTAGCGCAGCAGCGAGAGCGAGTTCAGGCCGACGTGGACGGAGATCAGCGTGCGGAACGCGGCCTCGCCGCGCTCGATCTCCTCGCAGGCGAGCGCCTCGGCCACGAAATCGAGCCCCGCGCCGCCGTACTCCTCCGGAATGACGATGCCGAGGACACCGAGCTCGGCGACGCCGGCGACCAGGTCGAGGTCGAGCTTGTGGTCGATGTCGTTCTGCACCGCCACGGGCAGGACGCGCTCGTCGACGAACGCGCGGACCGTGTCCTGGATCAGGCGCTGCTCGTCGGTCAGCTCGAAGTCCACGGCGTGCAGCCTACTCGGCGCCGCGCGCGTTAGTGTCGTCCCATGCCGATCGAGATCGACCTGAGCGGCCGCGTCGCCCTCGTCACCGGCGGCTCGCGCGGGCTCGGCCGGGCCGACGCGCTGACGCTCGCACAGGCCGGCGCCGACGTCGTGATCGCCGACCTGCTCGTCGAGTCGGAGCTCTCGGAGGAGACGGACGCGTACGGACCGCTCGCGACCGTCGCGCGCACGCAGGGGCTCGTGCACGCCGAGTCGACGGCGGAGGAGATCCGTGGACTGGGCCGCCGGGCGCTCGCCCTCCGGTGCGACGTGACGGACCGCGAGCAGGTCGCTCGCACCGTCGCGCGCACGGTCGAGGAGCTCGGCTCGCTCGACATCCTCGTCAACAACGCGGGGACGCTCGACCACATGGGGCAGCTCCCGGACCAGCAACCGGAGCTCTGGGAGCGCGACCTCCGCGTCAACCTCACCGGCGCCTTCAGCTGCGCGCAGGCCGTCTGGCCGCACATGAGAGAGCGCGGATGGGGCCGCATCGTGAACATGGCCTCGGTCGCGGGGACGCTCGGCGGCTTCGGCCAGGCCTCGTACGCGACCACGAAGGCCGGCCTGCTCGGCCTGACTCGTACGCTCGCGATGGAAGGCGGCCGCCACGGCATCACCTGCAACGCGATCGTGCCCGGCATCATCGGCACCGAGGCCTTCCACTTCGGCAATCCAGCGATGAACGAGCGCATCGCGGCGCGAACGGTCTTCAGGCGTCCGGGAGAGCCCCAGGACGTCGCGAACGCCATCGTCTGGCTTTGCTCCGACCTCGCCGGCTACGTGACGGGGGTCGCGCTCAACGTCTCGGGCGGCGTCGAGCTGTTCGTTTTCTGAGGCGCCAGCTACCATCGGCCCCGGATGGCCGCCTCCTCGCCGGCAGTGCGCGGACGCCGTCGCGCGCCCGCGCGCAGCTGGGCGTGGACCCGCATCGTCGCCTGGAGCGTGGCCGCGCTCGCCGCGGCGGCCGTGCTCGTGGGCGTCCTCTTCGCGGGCTCGCCCGGCAGGCTCGCGGATGGCACGCGCATCGCCGGCGTCGACGTCGGCGGCCTGACGCCCGCGGAGGCCCGTGCGCGGCTCGAACGGCGCGCGGCGGCGCTGCAGAACACGCCGGTCGTGTTCACCGCGGGCGGCAGGACGTTCCGCATCCGCCCCAAGGAGCTCGGCGTGGCCGTCGACTGGCGCGCCGCCGTCGCGGCGGCAGAGCGCCGCGGTGGGGGCTTCCGGGTCGTGCGCGGCTACCGGCGTCTCGAGCTGCAGCTCTTCCCCGCGGACATCTCGCCGCGGGTCCACGCCTACGGCGCGGCCGTGACGTACGAGCTCGGACAGATCGCGAAGAAGGTCGACCGGCCGCATCGCGAGGCGGCGCTCGTGCGCCACGGCCTCCATGTCTCGGTGGCGCCGGGTGCGACCGGGCTCGTCCTCGACCGCGCGCGCGCGCGGGCGGCGCTCGTTCGGGGCCTGGCGTCGTTCGACCGCCGCCCGGTGGCGCTGCCGGTGCGGGTCGATCCGCCCGCGGTGACCGTCGCGACCCTGCTTCCGGCGCAGCGGCAGGCGGCCCGGGTGCTCGCCGCCCCGGTGACGCTGCGGCTTGGTCAGACAGCCTGGCGCGTGCCGCGCTGGCGGCTCGCGACGCTGCTCGACCTGCCCCGGAACGGCGGGACCGAGTTGCGTCTTGCCGGGCCTGCGGCCGACGCCTGGTTCGCGCGACTGGCGCGCCGCGTCGACCGGGCGCCGCGCGACGCGACCTGGCGGCCGGTCTCCGGCGGCGAGGTCGCGCTCGTCCCCGCGAAGGCCGGAGTCACGCTCGACGCCCCGCGGAGCGCGGCGCGCATCCTCGCCGCGGCCGAGCGGTCGACCGGACGCGTCGCGACGCTCGCCGTCGCGAGCGCCCGCCCGCGGCGGACGACCGCGGCGGCGGCGGCCATGGGGATCACCGGGACCGTCGGCAGCTACCAGACGATCTACGGCGGCGATCCGAACCGGATCCACAACGTGCAGCTCGTCGCGCACCTGATCGACGGGAAGCTGATCGCGCCGGGCGCGACCTTCTCGTTCAACGGCGCGACCGGCGCTCGGACCGCGGCCAAGGGGTTCCTGACGGCGCCGGTGATCATCAACGGCGAGCTGCAGACGGGGCTCGGCGGCGGCGTATGCCAGGTGTCGACGACGGTCTTCAACGCGGCGTACGAGGCCGGCCTGCCGATCACCGAGCGCACGAACCACGCGCTGTACATCTCGCACTACCCGCTCGGCCGCGACGCGACGGTGGACTACCCCGACGTCGACCTCAGGTTCGTCAACGACACCGACCACTGGCTGCTCCTCCGCACGTTCGTCGGCCCGTACTCGCTGTCGGTCGTGCTCTACGGGACGCCGCAGCACCGCCGCGTCGAGTCGACGACCGCGCCGCTGCGCGTCGTCGCCGCGCCGCCGGTCGAGAAGACCGTCGACGCGACGCTCAAGCCGGGGGAGATCGTCGTCGACGACCCCGGCGTGCCCGCGCAGTCCACGTGGGTCGAGCGAAAGGTCTACTCGCCGGCCGGCAAGCTCCTCTCGGATCAGACGTGGTACTCGAGCTACCGCGCCGAGCCGCGGATCGAGCGCGTGGGGCCGAAGAAGGCGAAGACGAAGCCCAAGAAGGCGAACGCTAAGACGGCGACGACGGCGACGCAGACGACGCCCGACCGTCCGCACTGAGCGACTCCACGAGCCAGGCGGGGATGCGCGTCGGCCGGAACGTCCCGGCGTCGACGGTCGCGTGCGCCGTCCACCCGTCGGCGAGCAGCTCGCCCGATCGCTCGACCGCGTACTCGTAGCGGAAGCGCGCGCCGCGCACGTCGAGGCAGCGCGCGTGCACGCGCAGACGGTCGTCGAACCGCGCCGGCTGGAGGTAGCGGACGTGCGTCTCGAGCACGAGTGCCTCGATGCCGAGGTCGCGGAGCCGCTGGTAGCCGCCCGCGTAGCGCTCGAGGTGCTCGACGCGCGCCACCTCGAACCACACGAAGTAGTTCGAGTTGTGCGCGATGCCCTGCGCATCGGTCTCGGCGAACCGCACGCGCACGTCGGTCGAGAACGCGAAGCCGCCCACGTCCGCAAGCCTAGAGCTCGCTGAGGGACAGCTGGACGTCGCCGGCGAGGCCGCTCACGCCGACGCCGACCAGGCGGAGCGGGCCGGGCCGGTCTCGCAGGGCGCGATCGAGGAGCGCGCACGCCAGCTCGCCGATGCGGGCCGCGTCGGCGGTTCCGACCGGCATCGAGGTCGAGCGCGTGCGGATCGCGAAGTCCGGGTAGCGGAGCTTCGTCGTCACGGTCCGCGCGACCTGACCTCGCGTCCTGAGGTGCTCGGCCAGGTTCTGCGCCATGCGGCGCAGCTCGTCGTGGAGCCGCTCGGGGTCGCCGACGTCGCGGGCGAATGTCTCCTCGTTCGAGATCGAGATGCGCTCGGTCGACACCTCGAGCGTCCGCGGGTCGATGCCTCGGGCGCGGTTGCGCAGCTCGCGCCCGACCTTCCCGGGCAGCAGCTGCCGGAGCCCGGCGTCGTCGAGCGCGGCGAGCGCGCCGATCGTCGCTATCCCCGCGCGCTCGAGCCGCTCCTCCGCGCGCGGCCCGACGCCGGGCAGCAGCCGGATCGGGAACGGCGCGAGGAATGCCGCCTCGCGCCCTGGCCTGACGACGGTGAGCCCGCCGGGCTTGCGGCGGTCGGACGCGACCTTCGCGACGACCTTCGACGTCGCGACGCCGAGCGAGCAGGAGAGCCGCGTTCGCGCCCGCACCACCGCCTGCACCGCCTCGGCGACCGCACGCGCGTCGTCGAACGCCGGCGCGACCGCGCCCAGGTCGAGGTAGCCCTCGTCGATGCCCGCCTGCTCGACGGTCGGCACGATCTCCCGTACGCGCGCCCACACCTCGCGCGAGTAATCGCGGTACACCGACATCCGTGGCCGGACGAACGTCGCGTGCGGGCAGCGGCGGAGCGCCTCCGCGCACGCCATCGCGGACCGGATGCCGAACTGCCGCGCGACGTAGTTGGCGGTCGCGACCACGCCACGGCCGTGCGGGTCACCGCCGACGACCAGCGGCACCGCCCGCAGCTCCGGCTGCTCGAGCTCCTCCACCGCGGCGAAGAACGCATCGAGATCGAGGTGCGCGACGATCACGGAGGTATACGGTTACACCCGGCGGCCGACGGAGAAAGGAGCGTCATGGCACGGAACCCCCTCACGCAACTCGCCTCCCTGAGCGAGGAGGTGCTGGGCCTGGCGGCGCAGAACCCGGTGGCCTCGCGCGTCCTGCAGAGCGCGAACCAGCTCAAGGAGCGCGTGGACGACCTGACGCGGCGCGTTCGCGGTCTCGAGGCGATGGAGCGTCGCATCGAGCAGCTCGAACGGCGCATCGCCAAGCTCGAGTCCGCGAAGAAGAGCTCGTCGTCGTCTTCGTCGTCAAAGAAAAGCTCTTGAAACTGTTTCGTGGACATGTCCACGAAACAGTTTCCTAGCGCGGCACTCGTAGCCGCAGCGCGCCGGGGACGACCTCGAAGCGGGCCGGCGTCGTCCCGATCTGCTCGCCGTCGACCTCGATCGGCAGCGCCGCGGGCGCGTCCACCGTCACCGTCGCGCTCCGCAGCACCTCGACCTTGGGGTGACGGACGTGGCCGCCGCGGTAGATCTTCGGCGCGGTGGTGACGAAGTCGAGCTTCGAGACGTCGCCGATCAGCACGACGTCGAAGCGGCCGTCGTCGGGACGCGCGTCCGGGGCCAGCTTCATGCCGCCCGCGTGCCAGACGCCGTTCGCGACGACGACGTCGTGCATGCGGCCGCGGCGCTCGCAGTCGTCGAGCCCGACCGAGATCTCCGTGTTGCGCCAGGCGAGGAACACCCGCGTAAGCGCATAGAAGAACGTCACGCGACCGCCGAGCGCCTTCGACATGCCGTTCGCCCGCTCCGCGACCGCCCCGCTCATGCCGACCGAGCCGACGTTCGCGAACCAGCGCTCGGCCTCCTCGCCGCCGGGCGTCCGGTAGCGCACGCGGCCGGCGTCCACCGTGCGCAGACCGCCGTCGAGCGCGACCCGCACCGCGTCCTCGAAGCGGCGCGGGATGCCGTACGTGCGGCCGAAGTCCATGCCGGTGCCGAGCGGGATCGTCGCCAGCTCGACGCCGCGGCCGGCGATGCCGTTCACGACCTCGTTGAGCGTGCCGTCGCCGCCGACGGCGACGATGCGCGCTGCCCCCGCGTCGACCGCGGCGCGCGCCAGGTCGCCGAGCTCGCCGGGCCTCGTCGACAGCCTGCTCTCGCCGTCGAGCCCCAGCGCCGCCGCGCGGCGCGCGAGCTCCGGCCAGCGCCGCCCTGTCGCGCCGTTCCCCGAGGCGGGGTTGACCAGGAAGACGGTGTCGCTAATCGGCGGTGGCGACGCGAAGCGCGATGCGCGTCATCCGGTCGACGGCCGCCCGCAGCTCCTCGTCGCTGATGCGCGTGAAGACGCCCTCGACCACGATGTCGCTCACCGTCAGCAGGCACGCCGCATCGACGCCACGCAGGGCGCCGACCGTGAACAGCGCCGCCGCCTCCATCTCGACCGCGAGCACGCCGCGCACCGACCACCGCTCGTACTGCCCCTCGTTCGGGTTGTAGAAGAGGTCGCTCGAGACGATGGGGCCGACGTGCAGCTCCTGGCCGAGCTCCTTCGCGGCGTGGACGGCGCCGTGGATCAGCGACCAGGAGGCCGTGGGGCAGTGCGGCTCGCCGTTCACGAGGTGCATCGCCGTCGAGTCGGCCGGGACGGCAGTGAGCGCGACGATCAGGTCGCCGAGCGCGTGGTGCGGCTGCAGCCCGCCGCAGGTGCCGACGCGGATCAGCTTCTTGCAGCCGAGCTGGATCAGCTCCTCGAAGACGATCGTCGCGCCCGGGCAGCCCATGCCGGTGCCCTGCACGGAGACCGGCTTGCCCTCGAATGTGCCGGTGAAGCCCAGCAGCCCGCGCTCCCAGTTGCGCTGCTCGACCTCGTCCAGGTACGTCTCGGCGATGTACTTCGCCCTCAGCGGGTCGCCCGGGAGCAGGACGGCCTCGGCGTAGTCGCCCGGCTCGGCGCGCACGTGGATCGGCATCGCGCGCGATGCTATACGGCGGTGTCGTCCACGATCGTCGAACCGTCGACCGAGCAGGTGCTCGAGTTCTGCGCGCGCGATCCGGTCGAGCGCGTGTTCCTCGAGGACGTGGCGCGTCGCGACCTCGGCCGCTTCAGCGCGCTCGAGCGCGCCGACGGGACGCTCGGCGCCCTCTGCCACGTCGGCGCGAACATCGTCCCGTCGGGCGAGGGGTGCGGGGCGTTCGCCCCGGTCGCGAGCCGCGGGCGGCTGCGGATGATCATCGGCGAGGCGGGCGCGGTGAGCGACCTCTGGCGCGAGGCGCGCGGATCGCTCCCCGCGCCGCGCGAGGACCGGCCGGGGCAGCCGGTGTACGTCATCGACGAGCCGCCGCCGGCGGGCGGGACGGGCCTGCGCGCGGCGACGCCGGGCGACCTCGACCGCCTCGTCCCGGCCTGCGCCGCCGCACACGCGCTCGAGCTCGGCGTCGACCCGCTGGAGCGAGACCCGGAGGGATTCCGCTGGCGGACGCTGGCGCAGATCGACGAGGGGCGCTCGTGGCTGTGGCTCGAGGGCGGCGTCGTGCGCTTCAAGGCCGAGGCTTCGGCGTGGACGCCCGAGGCGGTGCAGGTGCAACAGGTCTGGGTCGACCCCGAAGCGCGCCGGCGCGGCTACGCCGCGCGCGCGCTGCGCGACCTCTGCCGGCTGCTGCTCGAGACGACGCCCCGCGTCACGCTCTTCGTGCGCCGCGACAACCTGCCCGCGATCCGTCTCTACGAGTCGATCGGCATGCGCCGCGCCCTCGAGTACCGCAGCGTGCTCTTCTGAGCCAGAAACTGTTTCGTCGCGAAGCGACGAAACAGTTTCGAGTGGAACACTGTCCGTCGTGGAGCTGCTGGAGCGGATCGAGGCGCACATCCGCCGGCACGAGCTCGTCGAGCCCGGCGGGGAGGTGCTCTGCCTCGTCTCGGGCGGCGCCGACTCGACCTGCCTCTACCACGCGCTCGAGGAGCTCGGCTACCGCGTCTCCGCGCTCCACGTCGACCACGGACTGCGGGGCGCCGAGTCCGACGAGGACGCGCGCTGGTGCGAGGAGCGCTTCGGCGCCGAGGTCGTCCAGGCTGCGGCCCGCTGCTCGAACGAGGCGGAGCTGCGCGACGTCCGCTACTCCTTCCACGCCGGCCGCCTGCGCGCGACGGGCCACACGCTCTCCGACCAGGTCGAGACGATCCTCTACCGGCTCGCCGCGAGGGGAACGACCGGGGGAATCGAGGTGCGGCGCGAGGACGGCGTCGTGCGGCCGCTGCTCTGCGTCTGGCGCGAGGACACCGAGGCGTTCTGCCGCGAGCGCGGGCTCGAGTGGCGGGAGGACTCCTCGAACCGCGCCACCCTGCGCGGCCTGATCCGCCACGAGGTCGTCCCGCTCCTCGAGCGCATCCATCCCGACGCGAAGCGGAACGTGCTGCGCGTGCTCGAGACGCGGGAGACGATGCCGCCGGCGCTCGCGGAGCTGATCGGCTCGCCGGCCGGCTCGAAGCGCCTCGACCTCGGCGGCGGCCTGCAGGCCGTGCGCGAGCACGACCGGCTCTGGCTCGAGCGCGGGCCGGTCGACCTGAAGGGCGCGGTCCGCTGGGGCCCGTGGCGCATCGAGTCCGAGCTGCCAGGGCTTAAGGTACGCGGATGGCGACCCGGGGACAGGCTCGAGGGGCGCCGCCGCAAGGTGCAGGACGTCTTCGTCGACGCCAAGGTGCCGCGCTCCGACCGTGAGGGCTGGCCGCTCGTGGTGCGCGGCGACGAGGTCGTCGCGGTCCCGGGAATCGTCGAGCGGGAGGGGGTGACCGCCCGCCGTGTCGACGACTGAGCTCGAGCGCGGGGTGGGCGAGGTCCTGATCGACGAGGAGCGGCTGCAGGAGCGGATCCGGGAGCTCGGCCGGGAGGTCTCCGCCGACTACGCCGGCCGCGACCTGCTGCTCGTCGGCGTCCTCAAGGGCGCCGTCTTCTTCATGGCCGACCTGATGCGGTCGCTGACCGTCCCGTGCGAGATCGACTTCATGGCGATCTCCAGCTACGGGGCCTCCACCGACTCGTCGGGGGTCGTCCGGATACTGAAGGACCTCGACATCGACATCGTCGGCCGGCACGTGCTCGTCGTGGAGGACATCATCGACTCCGGCCTCACGCTCTCGTACCTGCTCCGGAACCTCGAGTCGCGGGCGCCGGCCACCCTCGAGATCTGCGCCCTGCTGACGAAGCCGGCCCGGCGGGAGATCGAGGTGCCCGTCCGCTACGTCGGATTCGAGATCCCGAACAAGTTCGTGATCGGCTACGGCCTCGACTTCGCGGAGCGCTACCGGAACCTGCCCTACGTCGGCGTCCTGCGGGCGGATCTGCTCCCGGAAGGGCCGTAACCTCTTGCCTTCCCGGGAGGTTATGCCGATGACGCCTGGAACACCACCTCGGCTACCCTTGTGACAACGGAATCGTGAACCGTCTCTTCCGCAGCGCGTTCGTCCCTCTCATCGTGATCGTGGTGCTGGTGTGGCTCGCCAGCCAGACCCTGATCCCGAAGAACCACCACGCCGTGAAGCGGACGACGTCGCAGGTGCTGACGCAGGTTCGCCAGGACCCGCAGTCGATCCAGGAGATCGACTTCAACCCCGGCAAGTTCGAGCTGTCCGTCCACTACACGAACGGCACGACCTCGACCGTCCACTACCCGGGCGACCAGGCCGGGGCCCAGATCCAGGCGCTGCTCAGCAAGCAGAACGTCAACTGGAACTCGAAGGGCACCGGCGGCTTCTCCTGGACGGCGCTGATCGGGTCGTTCCTGCCGTTCCTGCTCCTGATCGGCTTCTGGATCTTCCTCATGAACCAGGTTCAGGGCGGCGGCTCGAAGGTGATGAGCTTCGGCAAGTCGCGCGCGAAGCGGATGGCGCCGGACTCGCCGAAGATCGGCTTCAAGGACGTGGCCGGCGTGGACGAGGCGGTCGAGGAGCTGCAGGAGATCAAGGAGTTCCTCGAGAACCCGAAGAAGTTCCAGGCGCTCGGCGCGCGGATCCCGAAGGGCGTGCTGCTCTACGGGCCTCCCGGCACCGGCAAGACCCTCCTCGCGCGGGCGGTCGCCGGCGAGGCGGGCGTGCCGTTCTTCTCGATCTCCGGCTCCGACTTCGTGGAGATGTTCGTCGGCGTCGGCGCGTCGCGCGTGCGCGACCTGTTCGAGCAGGCGAAGCAGGCGGCGCCGTGCATCGTCTTCATGGACGAGATCGACGCCGTCGGCCGCCACCGCGGCGCCGGTCTCGGCGGGGGCCACGACGAGCGCGAGCAGACGCTGAACCAGCTGCTCGTCGAGATGGACGGCTTCGAGATGAAGGACAACATCATCCTGATCGCCGCCACGAACCGGCCCGACATCCTCGACCCGGCGCTGCTCCGCCCCGGCCGCTTCGACCGCCAGATCGTCGTCGACCGGCCCGACCGCAACGGCCGCCGCAAGATCCTCGAGGTGCATTCGAAGGGCAAGCCGCTCGCGTCGTCGATCGACCTCGACGCGCTCGCAGCGGGGACGCCCGGCTTCACCGGCGCCGACCTGGCGAACCTCGTCAACGAGGCGGCGCTGCTCGCCGCCCGCCGGGGCAAGAAGACGATCGAGCAGGAGGAGCTCGAGGAGGGGATCATGCGCGTGATCGCCGGCCCCGAGAAGAAGGCCCGGCTGCTGTCCGAGAAGGAGCAGCGGATCACGGCCTACCACGAGATGGGCCACGCGCTCGTCGGGCACTTCCTCGAGAACACCGACCCGGTGCACAAGATCACGATCGTCTCGCGCGGCCAGGCGCTCGGGCTGACGATCTCGCTGCCGACCGAGGACCGGTACCTGACGACGCGCACCGCGCTGCTCGAGCAGATCGCCTACGCGATGGGCGGCCGCTCTGCCGAGGAGCTCGTGTTCGGCGAGGTCACGACGGGCGCCGCGAACGACATCGAGAAGGTGACGTCGACGGCGAAGTCGATGGTGATGCGCTTCGGGATGAGCGAGAAGCTCGGCCCGCGCGTGCTCGGCCGCAACCACGACATGCCGTTCCTCGGCCGCGAGATGGGCGCCGAGCCGGACTACTCCGAAGAGGTCGCCCGCGAGATCGACGACGAGGTGCGGCGGATCATCGAGGAGGGGCACGACCTGGCGCTCAAGGTGCTGCGCGAGCACATGGACGACCTGCACCGCATCTCGCGGATCCTGATCGAGCGCGAGACGATCGACCGCGACCAGTTCGAGCGCCTGCTCGCCGGCGAGGACGAAGACGCCGTCTTCCCGGCCGAGGAGGCCCCTGCGCCGCCCGAACCCTCGACCGAGCCGCAGCGGCGGCCGCAGCCGAAGCCGCGGCCGTTCCCGCTCCCGGGCGGCGCGGCCATGCAGCCGCCCGAGCCCGAAGCGAGCTAACGAGCCCCGACCCACCGGAAACTGTTTCGTGGACATGGCCACGAAACAGTTTCGAGCCTTAGAGCAGGTTCGCAGCGGCCATGTTCGAGTCGCGACGCAGGCCGATCGTCTTCCCGCAGGCCGACCACGCGCGGTTCGCGGGCGCGCTCGCGGCCGCCTGGCGGGAGCTCCCGCCGCTGCCGTACGAGTCGTTCGTCCGCGGCGTCGCCGACCACGACCGCGGCTACGGCGAGCACGACGTCGACCCGATCGGCGGCGCGATGACGAGCGAGCATTGGGTCGGCATCCAGCGCCGAGGCTTCGAGCCGCGCGGCGACGACGCGGTCGTCGACTTGGTGGTCGCGCTGCACGTGCGCCGGCTGCTCTCGCCTCCCGACGACGAGCACGAGCGCGCCGCGTGCGCGGACGCGGACGAGGTGGTGACGCGGCTCCTCGAGCTTGCCGGCGTCTCGCGGGAAGTGGCTGAGGCCGCCGACCTGATCACGAACGTCTGCGACGTCGTCTCGTTCGAATTCTGCTTCGAGCAGCCTTCCGAGCGCGAGATTCGCGGCTTCCGGCTGCGACTCGACGGCACGGGGAACGTCGAGATCGATCCCTGGCCGTTCGCAGTCCCGCGACTCGTCGGGCTCGTCACCGCCTTCGCGGCGGACGACTACCCGGAGCGGCTGGTGCCGGTGGTCGTCCCGTACTCCGTGGCGCCCCCGGACGTATGAGGTGTCAGGCACCGTAAGGTGTCAGGCACCGTTAAGAGAATGAGACCTCCGATCGAGGAGCGCTTTCCGCGCCCGTCCGTGATGGGCGTGATCAACGTGACGCCCGACTCGTTCTCGGACGGCGGGGTGCACCTGCGCGCCGAGGCCGCGGTGACGGCCGCGTGGGGGATGCTCGAGGCGGGTGCGGCGATCGTGGACGTCGGCGGCGAGTCGACGCGGCCCGGCTCCGAGGGCGTGAGCGCGGAGGAGGAGCTGCGGCGGATCGAGCCCGTGCTCGCCGATCTCGCGGGCGCGCCCCTCTCGGTCGACACGTCGAAGGCCGCCGTGGCGGCACGCGCGCTCGAGCTCGGCGCCGAGCTCGTCAACGACGTCACCGCGCTCCGCGGCGACCCGGACCTCGCGGGGGTCATCGCGGACTCGGGCTGCTACCTCTGCCTGATGCACATGCTCGGCGAGCCGCGCACGATGCAGGTCGATCCTCGGTACGAGGACGTGGTGTCGGAGGTGAAGCGCTTCCTCGAGGAGCGGCTGGCGCTCGCCGTGGACGCGGGCGTCCGCGAGGACCTCGTCTGCCTCGACCCGGGCATCGGCTTCGGCAAGACGGTCGCGCACAACTTCGAGCTCGTCCGGCGCCTCGACGAGCTCGCCGAGCTGGGCCGGCCGATCCTGATCGGCTTCTCGCGCAAGAGCTCGCTCGGCCGCATCATGGGCGACGCGCGCGCGACGACCGGCTCGACCGCCGCGTCGGTCGGCGTCGCCGTCTCCGCGTACGAGCGCGGCGCGGCGATCCTGCGCGTCCACGACGTGCGGGAGCACGTCGAGGCGCTCACGGCTGCGCGGGCGGTGGTCGGGTGATCGTCGAGCTGAAGGGGCTGGAGGTGTTCGGCTACCACGGCGCGTACGACGACGAGCAGCGCTCCGGGCAGCCGTTCTGGTTCGACGTGGAGCTCGCCGTGGGCGAGCGCGGCGCCGACGACGATCTCGACGCGGCGGTCGACTACACGCAGGTGGCGGCGGCGATCCGCGAGCTGAGCGACTCCCGGCGCTTCGACCTGCTGGAGGCGCTCGCGACCGCCGTCGCCGACGAGCTCGTGCGCCGCTTCGAGCTCGAGCGCGTGATCGTGAAGGTCCGCAAGCGCCCCGCCGGGCTACCCGTCGAGTGGTCGGCGGTCACCGTCGTCCGCCCGTGACGCTCGCGTACGTCGGGCTCGGTTCGAACCTCGGCGACCGCGAGGCGGCGATCCGGGCCGCGGCCACGCGGATCGGCGCGCGCCGGCTGTCGTCGATCCGCGAGACGGAGCCGTGGGGCTACGAGGCGCAGCCGCGCTTCCTGAACGCGGTCGCCGAGGTGGAGACGGAGCTCGAGCCGCGGCCGTTCCTCGAGCGGCTGCTGGCCGTCGAGCGCGAGCTGGGACGCGTCCGGGAGGGCCCGCGCTACGGGCCGCGCACGATCGACCTCGACCTCCTCCTGTACGGCGACCGGGTCGTCGACGAGCCGGGGCTGCGCGTTCCGCACCCTCGCCTGCACGAGCGCGGGTTCGTCCTGGAGCCGCTCGCCGAGCTCGCTCCGGGGCTGGAAATCCCCGGAAACGGCACGATCTCGGCCCTCCTGGCCGGGATACAATCCGGGCCGTGAGCCACCTCGACGAGCTCGACGAGTTCGAGGCCGAGGCGGAGCTGCGGCTGAAGAAGGAGTACAGCGCCGTCTTCGCGCTCTTCCGCTACTGCGTCCTCACCCAGGACGCGACCTACCTCTGCAACCGGCTCGACTTCCAGTACGTGCCGCAGCCCAGCTACCCGTTCTTCCACCTGCGGATGGAGGACGTCTGGGTCTGGGACAAGAACCGGCCGCGGCGGATGATCCCCCACGTCGAGGTCTACACCTCGGCCGACGTGACCGTCGAGGAGCTGAAGGGCGAGGGCGACGAGCCCGAGCTCACCGCCGAGGCGCTCGCCAAGCGGCTGAGCGACCGCGCGAACGGCGAGG
>DASRDA010000019.1:0-117803 GCA_035652835.1 Gaiellaceae bacterium
CGTGACGCAGGGGCCGGGGCTCATCGGCGCCCTACTCGTCGGACTGTCTGCTGCCAAGGCCTTGGCATGGTCGCGGCAGCTCCCGCTCGTCGGCGTCGATCACCTCGACGGCCACATCGCCTCGCTCTATCTCCAGCCGACCGCGCTCGAGCCGCCGTTCCTCTGTCTCCTCACGAGCGGCGGGCACACGCTCCTTCTCGACGTCCGCTCGCATACCGAGCGGGAGGTGCTCGGCACGACCCGCGACGACGCCGCGGGCGAGGCGTTCGACAAGGGCGCGCGGCTGCTCGGCCTCGGATACCCCGGTGGACGTGCGATCGACGAGCTCGCACGCCGCGGCGACCCCGAGGCGTTCCGGTTTCCGGTCGCGCGCGTGCCCGGGCTGGACTTCTCGTTCTCCGGGCTGAAGACGGCGCTCCTGTACACGGTGCGCGGGCTGAGCGCCGAGGAGCTCGAGGCGCGGCGCGCCGATCTCGCGGCGTCCTACCAGCACGCGATCGTGCGCGCCCTCGTCGAGCGGATCGAGGCCGCGGGTGCTGAGCGCGTGGCGGTGGTGGGCGGCGTCGCAGCGAACTCCGAGCTTCGCGCCACGCTGCCGGACGCCGCGCTCGCGCCGCTCCGCCTCTGCACCGACAACGCGGCGATGATCGCCTCGGCGGCGCGCTACGTCGAGCCGCTTCCGTACCCGCGCTACCTCGAACTCGATGCGCGCGCGACCGCCTAGGGGCCTCGCCGCGGTCGTGCTCCTCGCCCTCACGGGCGCCGCCGCGGCGCTCGCCGTCGCCGTCTCCGCGGGCGGAGGCGACCGGGCGGTGTCCGCGCAGCCGGCCGGGTGGCGCGGCTTCGTCGGCGACCCGAGGCCGGACGTGCAGCTCGGCGACCGGATGATCGTCGTGCTGAAGACCCCGTCGGTCGCCGAGCGCCTGGCCCGCGTGCGCTACGCGACCGAGGCGCAGGAACGGACGTGGACCTCGCAGGCGACCGCGGCGCAGCAGCAGGTGCTGACGACGCTTGCGACTGCCGGGATCGTCCTCCAGCCGGACTACCGCTTCGCGCGCGTCCTCGATGGGTTCTCGGCCACGCTCGACCCGAGGGCGGTCGCGGTGCTCGAGCACGACCAGGACGTCGCCGGCATCTATCCGGTGCGCGCGGCGTTCCCGGCGGCGACGTCCGCGGGCGGGCTCGCCGCCGACGCCGCCTCGCCCGACGCCGACGCGGGCGCGTCGTTGCCCGGCGACGACGGGCGGGGCGTGACGGTGGCGCTGCTCGACACCGGCGTCGACGCCGCGCATCCCTACCTGCGCGGCCGCGTGCTTCCCGGCATCGATCTCGTCGGCGGCAGCCCCGGCGCACGCGCCGGCCGCGACCCGCAGGACCCGTCGGCCGTCGAGCGGCACGGCACCGAGCTGGCGGGGATCGTCGTCGGCTCGAACGGCCCCGGCGGGCTCGCCGGCGTCGCTCCCGGCGCCAGGCTCCTGCCGATCCGCGTCGCGGGCTGGCAGCCCGACGCGGACGGCACGGAGGCGGTCTACGCGCGCAGCGACCAGCTGATCGCCGGGCTCGACCGGGCCGTCGATCCCAACGGCGACGGCGACTGCCACGACGCCGCCCGCGTCGCGCTCGTCGGGCTCGAGGAGCCGTACGCGGCCTTCGCGGACTCGCCCGAGGCGCAGGCGGCGCAGGGCGCGCTCGACCTCGGCACCGTCGTCGTCGCGCCCGCCGGCAACGACGGCGCCGCGGGGCCGACCTTCGGCTCGGTCTCCGGCCCTGCGGCGGCGCCGGCCGCGATCGCCGTCGCCGCGGACGACGCACGCCCCCGCCTGGCGGACGCGAGGGTCGTGCTGCGGCGCGGGCTGGACGTGCTCTACGACTCCGTGCAGCCCCTGCTCGGCCCGCAGGCGCCCGCATACCCGCTGACGCTGGCGGTCGCGACGCCGCGGGGCGGCGGCGCCACCGGCGCCGACTTCTTCGATCGCACCGGCGCCAGCCTCGTCGCCGGCAAGGCGGCGGTGCTGCCGCTCGGCGCCGATCCGCAGACGGAGGCGCAGGCGGCCGCCGCGGCCGGCGCGGCGGCGGTCGTCCTCTACGGGCCGACGCCGCCGGCGGGCGGCCTCGGCTCGGCCGCCGCGCTCGGCGCTCCGGTCGCGTGGGTGCCGGCGTCGGCCGCCGCAGCGCTGCTCGCGGCCCGCCGCGCCGGGCTGGACGTCGAGGTGGCGATCGGCCGCGCACGCGGTGCCGAGAACGCCGGCCGGGGCCTGGTCGCCGGTTTCTCGTCGCGCGGCCTCGCGTTCGACGGCCGCGTCAAGCCGGATCTCGCCGCGTCGGGCGTCGGCGTCGCGACCGCCGAGCCGGCCGCTTCCGGCGGCCCGGCCCTCTACGGCACCGTCAACGGCACGAGCGCCGCCGCGGCGACGGTCGCGGGCGCGGCCGCGCGCCTCGCCGAGCTGCGGCCGAACGTGAGCGGCGCCGCCCTGCGCAGCCTGCTGGTCGGCTACGCGGCCCCGGGCGGGGCGCCGGCGACGGCGGCGGGGGCCGGCTCGCTCCGGGTCGGCGCCTCGGCGGCCGGCGAGGTCGCGGCGGACCAGGGAACGCTGGGCTTCGGGATCTGGCAGGGGAGGCGCTGGCACGCGACGCGCACGCTCGTCCTGCGGAACGTGTCGACGCGGCGGCTGCAGGTCTCGGTCGACGCGGTGACCACGTCGGGCGAGTCGGAGGCGCTTCGGTTTCGCGTCGTCCCGAACCACCTCCTGCTGCGCGAGGGGCGGGCGAGGCGCGTGCAGGTGACGGTGACCGCGCCCTCGGCTCCGCCGTCGGAGCTCGCCACCGGCGTCGTCGAGGTCTCGCCCGCCGGCGGCGAGACGCTGCGCGTGCCCTGGGCGCTCGCGTTCGCGTCGCCGTCCCGCGACCTGCTGCAGCACGTGTCGCTCGACCGCGCGTCGTTCGCGCCGTCCGACACCACGCCCGCGATCCTCAGCGTCCAGGTCGGCGACGTCGCCGGCGTCGCCACCGGCGGGGCGATCCAGGTCGAGCCGGCGTCGCGGCTGGACGTCCTCCTCTACACGGCGGACGGCCGCTTCCGCGGCGTGATGGCCCGGCTCCGCGATCTGCTCCCGGGCTCGTACAGCTTCGGGATCACCGGCCGCGGGCCGACCAGCGTGCGCCTCGCGCCGGGGCGCTACGAGCTGCGGCTCGCAGCCTGGCCGACGCTGCCGGCGCAGGCGAAGCCGAGCCGCGCGACGGTGCGGTTCGAGGTCCGCTGATCGGGTGTAGGCTCGCCGCCATGGCCACCACCGAGCCCGAGACTCACCTCCGCGAGAACCCGTTCGGCCTCGCGCAGCAGCAGCTCCGCAAGGTCGCCGACACGTTCGACATCGACGACCGCCTCGTCAACGTCCTGCAGGAGTGCAAGAAGGCAGTCGAGGTCTCGATCCCGACGTCGATGGACGACGGCAGCGTCCGCGCGTTCACCGGCTACCGGGTCACGCACAACATCGCGCGCGGGCCGTCGAAGGGCGGCATCCGCTACCACCCGGCCGTCACGCTCGACGAGATCAAGTCGCTCGCGATGTGGATGACGTGGAAATGCGCGCTGATGGCATTGCCCTTCGGTGGCGCGAAGGGGGGCGTCATCTGCGACCCGAAGCGGATGTCGCGCGGCGAGCTCGAGCGCATGACGCGGCGCTTCACCTCCGAGATCATCAACGAGATCGGCCCGGAGAAGGACATCCCCGCGCCCGACGTCGGCACGAATGCGGCGACGATGGCGTGGATCTTCGACACCTACTCGATGAACAAGGGGCACTCGGTGCTCGGCGTCGTCACGGGGAAGCCGTTGACGATCGGCGGCTCGCTCGGACGCGAGGAGGCAACCGCGCGGGGTGCGCTCTTCTGCCTCGAGGCGGCGCTGCGACGGCAGGAGCGCCCGCTCGACGGCCTGCGCGTCGCCGTGCAGGGCTTCGGCAACGTCGGCTCCTTCTTCGCGAAGTTCGTCGCGGAGCTCGGCGGCACCGTCGTCGCCGTCTCCGACTCGAACGGCGGCGTCTTCAACGCGAACGGCGTCGACGTCGCGGCCGCCTTCGCCCACAAGCGCGGCGGAGGCTCGCTCGCGGAGCTGCAGGGCGGCGACCGCATCTCGAACGACGAGCTGCTGCTCGTCGACTGCGACGTGCTCGCGCCGTGCGCGCTCGAGCAGGTGATCACCGAGGAGAACGCCGACCAGGTGCGCGCCAAGCTCGTCGTCGAAGGTGCGAACGGCCCGATCACGCCGGCCGCCGACGAGATCCTTCAGGACAACGGGGTGCTCGTCCTCCCCGACGTCCTCGCGAACGCGGGCGGCGTCGTCGTGTCGTACTTCGAATGGGTGCAGGGGCTGCAGGAGTACTTCTGGAAGGAAAACGAGGTCAACGCGCGCCTGAACGAGATCGTGACGCGCGCGTTCGACGAGACGTGGGCGACGTACGAGGCGCGCGGCATCTCGATGCGGCTCGCGGCGTACGGTCTCGCCGTGCAGCGCGTCGCCGAGGCGACCGTGACGCGCGGGCTCTACCCGTAGCGCTGAAGTCTGTCGTCCTCTACCACGCCGAGGGCTGCCACCTGTGCGAGCGGGCGCGGGAGCAGCTCGCGCGGGTGCGGAGCGAGCTGCCGTTCGCGTACACGGAGGTCGACATCACCGGCGACGACGCGCTCGAGGCGCGCTATCGCGAATTGCTCCCCGTCGTCGAGATCGACGGCGAGCGCGCCTTCGTCTACTACGTCGACGAGGCCGCGTTCCGGCGCAAGGTCGGCTGACGACCTCGCTCGGGCGTTTCACGCCTCGAGTCTGACGCGGCGCGACCGCGCATCCGGCGCGAGGAAGGCGAGGAGCGCCTCCGCCTCGGTCGCGAGCTCGCGGCGCTCCGTGGCGGAGACGCGCGTGCGGAGGTCGACGGAGAGTGTCGCCCCGCGCTTCTCCTTCGCCAGCTTCCACGCGCCCGCCACGAAGCCGTCGACGAGCAACGTCCCGCGGTGGGCGAACGACGAGTCCCACCGCACCGCGTCCATGATCCGTCCGCGGTCGGCGTGCGCGAGGAAGACGTTGTCGTACTGCGGCAGGAAGCGCGCCGGGGCGGGCTCGGCCGCGTCGGCGAAGATTCCGTCCGCGACGTCGAGGAGCTCGCGGCCCGCCGCGTCGCGGTAGACGCGGAGCCGCGGCCGCAGCCGCGCGACCGCGGTACGCAGGTCGGCGAGCCCCGACCAGGCGGCGACGTCCGCCGTCGACGCGGGGCCGAAGGCGCGCAGGTAGCGGAGGACGAGGTCGTCGACGCTCGCGGCGGCGACCGGCGGCCCGTTCGCCAGCCACGCGTCGAGCGTGGTGACCGTCGGCTGCAGCGTGCGGCCCCACACGCCGCGCGGCGTCACCTGGACGAGCGGCAGCAGGTAGCGGACGGCGTAGGCGAGCGCGTTCGGGTCGCGCTCCGGCCACTCCGCCGCGAGCTCGGTCCGGAGCTGCGCGAGCGTCAGCGGCCGTTCGTCGACGAGCGCGCGGCCGCGGGCGACGACCGGCTCGAGGTCGAGGTCGCCGAGCGCCCGCCGGAACGGGCTCGATCCGAACGCGCGCTCGAGCATCCCCTGCAGGAGCGGCCGGATACGGAGCGCGTCCGCGCTGCTCGCGAGGTGCAAGGTTGCGCGCATCAGCGTCATCCGGACGCACCTCCGCTCGAGCAGCGCACGGCCGAGCGAGTCGGGATCGAACGAGCGCAGGCGCGACCACAGCCCGACGTACGGGTCGAGCGGCACCTGCGCCTGCATGCCGACGAGGCGCTCGACGACGTCGACCGGCTCCGCGCCGGCCCGCTCGAGCAGGAGCTGCCGCGCGAGCAAGGTGCGGTTCAGCGTGCGGGCGTCGAGCGTCGCTCCCTCGGGCGGCTGCCGCTTCACCGGGCGAGGGTGTCACAAACCTTGCCCCTTGTGACAACCCTCCGGCGCTTCTGGAGCCTTCGGGCACAATGCTCGTGATGTTGCAAGCGGGAGCGGGGAGCGCCGGCGCGGACCGGCTCGGGGTCGGCGTCGCCGCGCGCCTCTCGCGCTACCTCCAGGTGCTCAGCCAGGCGCGCAAGATGGGGAAGGAGCGGATCTCCTCGCAGGAGATCGCCGACTACACGAACATCAACGCGACGCAGATCCGCCGCGACCTCTCGAACTTCGGCAAGTTCGGCAAGCGCGGCGTCGGCTACTCGATCGACTCGCTCCTCGTCGAGATCCGCCGGATCCTGCGCACGCAGGGGCAGCACAACATCGCGCTGGTCGGCGCCGGCCGCCTCGGTCAGGCGATCGCGAGCTCGCCGATCTTCGCCGAGCACGGGATCAACATCGCGGCCGTCTTCGACAACGACCCGGAGAAGATCGGGTCGGACGTCGGCGGCACCGCCGTCGAGGACGAGCGCCGGCTGAAGGACGTCGTGCGCGAGAAGAACATCGTCGTCGGCGTGCTCGCGGTGCCCGCGAGCGCCGCGCAGAAGGTCTGCGACGACCTCGTCGACGCCGGCGTCCGCATCATCTTCAACTACTCGGAAGGCCTGCTCGACGTGCCGAGCGACGTGACGGTGCACACGTCGAACCCGGCAGTCGAGCTGCTGCACGCGCTGTACTTCCACCTGACGTGAGCCCGGCGCGAAACTCGCGTCCTTGGTTCTTCGGAGAAGAACCAAGGACGGGGAGTGCCGTGAGCCCGGCGCGAAACTCGCGTCCTTGGTTCGTCGAAGACGAACCAAGGACGGGGAGTTCCTGAGTGCGGATCCTGCTCTGGCACGGGTACCTGCTCGGCGGGACCGGCTCGAACGTGTACACGCGCGCGCTCGCACGCGAGTGGCGCCGCGCGGGGCACGACGTCGTGGTCGTCTGCCAGGAGCGCGCAGCCGACCGGTACGACCTCGGCGGGGCGCGCGTCGTCGTGCCCGAGCTGCCCGGCCGGCTGCTGCCGGTGTTCGTCCTCGACCGCTACGAGGGGCTCGAGCCCCGCCTGCTGCAGGACCTCACGCGCGCGGAGCGCGACGCGTACGCCGACGCCAACGCGGCGGTGCTGCGCGACCTGCTTCCGGCCGACCTCGTGTTCGCGAACCACGTGCTGATGGGCGGGCCGGTCGGCGTCGCGAGCGGCGCGCCCTTCCGGGTCAAGGCGCACGGCTCGGAGCTCGAGTACTCGATGCGCGGCCGGCCGGAGCTCGAGGAGCTCGGCCGCCGGGCGCTCGAGCGGGCCGAGGCGACGTTCGTCGGCTCGCAGCACATCCGCGAGGTGCTCGAGGAGGTGGTCGGCGCGGTCGAGCGCGTGGTCGAGGTGCCGCCGGGGGTCGATGTCGACGAGTTCGCGCCGGAGCCGCGCGACGAGGCACTGGCCGCGCTGCTCGAGGAGTGCCGCCGCGACCCGCCGAATCCGGGCAACGCGCAGGAACGCCTGCCGGACGAGGGCAACGCCGATCGCCTGGCCGCGTTCCTGGCGGGCGACGAGGCGACCGTCGTCTACTTCGGGAAGCTGATCGAGCAGAAGGGCGTGCACCTGCTGCTCGAGGCGATGCGCGGCCTCGACGCGCGCCTCGTCGTCGTCGGCTTCGGGCCCGAGCGCGCTCGCCTCGAGGCGGACGCGCCGCCGAGGACGCTCTTCACCGGCCCCCTCGAGCACCGCCACCTGCGTCACCTGCTGCCGCTGGCGGACGCGACCGTCGTGCCGTCGATCTTCCCGGAGGCGTTCGGCATGGTCGCCGCCGAGGCGGCCGCCGCCGGATCGCCGCCGCTCGTCGCGCGCCACTCGGGCCTCGCCGAGGTCGCCGCCGGGATCGAGGAGCGCTACCCGGAGCGTCTCCGCCATCTCGCGTCGTTCGCGCGCGGCGACGCCGGCGACCTGCACGCGAGGCTGCGCGAGCTGCTCGCGCTGCCCGCCGCCGAGCGCGTGGCGCTCGGACGCGCCGCCCGCGACGCGGTCGTCGACCGCTGGTCGTGGGCCGGCGTCGCGGCCCGGCTGCTCGCCCCTGCGGGCTAACGTACGCCGACCGATGGGAGAGGAGCAGCGCGGCTCGTGGCAGGAGCTGCTCGCGAACGCCGAGGCGGCGTACGAGGGCGGCACCGACTTCACCCTCGCCGTCGAGGAGGAGTTCGCGCTTCTCGATCCCGACACGCTGTCGCTCACGAACCGCTTCGAGGACGTGAAGGCGCTCGCGGTCGGCACGGACGTCGAGCCGCACCTGGTCGGCGAGCTGATCGCGTCCGAGGTCGAGGTGCGCACCGGCCGCTGCACCGACTTCGGCGAGGCGGCGGCGACGATGCGCGAGCGGCGGTCGCAGCTGCAGGGGCTGGTACGCGAGCTCGGCCTCGCGATCGCCGCGACGGGCACGCACCCGTGGAGCCGCTGGCAGGACCAGCGGATCATCGACACCCCCCACTACCGCCGCAACGACGAGCTTCTGCGCTACGTCGTCTGGCGCAACAACACCTTCGGCCTCCACGTGCACATCGGCATCGCCGGCGCGGACCGTGCGGTCGCCGTGCACGACGCGTTGCGCAACTTCCTGCCCGAGCTGCTCGCGCTTTCCGCGAGCTCGCCCTTCGTCGAAGGCGTCAACTCGGGCCTCCACTCGGCGCGAACGGAGATCTTCACGCGCATGTTCCCACGCTGCGGCATCCCGGATGCCTACCGGGACTGGCGCGGCTTTCGCGACTACGTCGCGTTCCTCTACTCGACCGGCTCGATGACCGAGCACACGCAGCTCTGGTGGAGCGTCCGCCCGCACCTCGCGTATCCGACGATCGAGATCCGCATTTGCGACGCGCAGCCCGATCTGGTGGAGTCCCAGGCGCTGGCCGCGGCGTGCTACGCGATCGCGGCCCGCTGCGCGCGCGCGGTCGACGAGGGAGAGCCGCTGCCCGACCTGCCGCACCGGCTGCTCGAGGAGAACCTCTGGCGCGCGATCCGCTGGGGGCTGTCCGGCGAGCTGCTCGACTTCGCGCGCGGCGAGGCCGTCCCGGCGCGAGCCAGGCTCGAGCAGCTGCTCGATTGGACGGCGCCCGTGGCGGACGAGATCGGCGCGGCCGCGTACCTCGCCGTCCCGGAGCGGAACGCCGCCGAGCGCCAGATCGCCCGGTTCGAGGAGGGCGCGACGCTCGAGGAGATCTACGCGGAGCAGGTCCGCGCGTCGGAGCCCATCGGAGGTTGATGGCCGAGCACGAGCCCGACTACGAGAAGCTCGCCGAGCAGATCGCGCAGCTGCCGATCGACGACGTCCTCGCCGGAACGGCCTCGACGCTCGCGAGCATCGGCTACGCCAAGCTCGGCGCCGGCGACCGCGACCAGGCGAAGCGGGCGATCGACGCGCTCGCGGCCATCGTCCCGCTGCTCGAGGACGCCGACGTGAAGCGGGACTTCGGCGCCGCGCTCGCCAACCTCCAGGTGGCGTTCGCCACAAGCGCCGCCGGCTGACCCGCTCCCGCCGGAGCTTGTGATACATAATCGCCCGCGCCGAAGCCCTTCGGCGCTTGACTTTGTGAGGGAGCGAAACGGATGAGCTGGTTCATGCATCACGCCGTGCTGTTCGCGCTGCTCTGCTCGGCGGCGGCGGTCGCGTACGGCCTCGGGCTGACGGTCTGGCTGCTCGGCCAGCCGGCAGGGACGGAGCGGATGCAGGAGATCGCGCGGGCCGTGCAGGAGGGCGCCGCCGCGTACCTGCGCCGCCAGTACACGACGATCGCCGTGGTCGCGATCGTGCCGTTCCTGCTGATCGGCTTCTACCACTCGCTCGGCTGGGGGACGGCCGTCGGCTTCCTCATCGGCGCAGCGCTCTCGGCGGCGGCGGGCTTCATCGGCATGAACGTCGCCGTGCGGTCGAACGTGCGCACCGCGGAGGCCGCGCGCCACGGGCTCCCGCCCGCGCTGAACGTCGCCTTCCGCGCCGGCTCGGTGACCGGCCTGCTCGTGGTCGGCCTCGGCCTCCTCGGCGTCGCGGGGTACTACCTGCTGCTCACGAAGCTGATCGACGACAGCCCGCACAAGGCGATCGAGCACCTGGTCGGGCTGGCGTTCGGCGGCTCGCTCATCTCCGTCTTCGCGCGTCTCGGCGGCGGCATCTACACCAAGGCCGCAGACGTCGGCGCCGACCTCGTCGGCAAGATCGAGGCCGGCATCCCGGAGGACGACCCCCGGAACCCGGCCGTGATCGCCGACAACGTGGGCGACAACGTCGGCGACTGCGCGGGCATGGCCGCCGACCTCTTCGAGACGTACGCGGTCACCGCGGTCGCCGTGATGCTGCTCGGCGTCACCGGAGCCGCGGCGTCTACGGGCACGCACCTCTGGCTGTACCCGCTCGCGATCGGCGGCGTGTCGATCATCGCGTCGATCATCGGCGTGCAGTTCGCACGCGTGCGCGAGGGCGGCAACGTGATGAACGCGCTCTACCTCGCCGTCATCGTCGCGACGGCGATCTCGGCGGCGATCTTCGTGCCGATCACGATGGCCTTCGACGCGAGCGGCAAGTACGCGTTCGGGAACCTGTACGGCTCCGCGCTGATCGGGCTCGGGATCACCGCGCTGCTCGTCGCGATCACCGAGTTCTACACGGGCACGCGCTGGAACCCGGTGAAGTCGATCTCGAGGGCGTCGCAGACCGGGCACGCGACGAACATCATCGAAGGCCTCGCCGTCGGCATGCAGGCGACGGCCGCGCCCGTGATCGTGATCGCGATCGGCATCCTCGTCGCGAACCACCTCGCCGGCCTCTACGGGATCGGCGTCGCGGTGATGGCGCAGCTGTCGATGACCGGCCTGATCGTCGCGCTGGACGCCTACGGTCCGGTCACCGACAACGCCGGCGGTCTCGCGGAGATGGCGGATCTCCCCGCCGAGGTGCGCGCGATCACCGATCCGCTCGACGCGGTCGGCAACACGACGAAGGCGGTCACGAAGGGCTACGCGATCGGCTCGGCCGCGCTCGCAGCGCTCGTCCTGTTCGGCTCGTACGCGGACGGGCTCCACACGCAGGCGAAGGTCGGGTCGGCGCTCAGCACGCTCAGCTTCGACCTCTCGAACGCGTGGGTGATCGCCGGCCTCTTCATCGGCGGCCTGATGCCGTTCCTGTTCGCGTCGCTCGCGATGCAGGCCGTCGGCCGCGTCGGCGGCGAGGTCGTCGAGGAGGTGCGGCGCCAGTTCCGCGAGGACCCGGGGATCATGGAGGGGACCTCGCGGCCCGAGTACGGCCGCGCGATCGACATCGTCACCGGCTCGGCGATCAAGTCGATGATCGTGCCGGCGCTCGTCCCGATCGCCTTCCCGATCGTCGTCGGCGTCATCAACGCGCGGATGCTCGGCGGCCTGCTGATCGGCACGATCGTCACCGGCCTCTTCCTCGCGATCGCGATGACGTCGGGCGGCGGCGCGTGGGACAACGCGAAGAAGCTGATCGAGGACGGCCTGTTCGGCGGCAAGGGCTCGGAGGCGCACGCCGCGGCGGTGACGGGCGACACGGTCGGCGATCCGTACAAGGACACGGCGGGCCCGGCGATCAACCCGATGATCAAGATCGCCAACATCGTCGCCATCCTGATCATCCCGATCGTCATCTCGATCCACGGATAGCAGCGTGGGGCTCGCCCGCGTCGCGGGCGGGGTCCACACTGTGCGCGTGCGCGCGCTCGCCGGATCGGCGGTCGCGGTCGCCGCGGCGACCGGGCTCGTGTACGCGCTGCGGCCGATCGCGCCGACGCTGAGCCTGGGCGTTCTCTACACGCCGGCGGTGCTCGCGACCGCGGTCCTGTTCGGGATCGGCGTCGCGCTCCTCGTCGCCGTCGCCTCGATGCTCGCGTTCAACCTCCTCTTCCTCGCGCCGGTCGGGACGCTGACGCTCGCAGACGCGCGGAACTGGACGGTGCTCGGTGTCTACGCGGTCACGGCGATCGTGGCGGGCGAGCTCGCCGCCCGGGCGCGGCGGCGCGCAGCCGAGGCGGAGCAGCGCGAGCGCGAGGCGGCGCTGCTCTCGGACGTCGCGGCGGAGCTGCTGCAGGCGGGGGAGGCGGTCGACCTCCGGCGGCGGACCGAGGAGACGCTCCGCGGCGCCGACCCGCCCGCGCGCTCGCGCTTCCAGGCCGCCCTCGACGCGCTGCTCGCGGTGGCGCGCGAGCGCGACCGGCTCGAGGGCGAGGCGCGCGAGGCGGAGGCGCTGCGGCGCTCGGACGCGATCAAGACGACGATCCTGCAGGCCGTCTCACACGACTTCCGGACACCGCTCGCGACGATGTCGGCCGCGATCGGCGGGCTGCAGAGCGGCGAGCTGTCGCTGTCGGAGCGCGACCGGGCCGAGCTGCTCGACTCCGTCCGCGTCGAGCTCGCCCGGCTGACCCGGCTCGTCGAGAACCTGCTCGACCTGTCGCGGCTGCAGGCGGGCGCGGCCGAGCCGCACGCGGAGCTCTGGTCGGTCGACGACCTCCTCGCCGACCTCGGCGCATCGGAGCGCGTGCGGATCGAGACGGGCGGCGACCAGCCGGCGGTGCGCGTCGACCTGACGCAGGTGCAGCGGGCGCTCGCGAACCTCGTCGACAACGCGCTCAAGTTCTCGGCGGGGGAGGTCGTCGTGCAGGCGCGGGCGGTGGGCGACCGCGTGGCGGTGGACGTGCTCGACCGCGGCCCCGGCCTCGGCGCGGACGTGCGCGGCGGGGCGGGGCTCGGCCTCTCGATCGCGCGCGGGTTCGCGGCGGTGAACGGCGCGGAGCTCGTCCACGAGCCGCGTGTGGGTGGGGGGACGCGCGCGCGGCTGACGCTGCCGGCCGAGCGCGTCCCTCTCTCGATCGGATGAAGATCCTCGTCGTCGACGACGAGCCGCAGTTCGCTCGGGCGCTGGCGGCGAACCTGCGCGGCGCCGGGTACGACGTGGAGACGGCGGCGACCGCGGAGGCGGCGCTGCAGGCGGCCGGGATCGACCCGCCGGACGCGGTCATCCTCGACCTGCGGCTGCCGGACGCGTCCGGACGCGACGTCTGCCGCGAGCTGCGGGGGTGGAGCGAGGCGCCGATCATCGTCGTGTCGGCGGTCGGCGACGAGGCGGAGAAGATCGCGGCGCTCGACGAGGGCGCCGACGACTACGTCACGAAGCCGTTCGCGATCGGCGAGCTGCTCGCGCGCCTGCGCGCGGCGCTCCGGCGCGCGGGCCCCGCGGGGGAGCCGGTGCTGGAGGTGGGCCCGATCCGCGTCGACCTCGAGAAGCGGGCGGTGCACGTGGACGGCCGTCCGGTGCACCTCACGCCGCTGGAGTTCCGGCTGCTCGCCGTGCTCGCCCAGAGCCCGGGCAAGCTGCTGACGCACCGGATGCTGCTGCGCGACGTTTGGGGGCCCGCGTACGGCGACGAGTCGAACTACCTGCACGTCTACGTCTCCCAGCTGCGCCGGAAGCTCGAGCCGGACCCCGCCCGGCCGCGCTACCTCCTCACCGAGACCGGCGCCGGCTACCGCCTCGTCGACACCGCTGAACCTGGTTCGTGACGGATCGCGCCCGAACCTGGTTCGTGACGGAGTCACGAACCAGGTTCGCGAGTTTTTCAGTCGCTGCGCCCGAACCTGGTTCGCAGCGGAGCTGCGAACCAGGTTCGCGAGTTTCGGATCGCGGTGGCCGAACCTGGTTCGTGACGGAGTCACGAACCGGGTTCGCGAGTTTCGGATCGCCGCGCCCGAACCTGGTTCGCAGCGGAGCTGCGAACCAGGTTCGCGAGTTTTCGCATTTGTCACAGACGTCCGCGCCGGAGCGCGGCATCCTCACGGGGTGCGTCCGACCCACGAGGGCGTGTACCACGTCACTGCGCGCTCGAATGCCGAGGAACGGATCTTCCGCGACGACCGCGACTACCTCGCGGGAGTCCAGACGATCGCGGAGCTCGCGCGCGAGGGCCTCTTGCGCTGTCACGGATTCTGCCTCATGCCGACGCACTATCACCTGCTCGCGACCTTTCCGGAGAACGGGCTCGCACGTGCGGTCCACCGCCTCAACCGCCGCTACGCCGGCGCCTTCAACCGACGCCACGCCCGCCGCGGTCACGTCTTCGACTCTCCGTACCGCTCGATCCCCGTCGAGCACCCCGTGCACGGCGATTGGCTCCCGGTCTACATCGCCGAGAACCCTCCGTCCCGGCCTTGGCCCTGGAGTAGCTACGACTCGCCGTTCTCCTTCGTCGAGCCGTTGCCGTGGCTCGAAACTCGCGAACCTGGTTCGCAGCTCCGCTGCGAACCAGGTTCGGGCTTCCTCACCTTGAGACGATCTTGAGGCGCGAGGGCGCGATCCTGAGCCGGCCCTGAGGCGCGCGGGCCTACCGTCGTGGCATGGCCACACGGCTGCTCGCGCCCATGCACGCCTGGAGCGAACGGCGCGCTCTGCGCGCCGCCCGGCGCAGCGCGGACGAGCAGCTGCTCGCGAGCCGCCTCCCGTCGCCGCGGCTCGCGTGGCGCGTCGCCGAGCTCACGTCGCCGGCGTACCGGATCGCGCTCGGGCGGTCGCTCGCCGACGTCGTCCACGCCGCCGACGAGCGCCTGCTGCCGAGCGCGTCGCCGATCGACCGCGCCGCCGTCCGCACGTCGCGCGCGCAGCTCCTCGACCTCGCCGCCCGCCTCTTCGACGCGGACCGCAGCGTCGCGCCGCGCGGCGTGCTGCTCGTGGAGCGGCTCCTGCGGGATCCAGCCGGCCCGTTGTACGGCCGGAGCACGGGGCGCCGCCTGCGCCTCGAGCTCGCGCGCACCGCCGCCGCCCTCGACGGCCGCGATGAATGAGCGCCACCGAGACCGGCGCGCGGCTGAAGCGGCTCGTCGTCGGGCGCCCGATGGCGACCGGCCAGTTCGAGGAGACGCTCCTGCCGAAGACGCTGGCGCTGCCGATCTTCGCCTCGGACCCGCTGTCCTCCGTCGCCTACGCCACCGAGGCCGCACTCGTCGTCCTGCTCGCCGCGTCCGCCGGCTCGACGCACCTCGTCTTCCCGCTCTCGCTCGCGATCGCGGGGCTGCTCGCGATCGTGGTCGCGTCGTACCGGCAGACCGTGCGCGTCTACGAGAGCTCGGGCGGCGCGTACGTGGTCGCGCGCGAGAACCTCGGGCGCCTGCCGAGCCTCACCGCGGCCGCCGCGCTGCTGACCGACTACGTGCTGACGGTCGCCGTGTCGGTCGCCGCGGGCGTGCTCGCGCTGACGTCGGCAGTGGCGTCGCTCCGCGGTCACGAGCTGCTGCTGTCGCTGATCTGCGTCGTGGCGATCGCGCTCGCCAACCTCCGCGGCGTTCGCGAGACGGGCATCGCGTTCGCGCTCCCGACCTACGCGTTCGTCGCGTCGATCTTCGCCCTCGTCGGCGCGGGCGTCACGAAGTGCGCCGTCTCCGGCTGCCCGCGCGCGGTCGTTCCGCACCCGATGACGACGGGCGCAGGGGCGATCACGCTCTTCGTCCTGCTGCGCGCCTTCTCCTCGGGCTCGACGGCTCTCACCGGCGTCGAGGCGATCGCGAACGGCGTCAACGCGTTCCGGCGTCCGCACGGCCGCAACGCGGCGACGACGCTCGCCGTGCTGGGGACGATCGCGATCGCGATGTTCGTCGGCGTGTCGTGGCTGGCTGTGCACATGAATGCCCGCCCGACCGCCACCGGCACGCCCTCCGTCCTCTCGGAGCTCGCGCGCGGCGTCTTCCCGGCCGGCTCGGCCGGCGGCTTCATGTACTGGGCGGTCCAGATCCTGACGCTGCTGATCCTCGTCCTCGCCGCCAACACCTCGTTCCAGGGGTTCCCGCGCCTCGCGGCGCTGCTCGCCCACGATCGGTACTTCGCCCGCCAGTTCACGAACCTCGGCGACCGTCTCGTCTTCTCGAACGGGATCCTCGTGCTCGCGGGCGTCGCGTCGGCGCTGCTCTGGGTCTACCACGCGAAGGTCGACTCGCTGATCCACCTGTACGTGATCGGCGTGTTCACGGCGTTCACGCTGTCGCAGGCGGGGATGGTGCGCTACTGGCTGCGCACGCACGATCCCGGCTGGCGGCACCGCGCCCTCGTGAACGGCGTCGGCGCGACCGCGACCGGCCTGGTGACGGCGATCGTCGTCTGGACGAAGTTCGCCGAGGGCGCCTGGCTCGTCACGGTCGCGATCCCGCTGCTCGTCTGCTCGTTCCTCGGCATCAACCGCCACTACCGGCGCTTCGGCCGCCGCCTCCGTGCGGGGGTGAGCGCGGCGCGCGCGGCGGGCGAGCCGGAGAACACGACGCTCGTCTGGGTGGAGGCGATCGACGTCGCGACCGAAGGCGCGCTCTGGTACGCGCGCCGGATCGCGCACGGCGGCCCGGTGCGCGCCGTGCACGTACGCACGCGGCGAACCGATTCCGGCATCCGCCCGCGGTGGTTCGACTTCGCGGCCGGCTCGCCGCCGCTCGAGCTGCTGCCTGCCGACGAGGGCCGCACGCAGGCGGTGCTGGAGGAGATCTGGCGGCTGCCGCGCGGCGAAAACCGCTTCGTTACGGTCGTCGTGCCCGAGCAGTACCGCACCCGCTCGCTGCTCTCGGCCGCGGGACGCGAGTCGCTCCGGCTCAAGTTCCGGCTGCTCGCCGAGCCGGGCGTCGTCGTCGCCGGCGTTCCCGCCGTCTCCCGCACCGGCCGGCCGGAGGGAAGGACGCCGCGCCGGCTCGTCGTCCGTGTGCTGCTCTCGGGCGTCCACGGAGGCTCGCTGCGGGCGCTCAACTACGCGCGCTCGCTCGACGTCGAGGACACCCGCGCCGTCTCGTTCGCCCTCGACGCCGAGGAGGCCACCCGCTTCGAGCGCGACTGGCTCGCCGCCGGGAGCCCCTTGCCACTCGACCTGAGCGACGCCCCGTACCGCGACATCGGCGACCCGCTGCTCGGCTACCTACGCGCGCTCACGGCCGATCCCGACACCGCCGTGAACGTCGTCATGCCCGAGATCGCCGTGCGGGGCTGGGCGCGCGCGCTCCACAACCAGCGCGCCCTCTACATCAAGCGGCTGCTCCTCTTCGAGCCACGCGTGATCCTCTCCTCGGTCCCGTACCAGCTGTTCCGGTAACGCTCTCGCCGGGCGGCCGAAGCGCGACATACGATCCGGGGTCGTGCCGAGGCGGCGCCAGTCACACGGCCTCGAACGGGTGCTCGGCGCGCCGGCCCTGTTCGCCACCGCGTACGGCAACGTCGGCTCGTCGATCTACTACGCGCTCGGCCTGACCGCGGGCATCGCGCTCGGCCTCACGCCGATCGTCTTCATCGTCAGCGGCCTCATCTTCGCGGCGACCGCCGCCACCTACGCCGAGGGCACCGTCCGCTACCCGGAGGCGGGCGGCTCGTCGAGCTTCGCGCGGCACGCGTTCAACGAGCTCGTCTCGTTCGGGGCGGCCTGGGCGCAGATGCTCAACTACGTCATCACCGTCGCCATCTCGGTGATCTTCGTCCCGCACTACCTCTCGATCTTCTGGGCCCCGCTGCGGACGACGCCGTGGGACGTGATCGTCGGGATCATCCTCACCTGGGTGCTCGTCGGCCTCAACGTCGTGGGCATCCAGGAGGCGGCGCGGCTGAACATCCTGCTCGCGGTCGTCGACTTCACCACGCAGCTCCTGCTGGTGCTGCTCGGCTTCGTCCTCATCTTCCACCCGCACGTGCTGAGCTCGAACGTGCACTTCGGCGTCGCGCCGACGTGGAGCGCGTTCCTGCTCGCGATCCCGGTGGCGATGATCGCCTACACCGGCATCGAGACGGTCTCGAACCTGGCCGAGGAGGCGCGCGACCCGGTGCGTTCGATCCCGCGCTCGATCTCCTGGGTGGCGATCGCGGTGTTCGCGATCTACTTCACGCTTCCCTGGATCGCGCTCTCCGCGATGCCGGTCGTGCACAGCGCCGGCCACTACGTGACGCGGCTCGGCCAGAACCCGCCGCACGGATTCAAGAACGACCCCGTGCTCGGCCTGGTCGAGAACCTCGGCCTTCACGGCGCGGTCCTGTCGATCGCGAAGATCTACGTCGGCATCCTCGCGGCGACGATCCTCTTCATCGCCACCAACGCGGGCGTGATCGGGGCGTCGCGGATCACGTACTCGATGTCGAGCTACCGCCAGCTCCCGGAGGTGTTCCGGCGGCTGCATCCGAAGCTGAAGACGCCCTGGCTCGCGCTCGTCGTGTTCGCGGGCGTCGGGCCGACGATCTTCCTGCTCTCTGGGCAGGTCGACTTCCTCGGCCGCATGTACGCCTTCGGCGCGATGCTGTCGTTCACGATCGCGCACGCGGCGGTGATCGCGCTGCGCGTCCGCGGTGGCGGGGAGGAGCTCGAGTGGCGTGCGCGCCCGAACCTGCGCATCCGCGGCGTCAGGTGGCCGCTGTTCGCGATCCTCGGCGGCCTCGGCACGGCGCTCGCGTGGCTCGACGTCGTCATCCAGAACCCCGGCCCGCGCTACGCCGGGCTCGGCTGGCTCGCCGCCGGCTTCGTCTTCTACCCGCTCTACCGGAGGCGCCAGCGGCTCGCGCTGGCCGCGACGGTGCGCGCGCCCGTGCCGCTCGGGCCCGCGCTGGCGCTGGAGTACCGTTCGATCCTCGTGCCGATCGTGTCCGGCCAGGCCTCCCGGGAGGCGGTCGAGGTGGCCGCGCAGCTCGCCACGGAGCGGGCCGCCCGCATCGTGCTGCTCCGCGTGATCGTCGTGCCGCTCGAGCTGCCGCTCGACGCCGATCTGACGCCGCAGCTCGAGGAGGCGGACCGGCTGCTCGACGAGGCGGCCGCGATCGCCGACGCGTACGGCGTGCGCTCGGTCGCCCGCATCGTCCGCTCGCGCCAGGCGGGCCGCGCGATCGTCGAGGAGGCGGAGCGGCGCGACGCGGAGATCGTCGTGCTCGGCGCGCCGCGCGGCCGCCACAAGCAGATCTTCGGGCACACCGTCGACTACGTCCTCAAGCACGCGCCGTGCCGGGTGATGGTCGCGGCAGGGCGTCGCGCCGCGTGAGACGTCCGGCGTCAACCTCGGGCGTGAGCGCCTACCGCAGCCTAGTCGTGCTGCTCGCGGCGCTCACCGCCGCGCTCGGCATCGTGATGCTCGCCGTCACGCTGGCGAACGGCGGCGGCGTGGGCATCCTGATCGGCGTGCTGTTCCTCGCCGCCGGCGGCGGCCGGCTCTACCTCCTGCGCCGGAGACGGTGATGCGGCCGCACGCGGCCCGTCGAGGAGCAACGCGCGAACCCGGTTCGTCTTCGACGAACCGGGTTCGGGAGTCTTTGCGCTAATGGCCCGCAAGCTGCCGGGGCTGCGGCGCGAGCTCGACGCGAAGGCGCTCTACTCGGTCGCGTACGGCGAGATCGCGTCGTCGATCTACTTCGCGCTCGGCGTGCTCGCCGCGCAGGCGGTCGGCTTCACACCGGTCGTGCTGCTGCTCGTCGGCGGGCTCTTCCTCGTCGTCTCGCTCTCGTACGCCGAGGGCACCGCCGCGCTGCCCGAGACGGGCGGCGCCGCCACCTTCGTGCGGCGCGCGCTGAACGACCTCGCCGGCTTCCTCACCGGCTGGGCGCTCTTCCTCGACTACCTGATCGTGATCTCGCTGTCCGCGATCTTCCTGCCGCACTACCTCGGCGGCGCCTTCCAGATCGCGACGCTCGACCGCAAGCCGTGGGACGTCGTCGTGGGCGTGTGCGTGATCGTCTTCGTCGGCGGGGTGCGGATCTTCCGCCGGCCGTCGCTCTACGGAATCGGCTTCGTCGTGCCGGCGCTCGACCTGCTCACGCAGGTGCTGCTCGTCGTCCTCGGCTTCTCGCTCGTGTTCTCGTTCCACTCCCTGACGCACGGCACGTCGCTCGGGCACGCGCCGAGCTGGCACGCGCTCGCGTTCTCGCTGCCGCTCGCGATGCTCGCCTTCACCGGGCTCGAGACGGTCGCCAACCTCGCGGAGGAGGCGAGGCGGCCGGGCGTCGACCTGCCCCGCTCGGTCTTCGGCGGCATCGCGACCGTCGTCACCACCTCGGTGCTGATCGCCGTCGTCGCGCTCGCCGCGTTCCCGGGGCCGAAAACGGCGCTCGGCTCGCGCTGGCTGCACGCGCCGCTGCTCGGCATCGCCGCGCGCATCCGCAGCGAGTTGCCGTTCCCGCTCGGCGACATCCTGCGCTTCTACGTCGGCGTCACCGGCGCGCTGATCCTGCTCGCGGCGGTCACGACGTCGATCTCCGGCTTCTCGCGGCTCGCGTACTCGCTGGGCGAGCACGGGCAGCTGCCGCGCTCCTTCGGTCGCCTCAGCCGGCGCGCCCACGTCTCGCCCCAGGCGATCGTCTCCGCCGCGGCGATCTCGTGCGCGATCGTCGTCGCGACGTCGTTCTTCGAGCACGACGTCACCTTCCTGGCGAGCGTGTTCTCGTTCGGCGTTCTGCTCGCGTTCACCGCGGCGCAGCTCGCGGTGATCAAGCTGCGCGTCGCCGAGCCCGACCTGCCGCGGCCGTACCGCGCGCCGTTCCCGGTGACGATCGGACGCTTCGAGGTGCCGCTGCCGGCGATCCTCGGCTCGATCGCGACGTTCGCGATCTGGATCGTCGCCCTCGCCACCCATCCCGGTGCCCGCTATGCCGGCCCCGCCTGGCTCGCCGCCGGGCTCGTCGTCTTCGTGCTCGTGCGCCGCTCGCGCGGCGAGGGGCTGATGGAGCGCGTGAAGGCGCCGGACGAGCTGCCGCACACGCCCGCCGTCCACTTCCGGCGGATCCTCGTGCCGATGAAGCTGGGGCTGATCGGCGAGGAGATGGTCGCGACCGCCGTCAAGCTGGCGGCCGAGCACGGCGCGCAGGTGGAGGCGCTGCACGCGATCCCCGTCCCGCTCGACCTGCCCCTCGACGCGCCGATGTTCGACGAGGACGAGCGCGCCGAGGCGTCGCTCGCCGAGGCGAGGCTGCTCGGCGCCGACCACGGCGTCACCGTCGAGGGGACGACCGTGCGGACCCGCGCGATCGGCCAGGCGATCGTGGAGCGGGCGCTCGAGATCGACGCCGACCTGATCGTGCTCGGCTCGGCGCCCCGGTGGCGGCGGCAGTCGCGCTTCTTCTCGCCGACGGTCGACTACGTGCTCCGCAAGGCGCCGTGCGAGGTCCTGATCGTCGCCTTCCCGCAGTCGGTGATGGACGAGGAGCTGGCCGCGACCTGACGCCCTTCGCCTGGCCGAACGGGGGATGGTTGAGCGGATTCCGCGCGCTACGCTGCGCCGCGTGAAGGCGATCGTGATCGGCTGCGGGCGCGTCGGGTCCACCGTCGCGCTGCTGCTGCACGGCTCGGGCTGGGACGTCACCGCGATCGACGAGAACGAGGACGCGCTCACGCGGCTCGGCGAGCACTGGACGGGCGGCTTCCTCGTCGGCCACGGGATGGACCTGCAGCTCCTCCGCGAGGCGGGGATCGAGGAGGCCGACGCCGTCGTCGTCACCACCGACGGCGACAACTCGAACATCGTGATCGGCCAGGCGGCGCAGCAGCGGTTCCAGGTGCCGACCGTCGTCGTCCGCGTGCTCGACCCGGGTCGCGCGCAGTTCTACGCCGCGCGCGGCCTGCGCGTCGTCTGCCCGACCTCGGCCGCGATCGAGACGCTCGTCGAGGCCGTCCGCGCGACCGAGCAGGTCGCGCCGGTCTGAGGGGAGAGCGATGTACGTGTTGATCGCGGGCGGCGGGAAGGTGGGGGCGAACCTGACGCGCTCGCTGCTTCGCACCGGGCACGAGGTGACGCTGATCGAGCAGCGCGCGTACCGCTACGAGAAGCTCGAGGCCGAGTTCGAGCACCAGGTGGTGCGCGGCGACGCGACCGAGCTCTACGTGCTCGAGCGCGCGGGCATCAAGCGGCCGCCCGACCTGGTGGTGGCGGCCACCGGCGACGACGAGGACAACATCGTCATCTGCCAGATGGCGCGGGAGAAGTACGACGTCCAGAAGGTGATCGCCCGCATCAACGACCCGCGCAACCAGCCGTACTTCGACCTGCTCGGGATCTCGCCGACCGTCTCCGCGACCGGATCGATCATGGCGTTGATCGAGCACGAGGTTCCGGAGCACGGGCTGATCCACCTGCTCGAGCTGCGCAAGGAGAACCTCGAGATCGTCGAGCTCACCGTGGGCAAGGACAGCGCCTGCGAGGGCAAGCGGATCGGCGCCGTGCGGCTGCCGGAGGGAGCGCGGCTGATCTCCGTCGTCCGCGCGGGCAAGGCCGAGATCGCCGACGCGGAGACGCAGCTCGAGGCCGGCGACCAGGTGCTCGCCATCCTCGAGGCCGGCAAGGAGGACGAGCTGCGCGCCGTCCTCCTGCGCCGCTGACCGCCGCCCGCCGCGCCCGCTTCCGCTTGAATGGCGGTCGTGCAGGCGGGCACGGACCTCACCCGGCGGGCGTTCCTCGCGCGGTCCGCGGGCGTCGCCCTCGGGCTCGGCGGGCTCGGCGGGCTCGACGCCGCCTCGGCCCTGGCCGCCGCCGCGCACGACGAGACCGTCGTCAAGGGCGCGCACCGCTTCGTCTCGCGCCCCGACCTCGTCCCGCCCGAGATCGTCGTCGCCCGGCGCGGCGGCCCCGCGTCCGCCGGCTACCTGTTCCTCGCACCCTCGTCGGGGCCGGGCCAGCGCGGGACGCTGATCCTGGACGACCGCGGCTTCCCGGTCTGGTTCAACCCGACGACGCCGGTGACCGCGATGAACTTCCGCGCCGCGCTGTACCACGGCAAGCCGGCGCTCACGTGGTGGCAGGGCAAGACCGAGCACGGCCTCGGCGACGGCACGCACGTCGTCCTCGACGACTCCTACCGGGTGACGGCGCGAATCCCGGCCGGCGGCGGGCGCCACTCCGACCTGCACGAGTTCCTGCTCACCTCGCGCGGCACCGCGCTCGTCACGTCGTGGGAGCTCGTGCCGACGGACCTCTCGTCCCTCGGCGGCCCCCGCAACGGCCGCGTCGTCGGCGGGATCGTCCAGGAGCTCGAGCTGCCGAGCGGCCGCGTGCTGTTCGAGTGGCGCAGCCTCGACCACGTCGCGATCTCCGAGTCGCACGTCGGCATGACCGACCGCGCCGCCTACGACTACTTCCACGTCAACTCCGTCGAGCTCGACCACGACGGCAACCTGCTCGTGTCGGCGCGCAACACGTGGGCGATCTACAAGATCGACCGCGGCAGCGGCGCCGTGATCTGGCGCCTCGGCGGCAAGCGCAGCGACTTCACGATGGGGCCCGGAACGCGCTTCGCGTGGCAGCACGACGCGCGGCGGCACGGCGGCACCGAGGAGTACCTGGTGAGCCTGTTCGACGACGGCGCGGCGCCCCAGGTGCAGCCGGAGTCGAAGGCGCTCGTGCTCGCGCTCGACATGCGCCGCAAGCGCGCGACCGTCCGCCACGCGTACCGCCACTCGCCGCCGGTGCTCGCCCACGCGCTCGGCAGCACACAGCTCCTGCCGAACGGCAACGTCCTGGTCGGCTGGGGCACCGCGCGCTACGTGACGGAGTACACGCGGGACGGGCGGATGCTGCTCGACCTCCGCCTTCCGCCCGGCGGCCAGAACTACCGCGCCCTGCGCCTCCCGTGGCGCGGGCGCCCGACGACGAAGCCGGCGCTGGCGGCGCGCCGGACCGCCGGCCGCCACCTGCTCTACGCGAGCTGGAACGGGGCCACCGACGTCGAGTCGTGGCGGCTGGAGGCGGGCGCGCGCGCGGGCTCGCTCGCGCCGGCGGGAAGCGTGCGCCGGCACGGCTTCGAGACGCGGCTCGTCGCGCCGCCGGGGGCGCGCTACGCCGCGGCCGTCGCGCTCGACGGGCAGGAGCGTCCGCTGAGCCGCTCGGCCACGATCCGCCTGGAATAACCGCGATCCGGCGGTTCGTCCGGCCGTGCCTACACTTCGGTGGGGCACGAAGACGCTGCAAACGCTGGAAACCGTGAATCGCAGAAGGGGTCGCACCAGTCGGCTGCGGCGGTGGCTCGTCGCGGTCGCCGTCGTCGTCGTGGCGCTCGCCGCCGCGGCCGTCGCCGCGCTGCTCACGTGGCCGCGGGCCGGCCTGGCGTCCTCGGAGACGGCGCTCGCCCGCGTCACGCTCTCGCGCTTCGCGGGTCACGTCGCGTCCGTGCGGGTGCACGCGGCCGACGGCAGCGTCGTGCCGGTCGCCCTTCGGAACGGTGAGCTCTGGCCGCGCGCGAGCGTCGCGCCCGGCGAGGAGCTGACGGTCGACGTGACCGTGCGCCGTCCGGGCTGGGCGGCGTGGCTCGTCGGGCGCACGAAGCGCCGCACGTTCGCCGTCGAGGCGCCGGCGGCGCATCTGCGCGGCCGCTGGCTGCAGGTGCCCGCCGGCAAGCCCGTGCGGGTCGCGTTCGACCGGCCCGTCAGCGTGGTCGCCGTCGGCGGCAAGCCGCCGCGGCGGCTCGCGAAGCCGTCGGCGGTCGTCCCGATCGGCGTCTCCGCCCGCGGGCGCCACGCCGCGGGCGCCGTGCGCATCGCCGCGGTCGCGAGACCCTGGGAGCGGCTGCCGCGCACCGAGCGGGTCAGCTGGTTCCCGGCCCGGCCGTACCCGCAGCTCCTCGCCGCGCCGCGAGCCGGCGCGAAGGTGGCGCCGGTCGGCCAGCTGACGCTGACGTTCTCGGAGCCGGTGCGCGACGTCCTCGGCTCGCGCCGGCCGACGCTCGAGCCCGCCGTCGCGGGCGGCTGGCGGCTGCTCGACGACCACACGCTCGCGTTCCGCCCGACCGGGTACGGCTTCGGGCTCGGCTCGACGGTCCGCGTCTCGCTGCCGAAGCGCGTCCACGTGGCGGGCAGCGCAGCGGGGCGGCTCGCGCGCACGCTCGCGTGGCACGTCCCCGCCGGCTCCGAGCTGCGGCTGCAACAGCTGCTCGCCCAGCTCGGCTACCTCCCCGTGACGTGGACGCCCGCCGCGACGGACCCGCCGCCCGAAGGCGTTCGCGCCGAGCTCTCGGCGGCGATCTCGCCGCCGGACGGCCGCTTCGCCTGGCGCTACCCGGGCACCCCGCCCGAGCTGCAGGCGCTCTGGCAGCCGGGCCAGGCGAACACGATCACCCGCGGCGCCGTGATGATGTTCGAGGACACGCACGGCCTGGCGGTCGACGGCATCGCGGGGCGGCGCGTCTGGCGGGCGCTGATCGCCGACGCCGTCGCCGGCCGGGTGCGCACGGACGGCTACAGCTACGTCTTCGTGCACCGCTCGCTGCCGCAGTCGCTGAACCTCTGGCACGACGGGCACGTGATCCTCACCTCGCCCGGCAACACCGGCGTGCCCGCCGCGCCGACCGAGCTCGGAACGTTCCCGGTCTTCGAGCACATCCCGGTCGGGACGATGAGCGGCACGAACCCGGACGGCTCGCATTACAACGATCCGGGCATCCGCTACATCAGCTACTTCAACGGCGGCGACGCGATCCACGCCTTCAACCGCGCCTCGTACGGGACGCCCCAGAGCCTCGGCTGCGTGGAGCTCCCCCTCGACGCGGCGGCCAAGGTCTGGCCGTACACGCCGATCGGCACCCTGGTCACGGTCGAGAACTAGCGGCGCTGCCGGCGTCCGGCCGCGCTACCGTGTGCCCGTGCGCCGCTCCCGCCCCGCGACGCCGGTCCTGCTCGCCTGGTGTGCCGTCGTCGCCGGCGGCATCTCCATCGTCTCCGCGCTCACCCCGGAGGAGGCCGAGCGCGTCCGCCTCGTCACCGGCGTGCTGCCGCCCGGCGTCCCCGACGCGGCGCGGACGATCGCCCTCGCCCTCGGGCTCGGGATGATCTGGCTCTCGCGCGGGCTCGCGCGGCGCAAGCGGCGGGCGTGGCAGCTGGCGGTCGTGCTGGTGATCGCGTCGGCGCTCGCCCACCTCGTCAAGGGCCTCGACGTCGAGGAGGCGACGGCACATCTCCTGCTCCTCGTCGCGCTGTGGCGGACCCGCCGCGAGTTCGTCGCGCCCGGCGACCCGGCGACGGTGCGGCCGCTCGTGCAGGTCGTGCTCGCGCTCGCGCTGATCGTTCCTATCCTGACGCTGCACCTGACCGGCGACGACGCCTGGTCGCCGCGCATCGACGAGGCGCTCGTCATCCTCGTGTTCGCGTTCGCGGCCCGCGGGCTGTGGCTGTGGCTCCGGCCCGCCCGCGAGGGGAACGCGGCGGCCCACGAGCGGGAGCGCGCGGCCGAGCTCGTCCAGTCGCACGGGCGCGACAGCCTCTGCTACTTCGCGCTCCGCCGCGACAAGGCGTACTTCTTCTCGCCGAGCGGCCGTTCGTTCCTCGCGTACCGCGTCGTGGGCGGGACTGCCCTCGTCGCCGGCGATCCGATCGGCGACCCGTCCGAGCGGCTCGAGCTGATGCAGGAGTTCGTGCGCGTCGCGCACACGAAGGCGTGGCGCGTCGCGGTCGCCGGCGCCTCGACGGAGGCGCTGGCCGAGTACGCGGGGCTCGGCTTCAAGTCGCTGTACCTCGGCGACGAGGCGGTGATCGTCCCGGCGGAGTTCTCGCTCGAGGGGCGCGCGATCCGCAAGGTGCGGCAGTCCGTCTCGCGGCTCGAGAAGGCGGGCTACCGCGTGCGCGTGCTGAGCGTCGCGGACGCGGACGAGACGCTGCGGCGCGAGGTGCGCGCCGTCTCGGAGGAGTGGCGCGGCAACTGGCCCGAGCGGGGCTTCACGATGGCGATGGACGCGCTCTTCCTGTACCCGGAGACCGTGCTCGCGGTGGCGGTCGCGCCGGACGGGCACGTCGGCGGCTTCCTGCAGCTCGTGCCGTCGCCGGCGAGCGACGGCTACTCGCTCGCGTCGATGCGACGGCGGAAGGCGACGCCGAACGGGCTGATGGAGTACCTCATCACCGAGTCGGTCGCCTGGGCGCGTGAGCACCAGGTGACCGAGGTGTCGCTCAACTTCGCCGTCTTCGCCGACTTCCTGCGTGCCGACGCCGACGCGTCGCGCTGGACGCGCGCGTTCCGCTGGGTGCTGCTGAAGGCCGACCGTCTCTTCCAGGTCGAGCGGCTGCACAGCTTCAACCGGAAGTTCTTCCCCCGCTGGCGCCGCCGGTACTTCTGCTTCGAGCGCTGGACCGATTTGCCGCTCGCGGGCCTCGCGTACCTGCACGCCGAGTCGCTGCTCACGCCGCCCGGGCCGTGGGTGCGGACGCCCGACCTGGCGGCGCGATGAGACGGACGGCCGCGCTCGCGGCGCTGCTCCTGCTCGCGCTGCCGGCGGCCGGCGCCCGGCCCGCGGCGACCCGCCAGAGCTGGCCGCTCTTCGGCTACGACACGGCGCGGCACAACGTCGGCCCGGCGTCGACCGGCATCACGGCCGCGAACGTCGGCAAGCTCGTGCGCCAGCGCGTGGCGCTCGACGGCACCCTCGACTCCTCGCCGATCTACGTGAACGGCGTCTTCTACGTCACGACGACGTACGGGCTGACGGAGGCCATCAACGGCGCGAACGGCGCGGTGCGCTGGCGCTTCACGCCGCCGACGTACGACTCGCTCGCCGGCACGGCGCAGATCACCAACGCGACGCCGGCCGCGGACCCGTCGGGCAAGGCGATCTACGCGGCGGCGCCCGACGGGATGATCCGCAAGCTGCGCGCCTCCGACGGCAAGGTGCTGTGGGCGACGCCGATCACGCGCGACCCGACGCACGAGAAGATCACCTCGTCGCTGAACGTCTCGCGCGGCCTCGTGATCGCGACCACCGGCGGCTACATCGGCGACGCGCCGCCGTACCAGGGGCACGTCGTCACCCTCGATCCCGCCACGGGCCGCATCCGCCACGTCTGGAACTCGCTCTGCTCCGACCGGCACTCGCTGATCGTCCCGAGCACGTGCGCCTCGAGCGACTCGGCGATCTGGTCGCGGAACGGCGCCGCCGTCGACCCCGCGAACGGCAACCTCGTCGTCGCCACCGGCAACGCGCCGTACAACGGGAAGACGGACTGGGGCGACAGCGTGCTCGTGCTCTCGCCGGACGCGTCGCGCCTGGTCGCGCACTGGACGCCCTCGAACCAGGCGTACCTCAACGACCAGGACCTCGATCTCGGGTCGACGAGCCCCGGGCTGCTTCCGAACGGCTACGCGGTCCAGGGCGGCAAGGACGGCATCGTCCGCCTGCTGCAGCTGCACGGGAAGGCGCGTCTCGTCCAGCAGGTGCCGGCGCCCGGGCCGACCGACGTCTTCGCCGCTCCGGCGGTTTGGCAGGGGAAGTGGGTCTACGTGGCGACCGGGGCGGGGCTGCAGGCGTACCGCTTCTCGGGCGGCCGGCTGCACCCGGCCTGGTCGAACAACGTCGGCGGCAGCTCCCCGGTCGTGGCGGGCGGGCTGCTCTACGTCGCCGGCGCCGGCGCTCTGCACGTCTACGCCCCGACGACGGGGCGCGCGATCGCCTCGCTGCCGACGGGGACGCTGCACTGGCAGAGCCCGATCGTGATGGACGGCAAGATCGCGATCGGCGAAGGCAACGCCAACGACCACGCGACCAGCGGCGTCCTCGACATCTTCCGCGTGAGGTGAGAGCGGAACCGAACCTGGTTCGTGACTTCGTCACGAACCAGGTTCGCGGGTTTCGACCGAGGTGAGCGCCAGAATCGAACCTGGTTCGTGGCTTCGTCACGAACCAGGTTCGCGGGTTTCGTACTGTTTCACGGCTCCGCCGCGAAACAGTTTCGGCGCGAAGCCGAAAAGGTGTCTGACACCTCACGGTGTCAGACACCTTCTTCGACCTTCGAACCAGGTTCGCGAGTTTCGACAGCGGTGGGCGCCGGAACCGAACCTGGTTCGTGACTCCGTCACGAACCAGGTTCGCGGATTTCGAACTGTTTCGCGGCGACAGCCGCGAAACAGGTTCCGCGCGAAGCCGAAAAGGTGTCTGACACCTCACGGTGTCAGACACCTTCTTCGGCCTTCGAGAGCGAGCAGTCAGCTCGCGCGTCTTCGGCGCACCTGCGGCCCTTGGTGGCCGAGGGCTGCGTAGGCGAGCGCCTGCAGCGACTCGTTGAGGTTGCGGAGCTCGTGGCCGATCACGGTCAGCTCCTCGCGCCGCTCCTCGCGGGCGTTCAGCCGCCGCAGCTCCTCGATCAGCGAGTCGAGGCGGCCGAGGAGCGCCTCGAGCTGACGGTCGGTGACCTCTCCGTGGTCCATCGAGCCCGAGTGTAGACGGCGGCCAGGAGGCCGAGGGCGGCGCCGGCCGCGTCGATCGCCACGTCGACCGGGGAGCCGTGGCGCCCGCGGACGAACGACTGGTGGAGCTCGTCGCTCGCCGCGTACAGCACCGCGAGCGGCCAGGCGGCGACGAACGAGCGCGTCGCGCGCAGCAGGAGCAGGGCGAGGATCGCGTACTCGGTCGCGTGCGCGCACTTCCGCAGCACGAGATCCCAGGTGCCGAGGCCGGTCCCGAGGTGGGGGATCGACGACAGCGCGAAGATCAGCGCCGCCCAGGCGACGACGGGAAGCCAGCGGGAAGCCACCGCCGCTGATGGTAGAGTCGCCGCCAACCAGACGGGCGAGCGGTGAGGGAACCCGGTGCGAGTCCGGGACGGTCCCGCCGCTGTGAGGGGAGACGCTCTTCGCCACGACGTCACTGGCCGAAGCGCCCACGGGCGCAGGCTGGGAAGGCGGCGCAGGGGGAGCCCCGAGTCAGAAGACCTGCCGGTCGCCCACGAATCGACGAACCCCTCGCGGAAGGAGGATTCGTGCAGCACCGTCTCTTCGCCCTCGCTGCGGCCGCGCTCGCAGCGGTCGCGCTGGTCCTCGGCGCCTCGGCCCCGGCCACGCGCGCGGCCGGGCTCCCGCACCGGATCATCTCGCTCTCGCCGACCGCGACCGAGACGCTCTTCGCGATCGGCGCCGGCAAGCAGGTGATCGCGGTCGACAACGACTCGACGTATCCGCGCGCCGCGCCGCGCACCGCGCTGTCGGGCCTGACGCCGAACGTCGAGGCGATCGCCGGCTACCGGCCGGACCTGGTCGTCATCGCCTACGACCCGGGAGGCCTCCGGGCCGCGCTCGGACGCCTCCACATCCCGGTGCTGATGCAGGACGCGGCGCCGAACCTGCGCGCCGCCTACGCGCAGATGGTCGCGCTCGGCCGCGTCACCGGGCACCTCGCGCAGGCACGGCGGCTGGTCGACCGGATGAAGCAGCGCATCGACCGGCTCGTCGCCGGCGCGCGCGAGCGTGCACGCGGACTGACCGTGTACCACGAGCTCGACCCGACGCTCTACTCGGCGACGTCGAAGACGTTCGTCGGGCAGATCTACACCCTCTTCGGCCTGCGCGACATCGCCGACGCGGCCGACAAGACGGGCTCGGGCTACCCGCAGCTGTCGTCGGAGTACGTCGTCGCCAGCAATCCCGATCTGATCGTCCTCGCCGACACGGTCTGCTGCGGCCAGAGCCTCGCGACGCTGCGCGCGCGGCCCGGCTGGAACGAGATCGGCGCCGTGCGGAAGGGGCTCGTGATCCGGATCGACGACTCCATCGCCTCGCGCTGGGGGCCCCGCACGGTCGACTTCGTCCGCGCGGTAGCGAGCGCGCTCGCGCACGTCGGCCGGTGACGGCGGGCGCCCTCGTCGCGGTTCGCGTCCGCGCCAGGCGGCGGCTGGTCTCGCTGTGGCTGCCGGCGTCTATCGTCTTCCTCACGGGCGCGATGCTCGTCGGCGTCCTGGTCGGGCCCGCGAGCCTCGGCGCGGGCGACGTCGTCCGCTCGCTGCTCGCCCACGCGGGGGTGCCTGGAGTGCGCTCGCACCTCTCGCCGGTCGACGAGACGATTCTCTGGCAGATCCGGATGCCGCGCGTGATCCTCGGTGCGCTCGTCGGTGCGATGCTGGCGACGGCGGGCGCGTCGTACCAGGGCGTCTTCCGCAATCCGCTCGCCGATCCGTACCTGCTCGGGGTCGCGGCGGGTGCGGGGCTGGGTGCGACGCTCGCCGTCGCCTATGCGCCGGCGCGCGAGCTGCTGCCGCCGGCCGCGTTCGCGGGCGGCGCCGTCGCGGTCGCGATCACCTACGCGCTCGGCAGCGCGGGCGGGCGCGAGCGGTCGGGTGCGACGCTCGTGCTCGCCGGCGTGACGGTCGTCTCGTTCCTCACGGCCGTGCAGACGTTCGTGCAGCAGCAGCACGCCGACACGCTGCAGCAGGTCTACTCGTGGATCCTCGGCAGCCTGCCGAGCACCGGCTGGAGCGACGTCGTGCTGCTTCTGCCGTACGTGGGCGTCGCGCTCGCGCTGCTGCTCGTGCACCGCCGGCTGCTGGACGTCCTGAGCCTCGGCGAGGAGGAGGCGGCGACGCTCGGCATCGACGTCGGCCGGGTCCGGCTTGCCGTCGTTGTGGCGGCGACGATCGGGACGGCCGGCGCGGTCGCCGTCAGCGGCCTGATCGGGTTCGTCGGGATCGTCGTGCCGCATGCGATCCGTCTCGTCGTGGGCGGCAGCTACCGGCTGCTCCTGCCGTTGTCGATCGTCGTCGGGGCGGGGTTCCTCGTGCTGGCCGACGTCGTCGCGCGTACGGTGCTCTCGCCCGCGGAGGTTCCGATCGGCGTCATCACGGCGTTCTGCGGCGCGCCGTTCTTCGCCGTCGTCCTGCGCACGAGCCGGAAGGGCTTTCGGTGATCCGCGCGGAAGACGTGTCGGTGATCCTCGACGGCCACCGCGTCGTCGACGGCGTCTCGCTCGACGTCTCCGAGGGGGAGTGGGTGACGCTGGTGGGCGCGAACGGGGCGGGGAAGACGACGTTCCTGCGGGCGGTGTGCGGCCTGGTGCGTGCGGCGGGCCGCGTGCTCGTGGGCGGCGACGAGGTCGCGCGGCTGCGGCGCCGCGAGCTCGCGCGGCGGCTCGCGGTCGTGCCGCAGGCCCCGGTCGTGCCGCACGGGATGAGCGTCTCGGAGTACGTCCTGCTCGGCCGCAGCCCGTACGTCTCCTACGCGGGCCGCGAGAGTCGCCGTGACCTCGCCGTCGCGCGCGCGGCGCTCCAGCGGCTCGACCTGACTGGGTTTGCCGAGCGTGAGCTGGCGTCGCTCTCGGGCGGCGAGCGGCAGCGGGCGATCCTGGCGCGGGCGCTGGCGCAGGAGGCGCGCGTTCTCGTGCTCGACGAGCCGACGACGGCGCTCGACGCCGGTCGCCAGCAGCAGGTGCTCGAGCTCGTCGACGACCTGCGCGTCGAGCACGGCCTGACGGTCCTGAGCGCGATGCACGACCTCACGCTGGCGGGCCAGTACGCGGAGCGCGTCGTCCTGCTCGCCCGCGGCCGTGTCGCGGCCGAGGGCGATCCGGCGGAGGTGCTCACCGCCGAGACGATCGCCGAGCACTACGGCGCGCTCGTGCGCATCCACGAGGGCGCCGTCATCCCGGTGCGGCGGTGAGCGTCGCGCTCTCGTGGAGCGGCGGCAAGGACTCGGCGCTCGCGCTCCGCGCCCTTCGCCAAGACGGAATCGAGCCGGCCGCACTTGTCACCACGGTCACCGAGGGCTACGAGCGGATCAGCATGCACGGCGTGCGGCGCACGCTCCTCGCGGCGCAGGCGCGGGCGGTGGGAGTGCCGCTCGTCGAGGTGCCGATCCCGCCCGTGTGCCCGAACGATGTGTACGAGTCGCGGTTCGAGCAGGCGTTCGCCACGTCGCTGGAATCCGTCGAGGCGGTCGCGTTCGGCGATCTCTTCCTGGCAGATGTACGCGCCTACCGCGAGGGCCGGCTCGCGCGGATCGGCCGGGAGGCGCTGTTCCCGCTCTGGGGCCGGCCGACGGCGGCGCTCGCGGAGGAGTTCGTCGCGGCCGGGTTCGAGGCGGTGATCCTGTGCGTCGACCCGCGCGCGCTCGACCGCTCGTTCGTCGGCCGTCCCTACGACGCCGCGCTGCTCGAGGAGCTGCCGCCGGCGGTCGATCCCTGCGGCGAGAACGGCGAGCTCCACACGTTCGTGCACGCCGGCCCGGTCTTCGGCGCGCCGGTTCCGGTCGCGCGCGGCGCCGTCGTCGAGCGCGACGGCTTCGTCTTCTGCGATCTCGTGACGGTGTCAGGCACCGTCAGCGAAGTGTGAGGTGCCAGGCACCGTTAGCGAAGCGTGAGGTGTCAGGCACCGTTAGCGAAGTGTGAGGTGTCAGGCACCGTTAGCGAAGTGTGAGGTGCCAGGCACCGTCACGTATTCGACACGGCGGCCGGCGGGCCGGTAACCGAGCCGGCGGTTGATCGCCAGCATCGGCGCGTTCGTCTCGTCGTTCAGCGTCACGACCTGCGTCACTCCGTGCTCGGCCGCCCAGCGCAACGAGCCGAGCTTCGCGGCGAGCCCCAGGCGGCGCCCCCGGAACTCGGCGAGCGTCCCCGTGTACATGTTGCCGCCGCGGCCCGACTCGAGGTCGGCGACGAGCAGCGACAGTGCCGCCGGCTCGCCGTCCGCGTAGGCGACGAAGCTCCCGTCCGGCTGGTAGAGCGGATTCGCGAGGACGTGCTCCGCCCACTCGTCGTAGGGGTGCGGCTCGGGCTCGTCGAGCTGCGGCATGTCGCGTGCCGTCTCCTCGTCGATGCGGTGCAGGACGTGCGGGTCGACCTCGGAGGCGGGCCGGAGCTCGGCGCGCGGTCGCTCGGTCACGGTTCGCGGGTCGACGGACGAGAGCCGCTCGGCGCGCGCCTCGGCGAAGCCGTGCGCGAGAGCGAAGGCGACGCCCGCACCGTTCTCGTGGAAGGCCGAGCTCAGGCGCGCCGCTCCGAGCGACCTCGCGTGCTCCGCCGCCGCGTCGTACAGCGCCGACCCGATGCCGCGACGGCGCGCGTGCTCGCGCACGGCCACGTACACGAGCGTCCGGTCTCTTCCGAACCAGGCGCGCACCGCCCACGACTCGCCGACGACGCGGCCGTCGACCTCGGCCACGAACGCGCGCAGCCCCGCGCGCTCCGGCACCGCCCGCTCCCGGTGCAGCCAGGCGGCGGCGTTCATCAGCGTCAACGGCTCGGCCTCGCGCGTCAGCTCGACCAGCTCGTCGACGTCGCGTTCGGGATCGGTGTCCCGGATCTGCATACTCGCGCTCATGCTCGCGACCATCCTGACGATCGGCAACGAGATCGTGTCCGGCGACGTCGCGAACACGAACGGCGCATGGCTCGCCAAGCGGCTCGAGCAGCTCGGCGTGCGGGTCGTGCTCAGCGCGGCCGTGCCGGACGAGGAAGAGCGCATCGTCTCGTTCCTGCGCCGCGAGGCGCCCGAGGTCGACCACGTTCTCGTCACCGGCGGGCTCGGAGGCACGCCGGACGACATCACGCGCGAGGCCGTCGCGGCGGCGTTCGGCGTGCCGCAGGTCGTCGTCGAAGAGCTCGCCGCCGATCTGCGCACACGCTTCACGGGCGCGCCGGAGTACGCGGCTCGCTGGGCGGCGCTGCCCGAAGGAGCGCGGCCGCTCGAGAACCCGCTCGGCGGAGCGCCCGGCTTCCAGCTCGCGAACGTCTGGGTCCTGCCGGGGCTGCCGCGCGAGATGGAGGCGATGTTCGACCGCTACGCGGACGAGCTGCGGGCGGCGCGGCCGATCGGCGTCTGGCGCCGCCGCGAGCGGACGCGCGAGTCGACGCTCGCACCGGCGCTCGAGGCGGCGACCGAGCGCTGGCCGGGCGTCACCGTCGGCTCGTATCCGAGCTTCACGCCCGAGGGGCCGGAGGTCGAGGTGGTCTTGAAGTCGGCTGATCCGGACGCGCTCGCCGCCGCCGTGGCGTTCCTGGACGCCGAGCTCGACCGGCTCGCCTGACCGCTACGCTCGGCGGGTGTCCGTCGACGCCCGCCCGGAGAGCTACCTCGCGCATCTGAACCCGGCCCAGCGGCAGGCCGTGCTGACGACCGAGGGCCCGCTGCTCGTCGTCGCCGGCGCCGGCTCCGGCAAGACGCGCGTCCTCACCCACCGCGTCGCGCACCTGCTCGCGGCGCACGGCGTGAAGCCGAACGAGATCCTGGCGATCACCTTCACGAACAAGGCGGCGGGAGAGATGCGCGAGCGCGTGGAGCGCATGGTCGGCCCGGTTGCCCGTGCGATCTGGATCCTCACCTTCCACGCCGCGTGTGGCCGGATCCTGCGCCGCGAGGCCGAGCGACTCGGCTACCGCTCCAACTTCACGATCTACGACCAGGCCGACCAGGTGCGGGTGGTGAAGGACTGCCTGGCCGAGCTCGAGCGCGACCCGAAGAGGTTCGCGCCGCGCGGCATCCACAGCCGCATCTCGAACGCGAAGAACCAGCTGATCGGCCCCGACGAGTACGCGGCGCGCGTCGAGAGCTTCTACGACCAGACCGTCGCGGACGTCTACGGCCTCTACCAGCGCAAGCTGTTCGCCTCGAACGCCGTCGACTTCGACGACCTGCTGCTGCTCACCGTCGAGGTGCTGCAGCGCTTCCCCGAGGCGCGGGAGCAGTGGTCGCGGAGGTTCCGCTACGTCCTCGTCGACGAGTATCAGGACACGAACCACGCGCAGTACGTGCTCCTGAAGCTGCTCGCCGGCGAGCACAAGAACGTGATGGCGGTCGGCGACCCGGACCAGTCGATCTACGCATTCAGAGGCGCGGACATCCGCAACATCCTCGAGTTCGAGCGCGACTTCCCGAACACGAAGGTGATCGCGCTCGAGCAGAACTACCGCTCGACGAACGCGATCCTGCAGGCGGCGAACGCGGTGATCGAGAACAACCGGGAGCGCAAGGAGAAGAACCTGTGGTCCGACCTCGGCGAGGGCGAGCCGGTACACGTGGTCGAGACGGAGGACGAGCACGCGGAGGCGCGGTTCGTCGCCGCCGAGATGGTGGGGCTGGTCGACGGCGGCTTCAGCGGCGCCGAGATCGCCGTCGTCTACCGCACGAACGCGCAGAGCCGCGTGCTCGAGGACGTGCTCGTGCGGCAGGGCGTCGGCTACCAGGTGATCGGCGGCCCGCGCTTCTACGAGCGCGCCGAGGTGAAGGACGCGATCGCGTACCTCCAGGTGCTCGACAACCCGTTCGACGCCGTCTCGCTGCTGCGGATCGCCAACCGGCCGCGGCGCGGCATCGGCGACACGTCCCTCGCGCGCCTCGTCTCGTACGCCGCCGGCCTCGGCATCTCGCTGTGGGAGGCGACGGCGCAGCCGCAGGAGGCGGGGCTCGCCGCCGCCTCGGCGCGCGCGGTCGCGGGCTTTCGCACGACGATGGAGTCGCTGCTCGCGACGGCGACCGACGCCACCGTCGCGCAGCTCGTCGAAGCCGTGCTCGACCGCACGGGCTACCGCGAGTCGCTCGAGGCGGAGCGGACGATCGAGTCGCGCGGCCGGCTCGAGAACCTCGAGGAGCTCGTCGGCGTCGCGCGCGAGTACGAGCAGAACGCCCAGGAGCCGTCGCTCTCCGGCTTCCTGCAGGAGATCTCCCTCTACTCCGACCAGGACGCGCTGCGCGGAGACGAGGACGGCACCGGGATGGTCACGCTGATGACGATCCACAACGCGAAGGGGCTCGAGTTCCGCGCCGTCTTCATGATCGGGATGGAGGAGATGGTGTTCCCGCACGCGCGGTCGATCGAGGAGAACGCGATCGAGGAGGAGCGGCGGCTCTGCTACGTCGGCATGACGCGCGCCAAGGAGCGCCTGACGATGACGCACGCGTCGAGGCGGTCGCTGTTCGGCCGCGCCGAGTCGAACCTGCCGTCGCGCTTCCTCGACGAGCTGCCCGGGCTCGGCGTCGAGCGCGAGCGATTGCGGCCGGCCTCGTGGGCGGACTACGGCCGTGCGCCGGCGCGCGAGTACGTGCCGCGCGACGACGTGCCCGATCTCTCGACCGGCGACGCGGTCCGCCACTCCACGCTCGGCACGGGCATCGTCACGCGCATCGAGGCCGGCGGCGTCGTCACGGTCCGCTTCGAGGACGGCGCCGAACGGCGGCTGATGCTCGAGTACGCGCCGCTCGAGCGGCTGTGACGACGACGGAGATCCGCGAGGTCGGGCTCGATCGGCTCGGCGAGCTGTTGCGGCCGATCGGGACGCAACTCGGCTTCGAGCCGACGCCGGAGAGCCTCGAGGTGTTCTCCGCGCTGCCGGAGCAGGACTTCCGGCTGGCGGCGTTCGACGGCGAGGAGGTCGTCGCCGGCGCCGTCTCCTACCGGCTCGAGCTCGCCGTCCCGGGCGGCTCGGTTCCGGCCGCGGGCCTGACCGGCGTCGGCGTGCTGCCGACGCACACGCGGCGCGGGCTGCTCCGCGCGCTCATGCGCGAGCACCTCGACCGCGTGCGCGCGAGCGGAATCCCGCTCGCCGCGCTCTGGGCGTCGGAGGGCGCGATCTACGGCCGGTTCGGCTACGGCCTGGCCTCGCTCGTCCTCGAGGTGGGCGTGGAGCGCGACGTCGTCGCGCCGCTGCTCGGGCCGGGCGAGGGAGGACGCGTCCGCCTCGTCGACGCCGGGGAGGCGGAGCGCCTCCTGCCGCCCGTGTGGGAGCGCGTGCGCGCGACCACGCCCGGCCCGTTCGCGCGCTCGGCCGAGTGGTGGTCGGTGCGGCTCGGCGACGCGCCCTGGCAGCGACGGGACCGCCGGCCGCTGCAGCGCGCGGTGCTGGAGCTCGACGGGGAGGTCGCCGGCTACGCGCTCTACCGGCATGCGCCCCGCTACGAGGAGGGCGTGCCTGTCGGCGAGCTCGAGGTGATCGAGGCGGTCGCGGTCTCGGCTTCGGCGACGCGGCAACTCTGGCGCTACCTGCTCTCGGTCGACCTCGTCCGCCGCGTGACGGCGCGGCTGCTTCCGGTCGACCACCCGCTCCTGCTCCTGACCGACGAGCCCGCGCGGCTGCACGCGCGCGTCGGCGACGGGCTGTGGATCCGGCTCGTCGACGTCGCGGCGGCGCTCTCGGCGCGCGCGTACGCGGACGCGGACGGCGACCGGCTCGTGCTCCAGGTCGCCGACGCCTTCTGCCCCTGGAACGAGGGCACCTGCGTGCTCGAGGCGGGGGAGGCGCGGCGCGACGACGACGCCGAGCCCGACCTGCGGCTCGACGTCCGGGCGCTCGGCGCGGCCTACCTGGGCGCGTTCTCCTTCGCCGACCTGGAGCGTGCCGGCCGCGTCGAGGAGCTGCGGCCCGGCGCCGTCGCGTGCGCGGATGCGCGCTTCCGCGCCGACGTGCGGCCCTGGTGCCCCGAGATCTTCTGAGCGGTGTCAGGCTAAGTTAGGGCGATGTCGGTGGCCGCGGAGCCGGTGAGGGTGGCCTCCGCGCGCCGGCCGCGCGGGGACGTCGGCCGCTTCGTCGCACGGCGCTTCGCCGCCCTCGTGCTCCTGCTGATCGGGATCACGTTCGTCGCGTTCGTCCTCACGCAGCTCGTGCCGTCGAACGCCGTCGCGACCAACCTCGGCGAGCAGGCGGCCGGCGACCCCGCCGCCGTCGCCGCCTTCAAGCACCACTACGGCCTCGACAAGTCCTGGCCCGAGCGCTACGTCATCTACCTCGACCGCGTGCTGCACGGCGACCTCGGACAGTCGTCGCTGACGCACGACGCGGTCACGCACGACCTCGGGCAGTTCATCCCCGCCACGGCCGAGCTCGCCCTCTACTCGATCCTGTTCGCAGCGGTCGTCGGGATCACCTTCGGCGTCGTCGCGGCCATGCGGCGAAACGGCGCGCCCGACCACGTCCTGCGCGTCGCCTCGCTCGCGGGCATCTCGATGCCGACCTTCTGGATCGCGCTGATCGCGCTCTACGTCGGCTTCTACCGGCTCGGCTGGTTCCCGGGCGCCGAGCGCCTCGACCCCGGCGCGACCCCGCCGCCCTCGGTCACCGGGTTGTACACGATCGACGCGCTGCTCGCCGGCAAGTGGAGCCTGTTCGTCCAGGCGTTGCACCATCTGCTGCTGCCGGCGCTCGTCCTCGCCGCCTTCAACGTCAGCCTGCTGACGCGCTTCACGCGCTCGGCGGTGCTCGAGGTGATCGGCAACGACTACGTGCGCGCCGCGCGCGCGAAGGGGCTGCCCGAGCCGGTCGTGCTCACGCGCTACGTCCTGCGCGCCGCGCTCCCGTCCGTGATCACCGTGCTCGGCCTCGTCTTCGCGAACGTGCTGACCGGCGCCGTGCTGGTGGAGAAGATCTTCTCCTGGCCGGGGATCGGCCAGTACGCCTACCAGGCGGCCGTGAACCTCGACGTGCCCGCCGTCGCCGGCGTGAGCATGTTCGTCGCGCTCGTCTACGTCACCGTCAACTTCGTCGTCGACGTGCTCTACAGCGTCGTCGACCCGAGGATCCGCCTCTCGTGACCGCGGTCGCGCTCCGCCTCCCGAGATGGCGCGTGCACAGCGGGCTGCGGCAGCCGCTCGCGATCGCGGGCGGCGTCATCGCCGTCCTCTGGATCATCGTCGTGATCTTCGCGCCGCTGCTCGCGCCGTACGGGCCGCTCGCGCAGACGTTCACGGCGTCGCAGGGCCCGTCGCTGCACCACCTGTTCGGGACCGACGAGCTGGGCCGCGACGTCCTGAGCCGCGTGATCTACGGCTCGCGGGTGACGATCCCGATCGGCCTGCTGCTCGTCGCGCTCGCGGCGACCATCGGCGGCACGATCGGCGCGATCGCCGGCTACTTCCGCGGCCCCGTCGACGGGCTGCTGATGCGCGCCGCCGACCTCGTGTTCGCGTTCCCGCCGATCATCCTCGCGATGGTCGTCGCGGCCGTCCTCGGCAAGAGCCTGCAGAACGCCGCGCTCGCGATCGTCGTCGTCGCGTGGCCGTCGTACGCGCGTGTCGTGCGCGGGCTCGTGCTGTCGGTCGGGGACTCCGAGTACGTCCAGTCTGCGCGGCTGCTCGGCTCGTCGGCGAAGCGGACGCTCGTCCGCGACGTCGTCCCGAACGTCGCCGGGCCTGTCCTCGTGCTGGCGACGCTCGACCTCGCGAACGCGATCCTGCTCCTCTCGGGGCTGTCGTTCCTCGGGCTCGGCGCGCAGCCGCCGCAGGCGGAGTGGGGGTCGATGGTCGCCGACGGGACGCAGTACTTCCAGTGGTGGTGGATGGGCACCTTCCCCGGCCTCGCGATCTTCACGATCGTGCTCGCGTTCAACTTCATCGGCGACAGCCTGCGCGACGTCTTCGACCCGCGGACGGAGCGGCGCTGAGCTTGCTCGAGGTGGACGACCTGCGCGTCTCGCTGCCCGCGGGCGGACGAGACCTGACGATCGTCGACGGCGTCGACTACCGGGTCGAGCCGGGCGAGGTGTTCGGCGTGGCGGGTGAGAGCGGCAGCGGCAAGACGGTCTCGATGCTCGCGCTGCTCGGGCTGCTCCCGGAAGGCGCGCGCGTCGGCGGCAGCGTGCGCTTCGACGGCCGCGAGCTGCTGCGCATGCCGCGCAGGCGGCTGCGCGAGATCGCGGGCCGCGACGTGGCGATGGTCTTCCAGGATCCGTTCACCTCGCTGCACCCGATGCTCTCGATCGGCAAGCAGCTGACCGAGCACGTCCGTCGGCACCTCGGCCTCGACCGCCGGCGCGCCGAGGAGCGGGCGCTCGAGCTGCTGCGCGAGGTGCGCATCCCCGACGGCAGGGCGGCCATGCGCGCCTACCCGCACCAGTTCTCCGGCGGCATGCGGCAGCGAATCGCGATCGCGGTCGCGCTCGCCTGCCGGCCGAAGCTGCTGATCGCGGACGAGCCGACGACGGCGCTCGACGTGACCGTGCAGGCAGGCATCCTGCACCTGCTCGACCGCCTGCGCCGCGAGAACGAGCTGGCGATCGTGCTGATCACGCACGACCTGGGCGTGATGTCGGCAGTCGCCGACCGCGTCTCGATCTTCTACGCGGGCCGCGTCGTCGAGTCGGGGCCGCGCGCGGACGTGCTCCGCGCGCCGAGGCATCCGTACACGCGCGCGCTGCTCGAGGCGCTGCCGCATCCGGAGGCGGCGCGCGACCAGCCGCTCGTCGCGATCGCGGGCGCGCCCCCGAGCCCCGGCGCGATCCCGGCCGGCTGCGCCTTCCACCCGCGCTGCGCGTTCGCCGTCGAGAGCTGCGCCCGCGAGGTGCCGCCGCTCGTCCCCGTCGCCGGCGACCGCCGGCTCGCCTGCCCCGTCGACCCGTTCGCACACGCCGAACCTGGTTCGTCGAAGACGAACCAGGTTCGCGAGTTTCCAGACGTATGAGCGCGCTCGAATTGAGAGACGTCGTCGTCGACTACCACCGCCGCGGCACGACGGTGCGGGCCGTCGCGGGCGCGAGCGTCAGCGTCGGCGCCGGCCAGATCGTCGGCCTGGTCGGCGAATCGGGCTGCGGCAAGTCGACGCTCGCGCGCGCCGCGGTCGGGCTCGTGCCGACGAGCGGCGGCTCGGTGACGTTCGAGGGACGGCCGGTGACGCCGCTCTCCCGCAAGGCCAGGCCGCGCGAGCTTGCGCGGCTGCAGCTCGTCTTTCAGAACCCGTACTCGTCGCTGAACCCGCGCCGGAAGGTGGGTGCCCAGCTCGCGGACGCGCTCGCGACGCTCGACCTCGTGCCGCGCCAGGCACGGGCGGCCCGCGTGCGCGAGCTGTGCGAGCTCGTCGGGCTGCCGCCGAGCGCCGTCGACCGCTACCCGCACGAGTTCTCGGGCGGGCAGCGGCAGCGGATCGCGGTCGCGCGCACGCTCGCGGCCGACCCGTCCGTGCTCGTGCTCGACGAGCCGCTCGCCTCGCTCGACGCGTCGGCGCAGGCCCAGCTCGCGAACATGCTCGTCGACCTGGCCCGCCGGCTCGAGCTCGGGCTGCTGCTGATCTCGCACGACCTGGCGATCGTCCGGCACGTCGCCGACGCCGTCTCGGTGATGTACCTCGGCACGATCGTCGAGCAGGGGCCGACGCGCGCCGTCTGGGAGGAGCCGCTGCACCCCTACAGCGAGAAGCTGATCGGAGCCGTCCCGCGCGCCGACGGCAGCGGCGTGCTGCCGACGGCGCTGCCCGGCGAGGTGCCCGACCCGACCGCGCCGCCGCCCGGCTGCCGCTTCCACCCGCGCTGCCCGTACGCGTTCGAGCCGTGCGGCGTCGACGAGCCGCCGCTCGTCCCGCTCGGAGCGGGGAGAGAGGCCGCTTGCTGGCTGAGGATAGGATCCAAGACTTCCCGGGAGGAGACGACAAGGAGAGTGGTGTGGTGAAGCGGCTGCATGGAAGGGCAGCGCCGCTGGCCGCGCTCACGGCGCTGGTGGTGCTGGCGGCGGCCGTGGCGGCGAGCAGCGCGGCCGGAAGCAGGACGGCCTCGTCGACGCTCGTGATCGACAACTCGTTCACGATCAAGACGTCGGACCCGCAGCGGGCGTTCGACCCGACGGCGTCGCTGGTCGACAAGGCGATCTACGACACGCTGTTCACCTACAAGGGCGGCGATCTCGCGCATCCGATTCCGCTGCTCGTGCAGTCGTGGAAGGCGAACCCGAACGCCGAGACGTTCACGTTCCAGCTCAAGCGCAACGTGCGCTTCGAGAACGGCACGCCGCTCACCTCGAAGGACGTCGTCTTCTCGCTCAGGCGGCTGATCAACCTGAAGGGCAACCCGGCGTTCCTGCTCTCCGGCGTCACGGTGTCGGCGCGCGGGCCGTACACGGTCGTCATGCGCTCGAAGACGCCGAACGGCGCACTGCCGGCGATCCTCGCGAACCCGTCGACGGGCATCGTGAACTCCGCGCTCGTGAAGGCGCACGGTGGCACCGACGCCGCGAACGCTTCGACCGCCGACAAGGCGGAGGCGTGGCTCAACACGCCGGCCTCGGCGGGCGCGGGCAGCGGTCCGTACACGCTCTCGTCGTACAGCACGACGTCGCAGATCACCCTCAAGGCCAGCCCGCACTACTGGGGCTCGCCGAAGCCGAGGTTCTCGACAGTCGTCGTGCGGAACATGATCGCCGCGACCCAGCTCGTGAACATCTCGCGGGGCTCGCACGAGATCGCGATCGACCTGTCGTCGGATCAGGCGCAGACGCTGAAGAGCAACAAGCGCCTCGCCGTGTCGCTGCAGCCGTCGACGTGGGTCTTCTGGCTGTTCGCGAACGACAACCCGTCGGTCTCGAGCGTGACGTCGAACAAGCACTTCCAGCAGGCGGTGCGGTACGCGCTCGACTACAAGTCGATCCTCGGCGTCGCCGGGCCCGGCGCGATCCAGGCCCCCGGGCTGATCCCGTCGATGTTCCTCGGCGCGCTGCCGCAGAAGGACAAGATCGTCCGGAACCTGGCGAAGGCGAAGTCGGAGCTCGCCGCCTCGGGCGTCGGCAGCCAGCAGGTGACGCTCGACTACCCGAGCGACCTGACGATCAACGGCGTCCCGTTCACCACGCTCGCGCAGAAGGTGCAGGCGAACCTGCAGGAGGCGGGCATCAACGTGACGCTCTCCGGCGCGCCGACGTCGACGTGGCTGACGAACTACCGCAGCGGCAAGATGGCGTTCGGCCTGTCGCTGTGGGGCCCGGACTACCCCGACCCGGCGGACTACCTCGTCTTCACGCCCGGCAACCTCGTCGGGCTGCGCGCGGGCTGGCCGAAGGGCTCCGACCCGGCGATCGAGAAGCTCGCCGCCAAGGCGCTCGTCACCACCGCGCCGGCTCAGCGCAAGGCGCTGTACCAGCAGATCCAGCTGCAGCTGAACCAGCGCGGACCCTACTTCCCGCTGATCCAGCCGACGCAGGTGTTCGTCTCGACGGCCGACCTGAAGGGCGCGGTGTACAACGCCGAGTTCCTGGTCGACGTCTCGCACGTCGCGCCGAGGTAGCGGCGCGTCAGCCGTTCGCGACGAGGGCGGCGGGGTAGCTTCCGAGCTTCTCCCCGCCGCCCTCGGCGCACACGACGATGTCCTCGATGCGCATCCCGTAGCGGCCGGGGACGATGATCGACGGCTCGTCGGTGAAGGTCATCCCCGCCTCGAGCGGCGTTTCGTCCTCGACCGAGAGGAACGGCCGCTCGTGCACGTTGAGGCCGATGCCGTGGCCCATCCGGTGGCGGAAGTGCTCGCCGAGCCCGGCGTCCTCGATCGGCGCGCGGCAGGCTGCGTTCACGTCGCGCGCGAGCGTTCCGGGAACGGTCGCGCGGCGGCCGGCCTCCTGCGCGGCGAGCATCACGTCGTACGCCTCGAGGTAGTCGGCGGGCGGCTCCCCGACGTGGACCGTGCGACCGAAATCGGAGCAGTAGCCGTCGACGACGCCGCCGAAGTCGAACAGCACCGAGGTGTCGGGCTGCAGCGGCTCCCAGGCGGTCGCTCGGCCGGAGTCGAGATCCTCCTCGCGCAGCCCGGTGAAGACGTGCGTCGTGAACGACGGGCAGCGCGAGCCCGCGCGCCGCAGCTCGTGCTCGACCGCCTCGACGAGCTCGGCCATCGCGACCCCGGGCGCGACGAGGGGCGCGACGGCGGCCATCGTCCGCTCGACCGCCTCGACCGCGCGCGACATCGCGGCCAGCTCCTCGTCGGTCTTCACGCGCCGGAGCTCGTTCACGATCGCCGTGCCGGTGCGCAGACGCTCGGCGCCGACGAGCCGCGCCAGGTGCAGCGTCGTCTCCGCCCACACGCGGTCGCCGACGGCGACCGCGCCGCCGTTCGTCACGCCGCGCGCGACGCGCTCGAACGCGGCCTCGCCGTCGTCGGCCTCCGCGACGACGACCACCTCGCCCTCCGGCTCCTCGCGCAGGTCGAAGGCGAGGAACATGCGCGGCAGGACGAACACCGGCTCGCGGCCGGGGCTGAAGAACGCACCCGTCACCCAGCCGTGCGCATACGAGACCTCGCCGAACTGCGGGATCTCCCGCGGCACCCCGGTCAGGTACTCGAGGTCGGCCGACGGCGCGAGGAAGAGCGCGTCGATCCCCTCCGCGCGCAGCCGCTCGTCGAGCCGCGCGCGCCGCGCCGCGTAGTCGAACATCGTCCGAGCCTACCGGCGGAGCAACGGGAGGACGCGGTCGCAGAGCAGCGCCACGCCCTCGTCGGTGGTGAGGCCCTGCGGCGTCCCGAGCTCGACGCGGTGCGCGCCGGCGTCGACCAGCGCCCGCACGTGGCCGGCGACCTCCTCCGGCGTGCCCGCGAGCACGAACTTCTCGAGCGGCGGCGCCCGGCCCGGGCGGAGCTCGAGCGTCGGGTCGAGCTCGCCGACGACCTCCAGGTAGAGCTCGACCTCGGCCGCCGCGCGGGCGCGGGCGGCGTCGCCGTCCTCGGCGACGACCGTGACCGCGCCGGCCACGATCCGCGTGGAGGAGGAGCCAAGCCAGCTCCGCACGAGGCGCACCATGTCGGGGTTGGCGCAGCCGCCGATCTTCAGCTCGGCGGCCTGCTCGGCGGCGAAGCGGGCAGTCCGCTCGCGCCAGGTGCCGATCATCAGCGGGACGTCGCCGCGGAGCGGCTCGTACGCGAGCCCGGCGCCGGGCGCGAGCGTGAAGCGCGAGCCCGCGAAGCCGCTGCGGTCGCCGGCCAGCAGCCGCCGCACCACCTCGACGGCCTCGCGCAGCATCGTCACCGGCCGCCGCTCGTCCAGGCCGAGCTGGTCGAGCCAGGAGCCGGTGACGAGGCCCAGGTACGCGCGGCCGTTCGACGCGAGGTCGAGCGCGGCGACCTGGCCGGCGATCTCGACCGGGTGGAGCGTCTGCGGGTTCAGCGCGGCCGGCCCCAGGCGCACCCGCTCGGTCTCGCGCGCGATCACGAGCAGCGGGAAGATCGCCGGCTGGAAGAAGAGGTCGTGGTAGACCGAGATCACGTCGAACCCGGCGGCCTCGGCCCGCCGCGCGATCGCCGCGTACTCGGCGACCGTCTTGTCCGACTGAAGCCCGAGGCCGAGCTCGAAGCTCACGCCCGTCCCTCGCCGGCGTCGGCTCCCGGCCGGCGGAGCCGGCCTCCGCCGACGCCTGGCGCCGCTGGCGGCAGGATCCTGCGCCCTCGGGCCATCGGTCGTACTACCTGTACTGCCCTCGGCCCTCGGCCTTGGCTCCTTTGCCAGCGACGCCCGAGGAACGGGCGGGCGCTCGAGGTAGACACAGGACGTCTCAGGTGAGGTCCTCGGTCCGCAGCGTCCGCTCGCCGATCCGCTCGATGCGCATCACGAGCCGCTCCTCGGGGTCCGGGCAGCAGACGAGCGTGTCGACCTCGAGCCAGTCCTCGTCCGGCAGGCGGCGCTGCTTCGCCGGCAGCAGCGGCAGCACCGACTGCAGCGCGTAGAGGCAGAAGTGGCGGCCGGCGGGGATGCGCACGCGGCTCGACTCGGTGAGCTCGAAGTAGTCGCCGACCTCGAGGCCGCACACGGAGCGGCCTTCGATCCGCTCCACCGTGACCCGCAGGTCGTACAGGCGCATCTCGGTCATCGGACGTGCGAGCTTAGCCTCTCGATGTCGGCTGCTTGCAGTCGGGCGGCGTTTTCGTCAGGGTTGGCGCCAGCCAGGAAACGCCCGTCCGGGGAGAAGGAGGATCAGGGAGATGCCGAAGTCGAGGAGGAGCCGCGCGCTGCTCGCGGCCACGGTCGTCGCGGTGGCGGCCGTGACCGCAGCCACCGTCGGCGGAGCGGAAGCCGGCGGCGCAGCGTCCGCGTCGCGCGCGGCGACGTGCTCGTTCACGCTGCGGATCGGCGACGTGCTGCCGTTCACGGGCGATCTCGCGCCGTACGGCGGCAACCTCGACAAGGCGGTCCGGCTCGCCGTCGGCCTCCAGAACGCGGCGCTGAAGAAGCTCGGCCTGTCGTCGAAGATCAAGGTGCAGCTCGTCGATTCGCAGGACGGGCAGTCGCAGGCCTCGGCGTCGGTCGAGGCGGCCAAGAAGGAGGCCGGCGAGCACGTCGACGTGATCATCGGCGAGATGGCGTCGAGCGCCACGATCCCCATGGCGCAGTCCGTGACGATCCCGGACCGCATCGTCCTGATCTCGCCCACGTCGAGCGCGCCGCAGCTCACGACGCTGAAGGACAACGGCTACGTGTGGCGCGCGTATCCCTCCGACACGCTGCAGGGCAAGGTGCTCGCCGACGCGGCGATCCAGCGCTTCGGCAAGGGCGCGGTCCTGAACGTCGGCGCACGCAACGACGCGTTCGGCAGCGCGCTCAAGCAGCTGTTCGTGAGCGAGTACACGAAGCTCGGCGGCAAGGTCGGCGTGAACATCTCCTGGGACCCGAACCAGTCGACGTTCGACACCGAGGCGCAGCAGCTCGTGTCCGGCAACCCGAAGGGCTGGGTGATCATCGACTTCCCGGAGACGTTCCTGAAGTTCGAGCCGTCGCTCGTGCGCACCGGCAAGTGGGACGCCTCGAAGACGCTGATGACCGAGGCGCTCCGCGACGCTCCGACGCTCGACAAGATCGGCAGCACCGTCGTCGGGCTGAGCGGCACCGCGGCGAGCTCGGCGGGCGGCCCGGCGGGCACCGCGTTCCACGCGCTCTGGAACAAGTCGGTGCACGGCGCGAAGCCGTACACCGGCTTCGAGGGAACCGCCTTCGACGCGGCGAACGTCGCCTTCCTCGCCGCGATGCGCGGCTGCTCGGCGGCGCCGGCGAAGATCAAGAGCAACCTGATCCCCGTCTCCGGCCCGCCCGGCACGAAGGTCACGTTCCAGCAGATGGCGAAGGCGATCACGCTGCTGCGGGCGCACAAGGACATCAACTACGAGGGCGCGTTCAGCCCGGTCGACTTCGACAAGAACGGCGACATCACCTCGGGCACGTTCGAGGTGTGGCAGTACAAGGGCAGCGGCCAGATCGTCACGCTGAAGACGATCAAGTTCGCGGGCGGCTAGGCCGGTGAAGCTCTCGAACCTGGCTCGTCCTCGGCGAGCCAGGTTCGGGTGTTTCCGAGGTAGAGGTCGACGACGCGCGGGTCCTCGAGCAGGCTCGGCCCTGGCCCGGTGTAGGCGTTCCGGCCCATGTCGAGCACGTAGCCGACGTCGGAGAGCGCGAGCGCGCGGCGCGCGTTCTGCTCGACCATCACGATCCCGATCCCGGCGTCGCGGATCTCGAGCAGCTTGCCGAACACCAGGTCGATCGCGAGCGGCGACAGTCCCGCCGAGGGCTCGTCGAGGAGCAGCAGCTTCGGCCGGGCGACGAGCGCCCGCGCGATCGCGACGAGCTTGCGCTGGCCGCCCGAGAGCGAGCCGGCGGCCTGGCGGCGGCGCTCGGCGACGGTCGGGAACAGCTCGAGTACGCGCTCGACGGCCGCCTTCCGCTCCGGGCGCGGCACGACGAGCGAGCCGACGTGCAGGTTCTCGGCGACGCTGAGCGTGGGGAAGACGTTCTCGGTCTGCGGCACGAGGTTCATGCCGCGGCGCGTGCGGCGGTCGGGCCGCTGGCCGGTGACGTCCTCGCCGGCGACGCGCACCGTTCCGGCACGCGGCCGGAGCAGGCCGTACACCGCCTTCAGCAGCGTCGACTTGCCGGCGCCGTTCGGCCCGACGATCGTCACGATCTGCTCCCGGTCGGCGCGCAGCGACACGCCGCGCACGATCAGCGCCTCGTCGTAGCCCGCCTCGAGCCCGTCGACCTCGAGCAGCGCGGTCATCCCGCCACGGGCTGCTCGTGCGTGCTGCCCAGGTACGCGTCGATCACGGTGGCGTCCGCGCGGACCGCCGCGGGCGGGCCGGTGGCGATGACGCGGCCCTGGTTCATCACGATCACGCTGTCCGCCGCCTGCATGACGAAGTCGATGTCGTGCTCGACGATCAGGAACGTGATGCCGCGCTCGCGCCTCAGATGCCTGACGTGCTCGAGCAGCTGTGCGCGCAGCACCGGGTTCACGCCGGCCATCGGCTCGTCGAGCAGCACGAGGACGGGGTCGAGCATGAGCACGCGGGCGAGGTCGAGGAGCTTGCGCTGGCCGCCCGACAGCGTGCCGGCGTAGGCGCCGGCGTGCTCGGCGAGGCCGACGAGCTCGAGCAGCTCGAGAGCGCGTACGCGCGCCTCCCGCTCGCGTCGCCGCGCGGCTCCCGGCCGCGCGACCAATCCCGTGAGCCGCTCGCCGGGGTGGGACGTGGCAGCGAGCGCGACGTTGTCCAGCACGCTCAGCCGCTTGAGCGTCCGCGGCGCCTGGAAGGTGCGCCCGAGCCCGTTGCGGGCGATGAAGTGGCGCGACCTGCGGTCGATGCGGCGCCCGGAGAAGTACACGTGGCCGCCGTCGGCGCGCAGCGCGCCCGCGATGCAGTTGAAGAGCGTCGACTTGCCGGCGCCGTTCGGGCCGATCAGCGCCGTGATCGAGCGCGTGTCGACGCCGAGCGAGACGCCGTCGACCGCACGCACGCCGCCGAAGCTCTTCACCACGTCGCGTGTCTCGAGCAGCACCGTCATTCGAGCACCATCTCCCGCCGCTTCCCGAGCAGGCCCTGCGGCCGCAGCACGACGAGGACGAGGATGACGAGGCCGATGATGATCAGCCGCAGGTACGCGCGCTGGTCGGAGCCGAACCAGGAGAACGGCGCGAAGTCGAGGAAGCGCGTGCCGGCGAAGATGAAGCCGAAGAAGACGGCGCCGACCGGAACGGCCCACACGCGCCCGAGGCCGCCGAGCAGCAGGATCATCCAGGCGAAGAACGTGAGCAGCGGCTCGAAGTCGTCTGGGCTGAAGAACGAGAACTCCCACGCGTAGAAGAGCCCCGCGATCCCGGCGAACGCCGCACCGATCGCGAGCGCCTGCAGCTTGTACGCGAACGCGTTCTTGCCGAGCGACGCGGCAGCGTCCTCGTCCTCGCGGATCGCCTTCAGCACGCGCCCCCACGGCGTCCGCACCGCGAGCCACGTCAGCACGAGCAGCACGAGCGCGACGATCCAGACGATCACGAGCATCGTCTCGTCGGCGGACGAGAGCCCGAGCCACGACTGCACCTTCGCCTGGAACGTCTGCCACTGGCCGTTGTACTGCGCCGTCTGCGCGACGCCCGCAAGCGCGATCGTCCCCTGCGTGCCGCCGGTCAGCGACTGCTCGTTGGTCGCGACGTAGCGGACGATCTCGCCGAACGCGATCGTCAGGATCGCGAAGTAGTCGGCTCGCAGGCGTAGCGTCGGGATGCCGAGGATCAGGCCGCCGACGGCCGCGGCGGCGACGCCGAGCGGCGCCGCGAGCCACGTGCTCCAGCCCTCCTTCACGACCAGGATCGCCATCGTGTAGGCGCCGATCGCCATGAAGCCGACCTGGCCGAAGTTCAGGAGGCCGGCGAACCCGAACTGCAGCTGCAGGCCGAGCGCGAGGATCGTGTAGATGCCCGCCACGACGGCGACGAACGCCCAGAAGTTCGCGCTCGCGAGCGTGCTCATGCGAGCCGCGCCCGACCGAGGATGCCCTGGGGCCGCACGAGCAAGACGAGCGCGAGCAGCACGAAGGCGACGACTGGCTTGTACGTCGGGTTGACGCCGCCGGCGAAGCCGGACCACGTCGACAGCTCCTCCGCGAGCCCGAGCGCGAGCCCGCCGAGCAGCGCGCCGTAGGCGCTTCCGATTCCGCCGAGCACGACCGCCGCGAACACCGGCAGCAGCAGCTGGAAGCCGAAGTTGGGGTCGAACGAGTACTCGACGATCCCGGCGAGCACGCCGGCGAGGCCCGCGAGCAGGCCGGAGATGACCCACGCGACCTGCGTGGCGCGCGCCACGTCGATGCCGGCGACCGCGGCGAGCGCGCGGTCGTCCGCCATCGCCCGCAGCACGCGGCCGGTGGTCGTGGCGGCGAGGAAGACCCCGACGACGACGATCGTCGCGGCGGCGGCGGCGATCGTGATCACCTGCGCCTCCGAGAGTCGCACGCTCGCGAACGCGAAGACGCGGAACGGGTTCACGCGGTAGGCCTCGGGCTGGGGACCGGCTGCGAGCAGGAGCGCCTGGCGGAGCACGAGCGCGAGCCCGATCGAGGCGAGGAACAGGCTCATGAACCCGGCCCGCCGCGCGCGCAGCGGGCGCCACAGCGAGAAGTCGAGCACGAGCGAGAGCAGCGCCGTCGCGGCCATGCCGGCGAGCGCCGAGACGATCATCGACTGGTGCAGCGGCCCGTTGCAGCCGTAGGCGATCAGCGCGCCGAAGGCCATGAAGTCGCCGTACGCGAAGTTGACGAGCCGCAGGATCCCGTAGATCAGCGAGACGCCGACGGCCGCGATCGCGAAGACGGAGCCGGTGACGAGGCCGTTGGCGACGAGTTGCAGGAACATCGTCAGACGAGCTGCGGTTCGGGGACGAGGCGGCCGGCGGCGAAGCGCTCGATGCCCAGGACGCCGAGCATCTCGTGGTCAAGCCTACTGACGACCGCGTCGGCGATCAGCCGCGCGACGGCGGGCGCGATCATGAACCCGTGGCCGCTGAAGCCGGCGGCGACGAAGAGGCTCTCGTGGCCGGGGACGGGGCCGAGGATCGGCTGGTGGTCGGGCGTCACGTCGTAGACGCCGCGGAGCAGCGTCGAGTACGACACGTACGCGAGTCGTGGGAGGAGCTCGTCGATGCCGGCGCGGATCGTGGCGCGCCAGCGCTGCTGGTGCCGCTCCGGGTCGCCGCGGGCGGAGAGGTCGCTGGCGAGCACGCGTCCGTCGGCGAGCTGTTTCGCGGCGAGCCTCAGCTCGGGCGCGACCACCAGCGGCTCGAGCAGGCGGTCGGCGATCGGCTCGCTCAGGAAGAGGTAGCGCTCCTCGGCGGCGATCGGGACGTCGACGCCGAGCGGTGCGAGCAGCTCCGGCGTGTCGACGCCGGCGGCGACGACGGTCGTCTGCGCGTCGAGCGTCTCGCCGTCCGCGAGCTCGAGCCGCCAGTGGCCGGAGTGCGGGCGGACGCGAGCCACGGCTGCCAGCCGGACGTCGAGGCCGGCGGCGAACGCCTCCACGACCCGCTGCGGGTGGTCGAAGTAGCCGTCCTCGGAACACCAGGCGCCGCCGGCGATCGCCTCCGCGCGCAGGTCGGGCACGAGCTCGGCCGCCTCCTCGGGCGTCACGATGCGCGACGGGACCCCTTCCTCGTTCTGGAGTCGGACGTTGGCCGCGAGGCGCTCGAGGGTGTCGTCGCTCTGCGCGACGAAGAGGTATCCGCCGGTGCGCAGGACGAGCGGCAGGCGCGACTCGAGGCGCTCCGTGGCGTCGCGCCAGAAGGCGACCGACTCGCGCGCGAGCCGGCAGGCGACGCGCGTTCCCCACTGCTGCCGCACGCCGCCCGGCTGGACGCCCGACGCGCCGGCGCCGATGCCCGCCTTGTCGACGACGGTCACTCCGTGCCCGCGTGCGGTCAGCTCGCGCGCGACCGCGAGCCCGGTGATGCCTGCGCCGACGACGGCGACATCGACCGAAGCCACGGCTGCGCACGATTGCAGCGGCGGGCGGGCTGGCGCAAGCGCTCTGCGCGCCGCTTCCGCTAGACTCGCGCGTGCATCAAGAGAGCGGCTCTGTGCCGCCGCCAACCGGCTCCAGCGCACGGTGGCAAGACGATGCGGCCCGTGACGGCAACGTTGGAAAGGAGCGACAGATGACGGTGGACGACGACGGCGAGGTGATCGTCAACGCGATCTGCGACCTGCGTCCGGGTGACTGGGACGCGAGCGTGGGGGAGGTGATCGACGGGATCCTCGTCATGCGGCGCACGCACCGCCCGACGCGATGCTGCGACCGGGAGCTCGTACTGGTCGCGGAGGCGGGGCGGGGATCGCTGACCTGGGGCCTGTGGCGGTGCTCTCGGTGCGAGCGGTCGTACTCGATCGGCCCGAAGCTGCCGCCGACCTGGGTGTCGGCGCTCGCGCGGCTCTGCGTCGAGCTCTACCGCGACTACCGGGCAGCCGTCGAGGCGGCGTACCGCGCGGGAGCGTCGTGAGCCGGTGCGGTCGGGCCGTCTCGTGACGGCGACGGTGCGGGCGGCTATCCTGGCGTCTGCACCGGGGCGGTTAGCTCAGTTGGGAGAGCACCAGCTCGACAAGCTGGGGGTCACTGGTTCGAGCCCAGTACCGCCCATCCTCAGAATCGGCATAACGGAGCCCCTCAACGGGCTCCGCGTCGTTCTGCGTCCATTCCTCGTCCATTTCCGAACGGACGAGCGCTTCCAGCCGCCGAGCCTGTGAGCGCTTCTCGCCCTCGTATGGGTGGCGGTACGTCTTGTGGAAGAGCGCGCCGCCGTCGTTGTGCTCCAGCCGCTCTGCGGCCACCGCGGGATCCATCCCGGCGAGCGCCATCAAAGACGCGGCAGTGTGCCGAAGCATGTGGAACGTGAATCCGTCAAACGCTGACGTACCATCGGTGCGCCTTTCGGGGTCGCTCGTCGCGGCGGCCTCGACCGCCTTCACCCACACGCGGTCTCGGAACGGTTTGCCGCCCACTGCTTTCCGTCGGCCGTCGTGAACACGAACGTCGCACCTTCTCGCTGTAAAGCGATCTGCTCGCGCAGCAGGTCGCGCTCCAAGTCCGTCAGGTAGATGCGGTGCTCACGCCTGCTCTTTGCGAGGTGCGCCGGAATCGTCAGCGTCCCTCGCTCGAGATCCACCATCTCGTCCGTCAAGTTGAACCACACGTTCTGCCGGCACCCGACCTGGCCGGCAAGGAGGATCAAACGCGCAACGTCTGCGGGACACCAGGAGGCGAGCTCCTGGAGTTGCGCGACCGTAAGCGCCCGCCCTTTGCGCGGCCGGTGCTTAATCGGCTCGATCTCGAAGATCGCGTCATCGACGCGTTGTCCGCGTCTCTTCGCATCGTGAAGTACTCGCTTCAGGAATTCGAGCTCGTTCTTCGCCGAGCCGGGGTGAGTACGCGCGCGCTCCGTCACCATGTCTTCGATCCGCGAGCGCCGCAACGCCGGCAGCTTCGTAGACCGCAGCGGCTCCCACAGCTTTGACGACTGCCGGTTGTACGCGCGGCTCTTCTCGCTCAGGTTGCGCGTCGCTTCGAGACGCGCGAGCAACCCGTCAATCGCTTCCCCAAGCGTCACCGGCGGTGCGTCGTACAGGTGTCCGAGCGCTCGACGACGCAACAGATCGAGCTCGATCTTTTCGGCCGCCTCGCGCGTTGGCGCCGTCTGCGCCGGGAACCCGTTCACGCGCACCTGGTACGAGCGCCGGCCCCTCTTCCGCACGCTCATGCCGCCCTCGACTCATCATCCAGCGAGGCCAGCCATTCCTTGACGGCGCTTTCCGGATAACGCCTGTCACGGCCCACGCGCCGAGACCGCAGTCGGCCGGCCGCCGCAGCACGTCTGATTGTCTCGGGATGTACCGCGAGGAGCGCGGCGAGCTCGCTCGTCGTCAAGTGGGGCTCGACGGCCGTCATGGCGCGAGGTACCGCCATTCGTCTTCGATCTGCGCTCGCTCAGCAAGCTCGCTCGGCGTGTACCAGACCCACCGCGCGTCGATCTTGAGATAACCGCGGTCGCCATCGCGGTCGATCTTTGTGTGTTCATACGATCGCTGGAGCTCTTGCGCCTCGAGTTGCCGCTCAACAGCGACGCCATGACGCATCAGCTCGCGCGCGATCTCGCTAGCCGATGTGCCGCGCCACTCGGCAATTCTCTGGATCTCCGCGGAGAGGGCGGGATCGAGCCGAAGGTTCAGGACGTCGGTCTTCTTGTCAGTCGCGTCAGCCATGGCCTCAATGTGGCAGACGTCACACGCTATGTAAAGCACCACGTGTTACAGAGGTGGTCTACCGGATCAAGTCACGGCCGCGAGATGTTGCTGTCGACCCCAGTCAACCGTCCTCTCGGCATGGTGTAATCGCCGCCGTGACCGAGCAGCCTGAACTGACACTCAGCCCATTCCTGGTCCAGTTCGGCTTCACGCAGGATCCTTTCGGGTCCACTAACGCCGAGCAGGAGTTTCGGCTGGACGAGTACTTCGTCCCGCCGCCGTATTTCGCCGATGTGCTGGGCGACCCTGGCGTTCCGAGCTCACGCGTCGTCTTTGCACCGCGAGGTGGAGGCAAGACTGCGCAACGGCGAATGATCGAGATTCGAAGCGAGCAGGGCGATGACTTCCTTTGCATCACCTATGACGAGTTCGACCAGCCAGCGGGTCTGACTCTCGCGCAGGCAACCTGGGCGTACCACATGAACCAGGTATGCCGGCGGGTTCTCGTCGGCGTTCTTGCGCGCCTCGAGGACGATCCGTCTCTTGCTGACCGCCTCAGTGACCACCAGAAGGCGCTTTTGAAGTACCAGGTGGGTCGGTTCCTCGGCAGCATCTCCCGTGCCGAGTTCGAGACGGCCGTCCGGTCATTGAAGAACCTCGGCGAACGTGCGCGCGAGTTCGTCACCAAGTGGTCGGGTCCGCTCGAAGTAGCGATCAACGCGTTGCTCGCTCACTTCGGTCTCGACAAGGTCGACCTACCGAGTGACTTGCCCGAGGAGGCGAAGCAGGATGAGTCGCTTCGCTACCACTTCAGGCACCTCCTCGAGATCGCGCAGGCGATCGGTTTCGCTTCGACCTACTTACTGGTCGACAAGGTGGACGAGGTTCCTCTCACGGTCGATGCCTCGAAGACCTTCCAGTTCATTCGCGAGCTCGTCCTCGACCTACCGACGCTTGAAGCGCCTGGCGTCGCGTTCAAGTTCTTTCTCTGGGATCAGGTGCGCCAGACGTACCTTGAAAGTGGCGCTCGGCCGGATCGGATCCGCGAGAACCACCTCAGTTGGAGCGTTGACGAGCTCGCGCTGATGCTGTCGAAACGCCTGGAGGCCTACTCCGCCCAGGCTGTCTCCTCCTTCAACCAGCTCCTCTGCGACGACGTCCGGGTTGACGCCCATAGGCTCGTCGCGTACCTCGCCACGGGTTCGCCGCGAGACATGATCCGGATCTGCGGTCGGATCGTCGCGGAGCAGACACGGACATCTACGGACGCTCCGTGCATCACGGAGGACGCCGCCTGGTCCGGCGTCCGCTCATTCTGCGAGGAGCGTGCACCGGAGATCATGCGTGCCGACTACCTCGACGAACTCAAGCGCATCGGAACCCCGACGTTCACGATCCCGCACCTTGCGAACAACATCTTCCGAATTACTCATGAAGGAGCGCGACGAAAGATCCAGCTATGGCTGGTTACAGGCGTCGTCGATCGCGTAGGCGACGTGCCGAGCCCCGGACAGCGGCCGACCTACCTGTTTGGTGTCGTCGACGCGCGAGTCTTGATCGCGATGATGCCCACGATGGATGTATCGCTCATCCTCGGCAACTACATCCTTGTGTGTCCGCACTGCGGTAGGCTCGTTAACACTGATCGCGATCCGATCACGTGCACAAGCTGCTCGAGCACCTTCCGTCTTGGTGACGCAAAGAGCCTCCTCGAGGAAGCCTCGCGTTAGGACCGTAGCGTTACGTCCTAAGTATCTGGCGCGGCTTTAGCATCGCCGCCGCCGCCAACCATTCCCTGTACGTCAGGCGTGGAGGCACGATCAAGTACTCACGATTCGCCCAGAGCCGCCGTGCGTTGCGCAAGTTCCGCATCGTGCACCCGGTCAGAGCAGTTAGGTCTCGGGCGACGAATACCACCAGCCTGGGCAAGTCTCCCGCGCGCGCGTTCTCAGTGATCGACATCTTCGAGCTCTTGCCACCTACGAAGCAGCTCGACAGGTACGCCGCTGCCTGGACGCCGGGCCAGAACCTCCGCCCGACCTTATGCCAGCCGTCGACGAAGCCGAACCCGTACCGTGGCGCCATCTCGCGGAGCGCCGTTATGTACGCCTCGGCCCAGCGCCGATGTGCTGGCGACTCCACAGAGATGACGCCGTGCAAGTGTGCCAGCCCGCGCTTCTGCTTCTCCCACACGCGGCACGCAAGCTTCCCCCTGAACCCCGTCGCGCGATCCGCTCGCACCTTCGCTGCGCACGATCTCGCGGGAGCCGACGCACCGCGCGGCGGACATCGCGAAGGGACATGGGCTGCTTGGCTGTCTGAGGTTCCACGTTGAGCTCATTCAAACAAGCCTGCTGGTCACCACTCCAGCCGGGCGCGCCTGACCACGAGGGCATTGCTCCCAAGGGCAGACATGGACGATCGACCGGTGTCCTCCTACGATCAGGTTCGTGGCGGAGCGCATCTCATTGCTCGTAACCGTCAAGGCGTATCCGGCGATCAGCCAGAAATACGGTGAGGTCGTTTGTGTAGCTGGTATTCGCACGGACACGCCTCAGCCCGAGTGGGCGCGGCTCTATCCGGTCGCATACCGAGACTTGCCGTGGGCGCAGCGGTTCCACAAATACGAGGTCATCTCGTTGGAGGCCGCGAAGCACAGCGGTGACAAGCGGCCGGAGACATGGCGGCCGAATCTCGACACGCTTCAGGTCGGCGCCCGCCTCGATACGAAGAAGGCGTGGGCGAAGCGCCGCCCGTATGTTGAGCCGTTGCTCGTGGAGTCGATGTGTGAGCTGCGTCGTCGCCAGGAGCTCGATGGCACGTCGCTCGGGGCGTTCCGTCCGGAGGCGGTCGACGACTTCATCATCGACACCGATGTGGAGGAGTGGGGCGAGTCAAAGGCGGGGATTGCATCGCAGCCGAGCCTGTTCTTCCCGACGAAGGACGGCCTTGAGCAGATCCCGTACCGGTTTAGCTACCGCTACCGCTGCTCCACGCCTGGCTGCCGGGGCCACACGCAGTCGATGATTGATTGGGAGTTGGCCCAGGCATGGAGGTCGTGGCGCGATCGCTACGACGAGCCAACGCTGCGGGAGAACCTCCGCGGGAAGTTCTTGGAGGACATGTGCTCGCCGGCGAAGGACACGAACTTCTTCGTCGGTAACCAGCACCAGCACCCGACCGCCTTCTTGGTGCTCGGGGTCTTCTGGCCTCCGCGGGCGCCCTAGAGGTGCACGATCGCCACGCGCGGTAGCCGCTCAGCGATGGCCCCCGCGATCACGGCGCGGTGACAGCGCTCGTGCGCCTCCTCAACGCAGAGGAGGCATGTCCTCTCGGACGCGAGCGAGTCGGCCAACTCGACTAGAGCCGGGTACGAGCCGTTGTGCAGGTGAGCCCGGTACTCGCGCGCCCCGCCCTCTACGTCACCGCTCTTGTAACGGTCGCGCGTTGGCTTTGGATTGCCGAGCGCACGGATGTGCTTGTAGCGGATGCCGGCTCGCTCAAGAGCGGCGCCAAGAGGGCTCTTGGAGAAACCGCGACGGCGTGAAAGTGGTAGCTCCCGCACGTCGACAACCCGTTCCACGCCCGCCTCCTGTAGCCGCTCGATCAGGGTCGTCGGCGTGCGCCCTTCGTACCCGATCGTGAACAGTCTCGGCACCCGCATGTCGCGTGAGCGTTCGGTCCCCGCACGTCCCTTCCTCCCCGGACGCAGCTTGAGGCTACCGCCCAGGGAACCGCTCTGACGCCGAAGCTGAGGAACGTGTCCGTCCGACGTCCCTTCTACCGTTGACGCTGCGGGACTAGCCCGAGCGGTGGCGTCCGGTGTGGGTCCTAAGATCCCGCATGTCCGGCCCACCCGGGCGGCGGTCGCGTCTCCGGCAAAGAGTTACGACGCCGACCCGGGCAGGCGCAACCCGATCCTAAGGAGGATCGAATGTCCGCGACGGCGGAACAGAAGAACGGCAAACCGCCCGACGGCGTGGCGGCTACTTCCGTGAAGGGTCACCCGCGGCCCTCGACGCAGTACCCGAAGCACACGCTCGAAGAGGCGCTTGCCGTGCCGAGGGCAATCGAGAACAACAACGCGGGGCAGCCTCTCCCGCCGACAGAGACCGCGATCGCGATGGGGATCAGCCCAGGGAGCAGCCGCCTGCAGACGCTGCTGTCGGCTTCTCTGCGCTATGGCCTCTCGACCGGCAACTACAAGTCCGACAAGATCGTGCTGTCGGACCTCGCGAACGAGATCGTGACCCCAGTGAGCGAGGAACAAGCCGCGGCTGCGCTCGTCAAGGCGGCTCTGTTGCCGCCGACGTTCAAAGCCACCTACGACCACTTCAAGGGGAAGAAGCTCCCAGAAGGCGACTTCTACGCGAACACCTTCGTGCGTGAATTTGGCGTTCCGAAGGAAGACGCGAAGCGATGCGCGGAGATCTTCCGCGCGAACTTGGAGTACGCCGGGCTGTTGAAAAAGGCATCGACGGGAGTCTGGGTAAGTACCGAGATTCCGACGACGCTCGCAACAGAGGTCGACAGTGAAGTCGACGTGGCCGAGGGCGATGGCGCGGAGAGTTCGTTGGGAACGACTGCTCCCAAGGTGCCGCCCGCGCTGGTGCCGCCATCCGCGCCAGCGTCGCTGGCGACCCCGGCGCGGCCGAAGGCGATCTTCATCGGTCACGGCCCGAACAACGTCCCGCTGACGCAGCTCACGAAGATCCTCGACGAGTACGGGCTCCCCTACAAGGTGGCGGAGTATGAGCCGAGCGCTGGTCGCCCCATCTCGCAGAAGGTCGCCGACCTCATGGGCGAGTGCGGCGCAGCGATCCTCATCTTCACGGCGGACCGGGAGCTGCGCGACCTCGAAGGCAACCCCGTCTGGATGTCGTCCGGGAACGTCGCGCACGAGCTGGGCGCGGCGTCGGTGATGTACGACGGCCGCGTCGTGATCTTCAAAGAACTCGGTGTGGACCTCGCGAGCAACTTCTCGGGCATCGGCTACATCGAGTTCGAGAAGGACAAGCTCTCGGCTCACGGGATCGAGCTGTTCCGCGAGCTAGTGCACTTCAAGCTCGTGAAGATCAGCGTCGGCGAGTAGAAGGCGCACCAAGTCGGGAGAGCCGGGAGTCCCGGCTCTCCCGGCTTTCCACGTGGGGTCGCCGACAGAGCCGCGCGCCGCCGCGGCGCGGGGCGACAGGGCGGGGACTCCTCAGGAGGTGCCGAAGCGTCTGACGACCTTGCGAAGCATCGTTCCCGCGTTGAAGCGGACGCCGTGCAGGTCGTAGAGCTCCTCGACGGTCATCCACCCCTGAGCGCGATGAATGGGCGATAGGTCGCCGAATACTTGAACCGTCTTTGCTCCTAGCCGCTTGTGGGCGAGTTGCTCAGTCGTGTTGTCGGAGTTCGGTCGGGAAGCCAGCCGAAAGAGGCCACGATCGGTCGTCAGGAACTGCTTGCCCTTCGCCGGCAGCTCCCCGTCGAGATCGGCGGCGATGACCTCTCTGACCACGCGGGCGAGACGCATCGAGGTCCCTTTGACCTCTTTGAATGTCGCAACTTCCCCTCTCCCAGAATCGCGACGAGACGTTCGTCGTTGTCGATCACCGCAGCCTGCAACGGTAACTCGGTGGGCCATGCCTGCATAGGTGGCGAGCCCGCCGCGTCCAGCCCGGTGCCGTGGATTCGGCGCTACGGGCCGGCGGGCAATTGCGCCGGTGCCGCGGCAGCGAGCGGCGGGACGGCGGCTGCGATCACCTCACACGCCATCTCGTCGATCGCAGCGGCGATCCTCTGGATCAGCTGAATGCAGCTCCGCGCAGGATCGCGGTTGATCCGAACCGCCTTGCCTTGGTGGACGATCTGGTGGCGCTTGTCCGTCCACTCGTGCAGGTCGGCCGCCGGCTGAGCTTCGCCGGCCGCCTCGACCTTGTCCCAGATTGCCTTTGCCGAGCCACCCATTCGCTGCGCGGCCGCGGCGACGGCTTTGGCTCCGTGGTTGCTGACTTGGTCGTAGAAATGCTTCGTGATCGCGTCCCGGACCAGCTCTTTCGTGTCGACACCGGGGCCGGCGAGCGCGGCTTCGAGGGCCAGAGTGGGACTGATCTTCAAGACCTCCCGAAGAACATCTCGGTTCGGTCCCGAAATCGCTCCGTGTTCGAACTGGGTGAGCATCACTCGGCCGATACCTCCGAGAGATACGCATCCAGAGCACCAACCGCGAAGACAACAGCGCCGCGGGGCAGCTCTCGGCGCTTCCTGTCGGGCGTCCCCGGCCCAGTCTGGGTGCCCTCATGGAGATCGATGAAGTAGCGCGCGCGCGTGAGGTTTGTCGTGAGCGCGTCGTGTGCGTCCGTTGCCACAGGGCGAGTAAACCGCGTGGCGGTCGTGTCTACCAGCCCGAGAGTTGGGGCAGTGCCTTGTCGGTAGGCCTGTCGGCGCGTCACCTCGCTTCTCCGATGCTTCTCAGAGCCGTAACCGCGAAAGGCTCTGAGGGACTAGACCGCTAGAGAGCGCGCCACGATGCAGATCTCGTCAGCCGCAAGGAACTGGTTCGCGCAATGCTCGGTTCGGCCCATCATCGTTTTCGTACATGTGCGCCCTTTTCGTGGGTCTAAGGCGTAGCGGGCATTGTGCGAACCGGTTCCGTCGGCTCGCGTGAAGCTCAGGAGTCCTGTGTTCGGAGTTCTGCGAGAAGCGCCTGGGGTGTGAGCAGTCGGACGCCGCGGTGCTCGCCGAGAGGAAGCAGATGCTTCCGATCGCCTGTGACGAGGATGTCTGCGTCGGCTTCGACCGCACAGGCGAGGATGACGTCGTCATGTCGATCTCCCGTCATCGAGTTGGCCCCGTCGGACAGCGCGAGTTGGATGGGCGCAATCTGTTCGAGCAGCCGACGTACGTCGCGGACGCGATGTATGTCAAAGCCCAGCTTTTCGGCCAGCACCCGATCCAGCTCGTCGAGAACGGGTACCGGGATGAGGAGCTCCAGCCTGCCATCGATCGCCTCTTCGAGAACACGGCTCGGTGGTCCACTGGCGATGAGCGCCGAGACGAGAACGTTGGTGTCGCAAAGAACGCGGGGGAGGCTCAGGCCGATCCGCCACGCAGTTCGTCGACGAGCGCCTCGGTGTCCTCCGGGCCGACGCCGCGCTTCTCGGCCCCCCGGCGCCCGTAGCGCTGCAGTTCGCGGAACTGCTCGAGTCCGACCTGACGCCGCAGCGCATCGCGCACGAGCTCGCTCTTCGTCGTACCGCGAGCCTGCGCGACGGCTTCGGCCTCACGCATGAGCTCGTCGGGAATCGAAACGGAGAGGAGCTTCGCCATTGGCGATATGAAGGTATCATATTCCTTGAGTCAGACGACCGACAACGGAGTCGCCTCCATCTCCAGGTCGATAGTGATCCGGTTCGCGCAAATATCCGGTTCGGCCCACTGGAAAGCCCTGGGAAACAGGGCTTTCGTGTTGGCAGGATCGACGACAAGAGCGGAGCCGTGGCAACGAATGCACCACGGCCCGACCTCTGGTCTGGGAGGAGCGGGGGCTGCTGGTCACCTGCTCCCAGCCTATGGCGGCGCCGTCCGCGCCTTCGATCCGCGATCAGCTGCCGGGAGAGATGAGCCCGGTTTCGTAGGCGTAGATGACTGCTTGGATGCGGTCGCGGAGATCGAGCTTTTGCAGGATGCGCGCGACGTGGGTTTTGGTGGTGGCTTCGCTGACGACGAGTTGCTCGCAGATCTCGGCGTTCGAGCGGCCGCGTGCGAGCAGCTCGAGCACCTCCCGTTCGCGCGGCGTCAGCTCGGCGAGCGCGGGTGGTCGCGGTGGGACGCGTGGTTCGCGGCGGGCGAACTCTTCGATCACGGCGCGGGTGACGGCGGGGGCGAGGAGGGCGTCGCCGGCGGCCACGATCCGGACGGCGGCGACGATCTCTTCCGGTGGGGCGTCTTTGAGCATGAAGCCGGAGGCGCCGGCTTGGAGCGCGTCGTAGACGTAGTGGTCGAGCCCGAAGGTGGTCAGGATGAGGACTCGCGTCGCCGGTTGGCCGCGGACGATCCGGCGGGTGGCCTCGATCCCGTCGAGGACGGGCATGCGGATGTCCATCAGCACCACGTCCGGGCGCAGGCGGCGGGCTTCGGCGACGGCGTCGTCGCCGTCGGCGGCCTCGCCTGCGACCGTGAGCTCGGGTTCGGCTTCGAGGATCTTGCGCAGCCCGACGCGGACGAGCGCCTGGTCGTCGCAGACGAGGATGCTGTTCATCGGATCGGGAGGACGACGCGGACGGTGAAGCCGCGCTCGCCGCGGCGGCCGGCGTCGAGGCGGCCGCCGTAGAGCGCGACCCGTTCGCGCATGCCGGCCAGCCCGTGCCCGCCACCGGCGACGACCGCGGGGGTGCCGGCGCCGGTGTCTGCGACTTCGAGCTCTAGCTGGTCGAGGCGGTAGTGCACGCGGACGGTGGCGCGCGCGTCGCCGGCGTGCTTGAGCGCGTTGGTGAGCGCCTCCTGCACGATCCGGTAGGCGGAGAGCTCGATTCCGAGCGGCAGCTCGCGTCGTTCGCCGTCGATCTCGAGCTCCACGGGCAGGCCGGCTTCCGACACTTGCGCGACCAGGCGCGGCAGGTCGGCGAGCGACGGCTGTGGCGAGAGGGGATCGCCGTCTGCGGAGCGGAGCATGCCGACGAGGCGGCGCATCTCGGTGAGCGCGCCGCGGCCGATCTGCTCGATCGTCTGCAGCACCTCCCGGGTCGACCCGCTTCCTCCGTCGAGGACGCGCCGTTCCGCGCCTGCCTGGACGACGATCATCGAGACGTCGTGGGCGATCGCGTCGTGGAGCTCGCGCGCGATCCGGGCCCGTTCCTCGACCACCGCTTCGCGGGCGGCGAGATCGCGTTCCCGCTCGGCCAGCTCGGCGCGCCGCTCTCGGTCGCCGAGGATCCGTCGCACGAGCAGCATCACGACCAGCACGACGACCACGAACAGCGTCCCGCCACGCGTCGTCCTACCGGGCGGAAGCGCGGCGGCGAGGACGAAGAGGCCGGCGCCGAGCAGGAAGCGCCGGGTCGGAGTCCAGGCGGCGAGCGCGTAGAGGGCGCAGAACTCGGCGATCGGATAGGCGGGCGCCTGCGGGTTCCAGAGCCAGTGGTCGAACGCGCCGACGCCCGGGATTCCGGCGCCGACGAGCAGCGGGAAGCGGCGGCGCGCGGCGAGCGGCAGCGTCATCGCCGCGCCGAGCAACGCAACCACCAGAGGATTGCCCTGCCCGTCGCCGCGCAGCAGCGCCTCGAGGACGGCGTCGAGGGCGAGCACGACCGCCAGCACTCGGTCGACGACGACCGGATCCGGCCGTAGCGGCGCCAGCGTGGCAAGGCGAGCACGCACGAACGGCACGTTAGAACCGTGGTCGCCGTCTGTCATCAGCCGGCCGGCGGATCCGCCGCCGGCGAAAGATCGGCCGATCGGCCGATGTAAAGATCGGCCTCGCCGCCGACGACCGCTGCGCCACCGGCTCCTAGCGTCGCAAGGGTCAGCAAGCACGCAGGAGGCAACCGCAGATGAACAAGCTCGTCCGGCTCATCCCGCTCGCCGGCCTCGTCTACCTCGTCCTCGAGCTGGCCGGAAACGGCTCGATCGGCTCCTTCCCCGACGAGAACACGCCGAGCGGCAAGCTCGAGACCTTCTACCAAGCCCATCACGCCGGGGTCGAGCGCGGCGGCGTCATCCTCTCCTGGGCGGCACCGTTTCTGGCCCTGTTCGCGGTCGCGCTCTGGGCGCGGTTGCGCCGCAGCGACCTGCACCCGCTGCTCGGGGGCGCGCTGCTGCTCGGCGCCGCGCTCACCGTCGCGGACGAGCTCGCGAGCGCGGGCACGTATTCGCTGCTCGGCGCAATCGGCGCGAAGACGGTGCTCGCACCCGCCGCCCTCCAGGCTCTGCACGTTCAAGGAGCCGGTGGCAGCCCGATCACCGGCAACGGCGGCCTGATGATCCTGCTGCTCGCGACCGCGGCCGCCGGGATCGCAACGCACGCGCTGCCGCGCTGGCTCTCCTGGAGCGCGCTCCCGCTCGGCCTGCTGCAGCTCACCCCGCTCGGCTTCTACGCCGACGTGATCTTCTGGCTCTGGGCAGCAGTCGCCGGCATCTACATGACGCTTCGTCCCGCCGCGGCAAGCGGGGCGGCGGCCGCCTCGCCTGCATTCGCTCGCTGAGCTACGGCGGTTCGGGAGGGGTCGCAGTTCCGACCCCTCCCGTCATGCATACCCGGATACTCGGCTCGGGCGGCGAGCCGCGTCAGACGCGAGCGACGGCCGTTCGTGCCGGTACCTGGTGTCGTTCTCCGCGCAGCAGGGCGATGCTTGCTGCGACGACCCAGGCGAGCCAGAGCAGCTGCGAGAATTGGCCGGCGTTGTCGAGCGAGAGCGGTGTGAACACGAGCGTGTAGAGGGTGATCGCGAGCGCCGACCAGCCGAGCGGGCGCCGCCCCGCCTTGAGCGCGAGGGTTCCGGCGGCGGCGAGGAAGGCCGCGCTGATGAACCAGCCGCCGACATAGACGGACTGGTTGACGGTCGACAGCACGCGTGCGCTCTCGACGCTGATCCCGTGCCCGGCCAGGTAGGAGAGCGCGTTCATCCCGGAGAGCGCGACGACGCCGGCTCCCGCGTTGACGTAGGCGGCGGCGCGGATGACCGAGCCGAGCAGGCCGCCGCCGAGCTTGTCCGCTGCCCAGACGGCGAAGGCGAGGAAGAACGCGATGCTGACCATCTCCATGTAGGCGCCGGCCCAGACGCCGCTTCCGACCGGCTTCGCGATCGCGGCGGCGAGCTTTGGTGTCGTGGTGGAGATGGTGATGTCGTGTGTCTTGCCGGTGGCCATGGCGAGGAACGTGCCACCGAGCTCGAGCACGACGAAGGCGATGCCGCAGGCGGCGAACAGGCGGTCGTGGAGTCGTGTCATCGGGGTCTCCTTCCGAGCGTTGCTGACTCCGCCGACGCTAGGCCGGTGCGGGCGCGGCGTCGTCGGCGTGGGAGGCGAACGGCCGTAACCCCGCAGTGGGAACTTCGCCGCGCCGACTCAGCCTGGGGGTTGACGACAGGGCGCGAAAAACGTTCTAGCGTTGCGATCGTGCGGGCTGCCTCGCTGCGATTGACGCTTCCTCGGGTCGACGGGACGATCGTGGATCGCGTCGTAGCCGTTTGCCTGGTCGCCGCCGGCGTGTTGGAAGTGTGGCTGAGCAACGACGCCGGCGGTCACCGCGTCGTTGGAACGGTCGCGGCCGTCCTCGTCGCGGGTGGGGTCGCGTTCCGCCGCCGGCAGCCGCTGCTCGTCGGTCTGCTCGCACAGGTGATGATGTCCGTCGGGTTCGGCATCTCGTCGCACATCGAGGTGCTCTCGACCTCGGTCGCCTGGGTGTGTGATGTGTACGCGCTGGCGGTCTGGACGACGCCTCGCCAGTTTCGGCTGGGGATCGTCGCGATCTCGCTCCTGATCGTCGTGCCGTTCGCCGGCGTCTACTCCCACCCTCACAGCGCGGCGTTCTTCGGGATCGCGTTGCTGGCAGCGATGTTCGTCACCCGCCGCGTGCTGGGCGACCGCGACCGGCGCCTTCGCCTGGCCGACCGCGAGCGTGACCTCGCCGCGCGCGAGGCCGTCGTCGCCGAGCGGGCGCGGATCGCGCGCGAGCTGCACGACGTCGTCGCGCACAGCGTCAGCGTGATGGTCGTCCAGGCCCAGGCCGGGCCGCGGCTCCTCTCCGCCCCGGAATCGGCGGGCGAGGCCTTCCGCTCGATCGAGACGACCGGCCGCGAGGCGCTCGTCGAGCTGCGCCGGCTCCTCGGCGTCCTTCGCGGCAGCGGCGACGAGCCGGCGACGGCCCCTCAACCGGGGCTCGCCCGGCTCGACGCCCTCGTGAACCAGGTGCGCGAGGCCGGTCTGCGCGTCGAGCTGCGCGTCGAGGGCGAGCCGGTGCAGCTGCCGGCCGGGGTCGACCTCTCCGCCTACCGGATCGTGCAGGAGGCATTGACGAACACGCTCAAGCACGCCGGTCGCGCCGAAGCCGAGGTGATCGTGCGCTACAACGCCTCCGCGGTCGAGCTGGAAATCCTCGACAACGGAACCGGCCCTCCGCCGTACCCGAACGGCGCCGGCCACGGGCTCGTCGGAATGCGCGAGCGCATCGCCCTCTACGGCGGCAGCTTCGAAGCCGGACGCCGCAACGGCCACGGCTTCGCGATCCGGGCGCGGCTGCCGCTCAGCTCGGAGCCGGCTGCGTGATCCGCGTCCTGATCGCAGACGACCAGGCGCTCGTCCGCGCCGGCTTCCGCGTCATCCTCGACGCCGAGCCCGACCTCGAAGTCGTCGGCGAGACCCCTGACGGGTGCGCGACGATCGACGCAGCCGCCCGGCTACGGCCGGACGTGGTGCTGATGGACATCCGCATGCCCAACCTGGACGGCATCGAGGCGACCCGACGGATCGCTGCCGGAGCGCCCGGTCCACGCATCCTGATCCTCACCACCTTCGACCTCGACGAATACGTGTACGAGGCATTGCGAGCAGGTGCGAGCGGCTTTCTGCTCAAGGACGCAGGCGCCGACGAGCTACTGCACGCCGTGCGCGTCGTCGCCGCCGGCGACGCGCTGCTTTCACCATCGATCACGCGCCGGCTGATCGCCGACTACGCACGCCGACCGCCCCAGAGCGAACGGCCCACGGCACTTGGCGAGCTGACCCCGCGCGAGCTGGAGGTCCTCCGCTTCGTCGCACGCGGCCTCTCCAACTCCGACATCGCACGCAAGCTCGTCCTCGGCGAAGCGACCATCAAAACTCACGTCGCCCGCATCTTCCAGAAGCTCGACCTCCACGACCGCGCCCAAGCCGTCGTCATGGCCTACGAAACCGGACTCGTCGCCCCCGGCGACCTCGCCGCCACGGAGTAGGGGCGTCGCGGCTCCGCGACAGGGCTTCTGCGGCGTGCAGCGCCGATCCTGACCTTCGACTTCGAGCGCCCCCGCGCGACCCGACCCACGCGCGGCTTCTGGCAGCTCGTCGTCGACGAGGCTCGCTACCAGGATGCGACAGGCGCATAGGGCCCCGACACACCTCGATAACGGGACGACGGGGCCGAAGACGCCCCGGTCGACAGCCCAGTCTCTCAGCACCGGCGTACGAGCGCAGGCGGCGTCGGGCGTTGTGTCGCTGCCGCGCTCGGGTTAGGGTCGCTCGAGCAGCATGGTGGACGCGGAGATGATCGAGCAGCTTCGGTTCGCGGCGGAGGCGCTCGGCCGCGGTGACCCGGGGCCGTTTGCGTCGCTGTTTGCCGAGGATGCGGAGTGGCGGGGCGTGTCGCGCGGTCATCTGTGGTGGAAGCAGACGCCGAGTTGACGGGGGCCGGACGAGGCCCGTGAGGTCTTGCAGTTCCAGATTGGAAAGCGCGGCGGGCGACCACCGGGCGTCCGGCCCGAGTTCACCACGGTCGGCGACGACCGCATCATCGGCTCGACACTCTGGCTCGACGAGGACGGCAAGCGCATCGAACGCTTCCAGGTTCTGACCACTCGCGACGGCAAGATCGTCGACATGCAGGGATTCGAAACGAGGCGCCAGGCCGAGCGTTTCGCGCGCCGGCGGACCTTCTGAGCTCCGTTAGGGCGCTCGTTTGCGGAGCGCCGCGTCCGGATGCGGCTAGACCTGAGCGCTGGGCCTACAGGCGCGTCCTGTCGCCCCGAGCGTCGCGTGCAGCTGTACAGAACCGCGTGGCGCCTTGACGCGGGGGCGGCGTGTCGTTTATTCATACTGAACGGTGAGTGCACCTCACGATGGGGGCCCCGTCGTCGGGTTGATCGGGCTCGGGAACATGGGCAGCGCGTTTGCCGAGCGCCTCCTCGACGCCGGATACGCCCTCGCGGTGTACAACCGCACGCCGGCGAAGGCGCGGCCGCTCGCGGAGCGCGGGGCCACGGTGGCCGGGTCGGCAGGCGAGCTCGCCGCAGAAGCCGACGTGGTCGTCACCTCGCTGCCGGACGACTCGGAGCTCGAGTCCGTGGCCGGGGAGGTAACCGGCGCCGCGAAGCCCGGGACGGTCTTCGTCGACACGAGCACCGTCTCCGCGGAGGCATCCGCGCGCGTTGCCGCGCTCGCCGAGGATGCCTCCCTGCACTACCTCCGCGCGCCCGTCAGCGGGAACCCGGTCGTCGTCCGCGCGGGCAACCTCGCGTTCATCGTCTCCGGCTCGTCGGTTGCGCTCGAGCGAGCCGAACCGGTGCTCCGCGCGATCGGACGCAGCGTCCACGTCGTCGGCGACGCCGAGCAGGCACGCGTCGTCAAGCTCGCGACCAACCTGATGATCGCCGGCCTCGCGCAGCTGCTCGCGGAGGCGCTCGTGCTCGGCGAGGCGTCCGGCGTCTCGCGCGCCTCGCTGCTCGAGACGATCGGCGACTCGGCCGCCGGCGCGCCGTTCGTCGCGTACAAGACCGAGCCGCTGCTCCGGGACGACTACTCCGCGACGTTCACCACGGCGCTGATGGAGAAGGATCTCGACCTCGTGCTCGACGCTGCCGACACGGCCGGCGTCAGCCTTCCCCTCGCCGCCGAGCTGAAGGCGCTCGTCCGCGCCACGATCGAGGCGGGATACGGCGACGACGACCTCATGGCGCTCTTCCCTCGTCTGCGGAGCGCGTCCGACCAGGAGGTTCTGCGATGACGATGCGAAGCAGGTCGATCGGCTCTCCGGACGCGACGCGCGCGGTCGACTGGGAGCAGCGAATCGACTTCCCGCGCCTCCGTCGTGAGCGCCTCGAGCGCGCGAAAGCCACCCTCGACGCGTCGGAGCTCGGTGCTCTCCTCCTCTTCGACCCGAACAACATCCGCTACGTCACGAGCACGCACATCGGCGAGTGGGCGCGCGACAAGAACGCACGCTTCGTGCTGCTGCTGCGCGGCGACGACCCGATCCTCTGGGACTTCGGCTCCGCCGCGCGGCACCACCAGCTGTTCGCGCCGTGGCTCCCGCCGGAGAGCTTCCGCGCGGGCGTCGCGCCGATGCGCGGCGCCATGCCGCGCGAGACCGGCATCCCCGACCGCCTCGGCGCGCGCATCGCACACGAGTTGCGCGAGCGCGGGCTCGCCGGCGAGCCGCTCGGGGTCGACGTGGCAGACCTCGTGACCCTCGAGGCGCTGCAGCGCGCGGGCCTGCACGTGACCGACGGGTCGCGCGTCGTGCTCGAGGCGCGCAAGATCAAGACGTCGGACGAGATCGCGCTGCTCGACCAGTCGGCCGGCCTCGTCGACGCCGTCTACGAGGAGATCTACCGCATGCTCCGCCCTGGCGTCTACGAGCACGAGATCGTCGCCCGCGCGCACCAGCTCCTGTTCGAGATGGGCTCCGAGCAGGTCGAGGCGGTCAACGCCGTCTCGGGCGACCGCTGCAACCCGCACCCGCACGTCTTCTCCGACCGGCTGCTGCGTCCGGGCGACCAGGCGTTCTTCGACATCATCCACTCGTTCATGGGCTATCGAACGTGCTACTACCGCACGTTCAACGTCGGCGGCGTCAGCGCCGCGCAGCTCGACGCGTACAAGCAGTGCCGCGAGTGGCTCGACGCGGCGATCGAGCTCGTGCGGCCGGGGATGACGACCGACCGCATCGCCGCCGTGTGGCCGACGGCCGACGAGCTCGGCTTCCCCGACGAGGAGACCTGCTTCGGCCTGCAGTTCGGCCACGGCATCGGCGTCGGCCTGTACGAGCCGCCGATGATCTCGCGCGTGCACTCGCTCGACCATCCGGTCGAGCTCGAGGAGGGGATGGTGTTCGCCCTCGAGACGTATTGCGCCGCGACGGACGGTCGCTCCGCGGCGCGGATCGAGGAAGAGGTCGTCGTCACCGCGGACGGCTGCGAGGTGATCACGCGCTTCCCCGCCGAGGAGCTCCTCGTCGCGGGGAAGGTCTACGTGCGCGGCGCCGACCTGGTCGCCGACGCGGCGGCCGGCCGCGAGGGGACGGCCGGTGTGGTGGCGGCGTCGGCCGTCGTGGGCGACGGCGTGCCGGTATGAGCGACACCGGCACGCGACGGCTCGCCGACGGCCTGCCGTCGTACCGCCTCGTCCGCCGCGAGGACGTCGAGCTAACGGAGGCGCTACCGGGTCACGCCAGCGGGCTGCACACCTGCCGGCTCGTCGGCGGCGCGCTCGGCTCCACGCACATGGCGCTGACGCTCGTGTCGCTCGCCGAGGGACACGTCGACGAGCACGTGCACTCGTTCGAGACCGGCTTCTACGTCCTCGACGGCAGCCCGGTGTTGTACCTCGACGGGCGCGGCGTGCGGCTCGAGCCCGGCGCGTGCGGCGTGATCCCCGTCGGCGTTCCCCACGCCTTCCGCAGCGACGCGGAGGCGCGGTGGATCGAGATGGCCGCCCCCCGTCCGCGCGCCGACGGAAGCGACACCTTCTTCCTCGGGCCCGCGCCCGATGCCGAGCCCGAGCCGCTCGACGTCCGCGACCCGCGCAACCGCAACCTGTTCCTGCTGCGCGACGGCGAGATGGATCTCGACGTGCTGAAGCGAGGCGCCGCGGTCGGCGCGCCGACCGTCTCGGCGAGCATGGCGACCGCCGTGCTCGCGTACAGCGGCATCGCGGTCAAGATGCTCGTCGACCCGCGCCTCGACGCACAGCTGCACACGATGTTCATGGTCGACTACCAGCCGGGTGCGTGCGCGCATCCGCACGACCATCCGTTCGAGGAGTCGTACTACATGCTCGAAGGCGAGGTCGACGTCGTCGCCGACGGCGACCGCTACACGCTCCGTCCCGGCGACGTCTTCTGGACGGCGGTCGGCTGCCTCCACGCGTTCTACGAGGTGCGGGGCGGGCGCGTGCGCTGGCTGGAGACCTCGGCGCCGGGCCCGCCGTCGCGGCACTCGTACCGGTTCGAGCGGGACTGGGACTACCTCGCGGAGCGGATCGGCTCGCGGGTGGGCACCGCGTGAGCGGCGCCACCGACGTCGGCGTCCTCGGCGACGTCGCGCTCTACCTGCGGATCTACCGGCAGATGCTGCTCATCCGCGGGTTCGAGGATCTCGTCCAGTCGCTCTTCCTGAAGGGCGAGGTGTACGGCACGACGCACCTCTACTCCGGGCAGGAGGCGGTCGCCACCGGCGTCGCGAGCCTGCTCGAGGATCGCGACCGCGTCGCCGCGACGTATCGCGGTCACGGGCACGCGCTCGCGCTCGGCGTCGACCCGCAGGCGCTGCTCGACGAGATGCTGGGTCGTGCGACGGGTGTCAACGGCGGCCGCGCCGGCTCGATGAACGTCACGTCCCCCGCCGACCGCCTGATCGGCTCGTTCGGCATCGTCGGTGGCAGCATCGCCGCGGCCACCGGCGCGGCGCTCGCGCTCTCGCGCACGACCGGCGGCGTCGCCGTTGCCTACTTCGGCGACGGCGCGATGAACCAGGGGTACGTCTACGAGTGCCTCAACTTCGCACAGGTGCAGAAGCTGCCGCTGCTGCTCGTCTGCGAGAACAACGGCTACGGCGAGTACACGCCGTTCGGCGCGGTCACCGCCGGCGAGATCCGCGCGCGTGCGGAGGTGATGAACGTCCCGGCCGAGACGGTCGACGGGATGCGCGTCTGGGACGTCCGCGAGGCGGCGGAACGCGCGCTCTCGCACGTGCGTGCCGGCGAAGGGCCGGCGTTCCTCGAGGCGCTGACGTACCGCTTCGTCGGACACTCGCGCAGCGACCCCGGCGCGTACCGCCCGGAGGGCGAGCTGGACGAGTGGCGCACGCGCGACCCGATCACGCTTCTCCGTGCGCAGCTCGAGCGGGAAGGCGCAGGCGCTTCCGAGCTCGAGAGCGCGGAGCGCGAGGTCGCGCAGGAGCTCGAACGGATGCGCGAGCGCGGGCTCGAAGCGCCGTTCCCCTCCGGCCCTGCCGGCAGCGAGTTCAAGGACTGAGTCGCGTGCCGGCGGAGCTGACGATGCCCAAGCTGTCCGATTCCGTCGCCGACGCCGTCATCCTCCGCTGGCTCAAGTCACCCGGCGACTCGTTCAAGCGCGGCGACGGCCTGGTCGAGGTGGAGACCGACAAGGCGACCGTCGTCTACGAGGCGGAAGAGGAAGGCACGCTCGCGTCGATCCTCGTCCCCGAGGGCGGAACCGCCGCCGTCGGTCAGGCGATCGCGACGCTGGGCGGCGACGCCGCGGCGGAGCAGGACGGCGCGCCCGGACGTCCGAACGCGACGCCCGTCGCGCGGCGAACCGCGGTCGAGCTCGGCGTCTCGCTCCTCGACGTCGAGGGAACCGGGCCGGGCGGCCGGATCACGCAGGACGACGTGCGGCGGGCGGCCGCCGAGGCGCCGAGCCTCGAGGGCGCACCACGCGACGACGACGCGCGCGGCCGCGTCGAGGTCGTCGAGCTGACGGCGACGCAGGCGACGATCGCGCGGCGGATGGCCGAATCGGCGGCGCAGATCCCGGTCTTCACGGTTTCGGCCGACGCCGACGTCTCCGACCTCGTCCAGCTTCGCCGCGGCGCACGCGGCGAGAGCGCGGACGTGCCGTCGCTGAACGACTTCGTGGTCAAGGCGGCCGCCCTTGCGCTGCGCGAGCAGCCGCGGTTCAACGCGTCCTATGCCGACGGCAGGATCGAGCGCTACGCACGTATCAACGTGGGCGTCGCCGTCGCCACCGAGGACGCGCTGCTCGTGCCCGTCGTCGCCGACGCCGACCGCAAGACGCTGCGCGAGATCGCGGCCGAGACGCGCGCGCTCGCCGACGCGGCCCGCCGCCGCGCGCTCGCGCGAGAGCAGCTCCGCGGGGCGACGTTCACCGTGTCGAACCTCGGGATGTTCGGCGTCCGCTCGTTCACAGCGATCGTCGACCTGCCGCAGGCCGCGATCCTCGCAGTCGGCGCGGTCCGCCGCGCGCCCGTCGAGAGCCCCGCCGGCGGCGTCGCGTTTCGCGACGTGATGACGCTCACGCTGAGCTGCGACCATCGGGTCGTCTACGGCGCCGACGGCGCGCGTTTCCTGTCCCGCGTCTGCGAGCTGCTCGGCCGGCCGCTGGTGCTCGCGCTCTGATGGCGCCGATCGCCTTCCGGACCGCGATCCGCGACGCGCTCGACGAGGAGCTCGCGGCCGACGAGCGCGTCGTCTTCTTCGGCGAGGACGTGGCGGTCGCCGGCGGCGTCTTCGCCGCGACGCCGGGGCTGTACGAGAAGTACGGCCCGCGGCGCGTGTTCGACACGCCGATCTCGGAGCTCGCGCTCGCCGGCGCCGCGTTCGGCTCGGCCGTCACCGGCCTGCGCCCCGTGGTCGAGATCATGTTCGGCGACTTCCTCACGCTCGCCATGGACATGCTCGTCAACCAGGCGTCCAAGTACTGGTTCCTCACGGGCGAGCAGGTGAGCGTGCCGCTCGTCATCCGCTCCGTCGTCGGCGCAGGCGGCCGCTTCGGCGCGATCCACTCGCAGATGCCGGCCTCGTGGTTCATGGGCGTGCCCGGCCTGAAGATCGTCGCGCCGTCGACGCCCGGAGATGCGAAGGCGCTGCTCAAGGCGGCCGTGCGCGACGACAACCCCGTGCTGTTCTTCGAGCACAAGCGCCTCTACGCGCTCGAGGGCGAGGCGAACGGCGCCGTCGGGCGCCTCGGGGAGGCGGCGGTGGTGCGCGAGGGAGCGGACGTCACGCTCGTCACCGCGATGAAGAGCGTGCACGACTCCCTCGAGGCGGCCGAGCGGCTCGCCGGCGACGGCATCTCCGTCGAGGTGATCGACCTGCGCACGCTGCGTCCGTTCGACGTACCGACGGTGCTCGCTTCCGTGCGCAAGACGAACCGGCTCGTCGTCGTCGAGGAGGGCCCGCTGACCGGCGGCTGGGCGGGGGAGGTGCTCGCGCGCGTCACCGAGGAGGCGCTCGGGCACCTCGACGATGCCTGGCGGATCGCCACGCCGAACGCGCCGATCCCGTACAGCCCGCCGCTCGAGGACGCGTTCCTGCCTGGGCCCGAGCGGATCGCCGACGAGATCCGCGGGCGGCTACGGTAGGCGCGTGTCCGCCCCGGAGCGCAGCTTCGAGTCGTCGAAGGTCGGCGCCCGCCTGCGCGAGGAGCGCGAGCGGCGCCGGATCAGCCTGCGCGAGCTCGCGCGGCGCGTCGGCGTCTCGCCCAGCCTGATCTCGCAGATCGAACTCGACCGCGTCAACCCGTCGGTCAGCACGCTCTACGCGCTCGTCACCGAGCTCGGCCTCACGATGAGCGACGTCTTCGGCGACGGCGGCCAGCCGGCCGCGAGCGCGCGGCTGCACGGCGAGGGGCTCGTGGCGCGGCGTGACACGCGCCGCGTGATCAACCTCGCCTCCGGCGTCCGCTGGGAGCGGCTGACGCCGCACAACGACCCCGACGTCGAGTTCCTGTACGTCGTCTATCCGGTCGGCGCCGAGTCCTGTCCCGAGGACGCGCTGGTCACGCACGGCGGGCGCGAGTACGGATACGTGTCGAGCGGGACACTCGGCGTGCGCGTCGGCTTCGACGAGTACGAGCTCGAGCCGGGCGCCTCGATCGCCTTCGACTCGTCGTCCCCGCACCGACTCTGGGCGATCGGCGACGAGCCGGTGCACGCGATCTGGGTCGTCCTCGGCCGCGTCGCCGACCCGCGCTCGACGCGCACGCCGGAGCCGCAGATGAGCAGCCTCCCGAGCGGCTAGGAGACCGCGGCCCCGGTCTCGGCGGGCGCGACGCGCCCCGCGGAGGCGCGCGCGCCGCGGGCGCGGCCGATCAGCTCGGGGAGCTGATAGACGACGAGCGCGAGCAGGATCAGGCCGCCGATCGTCATGTCGGCGTACTCGGCGGGCTGCTGGAAGAGCGGCAGCACGTTGTCGATCTCCGTCAGGAAGACGGCCGCGAGCATCGTCCCGACGTACGAGCCCTTGCCGCCGGCGAGGCTCGCGCCGCCGAGCACGGCGGCGGCGATGCTCTCGAGCGCCTGGTTGCCGATGATCGGCGAGCCGACCTGCACCTCGGCCGCGAGGTAGAAGCCGGCGATCGACGCCATCACCGAGCAGACGACGAACGCGGCGACCACGACGGCGGTGGCCGGCATCGCGAGCCGGCGCGACGAGCGCTCGTCCAGGCCGACGGCGCGCAGCGCGAGCCCGGTGCGCATGCGGTACAGCCACCCGTCGGCCAGCGCGGCGAGCACGACGACGCCGACGAACGCAAGCGGGACGAACCCGACGCTGGACGTCAGCTCGTTCGTCACGTCGGTGTTGATCGCGCCGGTCGGATAGCTCCGCAGCAGGAGCGACGCACCCTCGAGCACGCTCAGGGTGCCGAGCGTCGCGAGGATCGAGGGCATGCGCAGGATCCGGATCAGGAACGCGTTGAGCGCCCCGGTCGCGACGCCGACGCCCACGAGCGCGAGCGCTCCCGGGACGAGCGCGAGCCCGGATGTCGTCGGCGTCATCGTGAACGACGCCGTCACGACGCACATCGTCATCAGCGCGGCGACGGAGACGTCGAAGCCGCCGACGAGCAGCGCCGTCGCCTGCCCGAGCGAGACGAGCACGAGCGGCATCGCCTCCAGCAGCAGGCTGTTCAGGTTCTCCTTGCTCAGGAAGACGGAGTGGTGCGCGTCGGCGTACGCGCCGAGCGCGACGATCAGCACCGTCATCAGCACGAAGGGGAGCCACCCGCGTCTCACGCGTGCGTCTCCGCGGCGAGCACGGCCGGGCGCGAGCCGACGATCGCCTCGACGATCCGCCGCTCGCCGAGCTCGTGCCGCGGGATCTCCTCGACGATGCGGCCGCGCGACATCACGATGACGCGGTCGCAGAGCCCGGACAGCTCGATCGGGTCGCTCGACTTCACCACGGCTGCGAGGCCGTCCGCGGCCTTGTCGCGGAGGGCCTCGTAGATGTCGAAACGCGCGCCCACGTCGACGCCCTGCGTGGGCTCGTCGGCGAGGATCACCTTCACGTTGCCGCGCAGGAAGGGCCGGATCAGCGACACCTTCTGCTGGTTGCCGCCGGAGAGCGACTGCACCGGCTGCTCGCTCGAGCCCATGCGCACGCGCAGCCGTGCGAGCAGGTCGGCCATCGCGCGGCGCTCGTTGCCGCGCCGGACGACGCCGAGCCGCGCGAGGCGGCCGAGCACCTGGATCGTCGAGTTCGCGCGCACGCTCAGCACCGGGAACAGCGCCTCGCCGCGGCGGTCGCCGCTCAGCAGCACGACGCCCGCGCGGAGCGGACCGAAGGGCGAGCGCGTGTCGAGCGGCGCGCCGTCGCACGACGCGGACCCCGCCGACCGCTCGACCCCGGCGAGCGCGCGGAGGAACTGCACCTGGCCGTTGCCCTCCGCGCCGGCGACCCCCACGATCTCTCCCTTGCGCACGGCGAGGTCGATCGGCCCGAACCGCTCGCCGCGGAGCCCCGACACGGTCAGCACGACGTCGCCGTCCGCGTCCGGCACGCGCCGCTCCGGGAAGGCGACCTGGAGCGGGCGGCCGATCATCAGCGCGACCAGCTCGTTCTCCGACAGGCGCGCCGTGTCGAACGTGCCCTGGACGACGCCGTCGCGCAGGACGGTGACGCGGTCGGCGACGGCGAGCACCTCCGGCAGCCGGTGGCTGACGTACACGATCCCGACGCCCGCGCGGGCCTGGCCGACGACGAGCTCGTGCAGCCGCGCGACGGCGTCGGGGCCGAGGGCGGTCGTCGGCTCGTCGAGCAGCAGGACCTTCGGCCGCGTCAGGAGCGCCTTCACCACCTCGAGCAGCTGCCGCTCCGCGAGCGACAGCGACCCGGTCGGCGCCGACGTGCTCAGGTCGAGGTCGAAGCGCGCGAGCGTCTCCCGCGCCCACCGCTGCATCCTCCGGTACGCCGGCCGATCCGACGGCGGCACGGCGAGGTAGAGGTTCTCCGCCACCGAGAGGTCGAGCACGTGCGAGTAGTCCTGGTAGGCGATGCCGAGGCCGAGCCGGCGCGCGAGCGCCGGGGAGGCGCGCCGGAGCCGCACCGACCCGATCTCGACCACGCCCGCGTCGGGCGCGAGGAAACCGCTCGCGACGCCGAGCAAAGTCGACTTCCCGGACCCGTTCTCCCCGACGAGGGCGTGGATCTCGCCGGCGCGGCAGTCGACGCTGACCTCGCGCAGCGCCTCCACCGCGGCGAACGCCTTCGACACCCCGCGAACGGAAAGGACGTGGGGGATCTCGGGCCCGGGAAGCGACGTCGTCATCGGCTCGTGCGCGGGCCTCCTTACGGGTACATCTGGTGGAGGAGGCTGAGCGGGATCAGCGACGTCCCCGAGGCCGTCGCCGGGTACCCCTTCAAGCACATGTCGCGCGTGGCCTGGTTCTGCAGCGCGATCGGGAACACGATCGTCGGCGGGATCTTCGCCCCCTTCAGCTTCATCAGGTCTGCCGTGAGCGCGACGCGGATCTGTGCGTTGCCGGCCGAGTAGTAGAAGATCTTCAGCTTCGGATCCTTCAGCTTGTCGGCGAGGCAGCCCATCCCGGCTTCGTCGGTGCGGTACGTGAAGACGCCCTGATACGGGATGTTCGCCGCCTTGTACGCGGCGTACCCGCCCTGGGACATGAACAGCGCGTCCTCGTAGCTGATGCCCTTCAGGTCCGGGGTCTTGGCGAGGATGCCCGCGACGACCCCCTGCACCTTCGACGGATCCCAGTTCGTCGGGTCGTTCGCGACGATCTTGATCGACGGGTTCAGCGCGGCCTGCTCGCACTTCTGCCAGCCGAGCGACAGCGGGTTGCCGGGGAAGCCGCCGAGGAACGCGATCGGGCCCGACTTGACCTGCGTGTTCATCACGTAGGCGAACGCCTTGCCGAGCTTGCACGTGTCCTCGCCGACGACCGTCGTGTAGTTCGTGCCCGGCCCGGTCACGTAGCCCCATGCGTACGTCGAGACGGGGATGCCGGCCTTCGTCGCCTGCTGGAACACCGGCAGCATCGCGTCGCCGAAGTCGGGGTACGTGACGATCGCGCTGACGTGCTGCGCGATCATGGACTTGAAGTCCGCGATCGCCTGGTTGAGGTCGGAGTGCGCGCTCCGGTAGATGATCTTCCCGATCTGGGGATACGTGAGCGCCTGCAGGATGAACTCCATCTTCGACATCTGCCGGTAGGTGTTCTCGCCGAAGCCCTCGACGTACGCCACGGTGAGCTTGCCGCCGGTGCCCGTGCTGCACCCGTTGTTCTTCCAGCACTTGAGCGCGAGCGAGTAGTTCACCGTCTTCGTCGAGCGACCGAGCGCGGCGAGCGCCACGTTCCGCGCGGCGCCCTTCGGCGGCAGCAGCTTCGCGTTGAAGAGCGCGTGCTTGAGGGTGCCGATCGGCGCCTTGTAGCTCTCGCCGAACCCACCGCCGGCTCCGGTCATCGGCCCGCCCGACCCGACCCCGGAGGGGCCGGAGGCGGCGCTCGTGCCGCTCGCGGTGCCGCCGGTCGCCGCGACGATCGCGACTGCGGCGACGACGGCAAGCATGAGCGCCCACAACACGTTGCGCTTCGGTCTCATCTCTAGACTCCTTCCTCGCAGGTTGTCTGCGGACGGTCGCATCAGCCCCCCGTGCCTCCGTGCCCGCCGGTCGGCGCGGCCGCCGGCGTCGTCCTCGCCGATCTGAGCGCCCGTCCGAACGCCGCCGCGACGCGGTCGCCCGAGACGACCATGCCGGCGATGATCGCGGCGCCGAACACGACGTACTGCATCGCGGCCGACAGCCCCATGATCACGAGCATCTGCGTCAGCAACGTGAGGGCCAGCGCGGCCAGCCACGTCGAGGTCGTGCTCGCGAGCCCGCCGGCGAGCGACGCGCCGCCGATCACGACCGCGGCGATCGGCGCGAGCAGGAACTCCGAGCCGAATGCCGGATCGATGCTGCCGTGGACGCCGGCGAGCAGGACCGCGCCGACGGCATAGAGCGCGCCCGCGGAGGTGTACGCGAGCACGACGTGCGTGCGGACGTGGAGGCCCGCGATCCACGCCGCCTTCGGGTTTGCGCCCACCGCCTGGAACCGGCGCCCGACGGGCAGGTACCGCAGCACCAGCGCGACGGCGACGGTGAGCACGACTCCCGTCCAGAAGACGTTGCTGACGCCGAGCGGCTTCCGCGTCACCCACGATGCGAGCGAGCTCGGCACCAGCGGCTGCGCCGTGACGACGTCGCGCGAGTACTTGCTGCTCCAGGCCAGGACGATCTGTCCGACCGCGAGCGTGACGATCAGCGGGTTCAGCCGGAGCAGCCCGACGAGGACGCCGTTCGTCAGGCCGATGCCGACGCCGACGGCGACGGCCGCGACGATCGCGACCGCGAGGCCGTGGCTCGAGCCGAGGCCGGCGATCAGGTTCCCGCCGAGCGAGATCACGGCGGGAGTCGAGAGGTCGATGCCGCCGTGCATGACGACGAGCATCTGGCCGACCGCAGCGATCGCGAGCACGGTCGCCTCGGGGAGGACGAACGACCAGGACGTGCTCTGCAGGGTGGCCGGGGCGACGATCGCCGCGACGATCGTCAGGGCCGCGGTCGCGAGCCAGACGGGCGCGAAACGGGCGGCGAGGGCGGCGTTCGAGGCGGCCGCGTGGCCTGAGAAGCCCACGCGCCATTCTGAGCAGGTGCGGCGTACAGTGTCAACGGTGACTTAACGAGCTGTCGCGGCGCTTTTGGCGCGCGTTTCACGGCTACCGTGCGGAGAACACGGCTTCGCGTTGACGGGCACGGTTGCTCCCGTTTAAGGTCGCTGTACATACGGCGGCGGCAGCCGCCGACCGTTCCCTCCGCGAACGCAAGGAGTGAGGCATGAGCTCGAAGCGGCTCCTGATCCGAGGCGGCTTCGTCGTCTCGTTGGATCCCGACGTCGGCGACGTCCACCGCGGCGAGGTCCTGGTCGAGGACGGGGTGATCGTCGACATCGGCGCCGACCTCGGAGTCACCGACGCCGAGGAGGTCGACGCGTCGGGAATGATCGTGATGCCGGGCTTCGTCGACACGCACCGGCACACGTGGCAGACGCCGGTTCGCGGCGTCCTCCCGTCGTGCACGCTCGACCACTACTTCGCGGTGATGCTCGGCAGCGTCGGCGGCCACTACCGCCCGGAGGACGTGCACATCGGCGACTACGCCGGGGCGCTGGAGGCGATCAACGGCGGCGTCACGACGCTGCTCGACTGGTCGCACATCAACAACACGCCGGATCACGCCGACGCCGCGATCCAGGGCCTGAAGGACGCCGGAATCCGCGCGGTGTACGCGCACGGCATGCCCACCGGCGGCGAGTGGTGGTCGTTCAGCGAGCTCCCGCACCCCGACGACATCCGCCGCATCCGCGAGACGTACTTCTCGTCCGACGACGGGCTGCTCACGCTCGCGATGGCGGCACGGCAGCCGGGCAACTCGAACTTCGACGTCGCGAAGCACGACTGGGCGCTCGCGCGCGAGCTCGGAATCCCGATCAGCGTGCACGTGGGCATGCGGCTGCACAACCTGCACTACCAGCCCGTCAAGGACATGCACGACCTCGGGCTGATGGGGCCCGACGTCTGCTACATCCACATGACCGATCTGACCGACCAGGAGCTCGACTGGATCGCCGAGACCGGCGGGAAGGCGTCGGTCGCGCCGTACGTCGAGATGCTGATGGGGCACGGGCCGCCCCCGATCGGCAAGCTGCTCGCGCGCGGCGTCCGCTCGTCGCTCAGCGTCGACGTCGTCTCCAGCGTGCCGGGCGAGATGTTCACGCAGATGCGCGTCGCGCTGGCGTACGACCGCATCCTCGAGTTCACCGACACGCCGGACGAGGCGTTCGCGCCGAAGCTGACCCACGACGACGTGCTGCAGTTCGCGACGATCGACGGCGCGCGTGCGTGCTTCCTCGACCACAAGGTCGGGTCGCTCACGCCGGGCAAGCAGGCGGACATCGTGCTCCTGAAGGCGGACGCGATCAACACCGCGCCCGTGCTCGACCCGCACGCGACGATCGTGACCTTCGCCGACACCGCGAACGTCGACTCGGTGTTCGTGGCCGGCGAGGCCGTGAAGCGGGACGGCAAGCTCGTCGGCGTCGACATGACGTCGGTGATCCGGAAGCTCGAGGACTCGCGCGACTACATCCTGTCGCGGGGCGAGCTCCTTCCGGACTGGTGCAAGGAGCCGGCGGTAGCGCACTGAGGACAAACGCGGGGCGCGGGTCGAGCGTCTCCCGGCCCGCACCCCTCGATCGCGAGAGGAGCGTGAGGGATGGCGGGCAGGAGCGTCGTCGTCGTCGGTGGAACGCGGGGCCTGGGCCGCGAGGTGGCGCAGTTCTACGCGGACCAGGGACGCGAGGTCGTCGTCACGGGGCGCGACGCGTCGGCTGCCCGGCAATGCGCGGAGGAGATCGGCGGCGCGACGCGCGGCCTCGCCGTCGACCTCGCGGACCCGAACGCGATCGCCGCGCGGCTCGCGGACGTGGGCGAGGTCGAGTTCCTCGTGCTCGCCGCGATCGAGCGCGACAGCAACTCGGTCGAGGACTACGACATCGAGGCGGCGATGCGGCTCGTCACGTTGAAGCTCGTCGGCTACACCGAGGTGATCCACACGCTGCTGCCGCGGCTCGGGGACGACTCGGCGGTCCTGCTCTACGGCGGACTCGCGCGCGACCGGCCGTATCCCGGCTCGACGACCGTCACCACCGTCAACGGCGCGGTCACCGGGCTCGTGCGGACACTCGTGATCGAGCTCGCGCCGCGGCGTGTGAACGCGATCCATCCCGCGATCGTCGGCGACAGCCCCCAATGGCGCGACATGCCGGCGGATCGCCACCGGGCGCTCGTCGCCCGGACGCCGCTCGGCCGCCTCGTCACGATGCGGGAGGTCGTCGACGCCACGCGGTTCCTGCTCGAGAACCGCGCGATCAACGGCGTCAACCTCCCGGTCGACGGCGGCTGGCTCTGCATGTAGGCGGCCGCCCGCGTCGGAGCCGGGGCAGCGAGCGCCGACTGCGTCGACCGAGCCTTGCCCGAGCCCGGTCATGTTTTCCCGGGTCGCCGCCGGGAACGCGGTGCTCTCTTAGCGACGGCGGGCGGGGGAGGACATGATGAAGAAGGCGCTCTTGGGAGCGGCGGTCGTCTGCGCTGCGGTCGCGCTTCCGGCGCAGGCTGCTGCGCCGACGTCCGCGTGGGACAAGGAGTGGTTGAAGACCGACATCTCGGGCGACCACTTCGAGATCTCGGGCGGGAAGATGGCGCTGAAGAAGACCCACAACGCCGCGGTGCTCGCGCTCGCCCACCGGCTGGTCAGCGACCACTCGAAGTCGTTGCAGGAGGCGGTCAAGCTCGCCCACTCGCTCGGGATCAAGCCGCCGGACGGGCCGACGCCCTCAATGACGTGGGAGCTGAAGATGGTGGGCAGCCTCTCGGCCGGCCAGTTCGACTACTGGTACTCGAACCTCGAGGTCTACGACCACTCGCAGGACATCAGCGAGGCGAAGTCCGAAGCGAGCGAGGGGACGAACACGCAGGTTCGCAAGCAGGCCCAGACGGAGATCCCGATGCTCCGCCTGCACTACGACCTGGCCCGCCGCGCGCTCGCCGCGAGCAAGCCCTGAAGACGGCAGGCGGTGGCGGCGCGCAGCCACGTCGCCACCGCGTCGCCGGTCGCTACCGCCAGACCTGCTCGGCGACGCGGAGCCAGTTGCCGCCCATGATCCCGCGCACCGCGTGCTCCGGGTAGCCGAGGCCGAGCAGCGCCTCCGTCACCTCGGGGAGCTGGCTCGGGCTTGCGAACCGGTGGGGGAGGTGCTCCGCGTAGCCGCTGCCAGCAGGGAAGGTGTCGCGGTTCTCGGCCAGGTAGGCGTTGAGCTCGTCCTGGTCGAAGACGTAGTCGAGCCCGAGCCCGACGTGCTTCGGCCCGACGACGTCGACGGCGTAGTCGACGGCGCGGACGAGCGCCTCGGTGCTCGCGTCGTTCTCGCCCAGGAAGATGCCGACGCCGTTGATGCCGACCACGCCTCCCGTCGCGGCGCAGGCCCGCAGCTGATCGTCGGAGACGTTGCGGTCGTGCCGCTTGACGCCGAGCGGCACCGAGTGCGAGAAGACGACGGGCGTGGACGACGCCGCGAACAGGTCGAAGGTCGTGCGCCTGGAGCAGTGCGTCGCGTCGACGACCATGCCGACACGGTTCATCTCGGCGACGACGGCGCGGCCGAACGCGGTGAGGCCCTGCTCGGGGTCGTCGTGGCAGCCGCCGCCGGCGCGGTTCGTCCTGTTGTACGCGATCAGCATCGTCCGAACGCCGAGGTCGTAGTACGTCGACACGAGCGCGAGCTCGCCGTCGAGCGGCTCGGTTCCCTCGAGGTCGAACGAGACCGCCAGGCGGCCGGCGGCCTTCGCCTCCAGGACGTCGGCTGTCGTGGACGCGAGCGCGAAGCCGTCGGGCCGATCGAGCACCCCGCGGCGAAACGCGGCGAGCACCTTGAGCGTGTCGAGCGCCGAGGTGACGTCGAAGCCGACGTTGACCGAGACGTGGTCGACGCCTGCGCGACGGTAGAGATCGAGTCGATCGATCGCGTCGGGATCCGGCCGCAGCGGCAGGCAGCCGTGCTGGTCCCAGACGAGCATGTCGGCGTGCAGCCGGGCCGGGTTCGCGCCGGTGTGCAGGATCCGGAGCCTACTCGTGCGCGTCGATCGGCGACGACGAACGGATATTTGACAGCCGCATCCGCGACTGCTTGGATGCACGGTTCGTCCACGAGGGCGGCAATCGCCCTCCCGTCGCGAAAGGAGGCTCGAATGCGGATGCAGATCACGTCCCCGTCGACGTTCGGGCTCCGCTTCGCGCACTTCGACGCCGCGGACCGCGGCGTCGGCGTTCTCGGCGCGTAGAGCGCCCGAACGCGCCTAGCGGCTGCGGGCACCCGCGACCGGTGTCGCCGGCATCGGCACGCGGCTGCACCGCCGCCCCGGCGCAGGCATGCCAACACGAAAGGAGACCGATGGTGGACGTCCCGTCCTCCAGCAGTTCCGCACGTCCCGAACCAGCCATCGCCGACGCACGGGAGAGGAGGGAATCACGTGATCTACTACGAGCTCGAGGGTCGCCGCCGGATCGTCGTCGAGCGGATCGAACGACTCGCCGATGACTACCGGCGCGCAAATGCGCGTCGGATCCCGCGCCCGCCCGAACGGCGCGCAGCCGTTCGGCCGGCGCAACGGAGACGGTCGGCCGAATGGCCGCAGCTGGAGTCGTAGCCCGAGGAGGCGCCGGCGGACTCGCCATCCGGCGAGCGAGCCGCCGACGCCTCGCGGGACAGAGCACCCGGCCGGGCGCGCTCGTCTAGGTTGACGCCCGTGAAGATCCGCGCCGCCGTCCTCGAGGAGTTCGGTCGCCCGCTCGTGGTGCAGGACGTCGACCTCGCCGAGCCCGAGCCGGGCGAGGTGCTCGTCCGCCTCGCCGCCTGCGGCGTGTGCCACACCGACCTCTACACGGCGTCGGGCGCGGACCCGTCCGGGTACGTGCCGACGGTGCTGGGTCACGAGGGCGCGGGCGTCGTCGAGGCGGTCGGCGACGGCGTCGGCTCCGTGAAGCCCGGCGATCACGTCGTGACGCTGTTCGCGCCGCAGTGCCGGGAATGCGAGCACTGCCGGAGCGGCAAGACGAACCTCTGCACGGCGATTCGCGAGCAACAGAACCGCGGTTACCTGCCCGACGGAACGACGCGGCTGTCGAGGGGCGGCGAGCCGATCCGGCACTTCATGGGCACCTCGACCTTCGCCGAGTACACGGTGATGCCGGAGATCGCGCTCGCGGCCGTGAGCCCCGAGACCCCCTTCGAGCACGCGTGCGTGTTCGCCTGCGGCCTGTCCACCGGGCTCGGCGCGGCGATGTACCGCGCCCGGGTCGAGCAGGGCGCGACCTGCATCGTCTTCGGCGCCGGCCTTGTCGGCCTGGGCGCGGTGATCGGCTGTCGGCTGCAGGGCGCGTCGCGGATCGTCTGCGTCGACCTCTCCGAGGAGCGGCTGGCGATGGCGCGGCACCACGGCGCGACGGATGTCAAGGTCGCGCACGACGAGATCGTCGCGGAGCTGCTCGAAGAGACCGGCGGCCTGGGCGCCGACTACACGTTCGAGGCGACCGGGATCGTCTCGGTGATGGCGCAGGCCGTCGAGACCGCGCGCTTCGGCTGGGGCCTCTGCACGATCGCCGGCGTCGCCGGCAAGGGCGAGACGCTCGACATCGTCCCGCGCTGGCTCATCCAGGGCCGGCGCGTGCAAGGCGCGTCGTTCGGCGGCGTGCGCGGGCGCGACCAGGTGCCGGAGCTCGTCGACCGCTCGCTCGCCGGCGAGATCGACGTCGCCTCGCTCATCACGCACCGTCTGCGACTCGACGACGTGAACCACGCCTTCGAGCTGATGCACGCGCAGGACGGCATCCGCAGCGTGCTCGTGTTCGACTGACGCGTTCTCAGGCGCTCGAGGACGAGGCGCGCCGCCGGTGACGCTCGCCGGAGGCATGGCCCCAGCGCCTGATCGCGTCGGCAGCCGCGCCGATGCCGCCGAGCCAGCGGAAGAGCCCCATGCCGGCCACGTACAGCGCCGCGACCCACAGCCAGCCCCACATGTGCCGAACGATACGCCGGCTCCGCCGGCTGCCGCGCCCGCGCGCGACGGCCCCGGTTGAAACGCCGCCCGCCGGCGTTTTAGGATGCCGAGCCGCGACTTGTATCCCAGTCGTCCCCAGGGATCCAACACTCGTCACCCGCGAAGGAGGGTCAAGATGAGAAGGCGTTTCGTGCTGGCGGGCGCGATCGTGGCGCTCGCGGTCGCCGGCGCGGCTGTGTTCGCCTCGACGGCGTCGGGCACCGGCGCGAAGAGGACGCGTCAACAGAAGACGATCAACGTCGCGGTGTTCCTCGCGTCGGCGGCGAACACGTACTGGGAGGCTGCGCTCCTCGGCGCCAAGGACGTCGCCAAGAAGAATCCGAACGTGAAGCTGACCGTGTTCGACGGCAAGTTCAACACGAACACCCAGCTCAGCCAGCTTCGGGACGCGCTGGTCTCGAAGAAGTACCAGGCGTGGTTCGTCGGGCCCAACGACGGAGGCCCGCTGACGCCCACGATCAAGCAGGCGATCAAGCAGGGCGTGAAGGTCGGCTGCGCCCTCGTGCCGTGCGGTCCGAACATCCGGGACGTCCACGTCCAGATCCCGGGTCAGGTGATCTTCGCGGGGCTCGGCTTCTATCCGAACGGGCAGCAGCTCGGACGGCTGGTCGTCCAGGGCTGCAGCGGCATCAGCGACTGCCAGGTGCTGTGGCTGCCGGGCCTGCCGACGCTGCCGCTCGAGGTCGCGCGCCAGGCCGGCCTGTACTCGGTGATCAAGTCGCACAAGAACATCCACGTCGTCGCGACGGCGGCCGGCGGGTATCTCGCCGCGCCGGCGCTCACGGCGACCGAGAACGTGCTCCGCGCACATCCCAACCTGAACGTGATCGTCTCGAGCGGTGACCAGATGATCGCGGGCGCGTACAAGGCGGAGCAGCTGGCCGGCAAGAGCGGCATCAAGATGTACGGCAACGGCTGCACCTTCGAGGCGAAGCAGCTGATCCTGCAGGGGAAGCAGACCGGCTGCAGCGTGTACCTCCCGCGTACGGAGGGCCGCCTGGTGGTGCAGGCGATCGTGAACGCCGTCAACGGGTCGAAGAAGACGGGGATCTACGTGAACCCGCTCAAGTACAGCCCGATCGGCGGGCTCGGCACGAAGGCGAACATCGCGAAGTTCAAGCCGGAGTTCCACTCGTAGGGGCCGGATCGGGGGAGGCGTCGCCGGGCCCGCGCTGCGGGCCCGGCAACGGCTCCGTCCAGTGAGGCGTTGACGGAGGAGTGATGCAGATGGTGGCGCGCGGCAGGCTCACCGACGCCGCCTATCAGTACGTGCGGGAAGGGATCCTGCGCGGCGAGCTGCCGATCGGCAGCGTCCTCGGCGAGAGCGAGCTCGCGCGCCGGCTCGGCAGCTCGCGCACCCCCGTGCGGCAGGCGCTCGGGCGGCTGCTGCAGGAGGGGCTCGTCGAGATCGGCTCGAAACGGCAGGCGGTCGTGCGGGGCTACACCGCCGCGCAGCGGGAGGAGATCCTGCTGCTGCGCGAGGCGATCGAGGGGCTGGCCGTCAAGCGCGCCTGCCGTGCGATGGAGCTCGAGGAGATCGATCAGCTGCGGTTGCTTCTCATCCAGCAGCGGCGTGCCGCCCGCGCCGGAGACGAAGCGGAGTTCCTCGAGCTCGACGAGCGGTTCCACCTGCGGATCGCGGACGGCGCGCGCCTGCCGATCCTGCGCACGTTCCTCGGCCAGCTCCGCGGTTTCGTGCGCGTGGTGCGGCTCGGCGGCCCGCGCACGCCCGGCATGCTCGCGGCGGTCGTCGCCGAGCACGAGCGCATCGTCGACGCGCTCGAGCGGCGCGACGAGGCCGCCGCCTCGAAGGCGCTCGTCGAGCACCTCCACAAGAGCGACTACGCCATCACGCCGGTCGGGCGGGCGCGCCGGCGCAGACCCGCCGAGGTCGCGACGTGAACGGAGCTCCTCCGGAGTACGTCCTGCGGGAGGCGAACATCCTCGACCGCGGCGGTGGGTTCTCCGGGCCGCTCGACGTCCACGTCAGCCGCGGTCGCGTCGTGGCGGTGGGGCCGGGTCTCGCGGCAGACGGCGCGCCGTCCCTCGACTTCTCGGGCCTGTGGGTGATGCCGGGCGTCTTCGACTGCCACGACCACGTCACGTTCTCGAGTGTCGACATGAACGTCGTGCTGGCGACGCCCGTGACCCGATGGGTCCTCGAGTCGGCCCGCAACGCCCGCGCGACGCTCGAGGCGGGGGTCACCTTCGTCCGGGACCTCGGCGGCGCCGATCGCGGCCTGCGGGACGCGATCGCGTCGGGCGACGTCGCCGGGCCGGCGCTGCAGATTTCCGTCGTGCTCATCTGCCAGACCGGCGGGCACGGCGACGCGTACCTTCCCGGCGCCGCGCTCGAGGGAACGCTCACGCCGCCGTACCCGGGTAGGCCGTCGAACCTCGTCGACGGCCCGGAGACGATGCGGCGGGTCGTACGCGAGACGTTGCGCGCGGGCGCCGACTGGATCAAGCTCGCGACCACGGGCGGTCTGGTCTCGGAGCACGACGAGCCGCTCGTCGCCGAGCTGACCCCGGAGGAGATCGCGACGGCCGTGTTCGAGGCGTCGCGCAAGGGCAAGGGCGTCGCCGCGCACGCCTACGGCGGCGACGGCCTGACCAACGCCGTGCACGCGGGCGTGCGGTCGATCGAGCACGGCGGCTTCCTGACCGAAGAGCAGGCCGCGCTGATGGCGGAGTCCGGCTGCTGGCTCGTTCCCACGCTCTCGGCGATGCGCGACTGCCTGCGCTGGGCGGAGGAGGGCGCTCTCACGCCGAGGCAGTGCGAGAAGATCCTCGCGCTCGGCCTCGACCTCGGCTCGTGCGTGCGGATCGCGAAGGAGCACGGCGTGCGGCTCGCGATCGGCACGGACTACATCAGCCGAGCCCAGCACGGGAACAACCTCGAGGAGCTCGTCCTGATGCGCGACGCCGGCCTGACCGTGGAGGAGACTCTGCTGGCCGCGACGGCGGGGGGCGCTGAGCTGTGCGGCGTCGGGGACACGTACGGCCGGATCGAGGCCGGCTACGTGTTCGACGCGATCGTGCTCGACGACGATCCACGAGACCTCTCCTGCTTCGCGAGCCCCGGCGCGGTCACGGGTGTGTTCAAGGCAGGGGCGCCGGTGGTCGGGCATCCCCGCGTCCTGGAGCTGGCGGAGGCGCCCGCGTGAGCGCGTCCTCGCCGCACATCGAGCTGCGGGGAGTCGGCAAGCGGTTCGGCGGCATCCAGGCGCTGCACGGGATCGACCTCGCGATCCGACACGGCTCGATCCACGCCCTCGTCGGCGAGAACGGCGCCGGCAAGTCGACGCTCGGCAAGATCATCGCGGGCGTCCACCGGCCGGACGAGGGGGAGCTGCTGGTGGACGGAAGGACGGTGGAGTACCGCGCGGTGCGCGACGCGCTCGCGCACGGCACGACGATCATCGCGCAGGAGCCGACGCTCGTCCCGCACCGCTCGGTGCTGGAGAACGTGTTTCTCGGCGTCGAGGACAGCGTCGGCGGCGTCGTCGCTCGGCGCCGTCTCGCGCGGCGCTACGCGGAGCTGGTCCGCGACTCCGGGATCGAGCTTCCGCCGAAGCGCCTGGCGCGCGCGCTCAGCGTCGCCGACCAGCAGAAGGCGGAGATCCTGCGCGCGATCGCCCGCCGCGTGCGCCTGATCATCATGGACGAGCCCACTTCCGCGCTGACCCGGGACGAAGCCGAGCGGCTGTACGGCCTGATCCGGAGGCTCCGGGACTCGGGGACGACGATCGTGTACGTCTCCCACCTGCTCGCGGAGGTCCTTCGCCTCGCCGATACGGTCACCGTGCTCCGGGACGGGCGGCACATCCGCACCGGTCCGGCCGCCGACGAGACGCCGGAGCGCCTGGTGGCGGCGATGCTCGGACGGTCGATCGAGCTCACGTTCCCGGAGAAGAGGCCGCCGCCCGCCGACGCGCCGGTCGTCCTGTCCGTTCGCGGGCTCTCCCGCCCGCCCGCGGTCCGCGAGGTGAGCTTCGAGGTTCGCGCCGGAGAGATCGTCGGGCTGGCCGGGTTGATCGGCAGCGGCCGGACGGAGGTGGCACGCGCGATCTGCGGCGCCGACCGCCCCGCCGCCGGGACTGTCGAGCTTGCCGGAAGGCCGCTGCGCCTGCGCTCGCCGCGCGAGGCGATCGCGCAGGGGCTCGTGATGCTCCCCGAGGACCGAAAGGCGCAGGGGCTGCTGATGCTGCGGTCGGTGGTCGACAACGTCACGCTCCCGTACCTGCGAGACGTCTCGTCCGGCGGAGTGATCCGCCCGGCCCTCGAGCGCCGGCGCGCACGGGACGTGGTCGAGCGCCTCGACGTTCGGACGAGGTCGACGCGCGCGGCGGTGAGCACCCTCTCGGGCGGGAACCAGCAGAAGGTGCTGTTCGCGCGCTGGCTCTTCCGGCGCCCCCGCGTGCTGATCGCCGACGAGCCGACGCGCGGCATCGACATCGGCGCCAAGCGCGCGATCTACGAGCTGCTGCACGGCCTTGCGGCGGAGGGCATCGCGATCCTGCTCATCTCGTCCGAGCACGAGGAGGTTCTCGGCCTCGCACACCGCGTGCTCGTGATGCGTGCGGGCGCGATCGTGGCCGAGTTCGACCACGCGTCCATGAGCGAGGACGCGGTGCTGCGGGCCGCGTTCGCCGCCGACTCGCCTCCGACCGGACGGGCCGCGTGATGGCGACTCGCGGGATCGCGCTCGACCAGCGCAGCGTCGGGCGGCTCGTGCGGCGCGTCAACATCGCCGTCGTCCGCGACTACGGCGTCGTGATCGCGTTCGTGGCGCTCTTCATCACGCTCTCCGTCGCGAGCAGCGCGTTCTTCACGTCGGCGAACCTGAAGAACCTCGCCTTCCAGACGGCGCCGGTCGGGATCATCGCGATCGGCGGGACGTTCGTGTTCATCGCGGGCGGGTTCGATCTCTCGGTCGGCGCCATCTCCGGGTTCGGCGCGATCATCGCCGGCAAGATTTTCCTGCACTCGGGCGTCGGAGTCTGGGGATCGCTCGTCCTCGGGTGCCTCGTGGGCCTCGGCTGCGGGGTCGGGAACGGGCTCCTGGTCACGGTCGGCAAGGTGAACGCGTTCATCGCCACGCTCGCCACCTCGATCATCATCTACGGCTTCGCGCAGGTCGTGACGGGCGGCAACCTCGTCTCGGTCGAGACCGACCGCTGGTCGATCCTCGGCCTCGGCAGCCCCTGGGGGATCAACTACCCGATCTTCGTCTGGCTCGCGTTCGCGCTCCTCGGCGGCTTCGTCCTCTCGCGCACGACGTTCGGCCGGTACGTCTATGCGGCCGGCGGAAACGCGGAAGCGGCTCGCCTGGCGGGCGTGCGCGTCGGCGTCGTCCGTGCCACGACCTTCGCGATCTCCGGCCTCGCGGCGGGCATCGCGGGCGTGATCCTGTTCTCGGAGGTGCAGACGGCGCAGTGGAACGCGAACCAGGGGATCGAGTTCGATGCGATCACGGCGATCGTGCTCGGCGGGACGTCGCTGCTCGGAGGCGAGGGAGCGATCTGGCGGACGGTGATCGGCGCGTTCTTCCTGCAGATGATCGGCAACGGCTTCGACCTGCTCGGCACCTCGCCGCAGTGGCAGTACGTGATCAAGGGCCTGATCCTCGCCGCCGCCGTATCCCTCGACGCCTGGGCCAGACGGCGCCGCGCGTGACCGGAGACCCATGACCTACCGCGCGGCGATGGACATCGGCGGCACGTTCACCGACTTCGTCGTCGTCGACGAGGAGCGGCAGGCCACGCTCACCGGCAAGACGTCGACGACTCCCGCGAGCCCCGAAGACGGAGTCCTCGAGGGCTTGTCGCAGGTCGTGCCGGACCCGACCGCGATCTCCTTCGTCGTCCACGGCACGACGGTCGGGCTGAACGCGTTCCTCGAGCGGAAGGGGACGCGCGTGCTGCTCGTGATGACGAACGGGCTGCGCGACGCCTACTCGATCGCGCGGCACGACCGCAAGGAGCTCTACACGCTCCGCTACCGCAAGCCGGATCGGCTCGTGCCGAGGCACGACGTGTACGAGGTGGTGGAGCGCCTGCGCTACGACGGCAGCGTCGACACCGACTTCGACGAGGCGAGCCTCGGGCGGGTGATCGACGCGGTGCGCCGCGACGGCATCGAGGCCGTGGCCGTCTGCCTGGTGCACTCGTACGTGAACCCGGACCACGAGCTGCGGGTGAGGGAGGTGCTCGAGCGGGAATGCCCCGGCCTCTCGGTGACGCTCTCGCACGAGCTCGCACGCGAGTGGCGCGAGTACGAGCGCGCGTCGACGGCGGTCCTCAACGCCTACGTCGCCCCGCGCGTCGAGCGCTACCTGCGCAATCTCGAGGACGGGCTCTCGAAGCTCCGCGTCGATGCGCGGCTCCACGTCATGCAGTCGAACGGCGGCATCACCACGGCCGCGAAGGCGCGCCGCGAGCCGATCCAGACGCTTCTCTCCGGGCCGGTCGGCGGGACGATCGGGGGCGCCGCCCTCTCCCGGCTGACCGGCCGCCCGAACCTGCTCTGCGTCGACATGGGCGGAACGTCGTTCGACCTGAGCCTGATCGTCGACGGCAGCCCGACCGTCTCGACGGAGACCGAGCTCGAGGGCCTCCCGGTGCTGATGCCCCTCGTCGACATCCACACGATCGGCGCAGGCGGCGGCTCGATCGCCTGGCTCGAGGCCGGCGGCCTGCGCGTCGGCCCGCAGAGTGCGGGCGCCGACCCCGGGCCTGCGTGCTACGGCCGGGGCGGCACCGAGCCGACGGTGACCGACGCGAACCTGTTCCTCGGCCGCCTCGATCCGCAGTACTTCCTGGGCGGCCGGATGCGGCTCGACGCCGACGCCGCGAGGCGCGCCCTGCGGCCGGTCGCCGCGGAGCTCGGCCTCGACGACACGTCGTTCGCGGAAGGCGTGCTGGCGATCGTCAACGCGAACATGGCCGACGCGATGCGCACGATCACGGTGAAGCAGGGGATCGACCCGCGGCGTTACGCGCTCGTCGCGTTCGGGGGTGCCGGGCCGATGCACGCGGCGTGGCTGGCCGACGAGCTGGACATCTCGGAGGTCGTCATCCCGTGGAGCCCGGGCATGTTCTCGGCGTGGGGGATGCTGCAGACGGACATGCGCCACGACGTCGTTCGCGCCTTCTACCGGCCGCTCGCGGAGCTCGACGCGGCCGAGGTGGACGCCGTCTTCGAGGAGCTGCAGCGCGAGGGCGCCGAGCTGCTGGCGGAGGAGGGGATTCCCGCCGCCGACCACTACTTCGCCCGCTCGGCTGACATGCGCTACGTCGGCCAGGAGTACAGCGTCGCCGTCTCGATCGGCGCCGGCCCGATCCGGCTGGATCGGATCGACGCCGGGTTCCACGACGCGCACCGCGTTCGCTACGGCCACTCGACGCCGGGGGCGCCCGACGAGTTCGTGAACCTCAGGCTCGCCGCCTTCGGTCGCATCGCCGGCCGCGCCGCTCCCTTCCAGGCGCCCGAGGACGACGCGGAGCCGCGCGTCGGCACCGTCCGCGCGGTGTTCGACGGCGAGCCGCAGGAGGCGGCACTCGTCCGCCGCGACCTGCTGCGCCCGGGGGCCAAGCTCGAAGGGCCGGCGCTGGTCGAGGAGCAGGGCGCGACGACCGTCGTCCCGCCGGGCTTCGGGCTTGCCGTCGACCCGCACGGAAACCTGCTGATCACGAGGAGCCGATGACCGTCGCCACCCGCCCCGATCCGATCACGACCGAGATCATCCGCAACGCCTTCGTCTCCTGTGCGCAGGACATGAACGCGACGCTGATCCGCAGCTCGTACACGCCGATCATCTACGAGGGCAAGGACTGCTCGGTCGCGATCCTCGACGCCGCCGGCGACGTCCTCGGCCAGTCGCTCGGCCTGCCGCTCTTCCTCGGCAACCTCGAGATCTGCGTGAAGCTCGCCGCGGACATGTTCGGCTGGGACGAGTTCCGTCCCGGCGACGTCTTCCACATGAACGACTCGTACATGACCGGGACGCACCTGAACGACGCCACGATCTTCGGGCCGATCTTCTGGCACGACCGGCTGGTCGGCTTCTCCGCGACACGGGCGCACTGGCTCGACGTCGGCGCGAAGGATCCGGGCGGTCCGATGGACTCGCGCGAGATCTTCCAGGAGGGGATGCGCTGGGGGCCGACGCGCATCTACTCCGGCGGCGAGCCTCGCGCCGACATCATCGACCTGCTCCGCCGGAACGGGCGGTTCGGGTACTCGCTCGTCGGCGACATGAACGCGCAGGTCGCGGCCTGCCGCACCGGCGAGTCGCGCTTCTGCGCGATCCTCGACCGGTTCGGCCACGACGCGTACGACGAGGCGCGCGGGGAGATCTACCGGCAGTCCGAGCAGCTCGAGCGAGACGCCGTTGCGGCGATCCCGGACGGCACCTACCGCTCGGAGGGCTTCCTGGACGACGACGGGCTGGGCCACGGGCCGATCCCCGTGCACGTCTGCGTCGAGGTCGCCGGAGACCGGATGACCATCGACCTGGAGGGGTCGGCCCCGCAGGCGGAGGGCCCCGTGAACTGCGGCTTCGCACAGACCATCTCGGCCTGCCGCGTCGCGTTCAAGCTGCTGATCAATCCGGAGCGCCCGGTCGACGGCGGCACGTTCAAGACGCTCGACGTCAAGGCGCCCGAGGGCTCGATCTTCGCCGCGCAGGAGCCCGCGGCCTGCCAGTGGTACTTCAGCTCGCTGGGCCTCCTCATCGACCTCGTCGTCACCGCGCTAGCGCCTGCGTTGCCGGACGCGGTCGCGGCGGCTCACTTCGGCGACTCGATGGTCGCGTACCTCTCCGGCCGCGACCCGCGGCACGGCAACCAGCCGTTCCTCTACGTGATGCCGCACGCCGGCGGCTGGGGCGGCTTCGAGGGCGGGGACGGCGAGGACGGCCTCATCAACAACGTGAACGGCGGGTTCAAGGACTATCCGGTCGAGATCTTCGAGACGAAGTACCCGGCGCTGATCCGCGGCTACGGCTTCCGGCCCGACACGGGCGGCCCCGGGCGCTTCCGCGGCGGCTGCGGCCTCTACCGCACGTTCGAGGTCGGGCCCGCCGCGAGCCTCTACCTCTGGTTCGAACGCTCGGTGACGCCCGCCTGGGGCCTCTTCGGCGGCAGGAGCGCCGTGGGCCCCGACGTCGCGGTGAATCCGGGGCGCCCCGACGAGCGCCACATGCTGAAGGCGAACGCCCACCCGCTCGCAGCGGGCTCGGTGGTGGAGCTGCGAACCGGGGGCGGGGGCGGCTTCGGCGATCCGCTCGAGCGCGATCCGGAGCGCGTGGCGGCCGACGTTCGCGACGGGTACGTCACCGTCGAGGCCGCGGAGCGCGACTACGGCGTCGTGGTCGACCCCGCCACGTGCGAGGTCGTCGCCGTGCGGCGACCGTGACCGCCGCGTCCTCGACCCGCGCCGCCGTCGACCTGAACGCCGACGTCGCCGAGGGCCTCGACGACGTCGATCGCGAGCTGCTCGAGGTCGTGACGAGCGCGAACGTCGCCTGCGGCTTCCACGCGGGCGGCGAGGCGGAGGCGCGCGCGGCCTGCGAGCTGGCGGCGGCGAGGGGCGTCGCCGTCGGCGCGCACGTCGGCTACCGCGACCGCGACGGGTTCGGCCGCCGCGAGCTGGGCGTGCCGGCGGCCACGGTCGAGGCCGAGGCGCTCGAGCAGATCGCCGCTCTCTCGGCGTGGGCGGGCGACGTGGGCACGCGTGTCGCGTACGTGAAGCCGCACGGCGCGCTCTACCACCGTGCGACCGTCGACGCGGAGTGCGCCGGCGCGATCGTGCGCGCGGCGGCCGCGGCGGGCGGGCTCGCGATCCTCGCCTTCCCGGGCTCGCAGCTCGTCGCGCGGGCACGTGAGGCGGGCTTGGCCGCGTTCGACGAGGCGTTCGGCGATCGCGGCTACGCCGCCGACGGCTCGCTGGTCCCGCGGGGAAGCCCCGGCGCCGTGCTCGACGAGGACGCGGCCGTGAGCCAGGCCGTCCGGCTCGCCGAGGCGGGCGAGGCGAGGTCGATCTGCCTGCACGGCGACTCGCCCGGCGCCGCGGCGATCGCCCGGCGGGTCCGGGCCGGGCTCGAAGCGGCCGGCTTCGAGCTCCGCGCCTTCGCGTGAGCGCCGTGCGGCTGCTGCGTGCCGGCAGCGGCGCGTGGCTCGTCGAGCTTCCCGACAACGCCCACGCCGCGCGCGCGGTGCGCCGCCTGCGCGCCGCGTTCGGCGAGCGGCTCGTCGAGGTCGTGCCGGGTCACCGCACGGTGCTCGCGGTCGGACGCGTCGAGCCGGAGGAGCTGCGCGCGGCTGTCGAGACGGCGCCGGCCGACGCCGGCGAGGAGGCGACCGGCGTGCACCACGCGATCGTCGTCGTGTACGACGGCCCCGATCTCGGCGAGGTCGCCGGCCTCGCGGGCGTGAGCCCGGAGGAGGTCGTGCGCCGCCACGGCGCCTCCGTCTATACCGTCGCGTTCCTCGGGTTCGCGCCGGGCTTCGGCTACCTGATCGGCGGCGACCCGGTGCTGCACGTGCCGCGGCGCGACGAGCCGCGCGAGCGCGTCCCCGCGGGGAGCGTCGCCGTCGCCGGCGTCTACTCGGGCGTCTACCCGCGCGAGTCCCCCGGGGGCTGGCGGCTGCTCGGCCGCACCGGCGTCACGCTCTTCGACCCGGCCCGCAACCCGCCCGCGCTGCTCGCGCCGAGCGACACCGTCCGCTTCGAGGCTCGCCGGTGACCGCCGTGCGCGTGCTGCGGGCCGGTCCGCTCACGACGTTCCAGGACCTCGGCCGGCAGGGCTACGCGCACCTCGGCGTGCCGCCGTCGGGCGCAGTCGACCCCGATGCGCTGCGACTCGGCAATCGCCTCCTCGGCAACCCGCCTGGCACCGCGGCTCTCGAGGCGACCCTCGTGGGCCCGCGCCTTCGCTTCGACGAGGCCGCGCTCGTCGCGCTCACCGGCGCCGAGACGCGGCGCGGCGTCAACGTGACGGTCTCGCTCGAAGCCGGCGACGAGCTGGACGTCGGGTCCTGCCTCGCCGGCGCCCGCGCGTACGTCTGCGTCCGCGGCGGCTTCCGCGCGCCCGCGGTGCTCGGGAGCGGCTCGACCGATCTCCTGACCGGCCTCGGCCCGCCGCCGCTCCGCGACGGCGACGTGCTGGAGATCGGCTCCGCTCCCGCCGAACCGCCGCCGTCGCCGTCGATGCCGGCCACGCCGGAGGCGCCAACGTCGCCGGGCTTCCGCCTCCTGCTCGGCCCGCGCGACGACCGGCTGACGCCCGACGGGGTGAACGCGCTCTTCGCGACCCGCTGGACGGTCACGAGCTCCGCCAACCGGGTCGGCGTGCGACTCGACGGCCCGCCGCTCGCGCGCGCCCGCGACGACGAGCTCCTCTCCGAGGGGATCGTCACCGGCGCGGTGCAGCTCCCGCCCTCGGGGAAGCCGATCCTCCTCCTCACCGACCATCCGACGACGGGCGGGTATCCCGTCGTCGGCGTCGTCGACGAACGCGACCTCGGTCGTGCGGGCCAGCTCCGGCCAGGCGACGCGGTGCGCTTCATCCGGCAGGCGTAGATCGCCGCGCGACGAGGCGCGCGCCCACGGGCGGGAGGCGGCCCTGCGCGATCAGCGCCTCCTCGACGGCGCGCAGCGACTCGTTCAGCGCCCAGCGATAGAGGTAGGGGCCGCGGACCGGCGGACCGAGCTCGAAGTGCGGGCGCAGCGCGTCCAGGATGCGGTCGAGCGGATGGAGGTGCGCCCGGTGCTCGGCCACGAGCTCCTCGGGATCCCCGTGGTGGTCCTCGCCGAGCGCGCGCCGCTGGTCGAGCCACCACTGCGCGGCCTCGCGATCGAAGGAGCCGATGTCGAGCTCGTCGACGAGCAGCGGCGCGCCCGGCCGCAGAACCGCGGCGAGGCGCGCGCACGAGACGTCGAGCGGCTCGACGTGGTGGAGCGAGACGACCGCGACCGCGGCGTCGAACGACGCCGGTTCGGCGTCGAGGCGGTGCAGCGCGGCCGGCCGAACGTCCGGGCCGCGCGGCTCCGGGTCGATCGCGACGACGTCGTACCCCGCGTGCGTCAGGAAGCGCGCGAGCTCGCCGTTGCCCGCGCCGACCTCGAGCACGCTCGCGGGCGGAGCGGGGAGGTTCGCGCGCACGAAGGCCCTGACGTCGGCGGCGAGCGTCGGCTGCACGTCGCTCACGTGTCGGAGCCTATGCTCGGGAGCCGGTGCAGACGGCGCGACACGCAGCGGTCTTGGCGGCGGGCCTGCTGGCGTGCGGCACCGTCGCGCACGTCGACGGGTCGGCGGCAGTCCGGACGGCCTCCTGCCCGCCGCGGCCGCCGGCGACGGAGCAGCGGATCACCCGGCCGCGGTGGGTTGCCGGCGCGGTCGTCACCGAGTACTACCCGATTCGCGAGCGGTGGTTCGGCGGGAAGGCGGTGCGCGTTCCGGGCCTTCCGGGCCGTCACCGGGTCGACTGGCTCTACGGCCCGCACGGCGTCGCCATGAACGGCGAGGGGCTGGGCCGCGACGGCCGCTTCTACCACTTCGCGGGTCCGTACGACGTGGGATGGGTCGACCGCGCGGGACGCGCGACGACTCCGTGCTGGAACGGGCGCTGGACGAGCGGCGAGCCGGCGTGGCTCGACTTCGGCTGGCGGAACGCGCGCGGGCAGGTGACGTACCCGCTCGCCGGCGGCGGCTGGTCGAACGGCGCGGCTGCCCGGTACGTCGCACCGCCCGCGGGCCTGCGCTTCGCCGCCGGCCGGTCGCGCCCGCTGCCGTTCTGGCACGTCGTCGCAACCGACCCTCACGTCGTGCCCTACGGCAGCCGCGTCTTCATCGCCGCCTATTGCGACACGCCGGCGCACGGGTGGTTTCGCGCGCTCGACACCGGCGGCGCGATCATCGGCTTCCACTTCGACGTCTACCGCTCGCCACCGAGCACGCTCGTCCTCCGCGCCCTCCGGCGCCAGCGTGTGTACGTCGTCCCGCCGGGAGCGCGTGCGACCGCCGCCGCCGCGCGCTGTCGCTGACGCGCCGGCCGCCCGGAATCCTCACGCGTCGCTAGCAGCGTCTTCACAGGCGGGCCCGATCATTGGCGCGCCGCCATCGAATCGAAGGGGGAGCACCCGTGAGACGCTGGTTCCAGCGATTGCTGTTCGCGGTCGCCGTGGCAGGCGCATCCGCATCCGTCTACGTCGCGGTCGGGAGCGCGGCCGAGTCCGCGAATCCGCCCGGCAACACCTCGACGCCGACCGTCTCCGGCACGGCCGTCGTCGGCGACACGCTCACCGCGCAGCCCGGGAGCTGGAGCGGCGCGAACCCGATCTCGTTCGCCTATCAGTGGAACCGCTGCGACTCGGGCGGCGGCAGCTGCGGCGCGATCTCCTCGGCCACCTCGGAGACGTACACGGTGCAGTCGGCCGACGCGGGCCACACGCTGCGCGTCGCCGTCACGGCGACGAACGCCGACGGCACCGGCGGTCCCGTCCTCTCGACGCCGACCGACGTCGTCGTGAAGGGGACGGCGCCCGCCAACACCGCGCCGCCGCAGCTCTCCGGCACGACCAAGCAGGGCTCGACGCTGACCGTCACGCCCGGGACGTGGACGGGCACGGCGCCGATCACGTACACGTACGAATGGCAGCGCTGCAACAGCAGCGGCGCGAACTGCACGCCGTTCATGCAGGGGTCGAACACGACGTACACCTTGACCGCGACCGACGTCGGCAACCGGTTGCAGGTCTACGTCACCGCGACCAACAGCATCGGCTCGGCCAAGCAGTACTCGAACCAGACGGGCGTGATCGGCTCGAACGTCGCGCCGCCCGTGAACACCGCCGCGCCGCAGCTCACCGGCACGCTCGTCGCGGGCCAGACGCTGCAGGTGACATCCGGCAGCTGGAACGGCACGGGTCTCTCCTACGCGTACCAGTGGCAGCGCTGCGACGGGCAGGGCGCGAACTGCGCGGCGATCTCCGGCGCAACCGGGCAGTCCTACACGCTGACCTCGGCCGACGTCGGCCACCGCCTGCAGGTGTACGTGACCGCGACGAACGAGGGCGGCAGCGCGAGCAAGTACTCGAATCAGACGGCTGCCGTCGCGGCCGCCGGGGGCGCGGTGCCCGCCTCCACCGTCGCGCTGCCGGACCGGCTCGTCGTCGACCGCATCTCCTATCCGCTCGGCGGTCACTCGCGCAGGGCGTTCACCGCGCGCTTCCACGTCTCGGACACCGGCAAGCACTCGGTCAGCGGCGCGCTCGTCTACGTGCTCGGGCTGCCCTACGGATGGGCGCGCCCGGTCGCGGAGGTGGCGACCGACGGCTCCGGGTGGGCGACCGTGACGATCGTGCCGACCCGCAAGATGCCGCTGCGGACCGCGCTCGTGATGTTCGTGCGCGCCCGTACCCCGCAGGGCGACCTGCTCGCGGGCGCGTCCACGCGCCGCCTCGTCCAGGTCCGCGTCCGGCCGTAACGGCCGGACGCGACGCCGTCTCGCGCCGAGAGGGGTCGGCGCGAGACGGCCCGGCCTGCGTTACAGCGCAGGTCCCTTGACGAGGGTCTCGATCGGGAAGAACTGCGGCTGCGGCCCGGTCGAGCGGTCGATGCCTGCCGCCTCGATCGCCGGCCCGAGCTTGCTCTCGGCGAACCGCTGGAAGTGCTCCTGCGACTCCCAGACGTCGTACACGTACCAGCCCTGGTCGGTCGCGCCGGCGGTGTGCATCATCAGCCCGTCCGGCGACTGGTCCTCGCGCATCGGATAGTTCCCGAACATCTCCCTGGTGAGCTGCTCGTAGCTCTCCCTCGTGACCGCCTCGCCCATCAACAGCATCCCCACAGCCATCGATTCCTCCTCGCTTGCGTTGACGCGCGATTCTCCTCGATTCAGCCGGTCGTGTCGATGCCGGCCTCGGCGAGGACCTCGCGCGTGTGCTCGCCGAGGAGGGGTGGCGGCAGCGGCGCGGCCGCGTCGACGCCCGCGAACCGCGGCGCGGTCCGCACGAGCGGGAGCCGGCCGATCGTCGGGTGGTCGACCGCCACCGTCGGATCCTCGCCTGCCGCCGCGGCTGCCTCGAGCGCCTCGCGCACGCCGCGGATCCGTCCGGCCGGCACGCCCGCCGCCTCGAGCCGCGCGAGCCAGTCGGCCGCGCTCCGCGTGGCGAGCGTCTCCTCGAGCGCGTCGACGAGGTCGCGACGGTGCTCGACGCGCGCCGCGTTCGTCCCGAAGCGGGCGTCGGCGAGCAGGTCGTCGCGGTCGAGCGCGCGGCAGAGCCTCGCGAAGAGGCCGTCGTTCGCGGCGGCGACCGCGATCTCGCCGTCCGCCGCGCGGAGCGGCTGGTAGGGCGCGATGCTCGCGTGCGCGTTGCCGTGACGGCGCGCCTCCTCGCCGGTGACGAGCACGCTCTGCGCCACGTTGACGAGGGCGCTAAGCGCGCTGTCGAGCAGCGAGACGCGAACGTGGACGCCCTCGCCGGTCCGGTCGCGGCGTCGCAGCGCCGCGAGGATCGCCGTGGCCGCGTTCAGGCCGGCGAGCACGTCGACGACCGCGACGCCGACCTTCGACGGCGGCCCGTCGGCCTCGCCGGTGATGCTCATCAGCCCCGACTCGGCCTGCACGACGAAGTCGTAGCCCGGGCGGCTTCGCGGCTCGCGCTCGCCGAAGCCGGTGATCGAGCAGTAGACGAGCCGCGGGTTGACCGCGCGCAGGTCGTCGTAGCCGATTCCGAGCGCCTCGGCGCTGCCGTGCCGGAAGTTCTCGACGACGACGTCGGCGTTCTCGACGAGGCGGAGGAACGCGGCACGGTCGCGCTCACCGGTCAGCTCGAGCGCGACGCTGCGCTTGCCGCGGTTGACCGCGAGGTAGTACGCGGCCTCGCCGCCGGCGAACGGCGGGCCCCAGGTGCGTGTCTCGTCGCCGGTTCCCGGCCGCTCGACCTTCACCACGTCGGCGCCGAGGTCGGCGAGCAGCATCGTGCAGTACGGGCCCGCGAGGACGCGGGTCAGGTCGATGATCCGAAGACCATCGAGCGGCGCGCTCACACGAGACGGACCTGCACGTCGGCGCCGGCACGCTTGAGCAGCGCCGAGAACGGGCAGCCCTCGTCGGCGCGCGCGAGTGCGGCGTCGAGTGCCTCGGGCGACGCCTCGGACTCGGCGCGGACCTCGACCTGTGAGCCGACGATCTGATGCCCCTGCCCCTCGACCTCGTCCATCACGATCGTGCAGGCGACGTCGACCGCATCGGGAGGCGTGCCGTCCCGCGCGAGCTCGGAACCGAGGGACATCGCGAAGCAGCCCGCGTGCGCGGCGGCGAGCAGCTCCTCCGGGCTCGTCTTCCCCTCCGGGTCGCCGATGCGGGAGGCGAGCGTGAACGGCAGGTCGGAGAACGCGCCGCTCGCGGCCGTGAGCGTCCCGCTCCCGCGGGCGACGCTGCCGCGCCACGCGACCCGCGCGCTGCGCTCGATCCGCGGCATCGCCTACGCCTCCGCCGGCACCGCGGCCGGCGTGCCGTCCGGGTAGTAGGCCTCGGCGGGCGAGCCGGCGGGCCGGAAGACGCCGAGGACGCGCAGCTCGGAGTCGCCGGTGTTGGCGAGGCAGTGCACGAGTTCGCGCGGCAGGTGGACGCACGTGCCGGGCCGCAGCGGCGCGCACTCGCCGCCGATCTCGAGCGTGCCCTCGCCCGCGAGCACGTAGATCACCTCGTCGTAGCGGTGGAAGTGGTCCGGCGCGCGCCCCGGCGGGATCAGGCCCACGAACTGCGTCGCCGAGTTGCACCCGAGCTCGGGGCCGGCGCCGAGCAGGAACTCGCGTCCCGCGGTCGCCCGGCCGGCTTCCACCGCGCCGAGCTCGACCGTCGCGAACGGGCGCGTCGCCTCCTCCGGCTCGTGCACGAGCACCGAGAGGACCGTCAGCTCGCCGTCGGCGCGCAAGGACCAGCGCTGCCCCGCGGCGACGAAGCCGGCCGTGCCGGGCGCGAGCGGCAGCCCGTCTCCGCCGGCCTCGAGCGTCCCGCTCCCCTCGAGGACATAGAGGAGCTCGTCCGCGTCCTCGCCGCGGCGCTCGCAGTCGCCGGCGCGGAGCCGGAGGAGGCGCTGCGAGAACGCCGTGCATCCGCGCTCGGCGTCGAACAGGCGCCCGTCCGGGCTGGCGGCGGAGTCGAGCGCGTAGCGCATGCGCGGAATCTAGACGTGCGTGCGCAGGCCGGGCGGATTTGATCATTGACACGGCTTTCATGACCCGCGACACTCGGCGGTGCCTCAGGCACCCCCCTGGAAAGGACACATATGAAGAAGTGGATCGTGTTGGCCCTCGCGGGCCTCGTGGCGGCGGTCGCCGCGAGCACCGCGAACGGCCGCGCCCGGACGGCCGCGGCCACGCAGAGCGTCAGCTGCAAGTCGCCGCTCAAGATCGCCATCGTCACCCCGCTCACGGGCGGCGCGGCGTTCCTCGGCCAGGAGCAGCTCAGCTGGGCGAAGCTGGCGGTCAAGCAGCTCGCGCCGCAGCTCGGCCTGAAGATCCAGCTGCTGCAGGGCGACACGCCCGTCGAGCAGGGGATCTCGCCGGCGCAGACGCTGGCGCAGAAGTACGTCTCCGACCCCCGCGTGATGGGCATCATCGGGCCGGCGACGTCCGGCGGCGTCGCCGCGTCGAGCCAGACGTACTTCCAGGCGAAGATGGCGCACATCTCGCCGTCGGCGACGCGCACCGACCTCACCTACACGGTCGGCGGCAAGCGCGAGGGCACTCCCGCCTTCTTCCGCGTCGTCCCTGCCGACAACGTGCAGGGGCCGACTGACGCGGCGTACATGGTGAAGACGCTCCACGTGAAGAAGGTCGTCATCTTCGACTTCCAGGAGCCGTACTCGCAGGGGCTCGCGGCCGCGGTCGACGCCTACCTGAAGGCGCACGGCGTGACCACGATTCGCATCTCGGCTCCCGTGTCGACGACGGACTTCTCGTCCTACGTGACGAAGGTGCCGAGCGACGCGAGCGCCGTCTTCTTCCCGACGCAGCAGCCGCCGCAGGCGCAGACGTTCGCGGAGCAGCTGGTCGAGCAGGGCAAGAAGGCGATCATGTTCTCGAGCGACGGCTCGGACGCGCCGACGCAGTACAACAAAGCGGGCGGCTACCTCTCCAACTTCGCGCCGGACATCACCGGCATCAAGGCGGACGCGGGAGTCATCGCCGCCTGGAAGAAGGACAACCCCGGCAAGCAGGTGGGCTCGTTCGGGCCGCCGGCCTACGGCGCGACGCAGGTCCTGCTGCAGGCGATCCACAACGCCTGCGTCGCGGGGCACGGCAAGCTGAGCTCGCGCGCCGACGTGTTCCACCAGGTCAAGAAGGTGCGGATCAAGAACTGGATCCTCGGCGGGAGCTTCAGGTTCTCGACGAAGACCAACGATCCGTTGAACGCGAAGTTCTACATCTTCAAGATCCAGCCCAACGGCTCGTACAAGCTCGTCGGGTAGTCGATCGAGAGTGAGCGGCCCGGCCCGTCGCGGGTCGGGCCGCTCACGCACCGCCAGTTGGCCACGTTCACGCAGCTCACCGTCGACGCCCTCACGCTGGGGAGCGTGTACGCGCTCGTCGCGCTCGGCTACTCGCTCGTGTACGGCGTGCTGAAGCTGCTGAACTTCGCGCACGGCGACGTCTTCATGGTCGGCTCGTTCATCGGCTACGGCGCGCTGCAGGCGCTCGGCGGCGCGTCGAACCCGGATGTGCCGGTGTGGCTGCTGCTCCTGCTCGTCACCGTCGCCGCCATGGCCGGGTGCGCCGTGCTGGGCGTCGTGCTCGAGCGCTTCGCGTACCGGCCGCTCCGCGACGCGCCGCGGATCGCGCCGCTGATCAGCGCGCTCGGCGCATCGTTCTTCATCTCGAACTCGATGCAACTGCTCTTCGGCGCGCAGCAGCGCGACTACCAGTCGTACAACCTGAGCGGCGGCTCGCTCTACTTCCACGGCTTCGACATCGGCCAGGTGCACGTGCCGCTGCTCCGGATCATCACGATCGCCTCCGCGTTCGGGCTGATGATCGCGCTCTGGTACCTCGTCAACCGCACGCCGACGGGGAAGGCGATGCGCGCGACGTCGTTCGACCGCGAGGCGGCGGCGATGATGGGCATCGACATCGACCGCGTGATCGTCTTCACGTTCGTGCTCGGCTCGGCGCTCGCGGGCGCGGCCGGCGTGATGTTCGCGCTGCGCGTGCCGACGGCGGCCTCCGTCGGCTTCACCATCGGCCTCAAGGGCTTCACCGCCGCGGTCATCGGGGGCATCGGCTCGATCCCGGGCGCGATGGTCGGCGGGCTGCTCCTCGGCGGCGCCGAGTCGTACACCTCCGGCTACTGGACGACGACCTGGTCCGACCTCGTCGTCTTCACGATCCTGATCGCCTTCATGATCTTCCGGCCGCAGGGACTGCTGGGCCGCGCCGACATCCGCAAGGTATGAGCCGCTGCCGCCGCTCCAGTCTCGTCACGGTGCCTGGCACCTCATCGTCTCTTAACGGTGTCTGACACCACCCCCCTCTCGTCGGACGTCCCCGCCGCCGGCCCGGCGATCGGCCAGGACGAGTGGGTCGCGCGGCACGCGGAGCGGCGGCTCGTGCGCGGCGGCCGCCTCGGCGCGGTCGAGGAACGGCTGCGCGCCGTTCCGTGGTGGGCGTGGCTCGTGCTCTTCGTCGCGGCGGCGTCGACGATGCCCGCGATCGAGTCGAGCGGCTACGTGCGCCGCGTCGGCTTCGACACCGTGATCTTCATGCTGCTCGCGCTGGGGCTGAACGTCGTCGTCGGCTGGGGCGGCCTGCTCGACCTCGGCTACATCGCCTTCTACGGCATCGGCTCGTACGCGTACGCGATCTTCGACTCCGGCCAGTTCGGCTACCACCTGCCGACGATCGTCGCGATCCCCGCGGTCACCGCCCTCGGCGCGGTCGTCGGGCTGCTGCTCGGCCTGCCCTCGCGCCGGCTCTCCGGCGACTACCTCGCGATCGTGACCCTGTTCTTCCTCGAGCTCTTCGAGACCGTCGCGACGAACGGCGACACGATCTTCGGCCACAACATCACCGGCGGCGCGAACGGGATCCTCAACGTCGACCCCCTGAGCTTCTTCGGGCACGCGCTGCCCGTGCAGCACAACGGCATCTTCGCCGTGTCGTACTACTACGTCGCGCTCGGGATCTTCGCGGTCGTCTTCGTCGCGCTGCGGTTCGCGAACCGGTCGCGCGTCGGTCGCGCGTGGCGTTCGCTCCGCGAGGATCCGCTGGCCGCCGAGGTGATGGGCATGCCGGTCAACACCTTGAAGTTGCTGAGCTTCGCGACCGGCGCCGCGGTGGCCGCGCTCACCGGCACGATCTCGACCGCGCTCAGCGCGAGCGTCTTCCCGCTCAACTTCTCGCCCGTCGTGCTGATCACCGTCTACGCGATGGTGATCCTCGGCGGCTCCGGCAGCCAGTGGGGCGTCGTGTTCGGCGCGATCGTCGTCAACGTCCTGCTGCAGGTGCTGCAGAACCCGGGCCAGGCGCGCGTGCTCTTCTACCTCGTCGTCGCGGGCGGGGTCGTGCTCGCGTTCCGGCTCTCGCGCCGCCTCGCGCTGCTGATCGTGGCGACCGCGGTCTTCGGGGCGGTGGTGCGCGTCGTCGCCGGCTCGCTGCACCGGTCGTGGGTCGACGGCGCGCACGGCGGCATCGCGCACGCCGTCTCGGACTGGGTCGTCGTGCCGGTGCGGCTGGCGGCGTGGCTGCCTCCGGTCGCCTACGGCGTGCTGCTCGCGATGGTCCTCGGGCTGACGCTGCTGCGGCACCCCGTGCTCAGGCTCGCCGCGCTCGTGCCGACGATCTACCTCGCCGCGTTCGTCTGGGAGAACGTCATGCTCCCGAACCCCGGCCCGACGAGGTACGTGATGCTGGGGCTGCTCCTGATCGTGCTGATGATCGCGCGGCCGAACGGCCTGCTCGGCGAGCGGCGGGTGGAGATCGTCTGATGGCCGAGACGCTGCTCGAGCTCCGCGGCGTCACGCTCGCGTTCGGCGGGCTAACGTGCGTCTCGTCGCTCGACCTGCACGTCGACGAGGGCGAGATCGTGAGCGTGATCGGGCCGAACGGCGCCGGCAAGACGACGCTCTTCAACCTCGTGACCGGCATCTACCGGCCCGACGAGGGCGACATCCTGTTCGCCGGCGAGAGCATCGTCGGCCTGCCGCCGCACCGGATCACACGGCTCGGCATCGCCCGCACCTTCCAGTCGCTCCGGCTGTTCCTGAACATGAGCGTGAAGGAGAACGTCATGGCCGCCGCGTACGGCCACACGCGCGCCGGGCTCTTCCGCTGCATGGTGCGCACGCCCGGGATGCGGCGCGAGGAGCGCGAGATCGAGGCGCTGGCGGAGGAGCGGCTGCGCTTCTTCGGCGAGCGGCTGACCGGCTACCGCTGGGAGCAGCCGGCGTACTCGCTCTCCTACGCGAACCGGCGCCGGCTGGAGATCGCGCGCGCGACGGCCACCGACCCGCGGCTGCTGCTGCTCGACGAGCCGGCCGCGGGGATGAACCCCGCGGAGACGCACGAGATCACCGAGCTGATCGGCCGCCTCCGCGAGGAAGGCGGCTACACGATCCTCGTGATCGAGCACGACATGCACGTCGTCGAGGGCATCTCCGACCGCGTCGTCGCGCTCGACCACGGCGTGAAGATCGCGGAGGGGTCGTTCGCGCAGGTGGCGAGCGACCCGCAGGTGATCGAGGCCTACCTCGGCCTGCAGACGGCGGTGAGCAAGTGACGGGCGAAACGCCCGTCCTTAGTTCACGTAGTGAACTAAGGACGCGAGCTCCGCTCCTGGAGCTCGACCGCGTCGACACGTACTACGGCCAGATCCACATCCTGCAGGGGCTGTCCCTGCGGGTGCAGCCGGGCGAGCTGGTGTGCCTCCTCGGCGGCAACGCGTCGGGGAAGTCGACGACGCTGAAGACGATTCTCGGCATCGTGCGGCCGCGGAACGGCGCGGTGCGCATCGACGGCGAGGACGTGACGGGGCGGCCGACGAGCTACCGCATCGGCCGCGGGCTCGCGATCGTGCCCGAGAACCGGCGGCTGTTCGCGCCGATGACGGTGCTCGAGAACCTCGAGATGGGTGCGTACGTGCGCGGCGGCGCGGCGAAGGAGGACTACGAGCGCGTGTACGAGCTCTTCCCGCTCCTCTACGAGCGCCGCGGCCAGCTCGCCGGCACGCTCTCGGGCGGAGAGCAGCAGATGGTCGCGATGGGACGCGCGCTGATGTCGCGGCCGAAGCTGCTGCTGATGGACGAGCCGTCGATGGGCCTGGCGCCGATCCTCGTCGAGCGCAACTTCGAGATCATCCGCCAGGTGCACGAGTCGGGCGTGGCGATCCTCGTGGTGGAGCAGAACGCGAACGTGTCGCTGTCGATCGCCGACCGCGGCTACGTCCTCTCGACGGGCCGGCTCGTGCTGGAGGGGCCGGCGCGCGAGCTGAGCGCGAACGAGGACCTCAGGAGGGCCTACCTTGGCCGTTGACGCGTCCGTCGCCTCGTGCCGCTCGCGCTTCCCGATCTTCGAGTCGCGCGTCTACGTCAACTCGTGCTCGCAGGGCGCGCTCTCCGACGCGGTGCGCGCCGCCTACGAGGACTACCTCGAGGGCTGGGACGAGCGCGGCGCGCCGTGGGACTACTGGGTCGAGCGCACCGAGGCGGCGCGCGCCGCGTTCGCCGGGCTCGTCGGCGCGCGGCCGGACGACGTCGCCGTCACGACCTCGCTCTCCGCGGGCGTCAGCGCATTCGCGTCGGCGTTGGACTTCTCGCGGCGGCCGAAGGTCGTGATCAGCGACTACGAGTTCCCGACCATCGGCCAGATCTGGCACGCGCAGCAGCTGCGCGGGGCGGAGGTGCACGTCGCCCCACCCGAGCGGGTGGCCGAGGCGATCGACGAGCGCACGGCGATCGTCTCCGTGACCGCGGTCTGCTACCGGAACGGCACGCGCCTGCCGGTCGAGGAGATCGCGGACGTCGCACACGAGCGCGGCGCGCTCTGCCTGCTCGACGCGTACCAGGCGATCGGTTCCTACCCCCTCGACGTGGCGGACCTCGGCGTCGACGCGCTCGCCGCGGGCGTTCTCAAGTACTTGCTCGGCTCGGCCGGGCTCGCGTTCCTGTGGACGCGGCCCGGCCTGGCGCAGGAGCTGACGCCGACCGAGACGGGCTGGTTCGCCGACCTCGACATCTTCGAGATGGCCCACACGCGCTACGCGCCGGCGCCGAACGCGCGCCGCTTCCAGTCGGGGACGCCGCCGGTCCCGTCGATCTACGCCGGCATCGCGGGCATCGAGCTGATGCGCGAGATCGGGATCGCCGAGACGCGGGAGCACGTGAACGCCCTCAACGAGCGGCTGATCGCGGGCGTCGACGAGCTGGGCGGCACCGTCGTGACCCCGCGGGAGCCCGACCGCCGCGGCGCGCTCGTGTGCATCCGCTCGACCGACGCTCCCGGACTGGTGGCCGCGCTGGCGCAGGAGCGGATCGTCACCTCGGAGCGCGACTCGAACCTGCGCGTCTCCCTGCACGCCTACAACACGGTCGAGGACGTCGACGCCGTGCTCGCCGCGCTCCATCGCCTGCGCCCGCTCCTCGCCTAGCAACTTGCGCCGACGACATCCGACATTTTATAAAACGCTCGACGATGCTCCTCCGTGAGGTTGGATACGCGCGCCCGGCCTCGCTCGGAGAAGCGCTCGAGACGCTCGCCGCGGACGACGGCGCGCGGGCTCTCGCCGGGGGGCAGACGCTCGTCAACGTCATGAAGATGCGGGCCGGGTCGCCGGACGTGCTCGTCGATCTCGCCGACCTGCAGGAGCTGAAGGGAATCGAGCTCGGCGCCGACGGGACGCTCGACATCGGCGCCATGACGACCTACACGGAGCTGATCGAGTCGAGCGAGGCGCGGGCGCGTCCGATCCTGGGCGAGGTCTGCGCGCAGATCGCCGACGTCCAGGTGCGGAATCGGGGCACCGTCGGCGGCAACGCCTGCACGAACGACCCGACGAACCACCTGCCGCCCGTGTTCGCGGCGCTCGGCGCCGAGTTCGTGGTTCGAGGGCAAGGCGGCGAGCGCGTCGTGCCCGCGGCGGACTTCTTCCTCGGCGTCTACATGACGGCCGCGGCCCAGGACGAGCTCCTGACGCGGATCCGCGTGCCGGCGGGCCGCCGCGACGGCTTCGCCGCGGTGACGCTCGGCGTCGACGGCACCTGCATCGTGAGCGCGGCCGCCGCGCTGAACGGCGGCGTGTCGCTCGCGATCGGCTGCGTCGACGCGGTGCCGGTGCGGCTCGAGCCGGAGTCGACGGATCCGGAGGCCGTGCGCGAGGCCGTCCGCGCCGCGAAGCTCGATCCTCCCTCCGACGTGCACGCGTCGAGCGACTACCGCCGCCATCTCGCCGAGGTGCTCGCGGTGCGCGCAGTGCAGCAGGCGGAAGGGAGGTCGTAGTGGCCGCGGCCGAGGTCGCCAACGAGCGCGCGATCACCGTCACCGTCAACGGGACGAGGTTCGAGCGCCGCGTCGAGGCGCGCAAGCTGCTGATCCACTTCCTGCGCGACGACCTGGATCTGACCGGCAGCCACGTGGGCTGCGACACCGGCAACTGCGGCGCGTGCTCCGTGATCGTCGACGGGACGCTGCTCAAGAGCTGCATGCTGCTCGCGGTGCAGGCGGACGGCGCCTCGATCGAGACGGTCGAGGGGCTCGCCGACGGCGAGGAGCTCTCGAAGCTGCAGCAGGCGTTCAACGACCACCACGCGCTGCAGTGCGGCTACTGCACGCCGGGGATGCTGATGAGCGCGACCGCGCTGCTGCGCAAGAACGCGCATCCGTCCGAGGAGGAGATCCGCAAGGCGCTGCAGGGCAACATCTGCCGCTGCACGGGCTACTGGAACATCTTCGAGGCGGTCAAGGCGGCGGCCGAGTGAGCGGCGGGAGACGCGCGAACCTGGTTTGGGGGGAGAGATGCGCGAACCAGGTTCGGGGAGCTTCGGGATGACGACCACCGTCGCCCCGGAGAAGGTCGAGGCGCCCGAGCGCACGTGGTCGGGCCAGAGCGTCCCGCGCAAGGAGGACCGGCGGCTCGTCCAGGGCCAGGGCGTCTTCGTCGACGACGTCAAGCGTCACGGGATGGGCTACCTGCACTTCGTGCGCTCGCCGTACGCGCACGCGCACATCAGCGCGATCGACGTGTCCCAGGCCGAGGCGATGCCGGGCGTCTACGGGACGCTCACCGGCGAGGAGGTCGCGGCGCTCACCGACCCGTTCTTCCAGATCTCCTCCGCGCCGGGCGCGAACCTGAAGGACTACGCGCTCGCCGTCGGCAAGGTGCGCTACGTCGGCGAGCCCGTCGTCGCGGTCGTCGCCGAGACGCGCGAGCGCGCCCGCGACGCGTCCGAGCTGGTCGAGGTCGAGTACGACCCGCTGCCGCCGGTCGTCGACGCGCGCCGCGCCTGCGATGCGGACACGCCCGTGCTGCACGAGGAAGCCGAGGGCAACCTCATGTGGCACGGCGTCTACGAGTGGGGCGATCTCGACGGTGCTTTTTCGGAAGCAGATCGGATCGTGCGAATCGACGAGCTCCACTTCCACCGCTTCAACTCGACGCCGCTCGAGTGCGACGGCGCGCTCGTCGAGTACAACCGCGGCACCGGCCAGTGGACGATCCACACGAACAACCAGTTCCCCGGCTTCGCGGCGATCATGATGGGGCCCGCGATGCGGTGCGGGCTCGACAAGCTCCGCTTCGTCACGCAGGACATCGGCGGCGGCTTCGGCAACAAGATCACGTCGCACCCGCAGCTCGTCGTCTGCTGCCTGCTCGCGCGCAAGCTGAACCGCCCCGTGCAGTGGACGGAGTGGCGCACGGACTTCCACCTGTCGATGTCGCACGGCAACGAGCGCTGGTTCCTCGACACCGAGGTGGCGGTCAAGAACGACGGCACGCTGCTCGGTTTCCGGACGAAGGCGCTCGACGACGCGGGCGCGTGGCTGCGCTACGAGCCGCTCGGCGGCGTCATCTGGGCGCAGGTGACGCCGGGGATGTACCGCTGGCGCCACGTCCGCGTCGACTTCACGCAGGTGGCGACCACGAAGGCGCCCGTCTCCCCGAACCGCGGCTACTCGCGCCTGCAGCACCTCTGGTTCACGGAGCGCGTGATCGACATCGTCGCGCACGAGCTCGACCTCGACCCGGTCGAGGTGCGCAAGCGCAACTACATCCGCGCCGAGGAGATGCCCTACGAGACGCCGAACGGCTGCGTCTACGACTCCGGCGACTACGCGCGGATGCTGGACGTCGCGCTCGACTTGATCGGCTACGACGAGATCGCGGCGCGCCGCGCCGACGCCGAGGCGCGCGGGAAGCTGCTCGGCGTGGGCATCGGCTCGACCCTCGACTCGGGCACGAACAACTTCGGCCAGTCGCGCCTCATCAACCCCGAGCTGCAGTTCTCCGGCAACAACGAGGTTGCCACCGTGAAGCTGGACATCTTCGGCGAGATCGTCGTGACGCTCGGCACGACGCCGCAGGGCCAGGGGCACGAGACGACGGCGGCGCAGGTCGTCGCCGACATCCTCCGGTGCTCGGTCGACGACGTGCACGTGCGTGCCGGCCACGACTCGTACTGGAACTCGCACGCCGGCTTCTCGGGCACGTACGCGTCGCAGTTCGCGGTGACCGGCTTGAGCGCGGTGAAGGGCGCGACGGAGATGCTCGCCGGTGAGATCAAGAAGCTCGCCTCCGCGGTCCTGCAGTGCCCGGTCGACGGCCTGGAGCTCGCCGAGGGCACCGTGCGAATCAGGGACAACCCCGAGGTGGCGCTGCCGTTCATGGCGTGCGGCGCGATCGTCAACGCGAACAACGCCGGCCTGCCCGAGGACCTCGACGTCACCCTCAACTGCCGCTACGTCTACCGACCCCCGTTCCAGGTGCCGGACGTGGAGCGCAAGTTCGGCAACCTCACGCTCACCTACGCGGCGCAGATCCACGTGGCCGTCGTGGAGATCGACCCCGAGACCGGCTACTACGACATCGTCGACTACGCCGCCGTCGACGACTGCGGCAAGCGGATCAACCCGCAGATCGTCGAGGGGCAGGTGATGGGCGCCGCGGCGCAGGCCCTCGGCGCCGTCGTCCACGAGCAGTACGTGTACGACGAAGACGGCAACCTGCTGACGCCGAACTTCTACGACTACCACGTGCCGCACGCGCTCGACATGCCGCCGCTCAAGACCGGCTACGTCGAGATGCCGTCGCCGTTCACGCCGCTCGGGACGAAGGGGATGGGCGAGGGCGGCGGCGCCGGCATCCATGCCGTCTGCGCCGCGCTGCAGGACGCGCTGCGCGGCCGTGGCGGCGCGATCGTGTGGGACAGCGCGAACCCGTACCACCGCGTGTGGGAGATGCTGCAGCGCCCGCAGGAGGCGGGCGGGCGCGTCACGGTGGCGGACGCGTGAACGTCTCCGGCGATCGCGAGTTCGACGCGCCGCGCGCGGCGGTGTGGAAGGTGCTGAACGATCCCGCGTCGATGGCGAAGACGATGCCGGGCGTCGAGAGCTTCGACGTCCACGACGCGCGCCGCTGGACGGCCAACGTCAAGATCCCGCTCGGCCTCGGCGGCCTGCGCATGAAGGTCGACATGGACAAGGTCGAGGAGCGCGAGCCCGACTTCGCGAAGCTGCAGATCAAGGGAAACGGGGTCGGCGCGCTGCTCCGGATGGAGACGTCGTTCGAGCTCAGCGACCGGCCGCAGGGCGGAACGGCGATGCACTGGACGGCGCAGGTGCACATCCTCGGCCCGGTGGGCTCGATGGGGCAGCGCGTGCTGCAGCCGATCGTCAACCAGCAGGTCTCGCACGTGCTGACGGCGCTCGACACGCAGGTGCAGGCGGCCACCGCCGCCGGGTAACCGGGTCCGTGCCCCCCTTCCGGATCGGCGTGATGCAGCTCACGATGGAGCCGCTCGGCTCCATGCTCGCCTCGGCGCGGGCGATGGACGAGGCGGGCATGGACACGATCTGGCTCGCGGAGGCCTACCCGTGGTGGCGCAAGCACGGGATGGAGGCGCGCTCGTCGACCGTCGTCTCGGCGCTGATCGCGCGCGAGACGGAGCGGCTCACGGTCGGCTGGGGGATCATCGCCGCCTCGACGCGGCACCCCGTGCAGGCGGCGATGGACGCGCGCGTCGTGCAGGAGGCCGCTGGGCCGAGCCGGTTCATCCTCGGCTTCGGCACCTCGAAGATCTTCCTCAACAACACGAAGATGCAGACGACGAAGACGCTCGGGCCGATGCGCGACGCCGTCACGATCGTCCGTGGCGTGCTCGGTGGTGAGCGGTTCCAGTACGACGGCGACACGTGGAGCGCCGACGTGCCCCCGCTCGCTCCCGACGCGCACGCGCCGCGTGAGGTGCCGCCGGTGTACGTCGCCGCGACCGCGCCGAAGATGCAGGCGCTCGCAGGCGAGATCGCCGACGGCTGCCTGACGCCGTCGATCACGACGCCGGCGTTCGTCCGCTACACGCGGGAGAACGTGAAGGCGGACATCGACATCGGCTGCACCGTCGTCGCGTCGATTCACGAGAGCGACCGCGAGCGCGGCCTCGACGGGGCACGCGAGATCGCCGGCATGTATCTCGCCAACAAGGTTCAGAACATCCAGGGTGCTGCGGACGTCCTGCTCCAGAAGGCGAATCTCGAGCAGGACGAGATCCGGCCGATCGCCGAGGCGATGGAGCGGGGCGGCCGCCTTGCGGCGAAGGCGGAGGTGACGGACGCGATCCTCGCCAAGTGCCGGCCGATCGCGGGCACGCCGAGCGACTGCATCGCGACGATCGAGGAGTACCGCGATGCCGGCTGCACGCACGTGATGCTCGAGCTGTGGGGCGAGAACCGCGAGCGCCAGATCCGGCTCTTCGGCGAGCGCGTCCTCCCGCACGTCCGCGGATGAGGATCAGGGTCGAGATTCCCGTCCTTAGTTCACGAAGTGAACTAAGGACGCGAGTTTCCGGGTTCCGGCGATGATCGAGGTCGACCGGGAGCGGCTCGTCGAGACGGCGAGCTCGCTGATCGACGTCCACAGCTTCACCGGCGACGAGCAGCGCATGGCCGAGCGGATGGCGGAGCTCTTCCACGAGCTCGGGCTGCACGTGCAGTGGCAGCAGGTCGAGGACGGGCGCGCGAACGTCCTCGGGACGTGGCCGGGCGGCGGCGGCGGGCCGTCGCTGATGCTCAACGGGCACATGGACACCTCGTACTCCGGGCGCGAGCCGTGGCTGCGCGACGTGCCCGGCTTCCAGCCGTCCGCCTTCGTGCGCGACGGCCGCCTCTACGGGCTCGGCGTCTCGAACATGAAGGGTGCGCTCGCGTGCTACGTCGAGGCGGTGCGCGCGCTGCAGGACGCGGACGTGCGACTGCGCGGCGACGTGCTGGTCGCCGCCGTCTGCGGCGAGATCGAGAAGGCGCAGCAGGGCGAGGCGCAGGGCGCCGAGTACCGCGGCTACGCGACGGGAACGCGCCACCTCGTCACGCACGGCGGCGTCGCCGACATGTGCCTGCTCGGCGAGCCGACGGAGGGGAAGGTCGTGCTCGGCCACTTCGGCGCGCTCTGGCTGCGGCTGCGCGTGCACGGCAGCTTCGTCCATACCGCGTTCAGCGAGGGCACGCGCGACCGGAACTCGATCCTGCGAATGCACGAGGTGACGGAAGCGGTGCTCGAGTGGATCGAGGCGTGGGAGGCGGACGAGTCCAACGCCTATCGCGGCGCGCAGGCGATCGTGAACGTGGGCGCGATCGAGGGCGGCTTCGGCTGGCGCGTCTCGCGCACGCCGCACCACACCGACCTCTACCTCGACGTGCGCGTGCCGCCCACCAAACCGATGGGCACGGCGCGGCGCGAGGTGCTCGACATGGTGCGCTCGCTGGCGGAGCGCTTCCCCGACTACGGCGTGCAGGGCGAGGTCTACGTGACCGCGCCGGGGGCTGAGATCGACGAGGGTCACGAGCTCGTGCAGGCGATCGACGCGGCCCACGCCGAGGTCTTCGGTGAGCCGCCGGGGCGCGACGTCACGCGCTGGTTCAGCGACGCGTCGGCGCTCACCCGGTACGGCATCCCGACCGTCAACTACGGCACCTCGACCGGGCTGATGGACGTCGAGCTGGGGGAGAATCTCGAGATCGACGGGCTCGTGAAGACGGCGCAGACGTACGCGCTCGTGGCGCAGAGGATCTGCGCGTGAGGCTCGTCACCTACGACGAGGGGAAGGTCGGCCGGATCGAGGGCGAGGAGATCGTGCGGCTCGCCGCCCCGTCGATGCGCGCCTACTTCGAGCGCGGCGGCGCCGACGACACGGCGGAGCGGACGCCGCTCGCCGGGGCGACGCTGCGCGCGCCGATCGTGCCGAAGAAGCTCTTCCACACCGCGGGCAACTTCCGCGAGCACGAGGAGGAGTCGAAGAACGTCGACTGGTCGCACCAGATCGCGCCCTGGATCAACTTCTTCCAGAACGTCGACGCGATCGTGGGGCCGGACGAGCCCGTCGTCTACCCCGAGCACCTCACCGAGGAGCTCGACTACGAGCTCGAGCTCGCGGTGGTGCTGCGCAAGGCGGGGAAGTGGTTCTCGCCCGAGGAGGCCCCGGACTACGTCGGCGGCTACCTGATCTTCGACGACATCACCGCGCGCGACATCCAGCGCGGCGAGATGCGCTCGGGCGTCTTCAGCTTCTGCAAGGCGATCGACACCTTCTGCCCGCTCGGCCCGTGGATCGTGACGCCCGACGAGATCCCCGACCCGCACGACCTGGCGATGCAGCTGCGCGTGAACGGCGAGGTGCGGCAGGAGTCGCACTCCGGCCGGATGAGCACGACGATCCCGGAGATCCTCTCGCGCTTCTCGGCGCTCGGCTACTCGGCCGGCGACGTGCTGTCGACGGGCACCGTGTCGGGCGTCGCCGGATTCAAGTCGCCGGAGGAGCGCGCGCGCCTCTACCTCAAGCCGGGCGACGTGATCGAGGCGGAGATCGAGCGGATCGGCGTGCTGCGCAACCCGGTCGTCTCCTGGCATGAGGCGCACGGCTCGCCGCCGCCGCCCCGCATCCGCCCCTGGGGCGAGGCGTGAGAGCATGGCCGCGGGACGACGAGAAGCTCGAGCGCGTGCGCGCGCTGATGGCCGAGCACGACCTCGACGCGCTCGTCGTCCGCGCGCCCGACAACGTCCTCTACCTGACGAACTTCTGGGGGATGAAGGGCTACGACGCGTGCGTCTTCCCGCGCGAGGGCGAGCCGGTGCTGATCACGATCGAGGCCTCCGAGGAGGACGCCGCGCACACCGCCTGGACGGGCGACGTGCGCTTCGTGGCGGGCTACGCGCCCGACGACCCGCGGCCCGTGCCGGCGCGCACGCTCGACGCGGCGCGCGAAGCGGCGAAGGAGTACCGCCGCGTCGGCCTCGAGCTGTCGCTGGGGACGCAGGCCTCCGACCGCATGGTGGGCGAGCCGACGACGTTCACCGCCGCCTGGTTCGGCGCGTGGCAGGAGGCGGAGGACGCGATGTCGGTTCTCGTTCCCGCACGCGCTCGCAAGACGGCCCAGGAGGTCGAGCGCATGCGGCTCGCGAACGAGATCTGCGCCGCAGCGATGGAGCACGTTCGGGCGGAGCTCCGGCCCGGGATGGCCGAGGCGCAGGCGGCGGCGCTCTGGCAGGGCTTCGTGCACGGCGAGGGCACAGGGTGGGCCGGAAAGGTGGAGCTCGCGTTCGGCTTCTCGCTCGTCTGGTCGGGGTCGGGGATC
>DASRDA010000020.1:0-46552 GCA_035652835.1 Gaiellaceae bacterium
ATCGACACCCCGCTCGAGGCGCGGCAGCTGCTCGTCCACCTGCTCGACGTCGAGCGCCGGCTCGGGCGCGAGCGGGTCGGCCCGCGCTGGGGGCCGCGCACCATCGACCTCGACCTGCTGCTCTACGGCGACGCCGTGATCGACGAGCCCGGCCTGCAGGTGCCGCATCCGCGGCTCGCCGAGCGGCTGTTCGTGCTGGAGCCGCTGGCCGAGCTGGCGCCGGACCTGGACGTGCCCGGACGGGGGAGGGTGTCGGCGCTCCTCGCAGGGCTACAATCCGGCTCGTGAGCCACCTCGACGAGCTCGACGAGTTCGAGGCCGAAGCCGAGCTGCGCCTGAAGAAAGAGTACGGCGCCGTCTTCGGGCTCTTCCGCTACTGCGTCCTCACCCAGGACGCCACCTACCTCTGCAACAAGCTCGACGTCCAGTACGTGCCGCAGCCGAACTACCCGTTCTTCCACCTGAAGATGGAGGACGTGTGGGTGTGGGACAAGAACCGCCCCACGCGCATGATCCCGCGCGCCGAGGTCTACACCTCGAGCGACGTGACGATCGAGGAGCTGCGCGGCGAGGGCGACGAGCCGGTGCTGACCGCGGAGGCGCTCGCCAAGAAGATCGGCGAGGGCCGCAGCGAGATCGAGGATCTCTGAGGCTCGCGAACCCGGTTCGTGACGGAGTCACGAACCAGGTTCGGGCGTTACGCTCGCCCGCATGCTGCTTGCGATCGACGTCGGCAACACGCAGACGGTGTTCGGGCTGTTCGACGGGGAGCGGCTCCACGAGCAGTTCCGGGTCGGCACCGACCGCACCCACACCGGCGACGAGCTGGCGGTCATGCTGCGCGCCTTCGTCGACCTCGGCGCGCTCGACGGGATCGTGCTGTGCTCGTCGGTCCCGCCGCTCGTTCGCGAGTACGAGGCGTTCGCCGAGCGCTGGGCGCGTGCGGAGCTGCTCGTGCTCGGGCCGGACGTCCCGACCGGCGTCCCGATCCGCTACGACGATCCGCGCGAGGTCGGCGCCGACCGCATCGCCAACGCGGTTGCCGCCGGGGTCCGACACGGGAGGCCGTGCGTCGTCGTCGACTTCGGCACGTCGACCAACTTCGACGTCGTCGGGGCGGAGGGCGAGTTCGCCGGCGGCGTGCTCGCGCCGGGGATCGAGATCTCGATGGACGCCCTGTTCGCCCGCGCCGCGCGACTGCCGCGGGTGCCGTTCGTGGCGCCCGAGCACGTGATCAGCCAGAACACGACGGCGGCGCTCCAGTCCGGGCTCGTCTACGGGTTCGCGGGGCAGGTCGACGCGATCGTGGAGCGGATCCGCGACGAGCTCGCCGCGCCGGAGGCGCCCGTCGTCGCCACGGGCGGGCTCGCCGACCTGATCGCGCCGCACTCGCGCACGATCACCGCGGTCGACCCCGAGCTGACCCTCCACGGCCTGCGCCTGGTGTGGAAAAGAAATCACGGTGCCTGGCACCGTTAGGTGCCAGGCACCGTGACGAACTATCCCCCGCCGTAGAGCGAGATCGGCAGCGAGTCGAGCAGCACCTCGCCGGCCGGATCGGGCAGCTCGTCGAGGAGCCGCTCGAGGACGAAGCGCGCGCCCGGCGCCTCGGCGAGCAGCCGGCGCTCGACCTCCTCGACCGTCGGCAGCAGCACGAGCTCCTGCTTGAACGGCCGCGGGAAGCGGCCCCGGCCGAGGTACCAGCCGTAGAACTTCTTCAGGAACCCGGTCGCGCGCCGCTCGCCGAGCTCGCGCACCGTCTCGCGTATGAACAGGACGAGCTCGGCGACGACCTCCTCGCGCGTCGGCTCGCGGTCGTCGCCCATGATCTCCCGCAGCGCCCATGGGTTCCCCTGCGCGCCGCGTCCCACCATCACCGCCGCGGCCCCCGTGGACGCGAGCACCGCCTGTGCCCGCGCGCGCGACGTGATGTCCCCGGAGGCGAGCACCGGAACGTCGACGAGCGCCGCCAGCTCGGCGGTCAGCGAGTGGTCGGCCGTGCCGGTGTACATCTGCCGTGCCGACCGCGGGTGCAGCGTGAGCGAGGACGCGCCCGCCTCCACCAGCCGCGGCCCGACCTCGAGGCACGTCCGCGAGCCGTTCTCGACGCCGCGGCGCATCTTCACCGAGACCGGCAGCGAGGTCGCGCCCGCGACGGCCTCCACGAGCCGGCAGGCGAGGTCGGAGTCGTCGAGGAGGGACGCGCCCGCGCCAGTCTTCGTCACCTTCCGTACGGGGCAGCCGAAGTTCATGTCGACGATGTCGGCGCCCGCCGCCTCGACGAGCCGCGCCGCCTCCGCCATCGCGCCCGGCTCGGAGCCGAAGATCTGGATCGCGAGCGGATGCTCGTCCGCCGCCACGCGCAGGTAGCCGAGCGTCCGCTCGTTGCGGTGCTGGATGCCGGCCACGGAGACCATCTCGGAGCAGACGAGGCCGGCGCCGTAGCGGCGGCCCTGGCGGCGGAACGCCTGCACGCTCACCCCGGCCATCGGGGCCAGGACGAGCCGGCCGGGGATCTCCACGCCGCCCAGGAACCAGTGCTCGCGGAGGTCGATTTCCATCGGCCCGCGGATGGTAGCCGGGGGCTTGCGCCAGCCTCGACGGCGCCGCTACCATTCCCGCCCGTTTTTCCGAGGGTTCAGCCTGGAGGAGCCGGTGAAGGAAGTCATCCTCACTGCCGAGGGGTACGAGAAGCTCAAGCAGGAGATCGACCATCTCCGCGGCGAGAAGCGCCGCGAGGTGGCCGAGCGGATTCGCGTCGCGCGCGAGTTCGGCGACATCGCCGAGAACGCCGAGTACGACGACGCCAAGAACGAGCAGGCGATGCTCGAGCACCGCATCGCGCAGCTCGAGGAGCGGCTCCTCTCGGCCCGCGTCATCTCGAAGAAGGAGATCTCGAAGGACGCCGTCTCGATCGGCTCGCGGGTCGTGCTGCGCGACGTGAAGGCGCGCAAGGACGTCGAGTACCACATCGTCGGCTCCGCCGAGGCGAATCCGGCCGAGAACAAGCTGTCGAACGAGTCGCCGGTCGGCAAGGCGATCATGGGCCGCAAGAAGGGCGAGGTCGTCGAGGTCGCGGCGCCGCGCGGCGCGCTCAAGTTCAAGATCGTCGAGATCAAGGCCGCCTAGCGCTTCGCGCCGCGCGCGCGTTTTACCGGTCGTTTACACGAGCCGCCGTCCGGGACCAACACGGCTCGGGTATCTCTCCGGCGATGCGGCTCGCCCGGCGGTGGACGATGGCGATTCCGGCGGTGGCGGCCATCGCCGCGACGGTCGCCGCGGCCGGAATCGGCTCCGGCGAGACGGACCGGATCGACCCCGCGATCCACAAGATCCGGCACGTCGTCGTGATCATGCAGGAGAACCGGAGCTTCGACTCCTACTTCGGCACGTATCCGGGCGCCGACGGGATTCCCATGCGGCACGGCGTCCCCACGGTCTGCGTGCCCGATCCCCTCCACGGCGGCTGCCAGCGCCCGTACCACGACCCGAACGACGTGAACGGCGGCGGCCCGCACGGCGCCGCGAACGCGGCGGCGGACGTCGACGGCGGCAAGATGGACGGGTTCGTCGCCCAGGCCGAACGCGCGCGCAAGGGCTGCGTCGACCCGAACAACCCGAACTGCGCGAACGCAGCCCGCGTCGACGTGATGGGCTACCACGACGCGCGCGAGATCCCGAACTACTGGGCCTACGCCCGCAACTTCGTGCTCCAGGACCACATGTTCGAGCCGAACGCGTCCTGGAGCCTGCCCGCGCACCTCTTCATGGTCTCCGAGTGGTCGGCGAAGTGCAGCGTGCGCGGCGACCCGATGAGCTGCGTCAACGCGCTGGACGACCCGGCGCCCCCGCCCGACTTCGAGCTGAGGCACGGCCGGCCTCCGACGCCGCCGGACTACGCCTGGACCGACCTCACCTACCTGCTGCACGCCCACCACGTGAGCTGGGGCTACTACGTCTTCCCGGGCACCCAGCCTGACTGCGCTGACGACGAGATGACCTGCAAGGCGCTGCCCCAGAACGCGAAGACGCCGGGGATCTGGAACCCGCTCCCGTACTTCGACACCGTCCGCAAGGACGGCCAGCTGGCGAACATCAAGCCGATCCACGACTTCTACGCGGCCGCACGGGCGGGGACGCTGCCGGCGGTCTCGTGGGTCGACCCGGCCGGCGCGGTCAGCGAGCACCCGCCGTCGCGCGTGTCGGTCGGCCAGGACTACGTCACCGGTCTCATCGACACGATCATGAAGGGCCCGGACTGGCCGTCGACCGCGATCTTCCTGGCCTGGGACGACTGGGGCGGCTTCTACGACCACGTGAAGCCGCCGGTGGTCGACGAGAACGGCTACGGCCTGCGCGTGCCCGGCATCGTCATCAGCCCCTACGCGAAGCGCGGCTACGTCGACCACCAGACGCTCAGCTTCGACGCGTACGTCAAGTTCATCGAGGACGACTTCCTGGGCGGGCGGCGCATCGATCCGCGGACCGACGGGCGGCCCGACCGCCGGCCCGACGTGCGCGAGGACGTGCCGATCCTCGGCAACCTCGTCAAGGACTTCGACTTCCGGCAGAAGCCGCGGAAGCCCCTGATCCTGCCGCAGTACCCGGTGCCCGCGTTCGTGCCGCCGGCGAAGGGCGCGTACGCCGCGGGGACGGTCACCGCGGTCGCGGCCGAGTCGCTGACCGTGCAGGTCACCGCGACCGGCCCGCACGACGGACGGCTGCAGGGGAAGACCCTCACCGTTGCGATCACGCCGTCGACGAGGATCCTCGTGCACGGCAAGCCCGCCGAGATCGCGAGCATCGCCGTCGGCGACTCGGTCACGCTGCGCCTGCGCCTCGGCAGGCAGCAGACGAGCGCGAACCAGGTCGTGGTGGTCGGCTGACTCGGCGCGCTGCGCACGGCCGTCGTCCGGGCGCGATGCTCTAAGTTCGCGGGTCATGGAGATCGTCCGGCTGGACCCGTCGCGGCTCGCCGAGGCGAGCGCGGTTCTGGCGCGCGCGTTCAACGAGGATCCCGCGTGGGTGTGGCTCTTTCCGAACGCCGAGCGGCGCGGCGAGGTGCTGCCGTGGCTCTTCCGCGCGGGCTTCGACTCGACCGCGGCGGACGTCTGGACGACGCAGGGCCGGGTGCTCGGCGCGGCGCGCTGGCTTCCGCCCGGGCGGCCGGCGATGCGCGTCGCGCCGACGCTGCGGGCGCTCGTCGTGACGCCGCTCCGACTCGGCGCCGCGACCGGGCGCTTCTTCGCCTACGGCCGCGCGGTCGAGAATCTGCGTCTGCGGATCGCGCCCGGCCCGCACTGGTACCTCGCCGGCATCGGCGTCGAGCCGGACGCGCAGCGACGGGGGATCGGCTCGGCGCTGCTGCGGCCCGGCGTCGAGGGCGCCGCCCGCGACGCGGTGCCGGCGGTGCTGCTGACGAACAACGAGCGCAACCTGTCCTTCTACGAGCGCCACGGCTTCGAGGTCGCCGCGGAGGGCGAGACGCCGGAAGGCGGCCCGCACGCCTGGGCTATGGTCAGGAGCCCGTGACGTCGCTGCCGAAGCGCTTTCCCGACCGCGACGAAACGGCCGCGGTGCGGGCCGAGGCGGAGCGGCTCGCCGACGGCGAGGAGGCGGCCGAGTCGCGGCGGCTCGCGGGGCGCGTGCTCGCGCGGCGCGACCTCGGCAAGCTCGTCTTCCTCGACCTCGTCGACCGCTCCGGCCGCATCCAGCTGCTCTGCCCGGCGGCGCGCACGGGCGACGTCGACGTGCACCTCGGCGACGTCGTCGGGGTGACGGGTCACCCCGCGAAGAGCCGCCGCGGCGAGCCGTCGATGGTCGTCGACGAGCTCGTCGTGCTCGCGCGGATCCGCGCTCCTCTGCCCGACACGTTCCACGGTGTCACCGACGTCGAGCAGCGCTACCGCCGCCGCCACCTCGACCTGCTGATGAACGAGGAGTCGCGGCGGACGGCGATCGCGCGCTCGCGGATGATCGCCGCGATCCGCGCGTACCTCGACGGCGAGGGGTTCATCGAGGTCGAGACGCCGATCCTGCAGCCGCGCTACGGGGGCGGCTTCGCCGAGCCGTTCGTCACGCGCTCGAACGAGCTCGGCCAGGACCTGTATCTGCGCATCGCCGACGAGCTGTACCTGAAGCGGCTGATCGTCGGCGGGCTCGAGAAGGTCTACGAGATCTCGAAGGACTTCCGCAACGAGAGCATCTCCTACAAGCACTCGCCCGAGTTCACGCAGCTCGAGTGGTACGAGGCGTACGCCGACTACCGCGACACGATGGAGCGGACGGAGGCGCTGGTCGAGCGCGCCGCGCTCGCGACCAACGAGACGACGAAGGCGCGGTTCCGCGGCCACGACGTCGACCTCGCGAAGCCGTGGCAGCGCGTGCGCTTCGTCGAGGCGCTCGAGGACAAGGGGGTCTGGTCGCGCGACGCGGACGAGCTGCGCGCGAAGCTCCAGGCGGCCGGCGTCGAGACCGGCGGCGATCGCACGTGGGCGCAGCTCGCCGATCACGCGTACTCGCACTTCGTCGAGCCGGAGCTGATCCAGCCGACGATCGTCCACGACTGGCCGATCGAGCTGTCGCCGTTCGCGCGCACGACGGACGACGACCCGAGGATCGTCGAGCGGTTCGAGGCGGTCGTTGCGGGGATGGAGTTCGCCAACGCGTTCAGCGAGCTCAACGACAGCGAGGAGCAGGCGCAGCGGTTCGCGATGCAGGAGGCGGAGCGCGAGGCCGGCGACGCGGAGGCGGAGCCCGGCGACCCCGACTACGTCGAGGCGATGTCGTACGGCATGGCGCCGAACGGCGGCTGCGGGATCGGCATGGACCGGCTCGCGATGGTGCTGACGGGCAGCGACTCGATCCGCGACGTGATCCTCTTCCCGGCGCTGCGCGCGCGGGACTGAGTCGTCGGCCGCGGCACACGGGGCCTGGTACGTGCCTGGCCCCGTGGCCCGCGTGCGTCGTCCCGCGGGGGTCAGGCACGTACCAGGCACGTGCCGGAAGTGTGACGCCCAAGACGAGCCCCGCTGAGCAGGCGAAACGACGCGACCGGGCGCTTCGCCACGACCCTCGTCCGAGCGACGGTGGGGTCAGGCACGCGCCAGGCCCCGGAGGTGGGGTCAGGCACGTGCCAGGCCCCGGATGTTGGGCGAAGGTGGGCGCAAGGTTCGGGTGTTCGAACGGCGTGCCGCTGCCGATAACTGCGGGAAAGATCGGCCGACGCGCGACCCCCGGCGTCCGGAGTACCATGGGCGCCTCGGAAAGGGCAATCTGTTTCCATCGCCGAACGAGGCGGTAGAGAGGTCAGGGAGTTGTTCGAACGCTTCACGGAACGGGCTCGGCAGGTCGTCGTCCTCGCGCAGGACGAGGCGCGTGCGCTCAAGCACAACTACATCGGCACGGAGCACATCCTCCTCGGGTTGCTGCGGGAGGAGGAGGGACTCGCCGCACGCGTGCTGGAGTCGCTCGACATCACCGTCGAGGAGGTGCGCGCGCAGGTCGCCCGCATCGTCGGTCAGGGCGACGAGGTCACGACCGGTCAGATCCCGTTCACGCCGCGCGCGAAGAAGGTGCTCGAGCTCGCGCTGCGCGAGGCGCTCTCACTGGGCCACAACTACATCGGCACCGAGCACATCCTGCTCGGGCTCGTGCGCGAGAACGAGGGCGTCGCCGCGCGCATCCTGCTCGACTTCGACGCCGACGCGGAGAAGATCCGCAACGAGATCATCCGCATGCTCTCCGGCCCCGGCCGCCGCCAGGGCGGCGCGGGCGCGACGAGCGAGAAGGGCAAGAGCTCGAAGCTGCTCGACCAGTTCGGCCGCAACCTGACCAAGCAGGCCGCCGAAGGGAAGCTCGATCCCGTGGTCGGCCGCCAGACCGAGATCGAGCGCGTGATGCAGATCCTGTCGCGCCGCACGAAGAACAACCCGGTGCTGATCGGCGAGCCCGGCGTCGGCAAGACCGCCGTCGTCGAAGGCCTCGCCGCGCGCATCTCGGGCAACCAAGTCCCGGACATCCTGAAGAACAAGCAGATCTACACGCTGGACCTTGCCGCGCTGGTCGCGGGCTCGAAGTACCGCGGCGAGTTCGAGGAGCGCCTGAAGAAGGTGATGAAGGAGATCACCCAGCGCGGCGACATCATCCTGTTCATCGACGAGCTGCACAACCTCGTCGGCGCGGGCGCCGCCGAGGGCGCGATCGACGCCGCCTCGATCCTCAAGCCGGCGCTCGCCCGCGGCGAGCTGCAGACGATCGGCGCGACGACCCTCGACGAGTACCGCAAGTACCTCGAGCGCGACGCTGCGCTCGAGCGGCGCTTCCAGCAGATCCGCGTCGAGGAGCCGTCGACCGACGACACCGTGCAGATCCTGCGCGGGCTGCGCGACCGCTACGAGGCGCACCACCGCTGCAAGATCACCGACGAGGCGCTCGACGCGGCCGCGTCGCTCGCCGACCGCTACATCCAGGACCGCCACCTTCCCGACAAGGCGATCGACCTCATCGACGAGGCCGCGTCGCGCATGCGGATCAAGACGATGACCGCGCCGCCGCGCTACCGCGAGCTCGAGGACGAGATCGAGAAGGTGCGGACGGAGAAGGAAGCCGCGATCGAGAACCAGGAGTTCGAGAAGGCAGCCTCGCTGCGCGACAAGGAGCGCAAGCTCACGCAGAAGAAGCGGGAGCTCGAGGAGCAGTGGCGCGACCAGGAGCAGGTCGAGCAGCCGGAGATCGGCAAGGAGGAGATCGCCGACATCGTCTCGATGTGGACGGGCATCCCCGTGTTCGAGCTCACCGAGGCGGAGTCGAAGCGGCTCGTCCGCATGGAGGAGGAGCTGCACAAGCGCGTCATCGGCCAGGACGCGGCGATCGTCGCCGTCTCCAAGTCGATCCGCCGCGCGCGCGCCGGCATCAAGGACCCGAAGCGGCCGACCGGCTCGTTCATCTTCCTCGGCCCGTCGGGCGTGGGGAAGACCGAGCTCGCGCGCACGCTCGCCGAGTTCCTGTTCGGCGACGAGGACGCGCTGATCCAGATCGACATGTCGGAGTACATGGAGAAGCACGCGGTGTCGCGGCTCGTCGGCTCGCCGCCCGGCTACGTCGGCTACGACGAGGGCGGGCAGCTCACCGAGGCCGTCCGGCGCAAGCCGTACTCGGTGGTGCTCTTCGACGAGATCGAGAAGGCGCACCCGGACGTCTTCAACATCCTGCTGCAGATCCTCGAGGACGGGAAGCTGACCGACTCGCAGGGCCGCAAGGTCGACTTCCGGAACGTGATCGTGATCATGACCTCGAACATCGGCTCGGCGTCGATCTCGAAGAACGTGTCGCTCGGCTTCAACATCTCCACCGACGAGGGCCTGAGCTACGACGACATGAAGACGCGCGTGATGGGCGACCTGAAGAAGGTGTTCCGGCCGGAGCTCCTGAACCGGATCGACGAGATCATCGTCTTCCCGAAGCTGTCGCGCGACGAGATCCTGCAGGTCGTCGACCTGATGATGAACCGCGTTCGCGTCCAGATGGCCGAGCACGACGTCACCGTCGAGCTGACCGACGAGGCGAAGGACCTGCTCGTCGAGAAGGGCTACGACCCGGCGATGGGCGCGCGGCCGCTGCGCCGCGCGATCCAGCGCTACATCGAGGACCCGCTCGCCGACTTCATCCTCGGCCGCGAGCTCGAGCCGGGCTCGACCATCCTCGTCGCCCGCAAGAACGACGAGGAGGTCGACATCACGGTGGTGCCGCCGGCGCCGCCGGAGGTGATCGGCGTCTCGGCTGCGCCCGACGCCCCGCCCGAAGAGGCCTGAAACTCCCGTCCTTAGTTCACTACGTGAACTAAGGACGCGGGTTTAGGTCCTATTCGTCGAGAAGCCAGACGTCGTCGCGGAGCAGCGGGACGACGCGGCCGTCCGGGGTGACGCCGTCGACCGCGACCTCGGGGTCGCCGATCATGAAGTCGGTGTGGACGCTCGAGTCGCGGTTCGCGCCCTCGACGTCGGGATCCGAGAGCGCGTCGGTGTAGCAGCCGCCGTAGGCGATGTGGCAGGTGGCATTCTCGTCGAAGAGCGTGTCGGAGAAGGTGATGCCGGTGAGGCCGACGCGCGACTGGCCGTCGACGAGCGCGACCTCGCCGAGGTAGCGGGCGTTCCTGTCCGTCTCGAGCTGGCCGCGGATCACGTCGGCGCCCGTCTCGGCCCGCACGTCGACGATCCGCCCGTCCTCGAAGCGCACCTCGAGTCCGCGGACGACCTGGCCGTACAGCTCGAGCGGACGCGTCGACCGGACCATGCCCGAGGTACGGCGCCTGTCGGGGGTGGTGAAGACCTCCTCGGTCGGCATGTTCGCGACGTGGCGGATGCCGTCGATCGTGACCGAGTCTCCGCCCTTCCAGCGCGACTCGGGCAGCAGGCCGACGGTGAGGTCGGTGCCGGGGCCGGCGAACCGGATCGCGTCGAGCCGCAGCTCGTCCAGCGCGCGCACGCGCTTCTTCAGCTTCGCGACGTGCTCCCGCCACGCCTCGACCGGATCCTCCTCGTCGAGCCGGACGCAGTAGGCGACCTGCTCCCACAGGCGGTCGAGCGCCGGCTCGCCGAACACCTGCCGCGCCCAGCCCTCGTTCGGCGAGGCGACCACGGTCCAGTTGTTGAGGAGCTCGGTGATCTGCCGCATGTTCTCCTCGGCGAGCTCGATCATCCGCGCCCTTCCGACGCGCTCGCCGGGCAGGTCGGCGAGCAGCTCCGGCTCCGCCTCGCCGGTCAGCGCGACGATCGCCGCGTGCTCGTCGCCGACCTCGCGCGCGCGGGAGAGGAGCCAGGGCGGCGTCCACGAGAGGATCTCGTCGGGCGCCCGCTCGATCAGCGAGCGGCGCACGTGCTGGTCGGTGTACAGCACGTCGACGTAGCGCGCACCGGCGGCGTAGGCCGCCCGCGTCACCGCCCGCGCCACGGGCGCGTGCTCGACGCGCCCGATCACCTCGACGAGCTGGCCCGGCTGCACGTTCGCGCCGACGCGCACGGCGAGCTCGGCGTAGCGGTCGACCAGGCCGTCGGGCGCTACGCCGTCAGCTGCCACGTGTCCTCGCGCAGGAGCGGGATCTCGCGCCCGTCCGCGTCGATGCCGTCGACCTCGACCTCCGGGCCTCCGACCATGAAGTCGGTGTGGACGGTCGCGACGTTCACGCCGTCCCCGGGCTCGCCCTCCAGGGCCTCGGTGATCGCGTGCCCGTACGCGATGTGGCAGGTCGCGTTCTCGTCGTAGAGCGTGTCCCAGAAGGTGAGCCCCGTCTGCCCGACGCGGGACGCCCCGTCGACGAGCGCTAGCTCCCCGAGGTACGCGGCGCGCTCGTCGGTCCCGAGCTGCGCCCGCACGAGCTCGGCGCCGTGCTCGGCGTCCACGTCCACGATCCGGCCGCCCTCGAGCGTGACGCGCAGGCCGCGCACGACGTCCCCCTGCAGCGCGAGCGGACGCGTCGAGGTGACGACGCCGTCGGCCCGGCGGCAGTCGGGGACCGTGAACACCTCCTCGGTCGGCATGTTCGGGACGAAGCGTCGGCCGTCGACCGTCTCGAACCGCGCCGCGAGCCATCTCGACTGGTCGAGGAGCCCCACCGTGAGGTCGGTGCCCGGCCCGCGGTAGCGGATCGCGTCGAGCCGCAGCTCGTTCAGCGACGCGGCGCGGCGCTCGAGCTGCTCGACGTGGTCCCGCCACGCCGCGACAGGGTCGTCCTCGTCGAGCCGGGTGCAGAACGCGACGGCGTCCCACAGCCGCTCCATGTCCGGCTCGCCGAACACGCGGGCCGCCCAGCCCGGGTTCGGGCAGGCGACGCCCGTCCAGTTGACCGTCCGCTCGGTGAGCTGCTGCACCGCGATCTCGGCGAGCGCCTTCGGACGGTCGCGCCCCACGAGATCGGGATCGATGTCGGCGAGGAGATCGGGCTCGGGATCGCCGGTGGTGGCGATGTTGGCGTTCCCGGCCATCGCGCGCGAGCGCTCCTGCAGCCAGTCGGGCACGTACGCGAGCGCCTCGTCGGGGCCGAGCTGGAGCTTCGCCCGGCGGACGTGCGCGTCGAGGAAGAGGACGTCCACGTAGCGGGCGCCGGCGGCGTAGGAGGCGCGCGCGAGCGCGCGTGCGAGGGGCGCGTGGTCGATCATCGTCGTCACGAACACGGTCTGCCCCTCGGCCACGTTCGCGCCGACCCGGACGGCGAGCTCCGCGTAGCGCTCGAGCCGGCCCGCCCGGTCGCCGTCGTCGGCTGTCACGTCCGCAACGATAGAGAAAACTCTATGAGTCGAGGGGGACGTCGTCCCAGCTTTCCCGGCCGAGGATCCAGCCGAGGGCGTGGTGCCGCTCGGCGGCGATTGCGTGCGCCTCCGCCCGCTCGGGTGCGGTCAGGTGGCGGTAGATCTTGCCGAAGGCGCCGAAGTCCCCGCGGAGCGGCGGCGGCAGCAGGCCCTGCTCGTGCCCGCGCATCGCCGTCGCGGCGACGAGCTGGTCGAGGCTCGCGTAGCGCTCGGGCGGCGCGAGCGCGCCCGCCTCGTTCAGCGCGGCGGTGCGGGCCCGCCAGTGCCAGAGGCGCGCGGCGTCCCGCTCGCGGCGGAGCTCGTCCGCGGGTCGGAGCTCCCCGTCCTCGGGGTCGACCTCGAGCAGGCGGCGTGCATCGAAAGCACGGTCGTACGCGGGCATCTGCGCCAGCTCGAGCGCCCAGAGGAGCGCCCCGAGCGCCTCGCCGTGCCAGAGCGCGTCGACGAGTGCGGGATCGCCGTTCGCCGTCGGCAGCCGCTCGAGCGCGGCGGCCACCTCGTCCTGCAGCGCGCGGCAGCGGCCGGTCACCTCCCGCTGCGAGCGAACCGAGGCGCGCGCCATCGCGGGAGACCGTAACCGTCTGTGGAACGATTGTCACGGACTCGGCCCGGATGCCGTCGTCCGCCGCGAGTACGGTGGCTCGGTGGCCAAGACCGCGGCCGTCCAGCACGCCTGCAGCGAGTGCGGCACCGCGTCCGGCCGCTGGCTCGGGCGCTGCCCGGGTTGCGGCGCGTTCGGGACGATGGTCGCCGAGGCGCCGGCGCCTCGGGGCGCCCGCGCGCGCCGGCCGGGTGCGCCGCTGCGGCTCGTGGAGGTGGTCGCGGACGAGGTCGAGCGCATCTCCACCGGCGTGCCGGAGCTCGACCGCGTCCTCGGCGGCGGCCTCGTGCCCGCCTCGCTCGTGCTGGTCGGCGGCGAGCCGGGGGTCGGCAAGTCGACGCTGCTGCTCACCGCGCTCGGCGCCGTGTCGCGGGAGCGCCGCGCGCTGCTCGTCACGGGCGAGGAGTCGGTGGCGCAGGTGAAGCTGCGCGCGGCCCGGCTCGGCGGATGCGACGACGTCGAGATCCTCGCCGAGACGGAGCTCGACGCCGTCTGCGACGCGCTCGAGCGCTGGTCGCCGGCCGTCTGCGTGATCGACTCCGTGCAGACGCTCTGGTCGGAGGAGATCGGCTCCGCGCCCGGCTCGGTCTCGCAGGTGCGCGAGGCCGCGGCGCGCCTGCTGCGGGTCGCGAAGGAGGCCGGCGTCGCGACCTTCCTCGTCGGCCACGTCACCAAGGACGGCGCAGTCGCGGGCCCGCGCGTCCTCGAGCACCTCGTCGACTGCGTGCTGCAGTTCGAGGGCGACCGCTACCACGCCCACCGCATCCTGCGCGCGGTGAAGAACCGGTTCGGCTCGACGAACGAGCTCGGCGTCTTCGAGATGACCGGCGCCGGCCTCGTCGGCGTTCCCGACCCGTCCGAGCTCTTCGGACGCACGCATGGGGGGGAGGTGGGGTCGGCGGTCGCGTGCACGCTGGAGGGGACGCGGCCGCTGCTGCTCGAGATCCAGGCGCTCGTCGCGCCCACCGACCTCGCGATGCCCCGCCGCGTCGGCACGGGCGTCGACCCCAAGCGGCTCGCGATGATCGTCGCCGTGCTGTCGCGCCACGCCGGTCTTCCGCTCGGCGCCGCAGACGTGTTCGTGAACGTCGCGGGGGGCGTGCGGGTCGACGAGCCGGGCGCCGACCTCGGCGTCGCGCTGGCGATCGCCTCGGCGGCCAGGGCGGCGCCGGTGCGCGAGGGCCTGGCGGCGTTCGGCGAGATCGGGCTGACCGGGCGGCTGCGCGCCGCCGCCCAGGCCGAGCGACGGGTCGAGGAGTGCCGGAAGCTCGGCCTCCGGACCGTGCTCGCCCCCGCCGGCACGAAGGGCGCCGCGATCGCCGCCGACACGCTCGGCCGGGCGCTCGCGGCGGGCCTCGACGCGAACCCCTCCTGAGCAGGGATTTTCCGAAAACCCCTGCAAAAATGGCGCTTTTCGCGCGCCTCTGCTACCCTGTTCTCCGTCGCCGGTGGGCCTCTTCAGGCCGCCGGCACTTTCTCTGGCGAGAACCGAACGAGGAGCGTCACTTGTACAAGGTCGGCGACAAGGTGGTGTATCCGCACCACGGTGCTGGGACGGTCGTGAAGCGGGAGAAGCGCGAGGTGCTCGGCGAGAAGCGCGAGTACCTGACGATCAAGATCCTGCACAACGACATGACGGTCAACGTGCCCGCGGAGAACGCGGAGCGCGTGGGCTTGCGCAAAGTGATCGACGAGGAGGCCGTCAAGAAGGTCGTCAAGTACCTGACCTCCGGTGGCACGGAGATGCCGAAGAACTGGAACCGGCGCTTCAAGCACAACCGCGACAAGATGAAGACGGGCGACATCTTCGAGCTCGCGGAGGTCGTGCGGAACCTCGCGCTCCGGGACGGCGAGAAGGGCCTGTCGACCGGCGAGAAGCAGATGTACGTGAAGGCGAAGAAGATCCTCGCCTCCGAGCTGATGTACGCGAAGTCGATGAGCGAGGACGAGGCGCTCGCGTGGCTCGAGGAGACGCTGACGAACGGCGCGAAGCCGAAGCCGGCCGTCGCCAAGGCGCCAGCGAAGACCGCGACCTCGAAGACGGCCAAGACGACCGCGAAGAAGCCGGCCGCGAAGCCGGCGGCGAAGAAGAAGACCGCCGCGGCGGCGTAATCGTCGATGGTGTGGGCCGTTCTCGTCGCCGCCGGGCGGGGGGAGCGGCTCGGAGAGGATCGACCCAAGGCGTTCGTGCGCCTCGGCACGCTGCCGCTGCTCGCGGAGCCGCTGCGCCGGCTCGACGAGAGCGAACGCGTCGACGCGGTGGTGGTCGTCGCGCCGCCGGAGTGGGAGGAGCCGGCGATCCTGCTCGCCGAGGAGATCGGCGCGTCGAAGGTCGCGGCCTGCGTCACCGGCGGCGCCACCCGCACCGACTCGGTGCGCGCCGGCGTCGCCGAGGTTCCCGAGGAGGCGGCCGCGATCCTCGTCCACGACGCCGCGCGGCCGCTGATGCCGCCGGACCTCGTCGGGCGGCTCCTGGACGCGCTCGGCGCGGGAGCGGACGGCGCGGTGCCGGCGCTGCCGGTGGCCGACACGGTCAAGCGCGTCTCGGGCGGCGTCGTCGCCGAGACGCTCGCGCGGGACGAGCTCGTGGCCGTGCAGACGCCGCAGGCGTTCGTCGCCTCCGTGCTGCGCGCGGCGCTCGACCGCGGCGAGGAAGGGACCGACTGCGCGTCGCTGGTGGAGGCCGCGGGCGGCCGCGTCGCGGTCGTGGCGGGGGACGAGCGGCTGCTGAAGGTGACCACGCCCGCCGACCTGGAACGCGTGGCGGCGTGGTTGTAGACGCGGTCGTCTTCGATGTCGGCGAGACGCTCGTCGACGAGACCGGCATGTGGACGCATGTCGCGGCCGCGGCAGGTCTCACGCCGTTCACGCTGATGGCGGGGCTCGGCGCGACCGCGGCGCTGGGACGCGACCACGCCGACGTCTGGGAGCTGCTGGGCGTCGACCGGCCGGCGGGCGAATGGAACCTGGCCGGCTGGTACGACGACGCGCTCCCGTGCGTCGAGCGGCTCCGACAGGCGGGCTATGCGGTGTTCGCGGCCGGGAACGTGCCAGCATCGACCGAGGCGCTGTTGCGGCCGCACTTCGACGACGTCGCGTCCGCGGCGCGCTGGGACGCCTGGAAGCCCGATCCCGCGTTCTTCGCGCGGGTTGCCGTGCTCGCCGGCGCGCCGCCTGAGAGGATCGCGTACGTGGGCGACCGCGTGGACAACGACGTCGCGCCCGCGCTCGCCGCGGGAATGGTCGCGGTGCACGTGCGCCGCGGCCCCTGGGGCCACCTGCAGACACCTCCGGCCGAGGCGATCCGGATCCGGTCGCTCGACGAGCTGCCGGCGGCTTTCGAGCAGGAAGCCGTCTCGTGACGGAGTCGCGAAGCATCGGGCCGTTCCGCGTCGGCATCGGGGTCGACGCGCACGCCCTCGAGGACGACGTGCCCCTCGTGCTCGGCGGCGTCCTGCTCGACCACGCGCGCGGTCTCGCCGGGCACTCGGACGGCGACGTGCTCGCGCATGCCCTGATCGACGCTTTGCTCGGGGCTGCAGGCCTCGGTGACATCGGCTCGCTGTTTCCCTCGGGCGACGATCGCTTCGAGGGCGCGTCGTCGCTGGAGCTCCTCCGCGGGGCGTACGCGCAGGTGCGGGACGCCGGGTGGCGGCTCGTGAACGCCGACTGCGTCCTCGTCGGCGAGGAGCCGCGCATCGCGCCGCACCGGGAGGAGATGCGCCGCGTCCTCGGCGAGGCGGTCGGCGAGGGCGACGTGAATGTGCGCGCGACGACCACCGACCGCCTGGGCTTCACCGGGCGCGGCGAAGGGCTCGCCGCGCAGGCGGTGGCCCTGCTCGAGTGGTGGCCGCGGAACGCCTTCTGACACCGAGAGACGACGTGCACGAGGTGTCTGACACCTCACAGGCCCTTAACGGTGCCTGACACCTCAAAGACTCTTAACGGTGCCAGACACCGTTCCCGGCGTTAGCCGGCCGGCAGCGACGCGACGCCCTCGCGCAGCTCGACCAGCCCGTCGCGGGCGAGGGAGAGGAGGGCCTCCTCGTCGCCCGGCTGCCCGCCCGCCGCGACCGAGCGCAGCGCGAGCGCCCGCCGCTGCCGGAACGAGCCCTCGAAGCGGCCCTGCTTGCGGACCGGCTCGAACCGTGAGCCGCGCGACGGGCAGTGCGAGGCGATCGGACAGGCGCCGCAACGCGGCACGCGCGCGAGGCAGATCGTCGCGCCGAGATCGAAGAGCGCCTGTGCGCAGGCCGCGTCGAACGACTCGCCGGTCCGTTCCTGCACGCGACGGACGTTCGTGTCGACCGGCAGCACGTCGGCTCCGAAGGCGAAGTTGGCGACGGCCGCGGCGGTGTACGGCCCGACGCCCGGCAGCCTCGTCAGGTCGTCGGGCCAGCCGCCGGCCGCGACGGCGCGGGCCGCGCGGTGGAGGTTGACGGCGCGCCGGTTGTAGCCGAGTCCCTGCCACTCGAGGATGACGTCGGCCGTCGTCGCAGCCGCGAGCGCCTCGACGGTCGGCCAGCGCACGAGCCACCGCCGCCAGCGCGGGATCACCCGCTCCACCTGCGTCTGCTGCAGCATCACCTCGCTGACGAGGATCGCGTACGGGTCGTGCGTGTGGCGCCAGGGCAGGTCGCGGCCGTGTTGGCTGTACCAAGCCAGAAGCAGCTCTCTCACTGACACGAGCCTAGAACACGGCAAGGCGGGCCTTGGCGCGTTTTTACAGCGTCAATTGGCACGCGATTGCGCAGGGAAGGCGTCCTACCTTCGAGGTGGCGATCGAGAGGAACGTTGGAACCACCTCTTGCACTGCATTCCCGTCTGACGCATTGCGCTCAAGCGTTAGCGGGTGGACGCCGATACGCACGAGCGGTGGCAGGTGCAGCTCCCGATCTCGTTGGCACGCTTGTCGATCGTGTGCGGGAGGCGGCGTCCGCGTCGTCGCTCGACCAGCGTGCGTGGACGCTTGTTCGCACGGCGGCCGCGCTCCGTCGGGCCGGCTCCTACGACGAGGCGATTGCGGTGCTGGAGGATGTCATTGCGTTGCGGCCGTCGTGGGAAGTCGAACGCGCCGCGCTCACCTGCGCGGTTTCCACACATTGCGATGCCGGAGATCCGCTACTTGCGGTGAGGATCGGCTCGTCGGCCGCCGTCCGCGGGGCCGACGCGATCCTTCTCGGCGCTTTCGGACGTGCCAACGCCGAGGCGTACTCGGCGACGAACGACGTGACCTATCGGCTTGCTGCGGACGCCTGCTTCAGGAATGCAGCTGCGCTCGACGCGCAGTCGAGCGTCGCTCGTGCGTAGCCAAAGCTGCGGCGACGCGAGACAGGCCCGGGGCAGCACCTCGTTCGTCGTCGCTGCCGGCGATCGCCCAGACGTCGGAGACGATCCGGTCGAGTAGCGGCGGCGTCGACGAGGACGCGGACGAGTCGGAGGCGGCGGGCTCGAGGTTCTCGAGGCCGCCTGGGCGTGCGACGACCGCTACGGCCGTCGTCGCCCGCTTCAGCCGCGAGCTGGCCGAGGCCGGTGACGAACTCGTCCACAGACCGCCGAAGAGTTCGTAGCCGACAACTGACACCGGTTGCACCGTTTGCAACGCCCGGCGACGGCGGAGCGCTTCCCGGTTGCGGGTCCCGGCCGGCACTTCGTATCCTGGATACATCGCGGAGGTCATCGCCCGACTCACGAAGGAGCTCTCACCATGCGGATCCGTCTGAAGGTCGCGCTCGCCGGCGTCGTCGCGCTCGCGGTGACGTTGCCGGCGGTCGCCTACGGCGTCGGCGCGGCGTCGCACGCGACGCGTGCCGGCGGCACGCTCGTCATCGGCTCGAACGTCGCGCCGCCCACGCTCGACCCGACGGTCAACCCGGCGGCGGCCATCGACGAGGTCTTCGACTACAACGTCTACCAGCATCTCGCGCAGCTGACGCCGAAGGGCGCCGTGGTGCCCGTGTTGGCAACGCGTTGGACGATCACGAACCACGGGCGCACGTACACCTTCACGATCCGCAAGGGCGTGCGCTTCTCGAACGGCGACCTGCTGACGCCCGCGGACGTCGTCTTCAGCATCAAGCGCGTGATCGCGCCGAAGTCGACGTACCCATACAAGGTGCTGATGGCGGACGTGAAGTCGGTGCGCGCGAGCGGCCAGAAGGTGATCGTGACGCTCGCGAACCGCGACTGGAGCTTCCTCTACAACCTCGCCGCCTACTCGAACGGCGTCGTCCTCGACCCGAAGGCGGTCTCGCAGATGGCGACGCACCCGGTCGGCACGGGCCCGTTCATGTTCAAGTCGTCGGTGCCGAACTACGACGTGCAGCTCGTGCGCAACCCCGACTCGTGGCTCCCCGCGACGAACGTCAGCGCCGTGACCTTCCGCTACTTCTCGAACGCCAACTCGGAGAACAGCGCTCTTCGCAGCGGCCAGATCAACGTGATCGACAACGCGCTCAACCCGGCCGACATCGGCGCGTTCGAGCACAACTCGAAGTACAAGATCGTCGCCGGTCCGACGAACGGGAAGGTCCAGGTGACGATCAACAACAGCTCCGGACCGCTCGCGAACAAGCTCGTCCGCCAGGCGATCACGTACGCGACGAACCGCAAGGCGATCATCAAGGCGGCCGCGGGCGGCTACGGCATCCCGCTCGGCAGCGGCACGGTGCCCGGCGACCCCTGGTACATCGACATGGCCGGGCGCTATGCCTACAACCCGGCGAAGGCGAAGCAGCTGCTGGCAAAGGCGGGGTACCCGAACGGCTTCTCGCTGACGCTGACGCTGCCGCCGTACACCTACGCGACGACGTCGGGCACGCTCGTCGCCGCGGAGCTGAACGCCGTCGGCATCAAGACGACGATCAAGAACATCCAGTGGCCACTGTGGATCAGCCAGGTGTTCACGAACCACAACTTCGACCTGACGATCGTCGACCACGTCGAGGCTCGCGACATCGCGAACTACGCGAACCCGAAGTACTACTGGCAGTACACCGGCTCGAACGCGGTCGCGAAGCTGCTCGCCGCTGCGAACGCGGCGCCCACGCAGGCCGCTTCCGCCGCGACCTACAAGGCGATCGTCCGGAAGATCACGGCCGACGCGGTGAACGACTGGCTGTACGTCCCCGACGCGGTCACGATCGCGCAGCGCGGCGTGAACGGGCTGCCGCAGTCGGGCCGGACCGAGTCGTTCTACCTCGGCTACGCGAGCTTCGGCCAGGCGCCGTCGAAGGCGGCCCGCCTGCAGGGGTACGCCGGCTAGCGGAACTACCGCCGCCGCGTGTCCCCGAGGGGGCGTGCGGCGGCGGGCCTCCGACGTGACCACCGCGTACTTCGCCCGCCGCCTCGTCACGCTCGTGGCGACGCTCGTCGCCGCGTCGCTCGTCGTGTTCTCGCTGCTCGCGATCCTTCCGGGCAAGCCGGCCCAGGTGATCCTCGGGACGCAGGCGACGCCTGAGGCCGTGGCGGCGCTGACGAAGCAGCTCGGGCTCGACCACCCGCTCTGGCGGCAGTACGTCGACTGGATCCACGGCCTCGTGACGCTGCGCCTAGGCAACTCGTACATCTCGCAGCTGCCGATCGGCCACCAGATCGGCCAGTCGCTGGGGGTGACCGTGCCGCTGATCGGGCTCGGCCTCCTCGTCGGCATCCTGATCGCGGTTCCGTTCGGCGTCGCGGCGGCGCTGCTTCGCCGGAACGTCGCGGGCGCGGCGGTCACCGCCGTCAGCCAGATCGGCATCGCGGTGCCGAACTTCATCGCCGGGCTGCTGCTGATCCTCGTCTTCGGCGTCCGGCTGCAGTGGCTGCCGGCGTCGGGGTTCGTCGCCTGGTCGACCGACGCATGGCAGGCGTTCAAGTCGCTCGTCCTGCCTGCGATCGCGCTCGGCGCCGTCGAGGGCGCGCTGCTCAGCCGCTACGTCCGGTCGGCGGTGCTCGACGTGCTCCGCTCCGACTACCTGCGCACCGCGCGCGCGAAGGGGCTGTCCCGCCGGCGCGCGCTCGTCCGCCACGGGTTCCGGAACGGCGCGATTCCCGTGCTCACCGTCGTCGGTCTCGAGATCCCGAGCCTCATCGTCGGCGCGGTGGTCGTCGAGAACGTGTTCACGCTTCCGGGCGTGGGGACACTGCTCCTGCAGGCTGTCTCCAACCGCGACCTGCTCGTCGTCCAGGACGTGGTGATGCTCGTCGCCGTCACCGTGCTCGTCGTCAACTTCCTGGTCGACGCGTCGTACCGTCTGCTCGACCCGCGCCTGCAGGTGAGGACGAGATGAGCGCGACCGCCGCCGAGATCCTCACGCGCACCGAGCGGCCGCGGCGCGCCGGCTGGCTGCACCCGAGCGGGCTGATCGGCGGCGTCATCGTGGCGGCGATCGCCCTCACCGCGCTCGTCGCGGTCTTCTGGACGCCCTACCACGCGCTGCTGCCGAGCAACGACACGCTGGCGCCTATGAGCGCGCACCATCCGTTCGGCACCGACGAGTACGGGCGCGACGTCCTGAGCCGGCTCATGGCCGGAGCGAAGATCGTCCTCTTCTCCGGCGCCGTCTCGGTCGCGATCGCCGTCGTCGCCGGCGTTCCGATCGGGCTCGCCGCCGCCGCCGCGCGCGGCCGCGTCGTCGACGACCTGCTGATGCGTCTCGTCGACCTCGTGTACGCGTTCCCGGCGCTGCTGGCCGCGATCGTCCTCGCCGCCGCCGTCGGCGCGTCGACGACGAGCGCGATGGTCGCGATCGGGATCGCGTCGATCCCCGTCTTCGCGCGCGTGACGCGGGCCGGCGCGCTGCAAGTCCTCGAATCCGAGTACGTCCTCGCGGCGCGCGCGTACCGCCGCAGCACGCCGGCGATCCTCTGGCGGCACGTCCTGCCGAACATCCGCGCGCTGCTGATCGTGCAGGCGAGCCTACTCTTCTCCGTCGCGATCCTCGCGGAGGCTGGGCTTTCGTACCTCGGCGTCGGCACGCCGCCGCCGACGCCCTCGTGGGGGCAGATGGTCGAGGACGCCCAGCAGTACCTCGACCGCGACCCGCTGCTCGTCTTCTGGCCGGGCATCTTCATCGCGCTCGCCGTGCTCGGCTTCAACCTGCTCGGCGACGGCCTGCGCGACGTGCTCGACCCGAGGCTGAGGTCGACGCGATGACGATGCTGCGCGTGGACGGGCTGTCGGTGCGGATCGGCGGCGACCGGATCCTCGAGGACGTCTCGTTCGAGCTCGACCGCGGCGAGCGCGTCGGCATGATCGGCGAGTCGGGCAGCGGCAAGTCGATGACCGCGCTGGCGCTGATCGGGCTGCTCCCGGACGAGGCGCGTGCGACCGGCCGCGTCGAGTTCGAGGGCCGCGACGTCCTCGCGATGGGGGAGGGCGGCCGCTGCCGGCTGCGCGGCGACCGGATCGGGATGATCTTCCAGGAGCCGATGACCGCCCTCAACCCGACGATGCGCGTCGGGCGCCAGGTGGGCGAGGTCGTCGCCCTCCACCGCGGCGGCTCGCGGGCCGAGGTCCGGAAGCGCACGCTCGAGCTGCTCGAGCGCGTCGAGTTCCGGGATCCGCCGCGCATCGCCCGCTCGTACCCGCACGAGCTGTCGGGCGGACAGCGCCAGCGGATCCTCGTCGCGATGGCGGTCGCGTGCAGCCCGGCGCTCGTGCTCGCGGACGAGCCGACGACCGCGCTCGACGTGACGGTGCAGGCGCAGATCCTCGCGCTGCTGGCGCGGCTCGTCGCCGAGGAGGGCGCAGCGCTGATGCTGATCAGCCACGACCTCGCCGTCGTCTCGGGCATGTGCGAGCGCCTGCTCGTCATGCACGACGGCCGCATCGTCGAGCACGGCGCCACCGCCGGCCTCCTCGACCGCCCGCGGCACCCGTACACGCAGGGCCTGCTCGCCACCGCGACCGCGCTCGACTCGGCGCCGCGCGGCAGCGTGCTGCCGACCCTGCCCGACTTCGTGGGGGCGGCGTGACCGAGGCCGTTCTCGAGGCGCGGCGCGTCTCCAAGACCTATCGCGGCCGCGTCGAGGCGCTGCAGGACGTGAGCATCGCGGTGCGGCGCGGCGAGACGCTCGGCGTCGTCGGCGAGTCCGGCTCCGGCAAGTCGACGCTGGCGCGGCTGCTGCTCGCGCTCGACCAGCCGACGAGCGGCGAGGTCCTGTTCGACGGCGAGGTCGTCAGCGGGCGGCGCGAGCGCGACCTGGGCGGGCTGCGGCGCAGCGTCCAGGTCGTGTTCCAGGACCCGATGGGCTCGCTCGACCCGCGCATGCGGGTTCGCACGGCGATCTCCGAGCCGCTGCGCGCCCTCTCCGTGCCCGGCGACCACCGCGCGCGGGTCCGCGAGCTGCTCGAGGCGGTCGGGCTGCCCGCGTCGGCCGGCGACCGCTATCCGCACGAGTTCTCCGGCGGCCAGCGGCAGCGGATCGCGATCGCGCGGGCGCTCGCGCCGCATCCGACGGTGCTGATCGCGGACGAGGCGGTGAGCGCGCTGGACGTGTCGGTGCGCGCGCAGGTGCTGAACCTGCTCAACCGGCTGATCTCCGAGTTCGGGCTGACGCTCGTCTTCATCTCGCACGACATGTCGGTTATCCGGTACATGTGCAGCCGCGTCGCGGTCCTCTTCCGCGGTCGGCTCGTCGAGGAAGGCGCGACCGACCAGGTGTACGAACGGCCGAGCGACGACTACACGCGCGCGCTGCTCGCCGCGGTTCCGCACGTGGGCAAGCCGATCGAGGCGGTCGCGGCGCGATGAACGTCGACCGGATCGCCGTCGTCTCCTTCACCCAGGAGCTGGTTCGGATCGAGAGCGTCAACGACCCGGCGAACGGCAGGAGCGAGGCGGCCGCCGCCGAGCTCGTCGCCGAGCAGATGCGCGCCTTCGGCTGGACGCCCGCCGTCGAGGAGGTCGAGCCCGGCCGGCCGAACGTGGTCGCGGTCGTGGACGGCGGGTTGCCGGGCCGGACGCTCCTTTTCGAGGGCCACACCGACGTCGTCACGGAGGGGCCGCGCGAGCTCTGGAGCGTCGACCCGTTCGGCGGCGAGATCCGCGACGGCCGCCTCTACGGCCGCGGCGCCGCCGACATGAAGGGAGGCGTCGCGGCGATGCTCTTCGCCGTCGACGCGGTCGCGCGGAGCGGGTCGTTTCCGGGCCGTATCGTCGTCGCCGCGCTCGCGGACGAGGAGGGGATGATGCTTGGCGCGAAGCACTTCTGCCGAAGCGAGCTGGCGCGCTCGGTCGACGCGGCGATCGTCTGCGAGCCGGAGGGCGACGAGGTCTGCACCGCGCAGAAGGGCGCCCTGCGGCTGCGGGTCGACGCGCGCGGGAAGATGGCGCACGGCGCGATGCCGCAGCACGGGCTCAACCCGGTGCCCGCGCTGGCGGCGTTCGTTGCGGCGGCCGCCGGCCTCGAGCGGCGGCTGCAGGACGAGCGCGGCGAGCATCCGACGCTCGGCCCGCCGTACCTGACGCCGACGGTGATCCGCGCCGGCGACGAGCTGCAGCTCAACGTCATCCCCGAGACGGGGTGGCTCGCCGTGGACGTCCGCACGGTCCCCGGCGTCGACCACGACGCGCTCGTCGCTCGGCTTCGCGGCGAGGCGGATCGGATCGCGCGGGAGACGGGCGTCGCGCTCGAGCTGACGGTCGTCGACGACAGGCCCGCGACCGAGACGTCGGAGGACGAGCCGGTGGTGCGCGCGGTGGTCGCCGCGCACGAGGCGCTCCACGGCCGGCCGCCCGCGATCGGCGGAGTCCCCGGCGCCACGGACGGGACGATCCTCTGGCGCGAGCTCGGGGTCCCGATCGCGGTCTACGGGCCCGGCGGCAAGTGGATCGCGCACCAGGTCGACGAGCACGTGGAGGTCGAGGAGATCGGCGAGTACGCGGACGCGTACGCCGACGCCGCGCGTCGCTACCTCGAGGACGGCGCCCGGTGAGCCGCGGACCGACCAACTCGCTCGTCGACGTCGCAGGCGTCCTCGTCGGCGGCTACCAGCGGGCGGACGCGCCGTACCTCACCGGCACGAGCGTCGTCGTGTTTCCCGAGGGCGCCGTCGCCTCGGTCGATGTGCGCGGCGGCGGGCCCGGGACGCGCGAGACGGACCTGCTCGACCCGCGCAACCTGGTCGAGCGCGTGCACGCGATCGTGCTCACGGGCGGCAGCGCCTACGGGCTCGACGCCGCCGGCGGGGTGATGCGCACGCTCGAGGAGCGCGGCGCGGGGTTGCGCGTCGGCGCCGAGCCGGAACAGGTCGTCCCGATCGTCCCGGCCGCGGTGCTCTTCGACCTCGGCCGCGGCGGCGACTTCCGCGCGCGGCCCGACGCGGAGTGGGGCGCCCGTGCGGCGGGCGGTGCATCCGACGCGCCGTTCGCGCGCGGCAACGCGGGCGCAGGCACCGGCGCGGCCGCCGGCGCGGTCAAGGGAGGCCTCGGCACGGCCAGCGAGGTGCTGCCGTTCGGCGTCACCGTGGCCGCGCTCGTGGCGGCGAACGCCGGCGGCGAGGTCGTCGATTCTCGGCGCGGCACGCTTTACGGCTCCGAGCTCGCGCTCGAGGACGAGTTCCCCCTGCGCGCGCCGGACGAGGAGGACGTGCGGCGCGCGGCGGAGCGGCGCCCGGAGCAGCGCGGCCTGCTCGCGAACACGACCATCGGCGTCGTCGCGACCGACGCCGCTCTCACGAAGGCGGAGGCGCAGAAGATGGCCGGCGTCGCGCACGACGGCCTTGCCCGCGCGATCAGGCCGGCGCACACGTACTTCGACGGCGACGCGATCTTCGCCGCGTCGACCGGCCGCGTCGACGTCGAGGCGAGCTCGACCGGCGGCGACGAGGCGCGGCTCGAGCGCGCGGCGCTGCTGAACGTGCTCTTCGAGGCGGGGGCGCGGGCGGTCGCCCGCGCGATCGTGGACGCGGTGCTGCAGGCCGAGAGCGCCGGCGGGCTTCCGTCCTACCGCGAGCTCTATCCGTCGGCGTTCGCAACGGCTGGAAACTGTTTCGCGACGGAGTCGCGAAACAGTTTCGGCGAGGGACGGACGTGAGCGGGAGGCTCGAAGGCAAGTCGGCCGTGGTCACGGGTGGCGGCTCGGGCATCGGCCGCGCCGCCGCGCTCCGCTTCGCGGCCGAGGGAGCGCGCGTGGCCGTCGTCGACCTGTCGCTCGAGGCGGCCGAGGAGACGCGCGCCGCGATCGAAACCGATGCGCTCGCGCTCGAGCTCGACGTCACCGACGACGACGCCGTCCGCGATCGCATCCGCGAGATCGCCAAGGACTTCGGCCGCATCGACGTCTACTTCAACAATGCCGGCGTCCCGCAGGCGGCGAAGCCAATCGAGGAGACGTCGCGCGAGGAGTGGGAGCGGATCATGGACGTCAACCTGCGCGCGCTGTTCGTCGGCGCCCAGGCGGTCGCGCCGGTGATGCGCGCCGCGGGCGGCGGATCCATCGTCGTCACGTCGTCGATCGCCGCGACGCGGCCGCGGCCCGGGATCGCGACCTACGTGGCGTCGAAGGCGGGCGTGAACGGGCTCGTGCGCGCGCTCGCCCTCGAGCTGGCGCCGAGCCGCATCCGCGTCAACGCGATCGCGCCGGTGGCGGTGCGCACGCCGATGCTGAAGGAGTTCGCGTTCGCCGAGTCGGAGGCGGCAACGATCGAGCGCGTCGAGGCGACGATCCCGCTCGGCCGGCTGACCGAGCCGGAGGACGTCGCCGCCGCAGCGCTCTATCTCGCCTCCGACGAGGCGCGCTGCGTGACGGGGATCGTCCTGAACGTCGACGGAGGGCGCGACCTGTGACCGCGGCGGAGACGCTGCCGGCGGTCGACCCGGCGACGGGCGAGACGATCCGCGAGCTGCCGCTCTCGACGGCGGACGACGTCGCGGCCGCGGTCGAGCGGGCCGCCGCCGCGCGCCGGGGCGCGTGGGAGACGCCGGCGGTGCGCGCCGAGGCGCTCGCTGCCGTCGGCCGCGCGATCCTCGCGCACGCGGACGAGCTCGCGCTCCTCGAGTGCCGCGACACCGGCAAGCCGCTCTCGCAGGCCCGGGCGGACGTCGCCGCCGCCGCGCGCTACTTCGCGTACTACGCGGGCGCCGCCGACAAGGTCGAGGGAGCGTCGATCCCGCTCGGGCCCGGATTCGTCGACTACACGATCCGCGAGCCCTGGGGCGTCTGCGGCCAGATCATCCCGTGGAACTACCCGCTGCAGGTGACGGCACGCTGCCTCGCGCCCGCGCTCGCGGCCGGCAACGCGGTCGTGCTGAAGCCGTCGGAGGAGGCGTCGGTGACGCCGCTCGAGCTGCTCGCGCTGGCGCGCGGCGCGGGCCTGCCGGAGGACGTCGCGCACGTCGTGGTCGGGCGCGGCGACGTCGGCGCAGCCCTGGTCGCGAACACGGGAGTCGACCACGTCACGTTCGTGGGCTCGCCGGCGACCGGCAGGAAGGTCGCGGCGGCGGCCGCGGAACGGCTCGCGCCGGTCGACCTGGAGCTGGGCGGCAAGTCGCCGAACGTCGTCTTCGCGGACGCCGACCTCGACCGCGCCGTGCCCGCGGCCGTCCGCGCGCTCGTGCAGAACGCCGGCCAGAGCTGCTCTGCGGGCTCGCGGCTGCTGGTGGAGCGATCGCGGTTCGACGAGGTCGTCGACCGGGTGGCGGAGGGGCTGCGCGCGCTCGCCATCGGCCCGGGCGTCGACGACCACGACCTCGGGCCGCTCGTCTCGGAGCGTCAGTTCCGGCACGCGAGCGGGATGCTCGAGCGCGCGCTCGGGACGGCCGAGGCGGTGACGGGCGGCCGTCGCGCCGACGGCCCGGGGCTCGAGCGGGGCTGGTACCTCGAGCCGACGCTGCTGGTGCGTGTCGGCGTCGGGGACGAGATCTGGGGCGAGGAGGTGTTCGGGCCGGTGCTCGTCGCGGCACCGTTCGACGACGAGGAGGCGGCGGTCGAGCTCGCGAACGCGTCGCCGTTCGGGCTCGTCGCCGGCGTCTGGACGGCCGACGTCGGCCGCGCGCACCGCGTCGCGGCGCGGCTGCGCTGCGGGCAGGTGTTCGTCAACACGTACGGCGTCGGCGGCGGCGTGGAGCTGCCGTTCGGCGGCGTCAAGCGGAGCGGCTACGGACGGGGCAAGGGGCTGCAGGCGCTGCGTACCTACACCCAGGTCAAGAACGTGTGCGTCGCGCTGTGAGCGAGCCGCTACGGATCGCGGTCGTGCCCGGCGACGGCATCGGCCCGGAGGTGGTGGAGGTCACGGTCCCGCTCGTCGAGCGGGCGCTCGCGCTGGAGGGACGGACGCTCGCGGTCACCGAGCTCGATTGGGGCAGCGACCGGTACCTGCGCGAGGGCGCGGCGATGCCGGCCGACGCGGCCGAGCTGCTGCGGCACCACGACGCGGTGCTGTTCGGCGCGGTCGGGCGCCCGGACGTGCCGAGCCACGTCGCCGTCTGGGGGCTGATCCTCGCGTTGCGGCAGTCGCTCGACCTCTACGTGAACCTGCGCCCGGTGACGAGCTGGCCCGGCATCGACGGGCCGCTGCGCGACGGCGGGAGCGTCGACTTCGTCGTCGTGCGCGAGAACACCGAGGGCGAGTACAGCGGCGCGGGCGGCCGCGTGCACGTGGGCACGCCCGACGAGGTCGCGGTGGAGATCGCGCTGCACTCGCGGCGCGGAATCGAGCGCGTCGCGCGCTACGCGTTCGAGCTCGCGCGCAGCCGGCGCGGGCTGGTCAGCCTCGCGACGAAGTCGAACGCCTCGAAGTACGGCTACGTGCTCTGGGACGAGGTCGTCGCCGAGGTCGCCCGCGACTACCCGGACGTGACATGGGAGGCGGTGTTCGTCGACGCGATGGCGGCGCGGATGATCGAGCGTCCGCGCTCGCTCGACGTGCTGCTCTGCGGCAACCTCTTCGGCGACATCCTCTCCGACCTCGGCGCGCCGCTGCAGGGCGGCCTGGGCATGGCGCCGAGCGCGAACCTGCGCCCGGCCGGCGGCGCGCCCGGGATCTTCGAGCCGGTCCACGGCTCGGCGCCCGACATCGCCGGCCGCGGCGTCGCCAACCCGTGCGGGTGCATCCTCTCGGCGGCGCTGCTCCTGCGCGAGTGCGAGTGCCCGTCTGCCGCGAGCGTGCTCGAGCGCGCGGTCGCCCTGGCGGTGGCCGACGAGCGCGCGCGCACGCCCGATCTCGGCGGCGCGGGAACCACGCGCACGCTTGCCGGCGCGGTCGCCGAGGCGCTGACGGGGGTGACGGCGTGATGCAGGAGCTCGACTGGAAGAGCCGCACGCGCCTCGTCGACGAGGTCGTCGAGGTGATCCGCGACCGGATCTACGAGGGCGCCTACCCGCCCGGGGCGCCGCTCCGCCAGGAGCAGCTGGCCGCGGAGCTGAACGTGAGCCGTACGCCGCTGCGCGAGGCGCTGCGGATGCTCGAGCGGGAGGGGCTGGTGAAGGTCGCGCCCGGCCGCGGCCTGCGGGTCGTGAGCGCCGACCTGCCGGACCTGCTCGACGCCTACGAGGCGCGCGAGGTCGTCGACGGCCTCGCGGCACGTCTCTGCGCCCGCCGCGGCGACGGCGTGCTGGTCGAGCGGCTGCGAGCGAGCGTCGAGACGCAGGCCGCCGCGCTCGCGCCGTGGGCGCCGCGCGACTACACGGCGGCCAACGTCGCCTTCCACCGCTCGCTGGTCGAAGGCGCCGGCAACCCCTACGTCGTCGCGCAGCTTCCGCTCGTCCGCATGACGTCGCAGATCTTCACGCCGCTCAAGCTGATCGACTCGACGCGTGCCGCCTCCGCGGTCGTCGAGCACGAGGCGATCGCGGCGGCCGTCGCCGCGGGCGACGAGACGGAGGCCGAGCGGCTCGCCCGCGACCACATCCGGACGACGATCGCGTCGCTCCGCATGCGCATCGCCGCGGAGGCGGCTCCGGGCTAGGGCCCGAGCCGGTCGAGGAACGCGAGGAGCTTCGGCCAGGCGTCCTCGCGTGCCGCCTCGTCGGCCTTCGGCGAGCCGCCGAGATCGAGCACGCCGTACTGCGACCGGACGATCCCGTAGCCCTTCGCGCTCACCGGCACCTGCAGCGGCAGCACCTCGCCCAGCGAGTGCCCGGCATGCGCGTATTCGAGCGCCGTGAGGTCGCGGCGGTCGTGCTCGCGCATCCGCTCGGCGACCATCTCCACCGACAGCCCGGACTGCCAGAGCCCGTCCGCGTCGCCGCCCGCGACGAAGACCGGCCCGGCGATCCGGTCGACCGGGATCACGCCGAGGACGGGCCGGCCGTGGAAGGTCCAGGCCGGCTCGCGCGGATTCGAGGGAGACGGCACCGCCTCGAAGAACGGCACGTAGCCCACCGCAGCGCGCACGAGCTTCGGAAACGTGCTCGCCAGGATCAGCGACAGCTCGCCGCCGCGTGAGATGCCGAACGTGACGATGCGCTTCGCGTCGACCTCGGGCTGCGCGGCGAGCCAGCGGAGGGCACGCCGGAAGTACTCGAGCGGCACGCGCTCGAGAAGCTGCGGCAGCCCGGGCTCGCCGAAGTAGGCGAGGTGCAGGACCGGGTAGCCGTGCGAGACCAGCGTCGTCGCGAGCTGCGGCAGGCTGAGCCCGCCCTCCGAGCCGCCGAAGAGCAGGATTGCCGTGTGGTGGCGGACGCCGCGCGGGCGGTCCCACTCCGCGAAGAACCCGACCTTCAGCGGGCTCTCGAACGTCGACCGGAGCGACGCGAACGAGACGGGATCGCGCTGAGCGGTCGCCGCGGCGTGGGCATCGGCCGTGTCGACGGCGACGCGCACGCGGCGCGGGAATCGCACGAGCCCGCTTCGCGGACCGTGCATGCGCGCGAGCACGAAGTCGTCGGGGAGCGACACGACGCCGTGCGCGTTCGCCCGCGCGTGCTGGCTCCCTCGCCAGGTCGCGCCCGACGGCGAGTCGCCGCTGAACGCGAGGGTGACGCGCTGTCGCGGCCGCAGCCCCGTCACGCGGATCGAGAACGGGACGTCGACCGTGCCCGCGGCGGGCGTCACCGACACCGTCACCCCGCTCCTGCCGCCGCAGGCCGCCACGGCGACGGAGATGCCTGCCGTCACGAGCGCTGCGACGGCGGCTCGCCGCGTCACGACCGCACGATACCGAGGCGTCCCCGCGCGGCCGAGTGGACCCGATGGCTGCGTTCGACGAGAAGGGTGTCTGACACCAGCGGTGTCAGACACCTCCTCCGGACGCGCCGAGCGGGAGCTCGACGCGGAAGGTCGTCCCCTCGCCCGGCGCGGAGCTGGCGCTCACGTCGCCGCCGTGCGCCTTCGCGACCGCGGCGACGATCGCCAGCCCGAGCCCCGCACCGCCGCTCGCGCGGGCCCGCGACGGATCGGCGCGGTAGAAGCGCTCGAAGACGCGCGCCGCGTCCTCGGGCGGCAGGCCGGGGCCCCGGTCGGCGACCTCGATGACGGCTCGGCTGTCGACCGCGTGCACGCGCACGGCCGCCGCCGTGCCCGCGGGCGTGTGCGCGCGGACGTTCGCGAGCAGGTTGTCGAGCAGCTGCCGCAGGCGGTCGCGGTCGCCGGTCACGCCGAGCGGCTGGGCCTCCAGCTCGAGCGGCCGGTCCGGCGCCAGCGCCCGCGCCGTCTCGACGGCCTCGCGCGCCACCTCGTCGAGCCGCACCGGCTTCCGCTCGAGGGGCCGCCCCTCGTCGAGGCGCGCGAGCAGCAGGAGATCGTCGACGAGGAGCCCCATCCGCTCCGACTCGCGCTCGATGCCCTCCATCGACCGCTTCAGGTCGTCCGGCCGGGTCGCCGCGCCGCGCCGGAAGAGCTCGGCGTACGCGCGCACGGCGGACAGCGGCGTGCGGAGCTCGTGCGATGCGTCGGCGACGAAGCGCCGCAGCCTCGCCTCGGACTCGGCGCGCGCGTTGAACGCCGCCTCGATCTGGCCGAGCATCGCGTTCAGCGCCAGTCCGAGCCGGCCGACCTCGGTGCGCGGCTCTGCCCGCTCGACCCGCCGCGAGAGGTCGCCCGACGCGATCGCTCCCGCCGTTCGCTCGATCGCGCGCAGCGGGCGCAGGCCGAGCCGCACGAGCCAGAGGCCGAGCGCCAGGATCGCGGCGAGCACGCCGAGCGTCACCAGCACCTCGATCAGGAGCAGCCGGTGCAGGGTCCCGTTCACGTCGTGCAGCGATTCGCCGACGACGAGAAACACCGTCGCGTCGCCGATCTCGTCGATCGACGCGCGCAGCCGGTACTCGCCGCCGCCGCGGGCCGCGTCGACCGTCAGGTAGCGCATCGGCTCCCCGTGCTCCGGCGGCGGCGGCAGCGAGATCGTCCGCGGGACGACCGGGGGCGGCGGGGCGGCCTCGTCGCCGAACGACTGCGGAACGTGCGTGCAGACGACCCGCGACTGGTCGGGCGTCCGCACCTGCACGAAGAGCTGGCCGAGCTGCGGCGCGCCGCAGCCGGCCGCGCCGAGGATGTTCTCGGCGGCGATGTGGTCCTGGGTGAGCGTCGAGTCGACGCGGGCCAGCAGGAACGACCGCAGCTCGTGGTAGGTGACGCCGTCGGCGGCGGCGAGGCCGACGGCTGCGAGCGCTACGAGCCCGACGAGCAGGCGCGTGCGCAGCGAGAGCGTCATCAGGCCCGCACTACGCCTCGGCTTCGAGCATGTAGCCCGCCTGGCGCACCGTCTTGATCAGCGGCGGCCCGAGCGCGTCGACCTTCTTGCGGAGGTACGACACGTAGGTCTCGACGACGTTCGAGTTGCCGCCGAAGTCGTAGCGCCAGACGTTCTGCAGGATCTGGCTCTTCGAGAGGACGCGGCGCGGGTTGAGCATGAAGTAGCGGAGCAGGTTGAACTCGGTCGCGGTCAGCTCGATCCGCGTGTCGCCGCGGCGCACCTCGTGACGCAGCTCGTCGAGGACGAGGTCGTGGAAGCGCAGCACGTCGCCGGGGAGCTCGCCCGCGGTGCGGCGGAGGATCGCCTCCACGCGCGCGACCACTTCGGCGAGGCTGAACGGCTTGGTCACGTAGTCGTCGCCGCCCGCCCGCAGCGCCTCGACCTTGTTCTCGGTCGCGTCCTTCGCCGTGAGGAAGAGGATCGCTCCCCGCTGGCCGAGCGCGCGGATCCGGCGCCCGACCTCGATCCCCTCCAGGTCGGGGAGCATCCAGTCGAGCACGATCAGGTCGGGCTCCGCCTCGGTCGCCTTGGCGAGCGCCTCGCGCCCGCTGCCCGCCTCGTCGACCTCGTAGCCCTCGTAGCGGAGCGCGGTCGCGACCGCGTCGACGATCGACGACTCGTCGTCCACGACGAGGATGCGATGGGGCGGCCGCTCGGTCACGCGGCCATCGTCGCAGGTGCCGCTATGAACCGGCTGAGAACGGCGGCACCGTTTCTCAGCGTCCTCTCAGCTACGGGGACGGCGCCGGAAGCTCGTTCGAGTAGCTGATCGTGAACGAGCCGCCGTCGGCTCCGACCGCCGATGGCAGCGCGCCGCTGAACGAGGAGGCGGGGGAGAGCTGGTCGCCCGCGAGCAGCTCGATCGGCGTCGCCGTCCAGGAGGCGAGCGGCGCGGCCTTGCCGTCGCCGACGGCCGCGGCGCCGCTGAACGAGACGGTGCCGAAGTTCGCGAGCGGCAGCACCTCGCAGCCGGCGCCTCCGCACGTAGCCGGCGCCTCCGCGATCCACTCAGCCGACGAGAGGTCGAGCGCCCTCGCCGTCACCGTCCGGGTGAAGACGGTGTTCCGCGTCAGGTTGCGCAGCCGGACGATCACCTGCGAGCCGTGCACCACGACGACCGCGTTCAGGTGGTCGCCCGCGTCGACCTTGAGCCGCACGTGCACGGCGTCGTCGGGCACGAGCTCGTACCACACCGCGTACACGGGCCGTCCGGTCGAGGTGCAGTCCGCGTCGGTGCCCACCTGCTCGAGCGCCTGCGAGCCCTCGCCGAAGCCGCCCAGGCCGACCCAGAACGACGACCAGCGGGGCGAGCCGACGGTGCACCTCGCGGCCGGCTGCACCCACGACGCCGACACGACGCTGAACGTCGTCGGCGCGCCGGCGGCGTTCGTGCCGGTGACGGCGTAGCCGGCCCAGTTCGAGCTGACAGAGGAGGCGCTGCCGTCCGCCGCGCGTGCGGTGCCTGCGAGGCCTGCCGCGCACGCCGCGGCGGCCAGGAGGACGCCGACGCGCATCTGCGGACGGTAGCGCGAATGGCTGTGAAAGGGCTGAGAGCGGCCGGGTCAGCGGCGCGTGAAGCGCCACGAGACGACGCCCACGCCGAAGAGGGCGAGCTCGACGACCGTGATCGTCAGCCGGTTCATCAGCGCGGCGCCGAGCGCGGGGCCTTCGCTGGTCACGGCGAGCAGCAGCCCGTACATCGACGCCTCGCGCACGCCGAGGCCGGACGGGGAGAACACCGCCAGCACCGCGACGATCGCGCCCACCGCGGACGTCCCGCCGAGGAACGCGACGGTCGAGAGGCCGGGGTCGGCGCCGACGCTGCGGAGCAGGAAGTAGAGCGCGAAGCCCCCGATCAGCCAGGTGCCGCAGTAGAAGAGGAGCAGCATCATCGTCAGCCCGAACGGCAGCGGCTCGACGGAGGCGCCGAACGGACGCAGCAGCCGGTGGCCGAGCGGGCGGAACACGCGCGGGTGCAGCAGCGCGGCGCAGAGGACCGCGAAGGCGATCAGGAGCGGCAGCGGCGCGTCGACGCCGCGCACCCACGCGAGGCTCACGACGAACACGAGCACGCCCGAGATCGCCGACAGTGCCGCCTCGACGAGGATCGACGCGAGGACGGTCGGCGTCTCGGTCACGCCCGCGGCGCGCCGCAGAGCGACCGCGCGCGCCGCCGGCGTCCAGACGCCGCCGGGCAGGTACTTCGCGAGCATTGAGACCATCTCCGCCTGCAGCGCGACCCGGTACGAGACGTGGATGTCCCACTCGGCGAGCATGCGGATCCAGCCGAGGATGAAGACGAGGTAGTAGGCGGCGACGAGGAGGAGCGAGAGGCCGAGGAAGCCGAGGTTCGCGTCCTCGATCCGGTTGCCCGCCTTCGACCACTCGTTCCGCACCGCCCACACGCAGAAGCCGACCGTGATCGCGAGCAGCACCGCCTGGAGCGCCTTCGTCGTGCGCGGATGCGCGCGCATGTAGCGAACGGCCGAGACGGCGGGGCGGACGAAGGCGGACGCGCTCATCGGTAGCGCGAGTCTGCCCGTCGCACCGGGTGTCGCGTCGCCGCGCCGAAACCCGGTCCACTAGATTCGCCTCCGTGAGGAAGGTGCGGTTCGCACCCAGCCCGACGGGCACGCTGCACGTCGGCAACGCGCTCAGCGCGGTCGCCAACCGCCGCTTCGGCGACCGGATGCTGCTCCGCATCGACGACACCGACCCCGCGCGCAACGTGCCGGGCGGCGAGGAGCGCATCCTCGACGACCTCCGCTGGCTCGGGGTCGAGTGGGACGAGGGGCCGGTGCGCCAGAGCGAGCGGGCGGAGCGTCATCTCGAGGCGGCGCGCGAGGCGGGGCTGCCGCAGCGCTTCGAAGGCCTGATGCTGTGGCGCGACGAGGATCGGTCCCCGACCTTCCACCTGGCGAGCGTCGTCGACGACGCCGACTTCGGGATCACGCACGTCATCCGCGGCTCGGATCACCGCGCGAACGAGGAGCTGCACGCCGCGCTCCACCGTGCGCTCGGCACGGAGCCGCCCGAGGTGATCCACCACGGGCTCGTCGTGGGCGCCGACGGAAAGAAGCTCTCGAAGCGCGCCGAGGGTGCGACGGTCGCCGCGCTGCGCGAGGAGGGCTACCCCGCCGAGGCGGTGCGGGCTTACCTGGAGGAGCTCGGCCTGCCCCGCCACGACGTCCGCCTCGATCTCGCGCGCATCCGGTCGCTCTCCGTCGACGTCCTCGCCGGCCTGCCGGACGGCGAGCTCGCCGCCCGCGCCGGCGTCCCCGAGGCGGCAGCGCCGCTGATGCGCGGGGCGCACGATCTCGTCGAGGCGCGGGCGCTCGCGGAGGCTGTGCTCGGGCCGCCGCGGTCACGGCCGCGCGAGCTCGACCGGCCGACGCTCGAGCGCTTCGCCGAGCTCCGCGCGCCGCTTCCCGAGACGATCGGCGAGAGCGGGGCGCGGGCGCTGATCGGCGAGCTGAAGGCGGCGGGCGGCAACCTGAAGGCGCTGCGGATTGCGCTCACGGGCGCCGAACGCGGCCCCGAGCTGTGGGCGGTCGTGGCGGCGCTTCCTCGCGACGAGGCTCTGCGCAGAACAGGTGTCTGACACCATTGGTGTCAGAGATCGTGCGCCTCTACGACACCCTCTCGCGCTCGCTCGTCGAGCTGCCGCCCGCGCCGGGTCCGGTCGGCATGTACTTCTGCGGGCCGACGGTCTACGCGCGCGCCCACATCGGGAACGCGCGGCCGTTCGTGGTCGGGATGTGGCTTCGCTCGTGGCTGCGAACGAGCGGCTACGAGGCGACGCTCGTCCACAACATCACCGACATCAACGACAAGATCTACGACGCGGCGCCGGGCGCGAGCGCGGAGCTGGCGGCGCGCGCGACCGAGTGGTACCTCGCCGACACGGGCGACCTCGGCCTCGGCATGCCCGACCATCTCCCGAAGGCGAGCGAGTGGGTGCCGCAGATCGTCGCGTTCGTCGAGGAGCTCGTGGCGCGCGGGCACGCCTACGCGGCCGGCGGCGACGTCTACTTCCGCGTCGCGAGCTTCTCCGACTACGGTCGCCTGTCCGGGCAACGGCCCGACCGGGTCGAGCTGCAGGAGGAGCCGAGCGCGCTCAAGGAGGATCCGCGCGACTTCGCGCTCTGGAAGGCGAACAAGCCCGAGACGGAGGACACGTGGTGGGAGTCGCCGTGGGGGCGGGGCAGGCCCGGCTGGCACATCGAGTGCTCGGTGATGGCCGAGGGGCTGCTGGGCCAGGCGTTCGAGATCCACGGCGGCGGCCTCGACCTCGTCTTCCCGCACCACGAGAACGAGGTGGCGCAGTCGGGCTCGCTCGGACACGAGTTCGCCCACGTCTGGATGCACAATGGGATGCTGCGCAACGCCGGCGAGAAGATGGCGAAGTCGGTCGGCAACCTGACGACGCTCCGCGACGCGCTCGACGAGTGGGGCCGCGAGACGCTGCTCGTCTTCTTCCTCGCCGCCCACTGGCGGAAGCCGATGGACTTCTCGGAGGAGACGCTCGCCCAGGCGGCGTCGCGGCGCGACACGCTCCGGAACGCCTTCACGCTCGAGGGTGCGCCCGTGGAGGAGGCGCGCTGGCAGGCGTTCGTGGCCGCGCTTGACGACGACTTCGACACGCCCGCCGCGCTCGCGGTGCTCCACGAGTGGGCGTCGGACCGGCAGCTCGAGCTCCTGCGCCGTGGGCTCGAGGTGTTCGGCCTCGCCTCGCTCGCCGAGCGCGACGAGGCGCCGCCGGAGGTGGCCGACCTCGCCTCGCGCCGGGCGGCCGCGCGCGCGGGCAGCGACTTCGCCGTCGCGGACCGGCTGCGCGACGAGCTCGCCTCCGCCGGCTGGGAGATGCGCGACGAGCCGGACGGCGGCTACACGCTCGTCCGGCGCGCGCGTTGACCTCCGGCGAGGTCGTCTACGGCCGCCGCGCCGTCCGCGAGGCGCTGCGCGGGCCGCGGGAGGTGCTCGAGGTGTGGGCGTCCGAGCGCGCGGTCCGGGCCGAGCCGTGGTTGGCCGAGGCCGGCCCGAAGGTCAAGCTCGAGCGCGACCTGTCGGAGCGCGCGGGCACCCGCGATCACCAGGGCGTCGTCGCGCTCGTCGAGCCGTTCCGTTACGCCGACGCATACGAGCTCGCCGCGCGGGAGGCGCCGCTCCTCGCCGTCCTCGATCGCGTCACCGACCCGCGCAACCTCGGCGCCGTCTGCCGCAGCGCCGACGGCGCCGGCGCGACCGGCGTCGTCGTTCCCGCGCACGGCGCGGCCGTGGTGACGCCGGCGGTCGCGCGCGCGTCGGCAGGCGCGGTCGAGCACCTGCCGGTCGCGGTCGTCACCAACCTCGCGCGCTACCTGGAGGAGGTCAAGGGGCCGTCGCTCTGGGTCTACGGCGCGACGGGCGACGGCGGCGCGCGCTCGATGTGGGAGACCGACCTCCGCGGGGGCGTCGCGCTTGTGCTCGGCGCGGAGGGGAAGGGGCTGCGGCCGCTCGTGCGGCGGACGTGCGACGCGCTGGTGTCGATCCCGCTCGCGGGCCGGGTCGAGTCGCTGAACGTGAGCGTCGCGGCGGCGGTGCTGCTCTACGAGGCGCGGCGGCAGCGCGCCGCCCGACGGGCGGACGGAGGAGAGTAAGCAGGTACTTCCGCAAACGGGGCTTGTGCTCCTTGCGGGACCCTGCTAGATTCACCTCAACCTCAGGGTGAGACTTCGCCGCGCGAAGGGCGACGTCCCGCCTTCAAACGTCCGCTACTTCCGGGGGTTCGCTCGTGTCAGCCCGCTCCGCACCCGCACCGAAGAGCCCACAGAAGGTTCAACGAGAGCTTGAGGATCTGCAGCTCGTCCTCAAGGCGCGCAACGGCAGCCCGACCGCGATGGACCAGCTGATGCGGCGCTACACGTCCTTCGTGCGCCTGAAGGCGAGCTCCTACTTCCTCGCCGGCGGCGACTCGGAGGACCTGATCCAGGAGGGGCTCGTCGGGCTCTACAAGGCGGTGCGGGACTTCCGGCCGGACAAGGAGACCTCGTTCCGCTCGTTCGCGGAGCTCTGCGTGACGCGCCAGATCATCACGGCGATCAAGACGGCGACGCGCTACAAGCACGCGCCGCTCAACACGTACGTCTCCTTCAGCCACCAGCCGGCGGGACAGGACGGCGACGGCGACGTGACGCTCGGCGACGCGCTGCCGGGCCCGAGCGTGAACGACCCCTCGGTGCGGGTGATCTCGACCGAGGAGCTGCAGGCGCTCGTCGGCTGCCTCTCGACGACGCTCTCGCCGCTCGAGGCGGACGCGCTGCGGCTCTACCTCGAGGGCTCGTCCTACGAGCAGATGGCGGAGGAGCTCGGCTGCGACACGAAGACGATCGACAACGCGCTGCAGCGCGTGAAGCGCAAGATCCTGAACCACCAGCTCGCCCGCCAGGTGCTGGCGTAAGTCTCGAAACTGTTTCGCGTCTCCGGCGCGAAACAGTTTCCGGCGTACGATGTCATCACGCCGGAGTAGCTCAGCTGGTAGAGCAACGCTCTTGTAAAGCGTGGGCCGAGGGTTCGAGTCCCTCCTCCGGCTCTCTCTTTTTACAGTTAGACGCGCGAGCGTTGTCCGAGCGAACAACTAATCTTCGAACGTGGAGCGCTCATCCGCGTGCGGAGCATCCGAAGGCAAAAGGAGACGGGACCACCCTTGCGGTGATGCTCGCTCTCCAGACGGCGGGCTTCACCGTCCTCGAGCCATTCGGCGAGAACACGCGCTACGACCTCTTGATCGAGGACGGAAACGGTTTCATCAAGGTCCAATGCAAGACGGGGCGACTTCGCGCCGGAACCGTTCGTTTCGCGACCTGCAGTTGCTACGGCCACCATCGTCACCCTGATCGAGCGCGACGTTCGTACCAAGGCGAGGCAGACGTGTTCGGCGTCTACTGCCGAGAGACGGGCGCTGTCTACCTCGTACCTGTCGCCGACTGCGGACTCGTCCAAGCGGCGCTACGTGTTGCGCCGCCGGCGAACAATCAATCGGTTGGTATCCGTTGGGCGGCGGAATACGAGATCGCCCGCGTGACGGTGGAGGTGGCGCAGCGGCTTCGGGGCACGAGCCTCGCATGCGCCGCCTGAACCGCGGTCGCCCGGTCAGTCCGGAAGCAGCGGCATCGCGAGGTCGTCGCGCCCGAGCAGCACGGCGCGGGTCACCGCCGTCGGGCCGTACCGCTCGCGGATCTCGTCGAGCGCCGCGTCGAGCTCCGCGCTGTCGTCGGGCGTGAACGGCAGCTCGAGCTGGAACGGGAGATCGTCCTCGAGGTTTGTCAGCGCGACGCCGATCAGCGTCAGCCCGCGCTGGGCGGCGAGCGGCTGCGCCGAGGCGAGCAGCCCGCGCGCGACCGCGAGCACCGTCGCCGTGCGCGCGGTCGGATGTGCCAGCGTCTGCGAGCGCGTCGCGCGCGCGTAGTCGGCGAAGCGCAGCCGCAGCGCGACGGTGCGGCCGACGCGATGAGCCGCCCGCGCGCGGCGCATGACGCGGTCGACGAGCGCGACGAGGTCGGCGTCGAGCTGCGCGGCCGTCCGCGGGCGCCGGCCGAAGGCGTGCTGCGAGCCGATCGAGCGGCGGCGAGGGCGCGTCCGCACAACGCGCGGGTCGCGGCAGTTCGCGAGCGCGTGCAGGTGGTGCGCGGCCGCTCGGCCGAGCAGCGATTCGACGGCGGCCGGCGACGTGCGGGCGAGCGCGCCGACCGTGTCGATCCCGACGCCTCGCAGACGTGCGGCCGTCGCCGGCCCGACGCCCCAGATCCGCTCGACCGGCAGCGGATGCAGAAAGCCGCGCTCCCGCGCCGGCGGGACGAGCAGCAGGCCGTCGGGCTTCGCGAGGCCGCTCGCGACCTTGGCGAGGAACTTCGTGCGCGCGATGCCGACCGTCACCGGAATCCCGACGTCCTCGCGCACCCGGCGCCGCAGCCGCACCGCGATCTCGTACGGCGACCCGGCCAGCCGCTCCAGGCCGCGCACGTCGAGGAACGCCTCGTCGATCGAGAGCCCTTCGACGAGCGGCGTCGTGTCCTCGAACACCGCATAGAGCGCGCGGCTCGCCTCGACGTAGGCGCTCATCCGCGGCCTCACGACGACGGCCCGGGGACACAGCCGGAGCGCCTGCCGCCCGCCCATCGCCGTGCGGACGCCGAAGGCCTTGGCCTCGTAGCTCGCCGCGAGGACGACGCCGCCGCCCACGATCACCGGGCGGCCGCGAAGGCTCGGGTCGTCCCGCTGCTCGACCGAGGCGAAGAACGCGTCCGCGTCGGCGTGGAGGATGGTCGCTGCCGTGATCGAACATATGTTCGCACACGCGGCGACCGCGTTCTACGAGCCCAGCGCGGCCTCCAGGTCGGCCCAGAGGGCGTCGACGTCCTCGAGGCCGACCGACAGACGGAGCAGCCCGCGCGGAATGCGGTCGCCCTCCCAGCGGTGGCGGCTCTCGATCGACGAGACGACGCCGCCCAGCGACGTCTGGTTGCGGATCAGCGTCGTCGCCGTCTCGATGGGCAACGGGTCGCCCTCGACGTCGAACGAGATGACGCCGGCGAAGCCCGGATAGCGGACGCGGACCACCCGCGGATGGGCCTCCAGGCGGCGCGCGAGCTCGGTCGCCGTCTCCGTGTGGCGCCGCATGCGTACCTCGAGCGTCTCGAGCCCCTGCTGCAGCGCGAACGCCGCATCGGGAGCGACGCCCAGCCCGAGCCGCGTCCGCAGCTCGCGGAGCCGCTCGAGCAGCGCTCGGTCGCGCGTGACGAGCGCGCCGATGAGGGCGTCGTGGTGGCCGGTCAGGTACTTCGTCGCCGAGTGCAGGACGACGTCCGCGCCGCGGTCGAGCGCGCGGAGGTACACCGGCGTCGAGAGCGTCGCGTCGCACACGACGCGGGCGCCGTGCGCGCGAAGCGCCTCCCAGGCGGGCGAGGTGAGCGTCGGGTTGGCCGGCGACTCGACCCACACGACCTCGGCGGGCGGGGGCGGGCGCGTCTGGTCGAACTCGACCACGCGCAGGCCCCAGCGCTCGAGCTCGCGCAACATCACGCCGGTCCCGAAGTAGGCGCCCTCGGCGAGCGCGACCGTCGATCCCGGCCCGCCGAGCGCCAGCGCGCAGGCGGTCGCGGCCGTCGTGCCCGAGCCGAAGAGCAGCGTCTCCCCGCCTTCGAGCTCCCCCAGCGCACGCTCGGCCGCGGTGCCGGTCGGGTGCCCGTAGCGCTGGTAGACGAAGTCGCGCGGCTCGCCGCGCTCGTCGTACGGCCAGACGGTCGAACGGTCGATCATCGAAGCGCCGCCACCCCCTCCACGAGCCGGCGGAGGTCGTCGTCGTCGTTGTAGTAGTGCACGGAGGCGCGCACGGCGGCGTCGATGCCCCGCGGCCCGAAGTCGAGCCGTGCCGAGCCCGCCTCCATCACGGAGACGTTGACGCCGCGCGCCGCGAGGAACCGCTGCACGTCCGTCGGATCGTGTCCGTCCACCGTGAAGGTGATCGTCGCACCGAGAACCGCGCCGCGGTCGAGCAGCGTCACCCCGCGTACCTCGGCGAGCGCGGCGCGAAGGGACCCCGCGAGCTGCCGCACACGGGCCCAGATCGCGTCGACGCCGATCTCGAGCGCGTAGTCGACCGCGACGCCGAGGCCGATCTTGCCGGCGCAGTACGTCTCCCAGTTCTCGAAACGGCGCGCGTCGCCGCGGATGCGGTAGCCGCCGTCGGGCAGCCAGTCGGCGGCGTGCATGTCGAGGAGCGGCGGCTCGAGCTGCTCGATCAGGTCGCGCCGGACGTACAGGAAGCCGGTGCCGCGCGGCCCGCGCAGGAACTTCCGCCCGGTGCCGGAGAGCACGTCGCACCCGAGCTCCTCGACGTCGAGCGGCAGCTGGCCCGCCGACTGGCACGCGTCGAGGAGGAGGGGCACGCCGGCCGCCCTCGTCACCTGCCCGACCTCGGCGGCGGGGTTCACGAGGCCGCTCTGGGTGGGAACGTGGACGAGCGACACGAGGCGGACGTCGTCGTCGAGCAGCCGCTCGAGCGCGGCGACGTCGATCTGGCCGGCCTCGTCGTCGGGGACGACGTCGATCCGCGCACCCGTCCGGTCGGCGACCTGCTTCAGCGCGATCCAGTTCGACGCGTACTCGGCGCGGCCGGTGAGGACGCGGTCGCCCGGTCCGAGCCGGAACGCGTAGAACGCCATGTCCCACGCGCGCGTCGCGTTCTCCACGACCGCGATCTCGTCGCGTCGCGCGTTGAGGAGTTGCGCCAGCGCGTCGTAGGCGTGCTCCCAGCGTTCGCGGCGCTCGGCCGCCGCCTCGTAGCCGCCGATCTCCGCCTCGCGCCGGAGATGGTCGACGACGGCGTCGAGCACCGGCCGCGGCGGCAGCGACGCCCCGGCGTTGTTGAGGTGCGCGACGTGCGCGACGCCGGGGGTGTCGTCGCGGACGCGCCGGAGGTCGATCATCGCGAGGGAGCCTATGTACGCTGCGCGTGATGGCGCGCGCCGAGAAGCGGACGCACGAGACGACGCAGGAGAAGCTCGAGTGGCTGCAGGAGCTGCGCGCGAGCGCGCTGCACGCCGGCTCGGAGCGCGCGGTCGAGCGGCAGCGCGCCGCCGGCAAGCTCCTGGCGCGGGAGCGGGCCGAGAAGCTGTGCGACGCCGGCTCGTTCGTCGAGCTCGACCGCTACGTCCGCCACCGCGAGTCGAACTTCGGGATGCTCGAGCGGCGCCCGTACGGCGACGCGGTCGTCACGGGCTACGGGACGATCTTCGGCCGCCGCGTGTTCGTCTTCAGCCAGGACTTCACCGTCTTCGGCGGCTCGCTCAGCGAGGTGTTCGCGGAGAAGATCTGCAAGGTGATGGACCTGGCGGCCAAGTACGGCTGCCCGGTGATCGGCATCAACGACTCGGGCGGCGCGCGGATCCAGGAGGGCGTCGTCTCGCTGGCCGGCTACGCCGAGATCTTCTGGCGCAACGTGCAGTGCTCCGGCGTGATCCCGCAGATCTCGCTCGTGATGGGGCCGTGCGCGGGCGGCGCCGTCTACTCGCCCGCGATCACCGACTTCGTCCTGATGGTCGAGGGCAGCTCGTACATGTTCATCACCGGTCCCGACGTGGTGAAGACGGTGACGGGCGAGGAGGTGACGTTCGAGGAGCTCGGCGGCGCGCACGCGCACGCGACGAAGTCGGGCGTCGCGCACCTCGTGTCGCCGGACGAGGAAGCGGCGCTCGAGGACGCGCGCTACCTGCTCAGCTTCCTGCCGCAGTCGAACAGGCATCCGGCGCCGTACGACCCGCCGGCCGATCCGGTCGACCGCGAGGCGCCCGAGCTCGACCTGCTCGTGCCGGACGAGCCGACGAAGCCGTACGACATGAAGCGCGTGATCGAGGCCGTCGTCGACGACGGGGAGTTCCTCGAGATCCAGCCGCTCTACGCGGAGAACATCGTGTGCGGCTTCGCCCGCCTCGGCGGCTACAGCGTCGGGATCGTCGGCAACCAGCCGAGGGCGCTCGCGGGCGTGCTCGACATCGCGTCGTCCGAGAAGGCGGCGCGGTTCGTGCGCACGTGCGATGCGTTCAACATCCCGCTCGTCACGTTCGTCGACGTGCCGGGCTTCCTGCCGGGGACGGCCCAGGAGTGGGGCGGGATCATCCGGCACGGTGCGAAGCTCCTCTACGCGTACGCGGAGGCGACCGTGCCGAAGCTGACGGTGATCACCCGCAAGGCGTACGGCGGCGCGTACGACGTCATGAGCTCGAAGCACGTCCGCGCGGACTTCAACTTCGCCTGGCCGACCGCGGAGGTCGCCGTGATGGGGCCGGACGGCGCGGTGAACATCATCTTCCGGCGCGAGCTCGAGGCCGCCGACGACGCCGACGAGCGCCGCGCCGAGCTGATCGCGGACTACCGGGAGCGGTTCGCGAACCCGTACACGGCGGCCGAGCGCGGCTATGTCGACGAGGTGATCGAGCCGCGCCGCACGCGGCCCGTGCTGGTCGACGCGCTGCGCACCGCGATCACGAAGCGCGAGCCGCGCCCCTCCCGCAAGCACGGCAACATTCCGCTCTAAAGAGCAGTGCGAAGCACCGCCAGGTGCCTGACACCTTTTGGGTAGGTGTCGGGCACCAAAAGGTGTCTGACACCTGCGGTGTCAGACACCAGTGCGGTGGTCGGCACGAAGAGGTGTCCGACACCTGCCGTGTCAGACACCGGTACGGTCTCCAGGTGGACGTCGAGCTGGAGCCGGAGCAGCCGGAGGAGGTCGCGCGGGCAGTCGCGGAGCTGCTGCAGACGGTCGCCGCGCCCGAGCCGGCGGACCCGTGGTGGCAGGCCGGGCTCGACGACGATCTCGCCGGCGACGCGTAACGCGCGGGCCGCGACCTGCGTTTCACCGGTGCCATGTGCATCCGGTGCGGGGAACACGAGTCGCTGCAGGACCGGCCGTACTGCATCCGGTGCACCTTCGCCGTGCGCGCGGAGGTCGAGGAGGGGCTCCGGCAGCTCGGCGACTACCTCGGCGCGTGGGCGGAGTTCGCCGCCTGGTGCCGCGCCCGGGGCGACACGGCCGTCGCCGGGTAATCAGGCCGCGCTGCTGCGCAGCACGCGCGGCGCCGAGCGGGCGTAGTCGAGCCCCGAGATCCACGTCAGCGCGAGCGCGACGGCGAGCGCCCACAACGCGACCCTGTCCGACCACGCGCCGGCGGCCGCGAACCCCGCCAGCGCGGCGGCCACCGCCTGCGACCACGTCTTGAGCTTGCCGAGGTCGCGTGCCGCGATCACCACGCCGCGCTCGAGCGCAGCCAGCCGCAGGCCCGACACGAGCAGCTCGCGCGCGACGATCGCCGCCACCATCCAGGCGGGGAAGACGTGCTGGTCGAGCAGCACGACGAGCGTCGCGAGCACGAGCAGCTTGTCGGCGACGGGATCGAGCAACGATCCGAACGGCGACGTGCGTCCGCTCGCGCGGGCGATGCGGCCGTCGAACCAGTCGGTCGCCATCGCGACGCAGAAGACGCCTGTCGCCCAGTAGTCGTGGCCGGCGAACGGCCAGGCGAACAGCGTCACCACGACCGGCACCGCGACGGCGCGGGCGACGGTCAGCTGGTCGGCGGCCGTCATCGGCAAGGAGAATACGGCGAATGTTCACGAAGGTCCTGGTCGCGAACAGGGGCGAGATCGCCGTCCGCATCTTCCGGACGCTGCGGGAGCTCGGCATCGGCTCGGTCGCCGTCTACTCGGACGTCGACCGCGGCGCCCTCCATCCCGCGGTCGCGGACGAGGCGTTCGCGCTCGGCGGGGCGACGGCGGCCGAGAGCTACCTCGTCGTCGACAAGCTGCTCGACGCCGCCCGCCGGTCGGGCGCCGAGGCCGTCCACCCCGGCTACGGCTTCCTCGCCGAGAACGCCGGCTTCGCGCGCGCCGTGGAGGAGGCGGGCTTGACGTGGATCGGCCCGCCGGCGGCAGCGATCGAGCTGATGGGCTCGAAGACGCGCGCCCGTGCGGCGATGCGGGCCGCGGGCGTGCCGATCATCCCCGGCACGACCGAGCCGCTCGAGTCGGCGGACGCGGTCGTCGCGGTCGGCGAGGAGCTCGGCTACCCGCTGCTGATCAAGGCGGCCGCGGGCGGCGGCGGCAAGGGCATGGAGGAGGTGCACGACCCCGCCCAGGCCGAGCGGGCCTTCGAGCGGGCGCGCCGGCAGGGGGAGGCGTACTTCGCGAACCCGGACGTGTACGTGGAGAAGCTGATCGTCGACCCCCGACACGTCGAGGTGCAGGTGCTCGCCGACGCCCACGGCAACGTCATCCACCTGGGGGAGCGCGACTGCACGCTCCAGCGCCGTCACCAGAAGCTCGTCGAGGAGACGCCGTCGCCGGCGGTCGACCCGGAGCTGCGCGCGCGGATCGGGGCGATCGGCGTCGAGGCCGCGCGCGCCTGCGGCTACCGCTCCGCCGGCACCATCGAGGGCCTGCTGACCCGCGAGGGGGAGTACTTCTTCATGGAGATGAACACCCGCATCCAG
>DASRDA010000021.1:0-87740 GCA_035652835.1 Gaiellaceae bacterium
TTCGACTACATCGAGTGCTTCTACAACCCGAGGAGGCGCCACTCGAGCCTCGACTACCTCTCACCAGTCGAATACGAGAAGATCAACAACGAGGCCAGAGCGGCCTAATCAACCCGTGTCTACGGAAACGGGGGAAGTCCAGGCGGCCGTCGCGGAAGGCGGTGGGCAACTGACCGGACAGTCGCTTCACGGACGACGCCGGAGGACTCCCTCAGGCGCAGTATCCGTGGGTCGCCCAGCCGGAGGGGATCGTGGAGGAGGGTCAGCGGTAAAGGCTCGGGTGCGCCTACTCGGCGCCGTGTGCGGCGCCGGGTTGTCCCTCGTCGTCGTGGCGTTGGCTGCGAGTGCGGCCTGGCCGGCCGTCCGACCGACCGCCGCGGCGACGAGCCCGATCCGCGTCACCTTGACCGCGGAGAACCATCGGCCGCACCCCACGGAGAGCCCCTCCTGGCAATGGTGGTACTGCGTGAAGGTCACGACTGCGGCTGGGAAATCGGTCGCATCGGAGATCCAGCTTCAGATTCTCTCGGGGCGCACCCGGGTGGAGTGGGTCGGCCTGGTCTCGCTCAGGAAGGGCTACGACCGCTGGTGTGCGGCGATCGGCGGCGAGGGCAACGTGCTGGACGCACTTCCGAGAGGGAAGAAGCTCGTCTTCCGGGCAGTCGTGAGAGCGGACGGCGTAACGGTCGCGCGCAACTGGCCGATCGTCGTGCCCGTGGGGCACATCTACTCGGTTCGAGCGGTCGAGGCTGCGTTCGCATCCCAAGGGATCGCATTGAAGAGGGTGAGGCCGCGCCCATGGCCGAGTGACGCGGCTGCGCTCCGGGCGCGGCACGAGGTCTTCGTGGAGATCGTGCTCAGGGAGCCGGCCGTGTGGGGTGGGCCTGGATCAGGCCACGTCTCGAGCGAGGTGTCGGCTCACAGCCGATTCGCGGCGAGAGCGAACATCGAAGTCTGGTCGAGCCCGGCGGTCGAGACGGCGGTGAAGCGTGCTCTCGCCCGGCTCGAGGGGCCGTAGGCGTCGCTACGCGGCCGCGCCGTCGCGGAGCAGCGTGCGGTGCCCTGCGATCGCCGGCACGAGCGGCAGCCAGAGGTTGCACGCGCGGTAGATCAGCACGGCGAGGAACGCGGGAGCGAGCGGGATCGCGACCCACGACAGCGTGAACGGCAGCAGCGCCTCCACCGGGCCGGCACCGGCGAGCGGCAGCGTCCGCCGCGTCAGCGCGTAGCCCGTCGCGTACCCGATCACCAGCGCGGCCGCCGACGGCGGATGACCGAGGAAGCAGTGCAGGCACGCCCAGAGGCAGAAGATGTCGCCCGCCCAGTAGAGCGCCATTCCGAACGCGGCGAGCACGCCGTGCTCGCGCGGCTTCGCGGCCAGGTGCTGGAGGATCGCGAAGGCGTCGAGCCCCTCCGCGGCGCGCCCGCGCCAGCCGCCGCTCTCGCGCCAGCTCGTCCGCCTGCCGACGAACGCGAGCGCGAGCACGAATCCGAGCGGGACGGCGGCCGCCCACGGCATCGTCAGCGACATGGAGACGTTGGCGTGGTGCGTCAGCAGCACGATCGAGAGGGCGCAGGCCGCCGGCGCGAGGATCGCGTACTCGAGGGCGCCGAGGCCGAGCACGCGCACGCGCGCCTGCGGCGGCGTGAAGCCCGACTCGACGAGCAGGCAGTAGTCCGCCGCGAAGCCGCCGCGCGGGATGAAGATCCCGAAGCCGCTCGTGACGATGCCGAGGAGGCGCGCGAACGGCAGCGGCCTCCCGTCCTCGACCCGCGCGACCTCGCGGTACGCGAGCGTGTAGCCGAGGTAGGCGGCGACCTCCGCGCCGAGCGCGATCGGGAACCAGTCCCAGTCGGGGCGCGAGAGCACCCGCCCGAGCGTGTCGAAGTCGGCGACCCAGGCGACGCCGGCGAGCGCGCCGAACGCGAGGAGCGCGCCGAGTGCGATCGAGAGCCCGAGCTCGAAGCGGCCGTGCTCCAGGTGGTGCCGGCGGAGCCAGGTATGCAGCCGGTCGCGCATGCAGTCGTACACGAGTACCCGAATCGCCGGATTTCCGTCACCCCCGTTCGGGGGCCCTCGCGAAAGTCCTAGTCGATCGCGCGGCGGTAGAAGCCGCGCAGGCCGACCGTCGTGAGCGCGACGATCGAGGCAGGCAGCACGATCAGGGCGATCCACGTCGCCATGTGCGGCACCTGCGGCACGAGCGCCGCCCGCAGGCCTTCGCTCGCGTAGGTCATCGGGTTGCAGGCGGTCACGACCTGGAACCAGCGGAGCCGGTCGAGCGACGGCCACGGGTACTGGCTGCAGCCCGTGAAGAGGAGCGGCGTGAAGACGAGGGAGAAGACGACGTTGATGCGGTTCGGCGTCACGAGCGTGCCGAGCGCGAGCCCCAGCGACGCGCCGAGCAGCGCGGCGAGGACGAGCACGACGGCGAAGAGCGGCGTCGCGCTCCAGCGCCACGGGATCGACCCGAGCACGAGGATCCCGACGGGGATCATGATCGCCGACGCGATCAGCGCGCGCAGGCCCGCGAACACGATCTTCTCGAGCGCGACGAGGCCGGTGCGCATCGGCGCCAGCAGCCGGTCTTCGATCTCCTTCGTCCAGCCGAACTCGACCACGAGCGGGAACGCGAGCGTCTGCATGCTCGTCAGCACCGCCGTCAACGCGAGCAGGCCGGGGAAGAGGAGGTCGGCGTAGCCGCCGCGCGTGTATCCGAGCGCGCGCAGCACCTTGCCGAACACGAACAGCAGGAAGAACGGCTGCAGGATCACTTGCGCGAGGAAGACGGGCAGCTCGCTCCAGGTGACGTAGAGGTCGCGACGCAGCACCGCCAGGAACGCGCCCGCCTGGCTCTGCCGAGGCGCCTCCGCGGCCACGGCCACGCTCATCTCAGCGCCCTGCCGGTCAGGTGGATGAAGACGTCCTCGAGGCTCGGGTCGCCGAGCTTCACGTCGGTCAGCGCGAGGCCGTGCTCGGCGAGCGCCGCCGCGGCCGGCGCGACGAGCGACGGCGCCGGTCCGGTGACGTAGAGCCGCACGCGCAGCTGCGCGCCCTCCGCGTCGACGTGCTCGACGCCCTCGACGCCGGGCAGCGCCCGCAGGGCGGGCAGCACGTCGACTCCCCCGGCACCGTTCTGCCGCTCGGTGGCGAGCTCGACCGTCGCCGCGCCGGGCAGCGAGCGGACGAGCGCCTCGGGCGTGTCGATCGCGAGCAGCTTCCCGTGGTCCATGATCGCGACGCGGTCTGCGAGCTGGGCCGCCTCGTGCATGTCGTGCGTCGTCAGCACGAGCGTCACGCCGCGCTGCTTCAGCTCGCGCAGCCGGTCCCAGACGAAGAGCCGCGCCGCCGGGTCGAGGCCGGTCGTCGGCTCGTCGAGGAACAGCACGCGCGGCTCGTGCATGAGCGCCCGGGCGATCATGATCCGCTGCGACTGCCCGCCGGAGAGCAGGTCCGGCTTGCCGTCGCCGCGGTCGGCGAGGCCGAACTCCTCGAGCAGCGCGTCGGCGCGTGCCGCTCGGTCGCGCGCGGGGACGCCGTGGTACGCCGCGTGGAAGACGAGGTTGTTGCGGATCGACAGCGCCCGGTCGAGGTTGCTCCGCTGCGGCACGACCGCGAGCCGGCTCCGCGCGCGCACCGGCTCGCGCAGCACGTCGACGCCTGCGACGCGCGCGCTGCCGCCGGTCGGGCGCACGCGCGTCGTCAGAACGCCGACGGTCGTCGTCTTGCCGGCGCCGTTCGGGCCGAGCAGCCCGAACACCTCGCCGGGCTCGACCGCGAACGTGATTCCCGCGACGGCGTCGACGGCCGAGCGCGGGTAGCGCTTCACCAGCTCGCGCACGTCGACCGCGGCCTCGGTCACGGCACTTCCTTCCGGTCGAGCGCGCCCGACTCCTCCGCGAGCACCTGCAGGCCCGCGACGAAGTGGCCGCGCGCCTCGGGCTCGAGCCTCGCCAGCGTCCTCCGCACGAGGTCGAGCCGCGCGTCCGCGAGCCGCACCAGGCGTGGGCGGTGCCGGGCCGGCACGTCGACGATCGTCCGCCGCCGGTCGGCGTCGTCCTCGCGGCGCTGCACGAGCCCGGCCCGGTCGAGCTCGTTCACGAGCAGGCTGGCGGTCGGGCGCGCGAGCCCGAGCCGGTCGGCGAGCTCGCCCACCGTCATCGGCCCGCGCCGCGCCAGCGAGATGAGGACCGGCATGTGCCGCGGCCCGAGCGCGCCACGCTTGAACGCGTCGCGGAGCGGGGCGGGGACGTCGCGCTGCCCGCGCAGCAGCCCGCGTGTGACCAGCCCGAGCAGCTGCGCGAGCTCCCGCGCGTCCCGCTCGTCGACAGAAAGCGTTTGAGTCAAACTGGGTTTGAGACTAACACAGCGCGGCCGCGAGGGTGCGACCGGCGGCGGCGAGGGATCTCTCGTCCCCCGCCTCGACCACCCGTTCGAGCCCGAGCGAGGCTGCGTCGGCGCCGAGGGCGTCGCGGCCGACGACGGCCGCGCAGGGAACGCCCGCGCGGCGGGCGCGCGCGGCCACCTCCGCCACGAGCTTGCCCTCCGCGGTCTGCTCGTCGAGGCGCCCCTCGCCGGTGACGACGAGGTGGGCGCCCTCGAGCCGCCGGTCGAGCCCGACCAGGTCGAGGACGAGCGACGCGCCCGGCTCGAGCGCCGCGTCGAACGCGGCCCAGAGCCCGCCCGACAATCCGCCGCCGCAGCCGGTGTTCGGCACGCCGCGGGGATCGCGCGGCAGCGAGCCGGCGAGGGCGTCGAGGCGGGCTGCGAGCTCTGCGACCGCCTGCGCGTCGGCGCCCTTCTGCGGGCCGAAGATGCGCGCCGCGTCCTCCCACCGCGTGCGGACGTCGCAGGCGACGCGCAGCCGTCCGCGCGCCGCGGCCGGCAGCACCTCGACGGCACCCGCGCCGCCGTCGACGGTCGCGGTTCCGCCCGCGCCGACGATCACACGCGCCGTGTGGCCGAGGGCCGCCGCGATCAGCTCGCCGGCGCCGCGGCTCGTCGCCACCAGCGGATCGAGCTCGTCCGGCCGCAGCCGCCCGAGCCCGACCGCCTCGGCCGCGTCGACGACCGCCGTCCCGTCCTCGAGCAGCGCGAAGCGCGCGTCGACCGGGCGGCCGAGGGCGTCCGACGCCGGCGCCTCGACCCAACGGCCGCCGAGCGCCGCGAGCAGCGCCGCCGCCGTTCCCTCGCCGCCGTCGGCCGCCGGGAGCTCGTCCGCCTCCCAGCCGGCCTCGCGCAGGCCCGCCGCGATCGCGGCGCAGACCCGTGCGCTCGCGAGCGTTCCCTTGAACGAGTCGGCGCAGACGACGGCCCGGATCCGTCGACCCTACCGCGAGAGGCGCCGCGCTCCGAGAACGGACGGGCGCGCCGCGCCCGCGGACGGGGAGGCCCGTCCTGGCGAACGTCGACGCTGGTTGGGCGGAGGTGGTGTCTGACACCGTTGGTGTCAGACACCTTTCGGTCGGCCAGCGGACGCGGAGCCCGTCCCGGCGGACGTCGACGCTGGTTGGGCGGAGGTGGTGTCTGACACCGTTGGTGTCAGACACCTGTCGGACGGGGGCGCCGCGCTGGCGGACGGGGGCCTGTCCTGGCGAACGTCGAGGCTGGTTGGGCGGAGGAGGTGTCTGACACCGTTGGTGTCAGACACCCTTCGGACCGGCGCGCCGCGCTAGCCGACGCGGATCGTCCCGATAGCGACGTCGCCGCCCGGGAGCAGCAGCCGCAGCGTGAGCGTCCCGCGCTCGCGCAGCACGATGGCGAGCCGGTACCGGCCGCGCGCGTTCGTGTGCTCGCGCGCCAGCGTCGCCCACGAGCCGTCGTCCCAGCGGCCGCGTAGCACGACGACGCCGAGGATCGGGCGCCCGGACACGGTGCCGGTGCGGCCCGTGAGCGTGTAGCGCGAGCCCAGCGCTGCGTGCTTCGGCCCCGCGATCGGGAGAGGCGGCCCCGCCGCGCCGGCTCCGAGGGGCGGCGCGGCGAGCACGCCGAGGACCACGACTGCTGTCGCGGCCGCGCAGAGGCGGTGCCGACGCCTGCCCATGGCCTTGTTCTTAGAGGAGTGGCGGGCGGCCGTCAACCGGAGCGGAGGCCGACCAGCACCGCGACGAGCGTCAGCGTGAGCGCCGCGACGTCGGGGACGATCAGCTCGGGCCGGCTCGAGATCCCTCCGACGCCCGCCTCGACGAGCGTCGCCGTCCACGCTGCGAGGCACGCAGCCGCAAGCCCGAGCAGCGGCAGCCGCGACGGCATGGGCGCGGCGGCCGTGCGCTCTGGCGGCGGCCCGGACCGGAGCAGCCGCCGCACGCCGGGCAGGAGGTCGTCGTCGGCCACCTGCCGCAGCGAGGGACGCTCGAGCGCGGCCGCGAGCTCCTGCGACAGCTGGTCGGCGCGGCGCGCCTCGCGCGCAGCGCGCCGCCGCCGTCCGCGCGCGGCTGCGGCGTCCGCGCTCGCGCGCGCCTGCTCGACCTGGCCGGCGAGCGCCAGCACGTGCAGCTGCTCACGGAAGGCGCGGGTCGTGCGGTACGGCACGCGGGGAGTTTGGCGAATCCGCGGACGATCGATGAGATCACGCGGCCGGGCGCGTCTGAGCTTCGACGACGACGGAGGAGGCGCGAGATGGGCAAGCTGGTCGTGACGGAGTTCGTGACGCTCGACGGCGTCATCGAGGATCCCGGCGGATCGGAGCAGACGCCGAACGGCGGCTGGGCGTTCCGCTTCGACCGCGGCGAGGAGGGCGAGCGGTTCAAGCTCGAGGAGCTGCGCGCGAGCGACGCGCAGCTGCTCGGCCGCGTGACGTACGAGGGGTTCGCCGCCGCGTGGCCGAGCATGAACGCGGACGAGTTCGGCGCGAAGATGAACGAGATGCCGAAGTTCGTCGTCTCGCGCACGCTCGCGGAACCGACGTGGCAGAACACGACCGTTCTCGACGGCGACCTCGCCGCGGACGTGCGCGGGGTGAAGGAGCGGTTCGCGGGCGACGTCCTCGTCGCGGGCAGCGGCACGCTCGTGCGCGCGCTGCTCGAGCTCGACCTCGTCGACGCCCTGCACCTGATGGTCTACCCGGTCGTGCTCGGATCGGGGAAGCGGCTCTTCGCCGGCGGCGCCGGCGCGACGCCGTTCGAGCTCGTGCGGGCCGGGCAGTCGGGGTCGGTCGCGATCCTCGAGCTGGAGCGCGCGCCGGCGGAGCGCTAACCGCGCGGGTCGGTCTCGGCCGCGACCCGCGCGGCCTCGCCGTCCTTCTCCACGATCACGTAGCCGGTCGAACGCGACACGACGTGCTCGTGGCCGCCTTCGTGCCCGGGTGCGACGATGAACCTCCGCGGATACGACCGCGTCTCCTCGTAGACGGCGAGTGGAACCTGAACGCGCTCGGAGCAGCCTTCGTCGCTGCACTCGCAGACGAACCCGACCTGGTCGGGCAGCGCGCCCGCGTGGTCGGCCAGGTCGCGCACCTCCTCGTTGACCTCGCGGAAGAGCGCCTCCTTCCGCCCGGCCCGCTCGCCCTCGCCGTTCATCCGGGCGACCCTACACCGTTCGGCCGGGTCGGCGGCGGCCGTTTTCTTGCGCGCGGCGGCGACGGCTCTCGTTGCAGCCCGCCCGCGGGGGTGGGAGGATCGGCGTGGTGGCGGCCCGCCGACTCCTCCTGCTCGCCGTCACGCTGCTGCTCGCCGGCGCGGGCGCATCGGCGGGCGTCTCGGCAGCGCCCGTGCAGACGGTCCGCGTCACGCTGCGGGACGGGCGCGTGCTCGTCGCGCCCGCACGCGTCTCGACGGGGCGCGTGCGGTTCGTCGTCGCGAACGCAGGCCGCACTGCCGCCGCGTTCGCAGTCGGCGGCCGCCGCACGCGCAGCCTGCGGCCGGGAGCGAGCGCCCAGCTCGTCGTCAGCTTCGCGAAGCCCGGCCGCTACGCGTACCGCCTGCTCGGCGCGGCGACCCGGACGGGCGTCGTCACCGTCGTCGCGGCCGCGGCGGGCTACACGCTCATGCAGATCGGCACGTTCGACCAGCCGGTGCTCGTGACCGCGCCGCCCGGCGACACGCACCGCCTGTTCGTCGTCGAGCAGGCCGGCGTGATCCGCGAGCTCGTCGACGGCAAGCTGCTGCCGTCGCCGTTCCTCGACCTCTCGCCGTCCGTCCAGGACGACGACGAAAACGGGCTGCTCTCGATGGTGTTCGCGCCCGACTACGCCACGAGCCGGCGCTTCTACGTCTACTACAACGACCTCGACGGAAACGTGCACCTCGTCGAGTACCGGACGTCGGTCGGCGATCCGGACTCGGTCGACCTCTCGAGCGCACGGCAGATCCTCTTCATCGAGAAGCCGTACGCGAACCACAACGCGGGGATGATGGAGTTCGGCCCCGACGGCGACCTGTACGTCGCCGTCGGCGACGGCGACGCCGGCGTGAAGAACAAGCCGGGCGCCTTCGCACAGACCCTCAACGACCTGCTCGGGAACATCCTGCGCATCGACCCGGAGCACGGCGACCCCTACGCGATCCCGAGCGGCAATCCGTTCGCGGGCGTCCCCGGCGACCGGCCGGAGATCTGGGACTACGGCCTGCGCAACCCGTGGCGGTTCTGGATCGACCAGCAGACCGGCGACCTCTATATCGGCGACGTCCAGCTCGGCGGGCCGGAGGAGGTCGACTACGTCCAGGGCAACGTCGGCGGCAAGAACTTCGGCTGGCCGTGCTTCCAGGGAACGGTGCCGTTCGACAAGACGGCCACCTGCGCGAACCCGGTTCCGCCGATCGTCCAGTACCCGCACGACGGCTCGACGTGCGCGGTGATCGGCGGCGTCACGGTGCACGACCCCGCGCTGCCCGCGCTCGCGGGCTACTACCTGTACGGCGACCTCTGCACCGGCCAGATCCGCGCCTTCCACGCCGTCGACGGGAAGGCCGTCAACCTCCATCCGCTGCACCTCGCGGTGCCGGGACTCGACTCGTTCGGCGTCGACGCGGCCTCGCACGTCTACGTGATGTCGACGAACGGCGGCGTCTACCGGCTCGGCGCGGCGTCGCCCTGAGAACTCCCGAACCTGGTTCGTCGAAGACGAACCAGGTTCGCGGGTCTCCGGACCAACTAGGTCGACGCGGCGCCGGCGACGAGCGTGTAGAGGCCGAACGCGACGAGCCCCGACGCGACGGCGGCGGTCGCGAGCGCGGGCAGGCCGCGGCGGAAGCGCGGGAACGCGGCGAAGACAACGAGCTGCGAGACGAAGAGCGCGCCGAGCGACGGCTTCAGCAGGTCGTCGTAGAAGCGGCCGGGATCGGCGAGCGAGACGACGTCGAGCGCGACGAACGGCAGCGCGATCCAGGCCAGCACGCTCCGCACGGGTGGACCGTGCAGCCAGTGCAGCAGCCGTGCGAGCGCGAGGTACTCCGCGACGATCAGCGCGAGCGTCGCGAGCGCGGTCACCAGCCCCACGGCGACCGCGAGCCCGCGGCCGCCGTACGCCTGCGCGATCGCCGCGCCCGGCACCGGCGCGGCGCGCAGCCCGTCCGGCACGCCGGCGAACGGCGCCGCCGCGACGAGGAACCCGGCGCCCGCGACGGCGACGGAGAGCACGAGGGTGCGGCGAACCGTCCGCGACCCGCCGCGCACCTCCGCGCCCAGGTACAGCGGCAGGCTCGCGCACACGAAGAGGAGCGCCGTCCCGCCGACGGCGCGGCCCGTGACGTCGACGCCGGCGGGCGCCGCCGAGAGCGCCGGCGTCCGGCCGAGCTCGACGCCGCCGAGAACGACGAGGAGCACGATCTCGACGGCGGCGAGCACTGCGAGTCCGGCGACGACCAGACGCGCGGGCGACAGGGCGACCAGCACGAGCGCGACCGGCAGCACGAGCTCGAGCGTCGACCGGTACGGGGCGAGTCCCGGGAAGACGGGCGGCAGGAGGTCGTACGCGACGAACGTCACCGTGTACGGCAGGTAGAGGAAGTACGCGAACGCCCAGATCCAGCCGTGGACGAGCGCGGCGCGGCGACCCGCCGACGCCTGCACGAACGCGCTCAGCCCGCCCGGTGAGACGACGCTGCGCGAGTACGCGACCCAGATCGCGAGCGGGAACGAGAACACGGCGAGTGCGAGCGCGACGACGAGCAGCGCGTTGTCGGCCCCGTCGCCCGCGGTCGACGGGAACAGCGTCGGCAGCGCGAGCGGCCCGCCGATCGACGCGATCGCGAAGCCGAGGAAGAGCGTGGGTGAGAGCTTCCGGGTCGTGCACCGCTGTACCGGCGAGGCCGCGTGTTCGGTTTGCAATCCGCACGGGCCGCATTCGCCGTACCACCGGACGAGAACGAATGGAAAGGAGAAGTCACATGCGAGTGCGGACGATCACGTGGCTCCTGCCCCTCGTGCTCGCGGCGGTCGCGGGCGTCGGGGCGGCGATGGCGGCCACCACGACGCACACGGCACGGGGCACCGTGAACGCGGCCGCGAGGAGCCCATACGGAACGATCCTCGTGAGCTCGACCGGGAGGACGCTCTACCGCTACACCGTCGACGGGAAAGGCATCAACCGCTGCAGCGGCGATCCGACGTGCAGCAAGTACTGGCCGCCTCTGCTCGTGAAGGCCTCGGCGAAGCCGACGGCCGGCGCAGGCGTGAAGTCGTCGCTGCTCGGGACGATCAAGGCGGCGAACGGCATGCGCCAGGTCACCTACGGCGGCTATCCGCTCTACTTCTTCGCGGGCGACAAGAAGGCCGGCCAGCTCAAGGGCGAGGACTTCCTCAAGGTGTGGTTCGTCGTCAGCCCGGCCGGTGCGCTGGTGAAGCACGCGATGCCGTCCGGCGGCGGCGGTGGCGGCGGCAACGCCGGCACCACCACGACGTCGGGCGAGAACTGGGGGTAGCCGCTCTCTCGCGTTCCCCCCGCGTCAGAGCTTCCCCCGACCGCCGCTCCCGGCCCGTCGCGCCGGGAGCGGCGGAACCGTGAGGAAGGCGTGGGCGCCGAGCGTGACGACGTCGCCGGGCCGGAGCTCGACGTCGTCGACCACGCGCCAGCCGTTGACGAACGTGCCGTTCGTCGAGCCGAGGTCGCGGATCGACCACCGGCCGTCCGCGTGCGAGAGGACCGCATGGCGCAGCGAGACCGTCGGGTCGCCGACAGGGAAGTCCGACAGCGGCCCGCGCCCGATCAGCACGTGCTCGCGCTCCGGCAGCACGAGCCGGGGCAGGCGCGGCGCGAGCCACGCCGCGCGCACCTCGTGTCCGAGCCGGGAGACCCACGAGACCGCCGCGAGGAGGGCGCGCCGGAGCGGGCCCGCCTCGACCACGTCGGCGAGCAGACGGTCGAGCTCGTCGCGCGTGCGCGCCGAGAAGACGAGGTCGAGCCGGTCGGCGAACGTGTCCGGCGACAGCCGGTCGTGCTCGCAGGCGTCGCGGAGGCGGCGTGCGGCACGGTCGCGGTCGCCTGCGGACGGCCGCGGCCGCGCGAGCGGCGAGGCCGATGCGTGCTGCACGCCCGCATCCTGACACAGAACGGGCCGTCCGGAAGGCTCAGCCCCGGCCGCGGTCGTGCCGATATTCACGGGCATGACGACGCTCTCGCGAAGCGGCCCGGCGCGGCCTGCGCTCCCCGCCGCCGCCATCCTCGTCCTCGCGTTCGCCTCCGCCTGCCTGTCGCTCGCCGGCACCGACTGGCTCGTGTTCGGGGTCGCGGGCGCGACCGGGCTCGCGGTCGTCGCCGCTGCGTGGCTCGTGCCCTGGGAGCGCGTGCCGCTCATCGCGCTGCTCGCGCCGCCGGTCGGCTGCGACCTCGTGATCGCGCTCCTGCGCCAGGCGCAGGGCGGCTCGCAGTCGGGTTACTCGCCGCTCGTGGTGCTGTCGGTGGTGTGGGTCGGCCTGACGTTGCGCCGGCGCGAGGTCGCGGCCATCACCGTCTGCACCGCCGCCCTCTTCGGCATCCCGATGGTGGTGATCGGCGGGACGATGTACCCGCACACCGGCTGGCGCGGAGTCGTGCTGTGGACCGTGGTCGCCGGCGTCGTCGGCACGGGCGCGCACCGCGCCACCGCCGCGCACCGCCGTCAGGCGGCGCTCGCCGCCGCGCGCGCCCGCGAGCTCGACGAGCTCGTCGCGACGCAGACCGCGATCGCGACGTCGCGCTTCGACCTCGAGACGGTGCTCGCGACGGTCGTCGACGAGGCGCAGCAGCTCACCGGAGCGGACGCGGCGATCGTCGAGCTGCCGGACGGCGACGACCTCGTCTACCGCGCCGCCGGCGGTGTCGCGGAGGCGCACCTCGGCCTGCGCGTCGCGCGCGAGGGCTCGCTGTCCGGGCTCGCGCTGAGCACGCGCCGCGTGCTCGTCTGCCACGATAGCGAGGTCGATCCGCGTGTCGACCGGGAGGCGTGCCGCCGCGTCGGCGCACGCTCGATGATCGTCGTTCCGCTGCTGCACGAGGACGAGGCCGCCGGCGTGCTGAAGGTGTCGAGCGGGCGCGCGAACGCGTTCGAGGAACGGCACGCGCAGCTCCTCGCCGCGCTCGGGAACCTGATCGCCGCGGCGCTCGTCCGCGCCGACCTGATGCACCGGCTCGCCGACCAGGCGATCACCGACGAGCTGACCGGCCTCGCGAACCGTCGCGGCTGGTACAGGCAGCTCGACCTGGCGCTCGCGCGGGCGCGGCGGACGCACGAGCCGCTGTCGGTCGTCCTCCTCGACCTCGACGGCTTCAAGGCGGTGAACGACCGCCGCGGCCACGCGGCCGGCGACCGGCTGCTGCGCACGGTCAGCGGAGGCTGGCTGGCGGCGGTGCGGCTCAGCGACGTGCTCGGACGCGTCGGCGGCGACGAGTTCGCCGTTCTGCTCGAGGGCGCCGACGCGTTCGCGGCGGAGGAGATCGTCGCGCGGCTCGAGGCGGCCCTGCCGGCCGGGCAGGGCGTCTCGGCCGGCATCGCCACCTGGAACGGCGAGGAGACGGGCGAGGCGCTCGTCTCGCGCGCCGACGCACGGATGTACGGCCGCAAGCGGCAGCGGCAGCTCGCCGCGCGCTGACGCACTACTAGGATCGGCGCGATGGCGACCGCCGGAGCGCCCAGCGTCCTCGAGTCGCCGCCGCCGCGGTTCACGGCCGCCGAGGCCGCCGACATCGCCGCTCGCCTGTTCGGTATCGCGGGCGAGGCGAGCGAGCTCGGCAGCGAGCGCGACCAGACGTTCCTGGTCGACGACGGCGCCGGCGGCGCGGTGCTGAAGATCTCCAACGCCGGCGAGGACGCCGCGGTGCTCGACCTCGAGACGCAGGCGATCCTGCACGCGCTGCGCGTCGACCCCGGGCTGCCGGTCGCGCGTCCGCTGCGAGGCCGGAGCGGCTACGTCGCGGCGGTCGACGGGCCCGACGGGCCGCACCACGTGCGCCTCTTCGAGCGCGTCCGCGGCGGCGCCGCGCTCGGCGGCGAGCTCGACGACGGTGCGCTCCGCGACTACGCTTCGACGCACGCGCGCCTGACGCTCGCGCTGCACGGCTTCTTCCACCCCGCCGCGGGACGCGAGCTCCTCTGGGACCTCGCGCACACCCCGAGGCTGCGGCCGCTGCTCGGCGCCCACGGCGACGTCCGGCGGCGCCGTCTCGCCGAGGCCGCGATCGACCGCTTCGAGGCGCGCGTCGCGCCCGTCTGGCCGCGGCTGCGGGCGCAGGTCGTGCACGGCGACCTCAACCTCGACAACGTCCTGCTCGACGAGCGCCGGCGGATCGCCGGCATCGTCGACTTCGGCGACTGCTCGCACTCGGCGCTCGTCGGCGACTTCGCCGTCGGCCTCGCCTCGCTGCTGCGCGGCCGGAGCGGCGACGACGTCTTCCGCGCGGCCCGGGTCGCGATCGACGGCTTCGCGTCGCGCCTGCCGCTCGAAGCCGCCGAGCTCGCGGTGCTCGGCGACCTCGTGGCGGCGCGGCTCGCCGCGATCGTCACGATCAGCGCCTGGCGCGTCGAGCGCTACCCGGAGAACGCGGCGTACATCCAGGCGTGGGACGCGACGTCGTGGCCGCTGCTCGAGCTGCTCGTGAGCACGGACGCGGACGCGGTCGCCGCCGAGCTCGGCGCCGACCGGCCGCCGCCCGCGACCGACGCGCTCGCGACCCGTCGCCGCCGCGCGCTCGGCCCCGCGCTCACGCCCCCGACCTACCGCCGCCCGGTGCATCTCGTGCGCGGCCGAGGCGTGTGGCTCGAGGACGCGGACGGCAACCGGCTGCTCGACGCCTACAACAACGTGCCCGTCGTCGGCCACTGCCATCCGCGCGTCGTCGAGGCGGTGGTGCGGCAGACGCGCGCGCTCAACACGAACGCCCGCTACCTCTACGCGCCCCTGGTCGAGCTGGCCGAGCGGCTCGTCGCGTCGATGCCCGCGGGCTCCGGGCTCGACACGGTGATGCTCGTCAACTCCGGCAGCGAGGCGAACGACCTCGCGTGGCGGATCGCGACTGCGGCGACCGGCGGCGCCGGCGCGATCGTGACCGGGTTCGCCTACCACGGCGTCACGGCGGCCGTCGCGGACTTCTCGCCGGAGGAGTGGCCGGCGGGTCACCGGCCTGCGAACGTCCAGACGATCGACGCGCTCGCGCCCCGCACGGCGCAGGCGGCCGAGGCGCTGGCCGAACGCGGCACGCCGCTCGCGGCGACGTTCCTCGACTGCGGCTTCACGAGCGACGGCATCCTCACGCCCCCGCCCGACGCGCTCGCGGCGATCGCGCGCGAGACGAAGGCCGCCGGCGGCCTGCTCGTCGCCGACGAGGTGCAGGCGGGGCACGGTCGCACCGGCGCGCACCTGTGGGCGTTCGCCGCGCACGGGCTGACGCCCGACCTGGTCACGCTCGGCAAGCCGATGGGGAACGGGTATCCCGTCGCGGCCGTGATCGCGCGGTCGGAGCTCGTCGACCGCTTCGCCGAGACCACGAGCTTCTTCAGCACGTTCGGCGGCAACCCGGTCGCCGCCGCGGCCGCGCTCGCCGTCCTCGACGTGATCGACGACGAGCGCCTCGTCGACCATGCGGCGGCGGTCGGCGCGCTGTTGCGAAGCGCGCTCGCCGAGCTGCGCGCACCCGCGATCGTCGAGGTGCGCGGGCAGGGCCTGCTCGTCGGCGTCGAGCTGGCGGACGCCGCGCTCGCCGCGTGCACGGTCGAGGCGCTCCGCGACCGCGGCGTGCTGATCGGCCGCACCGGTCCGCACGAAGACGTCCTGAAGATCCGGCCGCCGCTCGTCTTCGAGCCCGAGCACGTGGAGCTCGTCCTCGCGCAGCTCGCCGATGCGCTCGCCGGCGAACGCTGAGCCTCGCGGCGGCCTTCTCGGTGCCGGGTACGTACCCGGTACGTACCCGGCCCGAAGGTGGCACCACCCCGCCCCCGGCCTTGAACTTTCGCGGCGCCCGTTGCACCATCGGCGGGTCAGGTTGTCGAACGAGGGAGGGGTCGTGGACAGGTTCGAACGGTGGTCCGCGAGCGCAGGCGTACTTGCGGTGGTGTTCTGGATCCTCGGGCTCGTCGTGACGAACTCGATGAGCGACAAGATCCCGCACCATCCGACCGACGCGCAGCTGCTCGCGTGGGTGCAGGGCAACACGAACTCGATCCTGAGCGGAGGGTGGCTCTTCATGCTCGGGTGCGTCGGGTTCGTCTGGTTCGCGGCGGTGCTGCGCGGCCGCCTGGTCGCGTCGGAGGGCGGCAGCGCGACGTTCGCGACGCTGTCGTTCGGCGGCGCGGTCGCGGCGGCGGCGTTCGGGATGCTGAGCGCGGCGGGCGACGTGGGCGCGGCGATAAACAAGAACGACATCAGCCCGGCGACGGCGGGCACGCTGCACCACGCGTCCGACATGTTCTTCGTGTGCGCCGAGCTCGCGTCGATCCCGTTCCTGGTCGGCGCGGCGATCGTCGTGTTCCGCACGCGCGTGCTGCCGAAGGCATGGGCGTGGTTCGCGATGCTGATCGCGGTCGTGCTCGTGATCGGGCCGATCGGCTGGATCGGGGTGATCTTCGGCGTGCCGCTGTGGACGCTCGGCACCACGTGGTTCCTCGTGCGGGGAACGACGCGGCAGCCGGCGTTCGCGGCTCCGTCCGCCGCGTAGCGGCCCGTGAAGCGGACGCTCGTCCTCGCCGCGCTGGCGGCGGCGCTCCTCGCGCCGCCGCCGGCCGGCGCGAGCTTCGTCTTCGGCGACGCGAACGTCCGCCATCCGCAGCTGGAGGTGAACCGCGCCGGCATCGCGCTCGTCACGTACACGACGGTAAGCGGCGCGGTCCGGCACGTGCTCCTGTGGGGCGCGAGCGGCGCGGTCGCGCACCCGGCGACGCCGCCGGTCGCGCAGCAGCAGTTCCGGATCGACTACTCCGGCGGCTGGAAGAGCCATCACGACGCGGGCTACTGGCGGACGTTCCGCAACGCGTGCCGCCCGTACTCGGGGCCGGCGCTGCCGCTCCTCGTCGCCGGCTGCACCGCGCCCGACGGGAGCTTCTGGGCGCTGCAGAGCTGGCAGCGCAACCTGCCGATGCGCGGCTACGCCCCGTGGAACGCGGAGCAGTCGGCCGTCGAGCTGCACCTGTCCCACTGGAGCGGCCCGCTTCCCGTGCTCGACGTGACGATGGCGTGGACCTACCGTGGGACGCAGCAGGGCTTGTTCGGGCGGCTGCTCTACCGCGGGCAGCCGGTGTACGGCACCCGCTCGACGTCGACTTCGGTCGACGACCCGTGGGCCCGCAACGTCTCGATCGACACGTTCGACTCGTCGTACGGCTCCGGCTGGCGCCACGCGACGCAGGTCTCGACGGACGCGAGTGACGGAGGCTTCTGCTACACGTTCGTGCCCCAGCCGCCGCCCGCCGGCTACCCGAGCAGCAATCCGCGCGGCGACGGGCTCGGCTCGCGCATCCGCGTCCTCGCGATGGGGCCCGGCGTGACGCCGATCGTGCAGTGGGTCGGCAGTCGTCTCTCGGGCGGCTTCGACCCGGCGGCCAACGCCGCCGCGCGCAGCCACTTCGACGCGATCCTCGGCGGCGACGCGCACTGCGCGGCCGAGCGGCCGTCGTAGCCGCGGCCACCCGTCCGTCCGGGCGGCGCGCGCCCGCCGAACGGCCGGCGCGGCGTGCCGCCCGTCGCATCACGGTGCGAGGCATGCTCGGGCGGAGCCACGGCGTCGCATTCCTCCTGGCGCTCGCCGTGCTCGCCGGCGCCGCGGCGGGGCGCGCGCCGGCGGCTGCTCCGCCCACGCTTCGCCTCGACGTCGCCGAGCAGAGCGTCGTGCCGTCGCTCGGGCTCGTCGACGCCGGCCGCGTGCGCGTCGTCGTGCGGAACCTGGGCGTCGAGTCACACGCGCTCACGCTCGTCCGCACGCGCGCGTTCGCCGTCGTCCCGCCGGTCCGCATCGCCGCCGGTCTCCGCTCGGTCGTGCCCGTCGTGCGCGTCGCGCCGCGGCACTCCGTCGCGGAGACGGTCGTCCTGCGGCCCGGCCCCTACGAGGCGCTCGACGTCGGGCCGGGGCGCGTGGTCGGCGCCTGGGTCGCATTCTCCGTGCGGTAAGAGGCCCTCAGGCCCGCACGCGGCGCGCGGGCGCGAGGAGCGCGCGCAGCGTCCCGGCAGCGGTCAGGAGCCACGCGCCGAGCGCGAGGCCGAGGAAGACGTCGGCGAGCGGAAGGTCGTGCAGGCCGAGCGCCTTCCCGACCGCCGCGGTGGCCGCGCCGTACATCCCGAGCGGGAAGACGGTGCTCCAGCGCTTCGGCTCGTAGCGCAGCTTCGGCCACCGCAGCTCGCGGAAGGCGAGCGGCGGCAGCCAGCACGTCGCGGCGACCCAGAGCGCGAACGTCAGCACGCGCAGCGCGTGCCCGCCCGTCGCGACGTAGACGTGCGCGGCCGCGAGCGCGGAGATCGCGAGCGCGCCCATCCCGATCCAGACGTCGCCCGCCCCGGCGCGCAGCTCCGTGGGCGGCAGGCGCACGAGCAGCGCGAGGTAGAGGAGGACGCCGAGCGACAGCAGTGCGATCCCGAGCGCCGGCGGGATGCCCGCCGTGAGGACGGCGAGGATCGCGAGCGACTGCGTCGACACGACCGCGAGGAGCCGCGTGCCGGTCGCGGGACCGAGCGTGCGGAGCCGCGCGAGCGAGGCCCAGGTCGCGAGCCACACGAGCGCCGCCGCGGCCAGGAAGGCGCGCGCGGGCAGCCCGTCGCCGTCGAGCGCGAGGCGCGTCCCGAGCACCGCCGTCGCGGCGACGGCGGCGAACGTCTCCACGCGCGGCGCGGGCGCGCGGCGACGGTGGCCGAGCCCTGCGAGGAGCGCCGCGTACATCGCGAAGGCGACCGCGGCGAACGCCCGCGAGAGCAGGCGCAGGTCGAGCTCGGCGCTCGCGACCGAGACGATGCCGGTCGCCATCACGCTCCCGAACCCCGCCCGCGCGAGCAGCGCCTCGGCTGCGTCCCCGATCGCGTTTACGCGGTCCACCAGCGAACATAACGGAACACGATGTATATGACGCAGGTCATCTTCCCGCTCATGCTGGCCGCAATCGCCTTGTACCTCCTGATCGTCGCGGGTGTCCGGAAGAGCGCGCTCGAATGGCGGCGGTCGGCGCGGATCTGCCCGTCCTGCGGCCGGGACACGAGCCGCGGCTGTCGCTGCCGCCGGGGTCCCTAGCCGGCCCGAGAAGGCACGGCCGGGGCTCCCGTCTGCGCTTCCGCCGTGCGAGGATGTCGACCATGGCGGAGGACGCCACGGTGCCGATCACGATAGACGCAGCGAGGCAGGTCGCCGCCCTCCGGGGGGCGTTGCGGTCGTTCCTGCGGACGAGCGAGCGGATCGCGCGTCAGAACGGGCTGACGCCGCAGCGCCACCTGCTGCTGCTGATGATCAAGGGCGCGCCCGACGGCAGCGGCTCGTCGACCGTCACCGAGCTCGCCGAGCGCATGGAGCTGGCGCAGAGCACCGTGACGGAGCTCGTGAAGCGGGCCGAGGACGCGGGCCTGATCGAGCGGGCACGCTCCGAGGCCGACGCGCGCATCGCGCATCTGCGGCTGAGCGCGGAGGGGGAGCGGCGGCTGGCAGCGGCCTTCCGCGCGCACGACGGCGAGCGCCGCCGGCTGCAGCGGATGCTGGCCGAGCTCGACGGGGCCAAGTAGCCGGGGTCACGCCTCCGCCTCGCGCAGCGCGGCCGCGATCGCCTCGTCGAGCTCGAGGAGCAGCCGGAGCAGCGCCGGGCACAGCTCGAGCCACTGCTGCGCCGGCCCGTCCAGCAGCGCCCCGAGGCCCTCGCCCGCGTCGAGCAGCTCGTCGGACTCGGCCGTCACCCTGAAGTCGATCGTCGGCATGCCGCCTCCTCCGTCCCGCCGGGTTCACTCCTCCGCGTGCCGGAGCGCTGGGCGGAACAGGGCCTTGCGAGTCCGCTGGGGCGTCCGCGCGGGGTCCTTGACCGGAGCGGGAGCGGCGAAACGCCGATCCGCGATGTTTCTTGAACAACGGACTGCGATATATCAGTGGTGACCGACGAAAGGAGTTGACGAAGAGATGTCCACGCTTGACGAACGGCGCGCACGCGCGTATGCCGGGACCGAGGACGAGGCGTGGGCCGACGGATTCGCCAGGCCGCGGGTCTTCCTGCAGCCGATCGCCGCGCCCTCGATCCTCGGCCTGGCGGGGTTCGCGGGGGCGACGTTCATCGTCGCGTCGAACCTCGCCGGCTGGTGGGGGACGCCGACGTCGGGGATGGTGCTCGCACCGTTCGCCGCGATGTTCGGCGGCCTCGCGCAGTTCACGGCGGGCATGTGGGCCTACAAGGCCCGCGACGCCATCGCCACCCTCGCCCACGGAACGTGGGGCGCGTTCTGGCTCGCCTACGGGATCCTGAACCTCCTGCTGGCGACCCACGTGCTCGCCGCCCCGACGCCGTGGTTCCACGACCCGGAGGTGGGGTTCTGGTTCTTCGCGCTGGCGATCACGACCGGCATCGCCGCCGTCGCGGCGACCGCCGAGAGCCTCGGGCTCGTGGCGGTGCTGTCGACGCTGGCGGGTGGCTCGGGGATCCTCGCCGGCGCGTACATCTTCGGCTCGCACTTCTGGGTGCAGGTGGCCGGCTGGGTGCTCGTGTTCTCGGCCGGGTTCGCCTGGTACACGGTGCTGTCGATGGTGACGCTCGCGGCGACCGGCCGCACGATCTTCCCGCTCGGGAAGTACAAGAAGGCCGCCAACGTGCCCGGCGGCCGGCCCGTCCGGCCGATCCAGCTCGAGTGGGCCGAGCCGGGCGTGAAGATGGGTCAGTAGCGCACGAAGGGCAACGATGCCTCCTCCAACGGGGAGGTCCCGCGGGATCAGCGTGGGGCCTCCCCGGCATCGCCGGCCGCAGGCGACGAAGGACTGCGAGCGAGAAGGGAGCACGGGATGGGAGTCGAGACGGCCCCGGACTACGCGGAGCCGCTCGAGGGGTGGCGCGTCTGGCGCGTCGTCGACCGCGGCGGGCGCTACAGCATCGGCAGCGTCGTGAAGCCGACGCTGTGGCCGGCGGGCGAGCCGCTCGTCGCCGAGTGCCTCTCGCGGCGCCCGTTCGGCTGGTGGACGTGGCGGCGTTCCACGCACGAGTCGCCCGAGTCGGCGTGCGAGTGCGGCATCTACGCGACGGCGCTCGCGCAGCTCGGCCCGTACCTCGGCGACCCGCTGCCGCGCGACGCGGTCGCCCGCGTCCTCGGACGCGTGGCGCTGTGGGGCGAGGTGATCGAGTGCGAGCGCGGCTTCCGCGCCTCGCGCGCGTACCCCGTCGACCTCTTCGTCCCGGCGGAGGCGGACGACCACCCGCTCGCCGGGCCGCGCGAGATCGCCCGGCGGCTGCGGGACTACGGCGTGCCGGTCGAGGTGCTGCCGGGCCGCGGCCGCGACGCGCCGAGGCTGCTCGAGCCCGCGCGGGCCGGTTAGCATCGAGTCGGTGAGCACGGAGGAGCGCCCGCCCACCGGCGAGGAGGCCGCACCGGTCGCCGCCGCGCCCGCGGCGCCGTCGCGTCTCGAGCGCGCGCGCCTGCACGGGCGCCGCATCCGCGTCTACAGCTGGGCGGTGCTGCTGATCGCGGCGCTCGTCGTCATCGTCGCCCTCATCGTCTCGAACACGCGTCAGGTGAAGGTGAGCTGGGTGTTCGGGCACTCGCATGCGTCGCTCGTCTGGCTCGTGATCGTCCCCGCGATCGTCGGCTGGTTCGGCGGCCTCGCGAGCGCGTTCCTGCTGCGCCGCCGCGTGCGCGCGCCTCGGCGCTAACGGCGGTCGCGCCACGCGCGCCAGGCGCGCCAGAGGCGCAGCGGCAGCAGGCCGACGAGCGGCGCCCGGCGTCCGAGGTCGGCGCGGTCCTCGCGTCCGAAGGCGCGCGCGTAGGTCGCCGCTTCCTCGGGCGAGGCGTACTCCTTCGCCCCGCCGGGCGCGCCGCAGCGCACGCACGCCCACGTCATCGTCGCGCCTTCCGCGCGGAAGCGGTAGCGGTGGCCGAGCACGCGGCAGCGCAGCACCGCGCGCAGGTTCGCACGTTTTCGGTCCGCGCCACGTGGTGATAGCTGCGGCACGATGAGCGCCCGTTCGCAAGCCGCCGCCGACCGCGGCGTGCAGCGCGACACGATCGAGACCGACATCCCGGGGCGCCTCGATCGGCTGCCGTGGTCGCGCTTCCACTGGCTCGTCATCGGCGGGCTCGGGACGGTCTGGATCCTCGACGGGCTCGAGGTGACGATCGTCGGCTCGATCGCGTCGCGCCTCACCGAGAAGGGCAGCGGCATCTCGTTGAACGCGGGGGCGATCGGCACCGCCGCCGCGATCTACGTCGTCGGCGCGTGCCTCGGCGCGCTCTTCTTCGGGCAGCTCACCGACCGCTTCGGCCGCAAGAAGCTGTTCATCATCACGCTCGGCGTCTACTTCCTCGCCACCGCCGCGACGGCGTTCGCGTGGGCGCCCTGGTACTTCTACCTCTGCCGCTTCTTCACCGGCGCCGGCATCGGCGGCGAGTACTCGGCGATCAACTCCGCGATCGACGAGCTGATCCCGGCGCGCGTGCGCGGCCGCGTCGACCTGATCATCAACGGCTCGTTCTGGGTCGGCTCGATCGCCGGCTCGGCGGCGGCGCTCTTCTTCCTCAGCTCGGTGTTCCCGAAGGACATCGGCTGGCGGCTCACGTTCGCGATCGGCGCGGTCATGGCGCTCTCGATCATGCTCGTCCGCCGGAACGTGCCGGAGAGCCCGCGCTGGCTGTTCATCCACGGCCGCGAGGACGAGGCCGAGCGGATCGTGCGCGGCATCGAGGAGAGCATCGAGCGCGAGACGGGCCAGGACCTCGAGGAGGTCGAGGACACGATCGAGGTGCGCCAGCGCGAGGCGATCCCGTTCCGCTCGATCGGCAAGACCGCCTTCAAGCTCTATCCGCGGCGCGCGGTGCTGGGGCTCGCGCTCTTCGTCGGACAGGCGTTCATCTACAACGGCATCACCTTCAACCTCGGCGACCTCTACACGAGCTTCTACAGCGTGTCGTCGAGCTTCGTCCCGGTGCTGATCATCGTCTACGCAGCCGGGAACTTCCTCGGGCCGCTGCTGCTCGGCCGCCTGTTCGACACGGTCGGCCGCATCCCGATGATCGCCGGCACCTACCTCGGCTCGGCCGCGGTCGGCGTCGCGCTCGCGCTGCTCTTCAACGGCCACGCGCTCACCTCGCCGTGGGCGTTCGAGGCGCTGATCTTCTTCACGTTCTTCCTCGCGTCCGCCGGCGCGAGCGCCGCGTACCTCACCGTCAGCGAGGTGTTCCCGATGGAGACGCGCGCGCTCGCGATCGCGTTCTTCTACGCGATCGGCACCGCGGTCGGCGGCATCAGCGGGCCGCTCCTCTTCGGGCACCTGATCGCCACCAAGGACCGCACGCTGGTGATGGTCGCGTTCCTGATCGGCGCCGCCGTGATGGCGCTCGGCGGGATCGCGGAGATCTTCCTCGGCGTGCGCGCGGAGCAGGCGCAGCTCGAGGACATCGCCAAGCCGCTCACCGCGGAGGAGGCCGAGGCCGGGGCGCTGCCGGGCGAGGAGGGCGCGGCGGAGGAGCCGACGGCGCGCGAGCGCGCGGCGCAGCAGGAGGAGGACACGCAGCGCCGCTGGCGCGAGCGCGAGGAGCGGCGGCGCGCGCGCGACCGCTCGGGGAGGCGCCGGTACCGGCCCGGCCCGGGGCCGGGCGAGACGTTCTACTCGCCGGGCATGCTCGGCACGTCGATCCGCTCGCGCAGCGTGTCGCCGGGTGTCCTCGACCGCGAGATCGACCGCATCGCCGACGAGCTCGACCGCAACGGGCCGCTTCGCCGCGACGAGCTCGCCGCCCGCGTCGGCGCCCGCCGGTGGGGCCCCGGCCGCTTCCGCGAGGCGCTCGAGGAGGCGCAGTCCGAGGGCCGCGTCCGGCGGCTCTCGCGTACCACCTACGACGCCGTGCGCTGAGGCGAGATGCGCGTCCTTAGTTCACGAAGTGAACTAAGGACGCGAGTTTTCACGCCCACGCCCAGACGACGATCCAGATGATCGCGCCGAGGATGCAGAGCCAGACGACGTCCGCGACGACGCCCCAGCCGTCGCCGCGGCGGGGCGCCGGCTCGGCGGGCGGCTCGACCTCCTCGAGCTCGACGATCTTGCCGCGCCGCGCGCGGTAGCGGTAGCGCGGGTAGGGGGCGCCCCAGCCGCGGTAGCCCCAGCCGTAGCCGACCGGCAGCACGATCAGGAGGACGACGAACACGATCCACACCCAGAACCACCACCACAGCATCACGGACGCTCCTTTCGCAATTATATCGTGATGCGATTGGTTGTCCCCGGCTGCCGTGCCGGATGAAACGCTCAGCCGGCCGCGCGCTCGAGCTCGAGCGTGCAGGGCGGGTCGGCCTCGCGCGGCGTCTCCGGCAGCCGGTCGGCGAGCGCGCGCACGCGGGGCAGCAGCGCCAGGGCGGGCGCGATCGGCAGCCAGAAGGTGAAGACGCGGTACAGCACGACGGTGAGGATCGCCGTGCCGAGGGGCACGCCGACCGCGTGCAGCGAGTACGCCGTCGACGCCTCGGCGAACCCTGCGGCACCCGCCGGCAGCGGCGACGACGTGACCACGTAGCCCGTCGAGTAGGCGAGCACGAGCGCCGCGCCGCCGACGTCGCCGCCGAGCGCGCGCAGGCCGGCGTAGAGGGTGAAGAGGTCGCCCAGCCAGTAGAGGGCGAAGCCGAGCGGCGCGCTGCCGTAGCGGAGCGGCCGGCCGAGCAGCATGCGCAGGAAGACGAGCGCGCCGATCGCGTCGGCGAACCCGGCGCGCGCCGCGGACGCGAGCCAGCGGAGGCGCGAGCGCGTCAGGATCCCGCGCGCGGCCGGCAGCGTCCGCGGCAGGCTCGCGAGTCGGTGCCCGCGCGCGCCGGCGCTCGTCCACAGCGCCGCGGCGGTGGCGGCGGGCGTGACGACGAGCCACGCGAGCGTCATCGCGAGCGGCGAGCTGCCGCCGCGCACGAGCTCGACGACCGCGGCGGCCGACGCGAACGCGCCGAGCATCGCCCACTCGAGGATGTTGAAGCCCAGCACGCGCCGCCCGGCGCGGTGCGGGCCGTCGCCGCCGTGGTGGAGCGCCCAGTAGTCGACGCCGAGCCCGCCCGCCGAGGACGCGATCACGTACGCGCCGAAGCTCGCGATCACCAGCTGCAACGTCGTCCTGTACGGGAACAGCAGCCCGCCGCATGCCCTCGCGATCGTCCGGTAGCCGACCGTGTAGCCCGCGTACGCGACGAGCTCGCCGCCGACCAGCCCGGCGAACCACGCCTTGTTCGCGTGCGCGACGGCGTGCGCCGCCTGCCCGAAGCTGGTCGCCTGCGAGATCAGCGCGAGCGCGCCGAAGCCGAGCAGGGCCGCGGCCGCGAGCGCGAGCAGCGCGCGCTTGCGGTCGACGCCGAAGATCTGCTCCGAGGCCACGCCGTCCTCCTTTCCGGCGCGCGGCCGCGCGAAAGCGTTTTCGAGCTCCGCCGGTGGAAAGAACGAGGAACGGTGAAGGTCGCAGCGCTGGTGGTCCCGATCCTCGCGGCCGCGGTGCTCGCGGGCTGCGGCGGAGGGTCGCGCGGCGCCGCGCACGACCCGCAGGGGGCGGCGACGACGACCTCCGCTCCGAACGCGGCGCTCGCCTACCAGCAGGCGATCGTGCAGGTCGTGAAGCGTGTGTCACCGTCCGTGGTGCAGGTCGCGACCTCGCAGGGGCTCGGCGCCGGCGTGGTGTTCGACTCGCACGGGCACGTCGTCACGAACGCGCACGTCGTCGGGAGCTCGCAGACGTTCACCGTCACGACGCGCTCCGGCAAGCAGTACAAGGCGAAGCTCGTCGGCCGCTTCGTGCCGGACGACCTCGCGGTGATCGACGTCGCGGGCGCGCACCTGCAGCCGGCCGCGTTCGGCGACTCGTCGAAGCTGAGCGTGGGCGACATCACGATCGCGATCGGCAACCCGCTCGGGCTGCGCTCGAGCGTGACGGACGGCATCGTGAGCGCGCTCGGCCGCACGGTCGGCGAGCCGAACGGGAACACGATTCCGTCGGCGATCCAGACGAGCGCGCCCATCAATCCGGGCAACTCGGGCGGCGCGCTCGTCGACATCCAGGGGCGCGTGATCGGCATCCCGACCCTCGCGGCGGTCGATCAGGAGCTCGGCGGCAGCGCGGCGCCGGGCATCGGCTTCGCGATCCCGAGCAACCTCGTGCGCGACATCGCCTCGCAGATCGTCGGCCACGGGCACGTCGTCAACTCGCACCGCGCGTTCCTCGGCGTGCAGGTCGGCGACACGGGCGGCCGCGGCGTCTACGTCGGCGCCGTGCAGTCGGGCGGCCCGGCGGCGAAGGCGGGCATGCGCGCCGGCGACCTCGTCGTATCGGTGGACGGGAAGGCGACGCCGACGACCGCCGCGCTGTCGGCGGTCCTCGCGCGGCTCCAGCCGGGCGCGCGCGTGGCGGTGGTGGTCGAAACGCAGTCGGGCGCGCGGAGGACGCTGCACGTGACGCTCGGCGAGTACCCGGGCGGCTGATCGCCGCCCGTTTCCCCTCGCGGCCACCGGGTAGCGGCGTAGAAAACGAGGACAGGGGGTTCCCATGGGCAAGAAGTCGTTTCTCTCCGTCGCGTCGCGCGACTCGATCCTCTCGATCGGCTCCGAGGGCTCGGTGCTCTCGATCGGCTCGAGCGGCTCCGTCCTCTCGATCGGCTCGTTCGGCTCGATCGCGTCGGCCTTCTCGATCGGGTCGGCGGGCTCGGTCGCGTCGCTCTTCTCGGCGGGGTCGCTGGGCTCCGTGCTGTCGGCCGGCAAGCGCCGCGCGATCCTCGACCGCGGAGTCTCGCAGCAGCGCATGGCGCCGTTCGCGAGCGCGCTGATCCTGACCGCGGTGGGGCTCGTCTTCGCGCGCGGGTAGCGCGGCTACCAGCGAAGCCGGCGCGCGAGCCGGAGCGACGCCGCGCCGAGCGCGGCGCCGGCGAGCCCGTCGAGGAGGTAGTGGTTCGCGGTCGCGAGCACGGCGCCCAGCACCGCCGGCGGGTACGCGCGCGCCGCCGCGCGCACCGTGCGGCTCCGCGTCGTGCCCGCGACCGCGGCCGCGGTGACGACGGCGTACGCGAGGTGGATGCTCGGCATCGCCGCGATCGGGTCGTAGAGCTGCGACACGATGCGGCCGTCGAGGTCGATTCCCGAGTGCGTGCGCACGGTGTCGACGAAGCCCTCGACCATTCGCGGCGGCGCGGTCGGGAAGAGCAGGAACGACGGCTGCGCTCCCAGCGTCGCCAGCGCCGCGGCGCGCCGCAGGCGGTGGAAGTCGGGGTGGCGCCTGCGGTACAGGCGCATCAGCGCGCCCACCGTGAGGACGACGTTGAGCGTCACGTAGCCGAGGTTCAGCACGGCGACCAGGCGCCGCCGTCCGAGGCACGCCTGCTGGCACGCTGGCTCGACGTGGATGCCGAGGCGCCGCTCGAGCGCGATCAGCCGCTGCGCGTTCCGGGCTGCCTTCGTCCGTCCGTGGTCGTGGACGACGGCGCGCCGGACGCCGAGGTAGACCGCGTACACGCCGAGGCCGATCGCCACCTCCTTCCGGCCGCTGAACGCGAGGCCCTCACGCCGCCGCACGGACCACCTCGCCCGCCGTTGCCCGGAGGAGGTCGTAGATGCGCAACTCGACGTCGGCCGCCGGCGGCGGCACCGCCTCGCCGACGCGGACGACGGCCGTCCGCGGCCGCCCACGCCGGTACGCGAGCGCGATCGGGACGATCCGCCGCGGCCGGCCGCGGCGCACGAGCAGTCGCGTCCCGCGCCGCACCGAGCCGACGCGCCCGTCGCGCGACGGCGTTCCCTCGGGGAAGACGACGAGGCTCTCGCCGGCGCGGAGCAGCTCGATCATCCGCTCCAGGTCGTGCCGCGCCTGGCCGAGCCGCGCCTCCCACGCGGCGCGCGCGGCGGGAGCCTGCTCGCGCTCGACGAGGCGCCAGAGGAGGTCCGCGTAGCGGCTCGCGAGCACGTCGCTAGCCTGCGCGGGCTGGGGCAGCCGGTGGTGGAGGGCGCGGCGGCGCAGCTCGGGCGCGTACGGGAGCGCGCCGATCGGCAGCTCGGGCTGGGCCCGGCAGAGGTCGACGAGGCGCATGCGCGTCGCCGGCCGCACCGGGACGCAGCGCAGCCGCCCCGCCAGCACGCCGCCGATCCCGAGCGAGAGCGGCAGGCGGCCCGGGGCGAGGTGCGCGAAGAAGCCCGGCAGGAAGAGGTCGTCGCGCACCGCGAACCACGGGAGCTCGCGGCGCTGCCGCCGCGCGCGCGGGTAGAGCGCGCCGCACAGCACCGGAACGTCGAGGTGCGACCGGTGGGTGACGACGTAGAGCGTCCCCGGCTCCAGGCGCAGGTCGCCGACGACGTGCAGGCGGAACGCGATCCGCGCGAACGCCGCCATTCCGGCGCCGACCGCGCCGTAGAGGCTCACGCCGCCCTCCGGAAACTGTTTGCGGGCGAAGCCCGCAAACAGCTTCGATGGATTGCCTGTTCGTAGAGCTCGAGGATGCGGCCGGCCACGCGCTCCCAGTCGTAGCGGGCGGCCTCGGCGGGCCCGGCGGCGGCCATGTGCGCACGCAGGTCGCGGTCCGCGAGCAGCCGCTCGAGGGCGAGCGCCAGCGCCGGCGGGTCGCCGGGCGGGACGAGCTCCCCGCAGTTCTCGGGCAGCACGGCGCGGTAGGCGGGCAGGTCGCTCGCGACGACCGGCACCCCGGCTGCCATCGCCTCGACGAGCACGAGCCCGAAGCTCTCCGCGCGCAGCGAGGGCGCGCAGAGCACGCTCGCGCCGCGCAGGAGCTCCGCGCGGCGGGCGTCGTCCACGCGTCCGTGCGCCGTCACGCGCTCGCCGAAGTCGCCGTCCGGGCCGACGAGGTCGAGTCGCGCGCCGCCGTCGACGGACGCGAATGCCTCGAGCAGCACCGGCAGGCCCTTGCGCGGCTCCGGCCGGCCGACGAACAGGATCCGCGGCGGCGCGTCCGGCGCGCCTGCGCGTGCCGCCGTGCGCGGCCGCGCGACGCCGTTCGGCACGACGGCGTACTCGCCCGGACACGAGGCCGCGACGTAGCGGCGGGCCGCCTCCGAGACGGCGATCCGGACGTCGAGCCGGGCGAGCGCGCGCCGGCAGAGCGTGCCGAAGACGCGGTACCAGCGTCGCGCCTCGGCGGCCATGTGGAAGGTGCCGACGAGCGGCGCCGGCCGCAGTGCGAGCGCCGTCAGGCACGGCGCCGGCAGCATCGGCTCGTGCAGGTGCACGACGTCGTAGCGGGCGCGGCGTAGCACGCGGATCGTGCGCGCGGCGGCTGCCGGGGAGAGCGCGACCCGCTGCACCGAACCGTTGTCCGGGATCGGCACGCTGCGGCCGAGCCCGACCACGCCGGGCGCGGGCCCGTCGGCGGGCGCGAGCACGTCGACGTCGTGCCCGCGCCGCCGAAGCTCGCGCGCGAGCCCCGAGACGTGGCTCTGCACGCCGCCGGGGACGCTCCAGGAGTAGGGGCAGACGAGCGCCACACGCATCGTATTGCGATCATCCCGCCGACCCGCTCCGGGCAAACGCCTCGCGCGCCGCGACGGCGACGAGCACGCCGAGCGGGATCGCGAGGCACCAGACGGCGATCCGCCCGAGCGTGTAGCTGCCGAGCGTCGCGCCGGCGAGGTAGGCGAGGCAGACGCCGGCGAGCAGGAGCAGCGGGCGGTCGTCGCGGTCGCCTCGGCCTGCGCGCCGGACGGCCGACTGCGCGATGTGGGTGAGGACGCCGGAGATGTAGCTCGTCCGGATCGTCGCTCCCTGCACCTCCGTCAGCGCCGCCGTCTGCAGGCCGAGCGCGACGGTCGCGAGCGCGGCGAGCGCGTAGAAGCCCGAGGCGGTGTGGTCGGGAACGGTGCCGTGCCGCACGACGGTGCTGCCGTAGGCCATGTATGCGGCGACGAGCGCGGCCTGCACCGCGAGGGCCGCCCAGCGGCGGCCGGCGTCGACGAGCACGGTGCCCGACGCGATCCCCGCCATGAAGAGGAACGGGACGACCGCGAGCGGCAGCGCCGAGGAGAGGTTCCCGTGGCCGAGCGCGACGCCGAGCTTCGACGTGTTCCCGGTCATGTGCGCCGTGAAGAGGTGGTGCAGCGTGAGGTACCCGACGACGTCGACGAAGCCGGCGACCGCCGCGAGGACGAGCGCGAGCTGGTGCTTCCAGGCGGTGTTTCGAGCGGGCACGCGCGGGAAGCCTACGGAAACATCGTAGAGCGATTGATGGAGGTCGGCATGGAGTCGGCGACGATCGGACGGCCGCTTCGCCTCGCCCGGCCGGAGGCGAGGATCTTCCTGCAACCCGTGGCGGCGCCCGCCGTCCTCGGCTACTTCGCGCTCGGCAGCGCGCTCATCATCTACGGCAGCTGGTTCGCGCTCGGGTGGGGGACCGAGAAGGACGCGTCGAGCTTCTTCCCGTTCCTGATCCTGTTCGGCGGCGTGGGGCAGCTCGCGGCCGCCCTCTGGGGCTACCGCGCGCGCTCGGCCGTCGCCGCCGCGCTGCACGGCTCGTGGGCGGCGATGTGGCTCGGGATCGGGCTGATCTACCTGCTCGTCACCGTGCACACGATCACGGTGCCGCCGCGCGGCGCCGAGTGGCAGTCGCTCGGCCAGTGGTTCATCTACCTGAGCGTCATCACGTGGACGACCGCGTTCGCCGCTCTCGCGCGCAGCCCGGTCGGCTTCCTCGCGCAGGCGACGCTCGCCGCCGGCTCGACGATCGCGGCCGTCGCGCTGCTCTCCGGCTCGCCCGGCTGGGAGCGCGTCGCGGGCTGGCTCTTCGTCGCCGCCGCTGCGTTCTCGTTCTACGTCGGGGCGGCGCTGATGCTCGACGCGGTCTACGGCAAGGTCGTGCTCCCGCTGCTCCGGCGCGGGCAGGCGGAGCCGGTCGAGTACGAGCGCGGCGACCCCGGCGTGAAGGTCGGACAGTAGGAGGGAGGACGATGTCGCAGATCCAGGGACGCGGGCCCGCGACCGCCGCGTACGAGGGGCGGCCGGCGCCCGACGAGGCGGCCCTCGACACGCCGCCGGCGCGCATCTACCTGACGCCGATCGCGCCGCCGGTGACGCTGGGCCTGTTCGGCTTCTTCGCGTCGACGATGGTCGTGTCGACGTGGCTGCTCGGCTGGTGGGGGACGCCGAAGGGCTCGCCGCCGACGATGTTCGAGGTGGCGGCGATGTTCGGCGGCGTCGCCCAGTTCGCGGCCGGGCTGTGGTCCTTCCGCGCGCGCGACTACATCGGCTCGGCGCTCCTGACGATGTGGGGCACCTACTGGATGTCGTGGGGGTTCCTGCAGGCGCTCGCCGCCGCGCACGTGATCACGATCCCGCCGCTTTCGACGGCGCAGCCCGGCTTCGCGGTCTGGTTCATCCCGCTCGCGCTCTTCACCTCTTGGGGGGCGGTGGCGGCGGTCCGCGAGAACGTGCCGCTGTGGGTCGTGCTCGCGACGGTCGGCTCGGGCTGCGGGTTCGTCTGCGGCGGGTTCTGGGCCGGCAGCCCCGACTGGATCAAGGTCGGCGCCTGGCTGTTCGTCTTCGGCGCGTGCTTCGCCTGGTACACGGGCGCGATGGTGCTGCTCGAGTACGCCTGGGGGCGCGTGATCCTGCCGTTCGGCGTCATCCCAGGCCTGATGAAGCTGCCCGCGGCAGCGAACGTGCCGGGCGCGCGGATCTCCGCGCCGGTCGAGTACGCGCTGGGCCAGCCGGGTACCAGGCACGCACCCTGAATCGAAAGGAGCGACAGATGAGCGAGACGGTCTCCGACGCGCTGCTCGCACGCCTCGTCGACTGGGGCGTCGACACGATCTTCGGCCTGCCCGGCGACGGCATCAACGGCTTCATGGAAGCGCTGCGCAAGCGGCAGGACGACGTGCGCTTCGTGCACACGCGCCACGAGGAGACCGCCGCGCTCGCCGCGTGCGGCTACGCGAAGTTCACCGGCAAGCTGGGCGTGTGCCTGTCGACGGCGGCGCCCGGCGCCGTCCACCTGCTGAACGGGCTCTACGACGCGATGGTCGACCAGGCGCCGGTGCTCGCGATCACCGGCATGACCTACCACGACTTGATCGGGACGAAGTACCTCCAGGACCTGAACCACGACTACCTCTTCGCCGACGTCGCATCCTTCAACCAGCGGCTGATGGGCCCCGGCCACGTCGAGAACATGGCCAACCTCGCGTGCCGCAGCGCGCTCGCGAACCGCTCGGTCAGCCACATCTGCATCCCGATCGACTTCCAGGTCGCCGAGATGGACGAGAGCGACCGCTTCAAGCGGAACGTCCCCGGGCACACCGCTGGGCCGGAGGGGTTCGTGCCGCCTCGGCCGGTGCCGCCGCGCGCGCACCTCGAACGCGCAGCCGAGCTGCTGCGCGGCAAGACGAAGGTCGCGATCCTCGCGGGTGCGGGCGCGCGCGGCGCCGGCCACGAGCTCGAGCAGCTCGCCGAGAAGCTCGGCGGCGTGATCGTGAAGGCGCTGCTCGGCAAGGACTCCGTTCCCGACGACAGCCCGTACGTCACCGGCGGCACCGGCGTCGTCGGCACGCGTCCGTCGCAGGAGGCGTTCCAGTCGTGCGACGCGCTGATCATCGTCGGCTCGTCGTTCCCGTACATCGAGTTCCTGCCGCCGCCCGGCCAGCCGGTCTGCGTGCAGATCGACGACAAGCCGGAGCGGATCGGGTTGCGGCACCCGGCCGACGTCGGACTCGTCGGCGACGCGAAGCTGACGCTGCAGGAGCTGATCCCGCTGCTCGAGCGCAACGACGACCGTTCGTTCCTCGAGGGCATGCAGGAGTCGATCCGTGACTGGTGGGCGCTGCTCGAGGAGCGCGGCACGCGGGACGACGTGCCGATGAAGCCGCAGGTCCCGCTCTGGCACCTGCACGACCTGCTCGCCGACGACGCGATCGTCTGCGGCGACTCGGGAACGGTGACGACCTGGATCGCCCGCTGGAAGCTGCGCCGGCAGCAGAAGTTCAGCTTCAGCGGGACGATGTGCTCGATGATGGCCGCGCTGCCGTACGCGATCGGCGCGCAGGCCGCGTACCCCGACCGGCAGGTCGTCGCCTACACGGGCGACGGCTCGCTGATGATGATGATGGGCGAGCTGGCGACGCTCGCGCAGGAGCAGCTGCCGGTGAAGGTCATCGTCAACAAGAACCAGACGCTCGGCCTGATCAAGTGGGAGCAGCAGATCTTCCTGGGCAACCCCGAGTACGGCTGCAACTTCAACGACGTCGACTTCGTGAGGGTCGCGGAGGGGTGCGGGCTGCACGGCGTCCGCATCGACGACCCGGCGCGCTGCCGCGACCAGCTCGCCGAGGCACTCGAGCTGAACGAGCCGGTGCTGATCGAGTGCGTCACCGATCCGAACGAGCCTCCGCATCCGCCGCAGGTCACGACCGAGCAGACGAAGCTGTTCGTCGAGGCGCTGCTGCGCGGGGAGGAGCACCGCAAGCAGATCGCGCTGACGGTGGGGCGCGACATGCTGAAGGAGGCCGACCTCGCCGCGAGCCCGTACGGCATCCCGGCGCGGATCAAAGAGAAGCTCACGCCCGGTCACTGAGATGGCGACCGTCGTGCAGGAGCTGCGGGCGCGGCCCGCCGGGATCGAGGACGTCGACCGCAAGACGCTCGCGCGCGAGCTCGCCCGCGCGATCGCCGGCGAAGTGCGCTTCTCCGACGGCAGCCGCGCGCTGTACGCGAACGACGCCTCCGCCTACCGGCAGGTGCCGCTCGGCGTCGTCGTCCCGAAGAGCGCCGACGATGTGATCGCGACCGTCGCGCTCTGCCGCGAGTTCGCGGCGCCGGTGTTCGCACGTGGCGCCGGCACCGGGCTCGCCGCCCAAACGGTGAACGAGGCGGTGCTGGTCGACTTCAGCAAGTACATGCGCGAGATCGTCGAGCTCGACCACGACGCGCGGCATGCGCGCGTGCAGCCCGGGCTCGTGCTCGACCGCCTCCGCGAGCGCGCCGAGGAGAAGAACCTCACGTTCGGTCCCGATCCCGCGACCCACAGCCGCTGCACGCTCGGCGGGATGATCGGCAACAACTCCTGCGGCGTGCACTCGATCATGGCCGGCGTCACCGCGGACAACGTCGAGTCGCTGGACGTGCTGCTCTACGACGGCAGCCGCCTCACCGTCTCGCGCGGCGACGACGCGATCCGCGGGCCGGGGGCGGAGCGGCTCACCGAGCAGCTGCGCGCGCTCGCGGACCGCTGGGGCGACCGCGTCCGGGAGGGCTTTCCGCAGATCCCGCGCCGCATCTCGGGCTACAACCTCGACCGGCTGCTGCCGGAGAAGGGCTTCGACGTCGCGGCCGCGCTCGTCGGGACCGAGGCGACGTGCTGCTTCGTGCTCGAGGCCGACCTGAAGCTGATCCCGAGCCCGCAGCACCGCTCGCTCGTGCTGCTCGGCTACGACGCGCCGTGGTCGGCGGCCGACCACGTGCCGGAGATCATGGAGTACGACCCGATCGGGCTCGAGACGTTCGACCAGCGCCTCGTCGACAACGAGCTCAAGAAGGGGTTCAAGCGCCACCCCGAGCTGCTGCCGGGCGGCGAGGCGTGGCTCCTCGTCGAGTTCGGCGCCGACACGAAGGAGGAGGCTGACGCGAAGGCCGAGCGGCTCGTGTCGGCGATGAAGCGCAAGCGCAACAAGGGCCACCTCGACCTGAAGCTCTACGAGGACGAGGACGAGGTGAAGCAGGTCTGGGAGATCCGCGAGGGGGGCGTCGGGCACTCGAAGGTGCCGGGCGAGCACCCGGGCTGGCCGTCGTGGGAGGACGCCGCCGTCGCGCCGGACCGCTGCGGCGACTACCTGCGCGACTTCGACAAGCTCGTCCGCGATCACGACCTGCACGTCTCCTGCTACTTCGGGCATGTCGGCCACGGCTGCCTGCACACGCGGCTCGACTGGGACTTCTCCACCCGGGACGGCATCCGCCGCTACCGCGCGTTCATGGAGGCGGCGGCCGCGCTCGTGTCCTCGTACGGCGGCTCGCTCTCCGGCGAGCACGGCGACGGGCACGCGCGCGCCGAGCTGCTCGACCGCATGTTCGGCCCCGAGCTCGTCGGCGCGTTCCGCGAGTTCAAGGCGATCTGGGACCCCGACGGGCGGATGAACCCCGGCAAGGTCTCCGACCCGTACCCGCTCGACACGAACCTGCGCATGGCGCCGCCGTACCGGCCGCGGCAGGTGTCGACGTACTTCTCGTTCCGCGAGGACGACGGGTCGTTCGCGGCCGCCGCCGAGCGCTGCTTCGGCGTCGGCGCGTGCCGCGACCAGGAGGGCGTCATGTGCCCGAGCTACCAGGCCACGTTCGAGGAGAAGCACTCGACGCGCGGCCGGGCGCGGCTGCTCTTCGAGATGATGCGCGGCGAGGTCCTCGAGGACGGGTGGCGCTCCGAGGAGGTGAAGGAGGCGCTCGACCTCTGCCTCGCGTGCAAGGGGTGCAAGAACGAGTGCCCCGTTCGCGTCGACATGGCGACGTACAAGGCGGAGTTCCTCGCGCACTACTACGAGGGCAGGCTGCGGCCGCGGCAGGCGTACGCGCTCGGGCTGATCATGTTCTGGGCGCGGTTCGCCTCGAAGGCGCCGCGGCTCGCGAACGCGTTCGCGTCGAACCCACTCTCCAAGCGGCTCGCCGGGATCGCGCCGCAACGGACGCCGCCGCGCTTCGCCGACGAGCCGTTCGCGTCGTGGTTCCGGCGCCGCGGCGGCACGCGGCGCACCGGAGGCCGGCGCGTCGTGCTGTGGCCGGACACGTTCACGAACTACTTCGAGCCGGACATCGCGAAGGCCGCGGTCGAGGCGCTCGAGGCGGCTGGCTGCTCCGTCGAGCTGCCGCGCGGCGCGCTGTGCTGCGGCCGGCCGCTCTACGACTTCGGGATGCTGAAGATCGCGCGGCGCCAGCTCGAGCAGATCGTCGAGCGGCTGCGGCCGGAGATCCGCGCGGGCGTCGAGGTGGTCGGGCTCGAGCCGAGCTGCGTCGACGTCTTCCGCGACGAGCTCCTGAACATGCTCCCGCATGACGAGGACGCGAAGCGGCTCTCGAAGCAGACGTTCTCGTTCGTCGAGTTCCTCACCGACCGCCTCGACTGGGAGCCGCCGACGCTGGCCGCGAGCGCGGTCGTCCAGGGCCACTGCCACCACCGCGCGGCGGAGAAGGACATGGCGCACGACCGCGCGCTGCTCGACCGGCTCGGCCTCGACTACGAGATCCTCGACACCGGCTGCTGCGGCATGGCCGGCTCGTTCGGCTACCACGAGGGGCGGCAGTACGAGGTGTCGGTCGCGGTCGCGAACCACAGCCTGCTGCCGAAGCTCCGGGAGACGCCGTCCTCGACGCTCGTCGTCGCGGACGGCTTCTCCTGCCGCGGCCAGATCGAGCAGCTCGCGGGCCGGCCGGCGCTGCACGTCGCCCAGGTGGTGCAGCGGGCGCTGCGCGAGGCGGGACGCACCGGGCCCGAGGCTGCCGAGGCGCCGCCGAAGCGACCGCGGGCGCTCGCCGCCGCCGGCCTCGTCGCCTCGCTCGCCGTCGCTGGAGCCGTCGCGGCGCGCGCCCTGCGCTGAACCGGTTTCGAAGGCCTGACGTGGAAGCTGTTTCGACCCGGAGGGTCGAAACAGCTTCCGATGGTTTCCACGTCCGGCGGCCGTGGTATGATCGTTATACGATGTATATCGATCCGAAACCCCGTCTGCGCGGCAACCCGTACCTCTTCATGGGCCGCCGGCCGTTCCGCGAGGCGCGCCTGCGCTCGTACATCGTCGCCCAGCACCGGGCGGGCCGCCCCCTGTCCGAGATCCTGGCCGACCCGTACGTGAAGCGCTGCGGCAGCGAGAACCTCTGCTGGCGCGTGCTGGTCGACGCGAAGACGCTGGCGGCGCTCGAGCGCAACGTGCTCGACGCGGCCGGCGGCGCGGCGCCCGCTCAGGCGAACGCGTAGCGCAGGAAGAGATGGGCGCCGCTTCGGCGGACGCCGACGAGCGATGCCGCGACCCGGCGGTCGGGCAGGAACCCGGCCTCCTCGACGAGCGCGAGGACGGTCCGCCCGGTCGCGCGCCCGGCGACGACGGGCGACAGCGTCACGAACAGCTCGTCGACGAGGCCGGCGTCGAGCAGCGATCCGAACAGCGTCGGGCCGCCCTCGCAGAGGATCCGCCGGAGCCCGCGCCGCCGGAGCTCGCCGACCGCCGCGCGCACGTCGACCAGGCCGGCGCCGGGCAGCGCGATCGGGTCTCCGGCGCCTTCGGCTCGGTCGAGGACGCCGGCGCCCGCCTCGGTGGTGAGCACGATCGGCTCCCGCGGCAGCCCGCCGAACGGCAGCGGCTCCCCGGCGCCGCCCGTGCTCGTGACGACGGCGAGCGCCGGCTGGCGCTCGAGGCCGAGGCGTTGGCGCAGCTCCGCGAACGCCTCGCGTGCGGCCGGGTAGGCCGACTCGGGGAGCCACCGTGCCTTCGGCGAGGCGCGCAGCGTGCCCGAGCCGACGAGGATCGCATCCGCGCACGCGCGGAGCAGCGCCATCACGAAGTGGTCGGCATCGCTCGCGTCGGCGATCAGGCGGTTCGACGCCGCGACGCCGGGCAACGCGATCACGCCGTCCAGCGACGAGACGAAGTTCGCGTACAGGCGCTCCTCCGGAAGCCCGAGCGTGCCGGGGTACAGGCGCGCGAGCGCTTCCGGCAGCTCGAACGCCGGCAGCCCCGGCGCCTCGAAGAGCAGCTCGAGCGGCTGCGCCGGGAAGCTCACGTCCTTAGTTCACGAAGTGAACTAAGGACGTGCATTCCCACGCGCCTCGTCGAGGAACTCGCGGCGGAGGTCGGCGTCGTCATCGAAGACGCCGCGCCAGAAGGTCGTCACGGTGCGCGAGCCGGTCTCGGCGACGCCGCGCATCTGCGTGCACAGGTGCGCCGCCTCGATCCGCACCGCGACGCCGCGCGGCGCGATCAGCTCGACCAGCCGGTCGGCGATCTGCTCGCCGATCCGCTCCTGCACCGTGAACCGCCGCGCGTACAGGCGCACGAGGCGCGTCAGCTTCGAGATGCCGATGATCTCCGAGCCGGCGACGTAGCCGACGTGTGCGACGCCGTGGAACGGCAGCGCGTGATGCTCGCAGAGCGCGACGAACGCGATCGGGCCCTCGAGGATCAGCCCGTCGCGGGCCGTGCGCTCCGGATCGCGCTCGGCGGGAAACGCGGTGAGGAGCTTCGGGTCGCCGTCGTAGCCGGAGGTCGAGTCGTAGAGCGCGCGCAGGAGCCGCCCCGGCGTCTCGCGCGTGCCGGGCGTCTCGAGGTCCATGCCGAGCGCGGCGAGGATCTCGCCGAGATAGCGCTCGAAGCGGTGACGATCGCTCTCGCTGAGCCGGCGAGGCTCCGCTTCGGCACGCCCGTGCCACGGCAGGACGAGGGCAGGCTCCGGTTCCACGGTTCTCCCTTCTAGTCGACGGCGGGGATCGGTCGGACGGCGCCGCGCACGCGCAGCTCCCGCCGGACGGCGAGAACGGCGACGATCGCGACGCAGCCGAGGACGGTGTACACGTAGGCGGCGGGCCGGCCGAGCGCGAGGCAGAGGCCGAGCGCGGCGAGCTGCGTCGAGAGGCCGAGGTTCGCGAGCACGTGCAGCCCTACGGGCTCGTGCCAGTCGCGGCCGCGTCTGCGCTCGAACGCCTCGACGAGCCGGTCCTGCGGCCCGTAGAACGCCTCGTACGCGCGCGCCAGCGCGCGCGTCACGCGTCCGCCCTGCTGCGGCGCGGGTGCGACGCCGCCGCCGCGCGCGATGCGGTCGAGGCGCTCGACGTTGAAGTTGACGCTCAGCACGAGCGTGAGCGCGACGAAGCCGGCGAGCGCCGTCCACGGGCCGATCCGCAGGCCGAGCGCGGCGAAGAGCGCCGCGTTCACGACGAGGTCGGACTCGGAGTCGAGGTAGCGCCCGAACGCGGAGACGCGACCGGTCAGGCGCGCGAGCTGCCCGTCCGCGTTGTCGAGCAGCGTCTTGAGCTGCAGGAGGAGCGCGGCGACGAGGAGGTGGTCGCGGCCGACCGCGACCGCCGCGGCCGCGCCGGCGCACGTGCCCGCGAGCACGACGGCGGGCGGCGGGACGCGCAGCGGCGCCAGCGCCCGCGCGAGGAGATGCGCCGCGGGCCTGAACGCGTACTCGCAGAGCAGCTCGATGCCGTGCCGTGGCTTGCGGTCCGGCATAGTCAGCCGCATGAGCATGCCCGACGGCTGGCGCGAGGAGGACGACGCGCTCGTGCGCGAGTTCGAGCTCGAGAGCTTCCCCGCCGCGATCGAGTTCGTGCGCCGCCTCGCCAACCTCGCCGAGCGCGAGAACCACCACCCGGACATCGACATCCGGTACCGCCGCGTCGTCGTCCGCTGGTCGACGCACTCCGCCGGCGGTGTCACCGACCGCGACCGCGACATGGCGGCGCGCACGGCCGAGCTCGCCTGATCCGCGTCACGACGCGAGCGCACGCAGGTCGTCCTCCGTCACCGGGTTCTTCGCGGCGATCAGCTCGCGCGCCGCGTCGACGCGGTCCCAGACGTTCCAGAGCAGGACGCCGCGCGGCCGCGACGCGTCGTCGACGTACGCGACGACTCCTTTGCGCGCCGGCTCGAACCACGTCTCGACGGTCGAGAGGCGCGAGTCGAGGTCGCCGACCGCCTCGTAGCCGAGGTCGAACAGGTCGGAGTAGAAGAACGGCAGCCGGTCGTACGCCACGTCGCCGCCTGCCGCGTTCGCACCCGCGAGCTTGCCGTGGTTGTTCGCGTGGTCCTCGTGCTCGACGCGGCCGGGCCGCTCGAGCGCGGCGATCGGGAACCGCGCGACGTCGCCCGCGGCGAAGACGTTGTCGAAGCCGGGCACGCGCGCGTGGTCGTCGACGACGATCCCGCCCGCAACCTCCATCCCCGCCGCCTCGGCGAGCTCGGTGCGCGGCACGATGCCGAGGCCCGCGACGACCGCGTCGGGCTCGAGCACGCGCCCGTCCTCGAGGCGGACCCTCGTGCCCTCCACCCCGCCGACCATCGCCTCGGGCAGCACCTCGACGCCCTTCTCGCGGTAGTAGTCCGTGACCGCGTTCGAGAGCTCCGCGGGGAACGTGCGCCAGCCGACGCCGGGCTCGGGAAAGACCATCGTCACGTTGCGCCCCTGGGCGCGCAGCCCGGCCGCGAGCTCGGAGCCGATGAAGCCGCCGCCGATGACGACGAAGCTCGCGCCCTCGTCGCTGAGCGAGCGCACGCGGTGGTAGTCGTCGAGCGTCCGGAAGTAGACCACCTCGCCGTTCGCGTCCGGGAGGCGGCGCGGCGAGCCCCCGGTCGCGAGGACGAGCTTCTCGTACTCGTACTCGTCGCCGGCGTCGTCGGTCGCCCGCCCGGCGCGCGGGTCGATCGAAACGATGCGCCGTCCGAGATGCATGTCGACGTCGAAGTCGCCGGTCTTGCGCCAGATCTTCGCCTCGTCGTCGCCGCTCCACAGGCCCTTGGTGAGAGGCGGCCGCTTGTACGGAGGATGCGTCTCCTCGCCGACGAGGCCGATCGAGCCGTCCGTGTCGAGCTGGCGGATGCCCTGGCAGACCATGTCGCCGGTCATGCCGCCGCCGACGACGAGGTAGCGGTGCGCGTGTGTCGTCAAGATGCTCCCTCCCGGAGTTCGAGCTGTATGCGACAGGATGCATGCGAGCGCAGGCAGCCGTGCGTCTCGCACGTGATCGCCTCCGCGGACGAGCCCGCGAGGGAGGCTTCGACGAGGCCGATCCACATGCCGGCGTCGATCGCTGCCGCCTCCGGCCGCGCGACGACGAGCGGGCGAAGCGGGCACGTGGGCGTCGCGAGCACGGCGCGGGGGCCGTCCACCTGCTCCAGCGACGCCTGGTAGCCGAGCGAGCGCACTGCGGCGCAGACGCGCTCGAGCGCGCGGCGGCGGTCGCGCACCGGCCGGACGCCCGCGGCGCCGGCGAGGGCGTGCCCGAACGCGACGCCGACGTCGCGCAGCTCCCCGGGCGCCGCGCGCTCGGCGAGCAGGCCGACCAGGGTCTCGTAGTGCCGCGGCGGGAACTCGATGCCCGTCAGCTCGGGGGCCACGCGGTAGGTCTTCGCCGGGCGGCCGGCGCCGGGGCCGGAACGGCCGGTGCGCCGCTCGAAACCGCCTTCGACCAGCCCCGCCGACTCCAGCCGCTCGAGCCGGCTGCGCGCGACGGTGCGGTGAATGCGGTCGTGCTCGGCGAGCTCGTCGGCGGTGACCGGCCGCGCTTCCGCGCGTGCGAAGAGGAGGGCCGCGCGGAGCCCCGGGTCACCCACGGCCTGCAGCCGGTCAACCGCCATAGAAACAACCTAACAGTTTTTAGAAGCCCGGGGCGGGTCGATCGGCTCGGGCGCCTCCTGCGTGTCGCGGTGTTATATTGACGTCGATCGGGATTGTTTACTACACACAGGGATAGCCTGTGATCAAGGGTAGACTCCCCGGCATGGCAGAACGCGCGTTCAGCGTCAAGTACGACGGTCCCGCGCTTGCGAACGGCACGATGCCGGTGCGCGATCTGGCGCCTTCCCTGCTCGCGCTCGGGGACATTTTCGCCGAGGCGAGTGCGGCGTTGTATCCCGATCTTCCGCCGGTTGCGCTGAACATCAAGGCGACCGAACGAGGTTCCTTCTGGGTTGACCTGTATCTCTGGGCGACGGAATCCTGGGAGGGGACGCGCGACCTCTTTAGTTCACCCGGAGCGTCTGCGTTGGCGAACCTCCAGAGCTACGTTCTCGGCGGCGGCGTCGGGTTGCTGTGGCTTATCAAGCGCCTCAAGGGACGGAGCATCGTTTCGGAGGACGCGGCGGAGGATGCACCCGAACCCGGACAGATGCGGCTCACACTCGACGATGGGACGAGTTTCGACGTTCCCGCAGTCGTGGTCGACCTTCACAGGCGTCCGACGATCCGGGATAGCGCACGTAAAGTCGTGTTGCCGCTAGAGCGGGAGGGCGTCGAGCGAATCGAATTCAGGCGTGACGGTGTTGAGGACGTCGTGATCGAAGAGGACGACCTTGACGCGTACGAGTCCGTGCCCGAAGAGGGAGAAGTGTTAACGGACCAAGAGCTCGACATGGCCCTTGTCATCGTTGCAGCAGCATTTGAGCCCGGCTACAAGTGGCGCTTCTTTGACGGTCAGAACAGGTTCAGCGCCACAATCGAGGACGATTCTTTCGTCCGTCGCATCGACGAACACCGGGAGGTCTTCGCAAAGGACGACGTGATGCGTTGTCGCGTGCGGATCATTCAAACGCAAGACTCAACTGGCTTGCACACCGAGCGCCGAATCGTGCGCGTACTGGAGCACATTGAAAGTCCGCAGCAACTGACACTCGACGAGGAAGCGTCGTGAGGCGGCTACTTGGTGGCCGTAAGCGTGTCGAACGTCAGCGTTTCGCCTTCGATCAACGCAAGGATCGTGTCTCGGAACCAGAAGTCATTCTGTCGGTTGTTCCAGCGGAAAGCAGCTTCGTCAAGGTAGGCGGGGAGATGCTTGACGCTGAGCTTGTGGTATGCGCCGATGACGGAGCGATCGAACAGGCTCCAGACGGACTCAACGGTGTTCGTATGGATCTGGCCGCGAACCCATTCGTCTGCCGAGTGGTCGACGTATTCATGGCGCGTGTTGCGGTCCGCGATGCCGCGATAGGAGCGGTGCGAGTCGGTGTAGATCGCTTCCGCATCGTCATGCACCACGTCCTTCAGGAAGCCCTTCACGGACTTGCTAGAGGCATCCGGGGCGACACGAAGCCGTACCTGTCCGCCACGCTGAACCGCGCCCAAGACGACTGTCTTGTTGTCCCGGCGATGCCGCGACGCTTCCTTGCGGGACGTGAATCCGCCAAGCTTGCCGCCGACGTAGGTCTCGTCGGCTTCTACGATCCCGTGCAGCATCGGCGCGGACTCGTCGTGCATCGCGGCGCGGATGCGGTGGCAGAGGTACCAGGCGGTCTTGTACGAGACTCCGAGCATTCGCTTCAACTGGTTCGCGGAAACTCCCTTCTTCGATTCGCCCATGACGTAGACGGCGAGGAACCACTTCGCCAAGGGAAGCTTGGAGTCGTGGAAGAGCGTCCCGACGCGGACGGAGAACTGGTAGCGGCAGCCGTCGCAGTCGAACTGCCGGCGATCCTTGATCCTCGAGATTTTCTTGGAGCCGCAGCGCGGGCATTCCACGCCTTCCGGCCAGCGAAGCTCTTCCAGGTAGGCGTGACATTTGTCCTCACTACCGAACTGCTGGAACAGGCTTACAAGGTCAACTTCTGCCATGAGGGAAACTCCTAGATGGGTCGTCCGCGCAAGAAAGCGCCCGACTTGACGACAGAGGAAGCGATCCGGCGGCTGTTCCCTCGTCGCGTCGTAACTGAGGCGAAGAAGGAAGCGCGGAAAGCCGATGAGAAGGCCACTAAGAGGCAGTCTAAGGACTAGTCCGCCTTGTGTCAAGTAAATAATCCCGACGTCGATCGATATGTCAGTTGTAAGTGAGCACTCAGTCACTGTAAGTGAGCACTCACATATCGCCTGCTGCGCCCCGATCGCCGCGGCGGCGTTCGGCGCCGAGGAGGCGGCCGCGACGGCCCGCCTCTTCGCGACCCTCGCCGATCCGGCCCGCGTGCGGATCGTGAACCTCGTCGCGACGCGACACGAGCCGGTCTGCGCCTGCGAGCTGTACGCGCCGCTCGGCCTCGCACAGCCGACGGTCTCGCACCACCTGAAGAAGCTCGTCGAGGCGGGGCTCCTCGTGCGCGAGCAGCGGGGCCGCTTCGCCTACTTCTCGCTCGACCGGTCCGCGGCCGAGCGGCTGGCGGCGGTGACGGACCTGCGAGCGGCGTGCTGCGCATGACAGCCGCCGACGAGCTGCGCGAGGAGGTGCGCCGCTACTACGCGGATGCCGCGCGCGCGATGCTCTCGGGCGCGGGAGGGTGCGGCTGTTCGTGCTGCGGCGACGACTGCGCGCCGACGTCGTTCGGCTGCGGCAACCCGGTCGACGTCGCCGACCTGCACGAAGGCGAGTCCGTGCTCGACCTCGGCTCGGGAGGCGGCGCCGACGCCGTCCTCGCGGCGAAGCGGGTCGGCCCGCGGGGGGTCGTCTACGGCCTCGACATGACGGACGAGATGCTCGAGCTGGCGCAGCGCACCGCGGCCGCTGCGGGGGCCGCGAACGTCCACCTCCTGAAGGGCGTCGTCGAGCGAATCCCGCTTCCGTCCGGCTCGGTCGACGTCGTCGTCTCGAACTGCGTGCTGAACCTCTCGACCGACAAGAGCGCGGCGCTCCGCGAGATCGCGCGCGTGCTGAAGCCGGGCGGACGGGTGGGGATCAGCGACATCGTCGCCGAGGACCGGCTCTCGCCCGAGGAGCGTGCGACGCGCGGCTCCTACGCCGGCTGCATCGCGGGAGCGCTGTCGCGGGCGGAGTACGCGGAGGGGCTCGAGGAAGCCGGGCTGGTCGACGTGAGCGTCCGCTTCACGCACGAGGTCGCGGACGGCATGCACGCGGCGATCGTCCGCGCGCGGAACCCCTGACGCCGCGACACTCGCGCCGCCTCAGGCGCTGCGCGTGTCCAGGAGCGTCCGCACGACGTGACGAAGCAGCTTCCACGCCACGTCCGGGTCGGCCTTCACGAAGTCGCGGAAGTCCCAGACGGGGATCTCGAGGCATTGGAGCGGCGTCTCCGCAGTGACCGTGGCGCTGCGCTCGCGCTCGGCGATCAACGCGAGCTCGCCGAAGTGGTCGCCCGGGCCGAGCTTCGCGACCTCTCGGCCGTCGACGCGCACCGTCGCCTCGCCGTCCGCGACGACGAAGAAGCCGACGCCGCTCATCTTTCCCTGCTCCACGACGGCGGTGCCGGCCGGAAAGCGGCGCTCCCTGAACTTCGCCGCGAGCCTGCGGAGCTGCCGCTGGTTCAGCCCGGCGAAGAGCCCGACCTGCTGCAGCGACTCGGCGCGGCTTGCCATCGGGCGATCCTAGTCCGCTCGCGTAGGATCGGCGCCATGGCGTACGACGAGGAGCTGGCCGCGCGGATCCGCGAGCTCGTCGCGCGCGAGCGGGGCGTGACCGAGCAGCGCATGTTCGGCGGGCTCGCCTTCCTCGTGGGCGGCAACATGGCCGTCGCCGCGAGCGGGCAGGGCGGGCTGCTCGTCCGCGTCGATCCGGAGCAGTCGGACGAGCTCGTGCGCACGACCTCCGCACGCCCGATGGAGATGCGCGGGCGCTCGATGGCAGGGTGGCTGCGCGTCGGGCCGGAGGAGGTCGCGAAGGACGACCCGCTCGCCGCCTGGGTCGAGCGCGGCGTCGCCTACGCGCGCACGCTGCCGCCGAAGAAGCGCTAAGGGGAGCCGTGCAGCGCCTCGACCACGCGGTCGAGGCGGATCGGCAGGCGGCGGAAGCGGACGCCCGTCGCATGGTGGACGGCGTTCGTCACCGCCGCCGCCGTGCCGACAATGCCGATCTCGCCGATCCCCTTGCTGCCGATCGGGTTCAGGTGCTCGTCCTCCTCGTCGACCCACACCGCGTCGATCTCCTCGACGTCGGCGTAGACGGGGACGTGGTAGGTCGCGAGGTCGTGGTTGACGACGTCGCCGAAGCGCGGGTCGAGGACGCCCTCCTCGAGCAGCGCCATCCCGAGCCCCATCGTCATGCCGCCGATGAGCTGCGAGCGCGCCGTCTTCGGGTTGACGATCCGGCCGGCCGCGAACACGCCGAGCACGCGCGGCACGCGGATCTCGCCGGTCTCGGCGTTGACGCGCACCTCGACGAACTGCGCGCCGAAGGCGTGCCTCGAGAAGGCCTCGCGCGCTTCGAGCTCCTCCGTCGTGTCGACGTGCGCCTCGTCGTCCCCGCTCTCGACGAGCCGGCGGCACGCGCGGTGGACGGCGGTGCCCCAGGACGCCGTGCCGGCCGAGCCGCCGGCGACGGGCGCACGGCCGAACGCGCTGTCGCCGATCTCCACGCGAACGCGGTCGGGCTCGACCTCGAGCGCGTCCGCTGCGATCTGCGTCAGCACCGTGCGCGCGCCGGTGCCGATGTCCGTCGCGGCGACGCGGACGACGAAGCGTCCGTCCTCCTCGCGGCGCGCCGACGCCTCCGAGCTCATCTGCCGCGCGGGGTACGTCGACGCGGCGACGCCCGTGCCCGCGAGCCACGCGCCGTCGCGGCGCGTCCCCGGCGCCGGATCGCGTTTCGCCCAGCCGAACCGCTCCGCGCCCTCGCGGAGGCACGCGACGAGGTTGCGGCTCGAGAACGGGTGGCCGCTCTCCGGGTCGACGTCCGGATCGTTCCGCGCCCGCAGCTCGATCGGATCGATTCCGGCCGCGATCGCGAGCTCGTCCAGCGCCGACTCGAGCGCGTACATCCCGGGGCATTCGCCCGGCGCGCGCATCCACGACGGCGTCGGCACGTCGAGCGCGACCAGGCGGTGCGTCGTCCGCCGGTTCGGCGACGCGTACATCATCCGCGTCACCACCGCCGTCTGCTCCGCGAACTCCTCGACCGTCGAGGTCTGCTCGATCACGTCGTGCACGATCGCCGTCAGCGTTCCGTCTCGCTCGGCGCCGAGGCGGAGGCGCTGGACGATCGGCGTCCGGTAGCCCGTGACGTCGAACATCTGCTGCCGCGTCACGGCGACCTTGACCGGCCGCCCGACGGCCCTGGCCGCCATCGCCGCCAGGACCGCCTGCGGGCGCACCTCGCCCTTCGAGCCGAAGCCGCCGCCGACGTGCGGCGCGACGACGCGCACGCGTTCAGGCTCCAGGCCGAACACGCGCGCGATCGTCCTGCGCGCGGGCGCCGACCCCTGCGTCGCGTCGTAGAGCGTGAGGGCGCCGTCGCCGTCCCAGGCTGCGAGCGTCGCGTGGGGCTCCATCGCGTTGTTGTGGAACGACGGGGTCTCGTAGGTCACGTCGACGGCGACGGGCGCCGCCGTCAGCGCCGCGTCGGGATCGCCCTGCTCCGTGTCGGTGTCGTAGCTCGGGTTGACCGTGTCGGGCTTGTAGAGACGCGGGTGGTCGGTCCGCAGCTCGACGTCGTGCGGCTCTGTGTCGTACTCGATCCGGACGAGCCGCTCGGCCTGCCGCGCGGTCTCGACGCTCTCGGCGACGACCGCCGCGACGATCTGACCCCGGTACGCGACGCGGTCGGACTGGAAGAGCGCAAGCTCCTCGTCGCGCGCCTCGAGCGGCGGCGCATCCTCGCAGGAGAGGACGGCGAGGACGCCGTCGAGTGCGAGCGCTGCGGAGGCGTCGACGGCGCGGATGCGGCCCTTCGCGACGGTCGACTGCACGATCGTCGCGTACGCGACGTCGTCGCGTGCGTGCTCGTAGGCGTAGACGGCCCGGCCCGTCACCTTCTCGCGGGCCTCGATCCGATCGAGCGCCGCGCCGATGCTCCGCGTTGCCACGCTCACGCGAGCTCTCCGAGCGTGCGCACGATCAGGTTCCGCGCGAGCGGGATCTTGTAGCCGTTGTCGCGGAGCCGTCGCGCCTGCTCCAGCTCGGCGTCGGCCGCGCGCACGAAGGACTCCGCCGTTGCCGGAGAGCCGCGGAGCGCCTCCTCCGCGCGCGAGGCGCGCCACGGCTTGTGCGCGACACCGCCGAGGGCGAGGCGAACGTCGCGCACGACCCCTCCCTCGACGTCGAGCGCGGCCGCGACGGAGACGACGGCGAACGCGAACGACGCCCGCTCGCGCACCTTCGAGTAGACCGAGCGCCGTGCGAACGGCAGCGGCGGCAGCTCGACCGCCTCGATCAGCTCGCCGTGCTCGAGCACGGTGTCGCGCTGCGGCTCGTCTCCGGGCAGCCGGTGCAGCTCGACGAGCGGCAGCGAGCGGCGCGACGTGTGCACGACCGCGTCGAGCGCCGCGAGCGCGACCGCCATGTCGGATGGATGCGTCGCCACGCACGCGTCCGACCAGCCGAGGATCGCCAGGTTGCGGTGCTCGCCCTCGCGAGCAGGGCAGCCGGATCCCGGCTCGCGCTTGTTGCACGGACGCGTCACGTCCTGGAAGTAGACGCAGCGCGTGCGCTGGAGGAGGTTGCCGCCGGTGGTCGCGAGGTTGCGCAGCTGTCCGGACGCGCCGTGCAGGAGCGCGGAGGAGAGCACGGGATAGCGCTCGCGCACGAGCGGGTGCGCGGCGAGGTCGCTGTTGCGGACGGCGGCGCCGATCCTCACGCCCCCGTCGCGGGTCTCCTCGACCCGGTCGCCGCCGATGCGCGTGACGTCGACGAGCAGCGACGGCTGCGCGACGCCCAGCCGCATCAGGTCGACGAGGTTGGTGCCGCCGCCGAGGAAGCTCGCGTCGGGCTCGCGGTCGAGCAGGGCGGTGGCGCCCGCTGCATCGGCCGGCCGCTCGTACCGGAACGGCCTCACCGGCCCGCCTCCAGGATCGCGGCGACGAGGTTCGCGTAGGCGCCGCAGCGGCAGATGTTGCCGCTCATCCGCTCGCGCACCTCCTCCGCGGTCAGCCGGACGCCGTCCCGCGTCACCGCGCTCGGCCAGCCGTCGGCGAGCTCGCGCAGCATCCCGGTCGCCGAGCAGAGCTGGCCCGGCGTGCAGTAGCCGCACTGGAAAGCGTCGTGCTCGACGAACGCGCGCTGCAGCGCGCTCAGCTCGCCGTCCTCGGCGAGTCCCTCGACGGTCACGACGTCCGCGCCGTCGTGCGCGACCGCGAGCGCGAGGCACGCGTTCGCCCGCCGGCCGTCGATCAGCACCGTGCAGGCCCCGCACTGGCCGTGATCGCAGCCCTTCTTCGAGCCCGTCAGGCCGAGCCGCTCGCGCAGCAGGTCGAGCAGCGACGTGCGCGTGTCGACGACGAGCGAGCGCTCCTCGCCGTTGACGCGCAACGTCACCTCGGTCGTGACCGGCGCGTCCGCCCTCTCGTCGCTCGGACGCATCAGGGAGCCACTTTCCCGGGCTGCCTAGCCCCACACCTCCCGGGCGACCTCGACGATCAGCCGCAGCTTCGCCGCCTGCTGCTCGATCGTGAGCTCGTTTCCCTCGACGGTGGACGAGAAGCCGCACTGCGGCGAGAGGCAGAGCTGGTCGACGTCGACGTGCCGCGACGCCTCGTCGATCCGCCGCAGCAGGGTCTCGCGGTCCTCGAGCTCGCCGCGCTTGGTCGTCACGAGCCCGAGCACCACCTGCTTGCCCTTCGGCAGGAAGCGCAGGGGCTCGAAGCCGCCCGAGCGCTCGTCGTCCCACTCCATGAAGTAGCCGTCGACGTCGAGCTCGCCGAAGAGCGCCTCGGCGACGAAGTCGTAGCTGCCCGACGCGGCCCACGACGAGCGGAAGTTGCCGCGGCACATGTGCGTCGTCACGGCCATGCCGGCCGGGCGGTGCGCGAGCGCCTCGTTGATGTGGCGGATGTACTCGACGTGCTGACGCTCGGGATCGCCGCCGATCGACGCGACGTACTCGCGCTGGTGCGGGTCGTTCATGTAGGCGAGGCTGGTGTCGTCGAACTGCAGGTACGTGCAGCCGAGCTCGCCGAGCCGGCGCACCTGCTCGGCGTAGGCCGCGGTCAGGTCGGCCCAGAACTCGTCGAGCGTCGGGTAGACCGAGTCGTCGATCGCCGCGCGGCCGCCGCGGTAGTGGACCATGCTGGGGGAGGGGATCGTCAGCTTGGGCACCGCGGTCGTCACCGTGCGCTGCAGGAACGCGAAGTCGTCGCCGAAGATCGTGCGCGAGACGCCGAGCCGCCCGTTCACGTGCAGCGCGGCGGGCGTGAACTCCAGCTCGCCCCGCTCGTTGAAGAACCGCACGGCGATGTGACCGGCCTCCTTCTCGATCCCGTCGAGCTGGTAGATGAAGTCCATGTGCCACGACGCGCGGCGGAGCTCGCCGTCCGTCGCCGACTGCAGCCCGGCGTCCTCCTGCATGCGCACGACCTCGCGGATCGCGTCGTCCTCGACCGCGCGCAGCTCGGCGTCGTCGATGCGGCCGGCCGCATGGTCCTCGCGGGCCTGGAGCAGGCGCCGCGGGCGCAGCAGGCTGCCGACGTGGTCGGCGCGGAAGGGCGGCGAGGTGCGGCGCGCCACGACTCGTGTATATCGAACGCATGGTGGATGCGGCCGACCTTGGCGTCCTCGACGGGGCGGCGTTGCTGGCGCGGCGCGAGCTGTCGTCGCGCGAGCTGGTCGAAGCCTGCCTCGCGCGCATCGCGGAGCGCGACGGCGAGCACTCCTTCGACGGCGACGCCTCGTCGGTCAACGCATGGGTGCGCGTCTACGCCGACGACGCTCGCGCGGCGGCCGCGCGCGCCGACGAGCTGCTCGCGCACGGCGAGGGCGGCCCGCTGTGCGGGATCCCGGTCGCGCTGAAGGACCTCTACGCCGTGGCCGGCAAGCCGCTGACCGCGTCGAGCCGCGTGCTGGACGAGGTGCCGGCGCGCGACTGCGACGCGTGGGCGCGGCTGCGCCGCGCCGGGATGGTGCTGCTCGGGCACGTGCACACGCACGAGCTCGCGGCGGGCGGGACGACCGACCAGGTCGGCAATCCGCGGTCGCTCGGGCGGTCGGCCGGCGGCTCGAGCGGCGGCTCGGCGGCCGCGCTCGCCTCGGGCACCGTGCCGGCCGCGACCGGCACCGACACGGCGGGCTCGCTGCGCATCCCGTCCGCGTTCTGCGGCACCGCGACGATCAAGCCGACGCGCGGGCTGGTGCCGATCGACGGGATCGTCCCGCTCGCGCCGAGCCTCGACCACGCGGGGCCGATGGCGCGAAGCGTCCAGGACCTCGAGCCGCTGCTCGCGGCGCTCGCCGGCGTCGAGCCGCCGGAGGAGCGGCGGCCGCTACGGCGCGTCGCCGTCTCGCCGCGCGTGGGCGAGCTCGACCCGGACGTGGCCGACGGGCTCGAGCGGGCTCTCGTCGCGCTCTACCTCGTCGAGGCGCCGCCGCCGGCGGTCGAGCTCCACCTCGGCGAGACCTTCCTCGACCTGCTGACGGCGGAGATGCTCGCGTGGCACCGCCGCTTCGACGACCGCCGCCACCTGTACCGGCCGTCGACGCGCGGCTTCCTCGAGCATGCGGAGCGCCGCGCGCTCGGCCCCGCCGAGATCGACGCGATCCGGAGACGCCGCGCGCGGGACACGGCGGCCTGGCGCGCGTGGTTCCACGAGCACCGCCTCGACGCGGTCGTCGAGCCGACGGTGCCGATCGTGCCGCGGCCGCGCGGCAGCGGCTACGACGCGCCGTTCACCGACGGCGCGGAGGTCTCCCTCACGCACTACTGGAACTGGACGGGCTTTCCGGCGGTCGCGTTTCCGTCGGGCGTCGGCCGCCGCAGCGGCCTGCCGACGAGCGTCTCGCTGATCGGCCCGCCGGGGGCGGACTGGGACCTGCTCGCGGCGGCCGCGAAACTCGCGTCCTTAGTTCACTTCGTGAACTAAGGACGGGCATTTACGTCCGGTAGCCCAGCCTCGCCGAGATGCCGGCTGCGGTCCGCAGGAGCGCCGGCCCGAAGCGCGCGCCGAGCTCGTCCGTGGACGCCATCGAGCTGTGCACCGCGAGGTTGATCGCCGCCGCGCCGGTCCCGTCGCGGCCGAGGACCGGCGCCGCGATCGAGCGAAGGCCGTAGGCGAGCTCCTCGTTGTTGATCGCGAAGCCGTTCTCGCGCACGCGCGCGAGCTCGGCCTCGAGCGCGCGCCGGCTCGTGATCGTGTTCGGGCCGCGGCGTGCGAGCTCGAGGCGCGCCAGTCGCGCCTGCTGGTCGTCGCGCGGCAGATGCGCGAGCAGCACCTTGCCCATCGAGGTGCAGTACGCGGGCAGCCGCGAGCCGACGTGGAGGTTGAGGTCGATCTCGCGCTGGCCCGCGCTCGACGAGCGGCACCGCTCGACGTAGACGATGTCGAGGTCGTCGAGGATCGCCATGTTGACCGTGTAGCCGGTCTCGTCGCTCAGCCCCTGCAGGTGCGGCGCCGCCACCTCGCGCAGCTCCATCGAGTTGATCGCGGAGAAGCCGAGATCGAGGACCCGCGGGCCGAGCCGGTACTTGCGCGTGGCGCTGTCCTGCTCGAGGTAGCCGAGCGCCGCGAGCGTCGCCACGTACCGGTGGCTCGTGCTGCGGCTCAGGCCGACCTCGCGGCCGAGCTCGGCCACGCCGAGCAGCGACCGGCCCGAGCGGAACGCGGCCAGGATCGCGAGGCCGCGCTCGAGCGACTGCGAGTACGAGGCAGCCTGGCTCATCGTTCCGCTTATTAGAACAGCGTCTTGACATGCTGACAAGGGAGGCGTAGCGTCGCCGCCGCAACCCCCCTGCGACCGGAGGAGATCTCATGTCGGACGACTTCGCGACGTCGAAGGTCACGAGACGGGAGCTGCTGAAGCGCGCCGGGGTCGGCGCGGGCGGTCTGGTCGTCTCGGGGGTCGCCGCCCAGCCGATCTGGGCGCGCCCGCGGACCTTCGACGCCTCTCAGACGCTGAAGATCGGCTACGTCAGCCCGCTCACCGGGCCGGCCGCCGGCTTCGGCGAGGGCGACCCGTGGATCCTGGCGCAGGCACGCAAGGCGCTGCAGAAGGGGCTCACGGTGGGCGGCAAGCACTACTCGGTGCAGATCGTCAACAAGGACAGCCAGTCGAACCCGACGCGCTGCGCGCAGGTCGCCAACGAGCTGATCCACTCGGACAAGGTCGACATCCTGCTCGCGACGTCGACGCCGGAGTCGATCAACCCCGCCGCCGACGCGGCCGAGGCGGCCGGCGTGCCGAACATCGCGACGGTCGAGCCGTGGGAGTCGTGGTACTTCGGGCGCGGCGCGAAGCCGGGCAAGCCGTCGCCGTTCCGCTACGGGACGATCTTCTGCTTCGGCACGCACGAGTTCTACGAGGCGTACATCCACCTGTGGTCGCAGGTGAAGACGAACAAGAAGGTCGGGGTCATGTGGCCCAACGACACCGACGGCAACGCGATCCGCGCCAGCCTCGGGCCGCTGCTGGAGAAGGCCGGCTACCACATCGTCGACCCGGGCGGCTACCAGGACGGGACCAACGACTACTCGTCGCAGATCGCGAAGTTCAAGGCCGAGAACTGCCAGATCTTCAACACGTTCCCGATCCCGCCCGACTTCGTGACGTTCTGGCGGCAGGCGGCGCAGCAGGGCTACACGAAGATGGTCAAGATCGCGCAGATCGCGAAGACGGGCCTCTTCCCGTCGCAGGTCGCGGCGGTCGGCAAGCTCGGGCCCGGGCTCGCGAGCGCCGCGTACTGGACGCCCCATTTCCCGTACAAGTCGTCGCTCACCGGAATGACGTCGAAGGAGATCGGCGACGGCTACACGAAGGCGACCGGCCGCCAGTGGAACCAGCAGCTCGGCTCGTCGGCGGCGCTGCTCGACGCGGGCGTCGCCGCCCTGAAGGCGAGCGGCAACCCGAAGGACAAGAACGCGGTCGCGAAGGCGATGCTGCACCTGAAGGTCGAGACGCCGAACGGCGTGCTGCACTGGGGCGTCGGCGGGACGAAGAACCCGGTGCCGCCCGTCGTCGCGACGCCGATCATCGGCGGCCAGTGGGTGCGGTCGAAGGGCAAGTTCCCGCTCGACTTCGTCCTCTGCGAGCACTCGACCGACCCGCACGTGCCCATCCAGGCGCACCTCAAGCCGTACAACGGGTAGGTGGCGAACGAGGCGCCGCTGCTGGAAGCCGTCGGAGTGCGCAAGCGCTTCGGCGCGCTTGCGGTGCTCGACGACGTGGACTTCGCCGTTGGGGCCGACGAAGCGGTGGGCATCGTCGGCCCGAACGGCGCCGGCAAGACGACGCTCCTGAACGTGCTCGCGGGGGCGCTCAGGCCGGACGGCGGGCGCGTGCTCTTCCGGTCGGCCGACGTGACCCGCTCGTCGGCGGCGGGCCGCTGCCGCAGCGGGATCGGCCGCGCGCACCAGGTACCGCGGCCGTTCACCGGCATGACCGTGTTCGAGAATGCGCTCGTCGGGGCGGCGACGGGCGGGCGCCGGCGAGGGCGCGACGCCTACGACTGCGCGATCGAGGCGGTCGAGCTGTGCGGGCTCGGCGAGCTCGCGAACCGCCGCGCCGAGTCGCTCGGCCTGCTGCACCGCAAGCGGCTCGAGCTCGCGCGCGCGCTCGCGACCGACCCGGCGGTGCTGCTCCTCGACGAGATCGGAGGCGGCCTCACCGACGCGGAGGCGACCGAGCTCGTGGGGACGATCGACGAGCTGCGCTCGCGCGGGATCGCGGTCGTCTGGATCGAGCACATCGTCCACGTGCTCGTCCGCGCCGTCGACCGCCTCGTGTGCATGGACCAGGGCCGGGTGATCGCCGACGGCGCGCCCGGCGACGTGATGCGCGACGCGCGCGTGATCGACGCCTACCTCGGGAGCGCCGCGGCGTGACGTTGCTCGCGGTCGAGGCGCTCGACTCGCGCCACGGGCTGCTGCAGGCGGTCCGCGACGTGTCGCTGACGGTCGACGAGGGGGAGACGCTCGCGATCGTCGGCGCCAACGGCGCCGGCAAGACGACGCTGCTGCGGACGATCGCGGGCGCTCACCGTCCGGTCGGCGGCCGCGTCGTGTTCGCCGGCCAGGACGTGACGCGCGTGCCCGCGCACCGCCGCGTGCGGCTCGGCATCGCGCTCGTGCCGGAAGGGCGGCGGCTGTTCCCCGAGCTGACGGTGGAGGAGAACCTGCGTGTCGCCGCCGGCGTCCGGCGGCCCGGGCCGTGGACGCTCGAGCGGGTGCTCGAGGTCTTCCCGCTGCTCGCGCCGCTGCGCGGGAAGCGCGCGGCGAGCCTCTCCGGCGGCGAGCAGCAGGCGACGGCGATCGGCCGCGCGCTGATGACGAACCCGCGGCTGCTGCTCCTCGACGAGGTCTCGCTCGGCCTCGCGCCGGTGGTCGTGGACGGGCTCTACGAGGCGCTCGGGAAGCTCGCCGAGAGCGGGACGACCGTGCTCCTCGTCGAGCAGGACCTTCGCCGCGCGCTCGCGGTCGCCGACCGCGTGGTGTGCATGCTCGAAGGACGGCTCGTGCTCGAAGGCGCGCGCGGCGAGCTGACCCGCGAGCAGGTGCTGGGCGCCTACTTCGGGCTGCGCCGCGAGGTGCCGGCATGAGGGCGACCACCCGAACCTGGTTCGTCGTCCTCGACGACGAACCAGGTTCGCGAGTCTTCGAGGCTTCGCGGTGAGCTGGGTCAACGCGATCGTGCACGGGATCCTGCTCGGCGGGGTCTACGCGCTGCTCGCGACGGGCCTGTCGCTGATGTTCGGCGTGATGCGGATCATCAACCTGGCGCACGGCTCGCTGGCGCTGCTCGGCGCGTACATGGCGTTCCTGCTCGTGGAGCACGTGCACATCTCGGCCTACCTCGCGCTCGCGCCGGTGCTGCCCGGCGCGCTGATCGCCGGCTACGTGCTGCAGCGGACGATGCTCGAGCGGTCGCTCCGCGCGGGGATCCTCGTGCCGCTGCTGACGACGTTCGGCCTGCTGATCGTGATCGGCAACCTGCTGCAGGAGTTCTTCTCGCCCGACGTCCATTCGCTGAACCCCGGCTCGATCGGCAGCGCGAGCTGGCAGGTCTCGTCGTCGCTGACGATCCCGTGGTTCGACACGCTGATCCTCGGCATCGCGATCCTCGTCCTCGGCGTCCTGCAGCTCTTGCTGTCGCGGACGCAGCTCGGGCGCGAGCTCCGCGCGACGGCCGCCGACCCGGACACCGCCGAGCTGGTCGGCGTCGACTCGCGCGCCGTCTACGCGCGTGCGACTGCGATCGCGGTCGCGACCGCCGCGCTCGCCGGCGTGTTCTTCGCGATGCGCTCGACGTTCGATCCGACCGCCGGCCCGACGCAGCTCATCTACGCGTTCGAAGCGGTCGTGATCGGCGGCCTCGGCTCGCTCTGGGGCACGCTCGTCGGCGGCATCGTGCTCGGCGTCGCGCAGACGATCGGCGCGCGCATCCAGCCGCAGTACTTCGCGCTCGCCGGCCACCTCGTCTTTCTCGCGGTGCTGGTCGTGCGCGCGCTGCTCGAGGCGGGCGGGCTCGGCGGCCTGAGGTCGCTGCGGATGCCGCGGCGGGTGGTCGCGTGACTGCCGCCGCGCTGCCCGCGGGCCGGCGCGTCGAGCGCTGGACCTGGATGTCGGGCGGGTTCACGGCGGCGCTGGTCGTGCTCGTCGCGCTGCTCGCGTTCGCGCCGGTCGCGCTCGGCTCGAACGCGCTGAACAACCTGATCCAGCTCTACTTCCTCGTCGTCCTCGCGGTGATGTGGAACGCGCTCGCGGGCTACGGCGGGCTCGTGTCGGTCGGGCAGCAGGCGTTCATCGGCATCGGCGCCTACGCCGTCGTGTTCCTCTCGCTCCAGCACTCGCTCAACCCGTACCTCGCGATGCTGCTCGCGACGCTGATCGGCGCCGCGGTCTCGGTCCCGGTGGCCGCCGTCGTCCTCTGGCTGCGCGGCGGCGCGTTCGCGATCGGCACGTGGGTCGTCGCCGAGGTGTTCGCGATCCTCGTCTCGCTCGACCCGAACCCCGCGATCGGGGGCGGCACCGGCACCTCGGCGCTGATCCCGTTCACGCTTCGCTACTCGCCCGACCAGCGCCTCCGCTACACGTACTGGGCGGCGCTCGGCGCCGCGGCGGTGCTGCTCGCGCTGCTCTTCGTCGTGCTGCGGAGCAGGCTCGGCGCGTCGCTGCAGGCGATCCGCGACGACGAGGGCGCCGCCGCGTCGATCGGCGTGCGCGTGCTGCTCGGCAAGGGGATCCTGTTCGTGATCGCCTCCGCGGGGTGCGCGGCCGCGGGCGCGATCATCCTCGCCTGGCAGCTTTCGATCGAGCCGCTCGGGCCCGACTCCGTCTTCGGCGTCAACTGGTCGGCGAAGATGATCTTCATGGTGCTGGTGGGCGGGCTCGGCACCTTCGAGGGGCCGATCATCGGCGCGATCCTGCTGTTCCTGCTGCAGACGTACGTCTCCTCGAGCGGCGTCTGGTACTTCGTCGTGCTCGGGGGCGTCGCGATCGCGTTCGCGTTGCTGCTGCCGCGCGGGATCTGGGGGACGCTGCAGGAGCGTCTCGACGTCCGTCTCCTGCCGGTCGGCTACCGGCTGCGCCGATGACGACCACGGCATGACCGAGCGAGAAAGGGAGGAGCGATGGCCACCGTAGAAGCAGCGCCGGAGTACAAGCAGTTCGTCGGGGGTTCCTGGGTCGAGGCCGCGGGCGGCGAGACGTTCGACGATCGCGACCCGTACACGGGCGACGTCGTCGCGCGCGTCCCGGCGGGCGGCGGCGACGACGCGCGCGCCGCCGTCGAGGCGGCCGTGGCCGCGTTCCCCGCGTGGGCGGAGGCGCCGCCCGCCGCGCGGCAGGCCGTGTTCCTGAAGGCGGCGGAGATCCTCGAGCGCCGCCGTGACGAGGTCGTCTCGCTGCTCGCGCGCGAGACCGGCTGCACGTTCGGCTTCGGCATGTTCCAGATGGGGTTCGTGCCCGGGCTCTTCCGGCAGGCCGCGGCCGCGCCGTACCAGCCCGTGGGCGAGGTCATCCCCTCCGACAGCCCGGGAAAGCTCGCGCTCGGGCTGCGCCGGCCGGTCGGCGTCGTCGGCGCGATCGCGCCGTGGAACGCGGCGCTCATCCTCTCGGCGCGGTCGATCGCGGCGCCGCTCGCGCTCGGGAACACGGTCGTGCTGAAGCCGTCCGAGTGGTCGCCGGTCGTCGGCGGGCTGCTGTGGGGCGAGATCTTCGCCGAGGCGGGGCTGCCCGAAGGCGTCCTCAACGTCGTCACGCACGCGCCTGGCGCGGCCGGCGCGATCGGCGAGGTGCTCGTCGAGCATCCGGCGGTCCGGCGCATCAACTTCACCGGCTCGACCGAGACGGGCCGGAAGCTGGCCGAGGCGGCCGGCCGGAACCTGAAGCGCGTGGTGCTCGAGCTCGGCGGCTACAACCCGCTGATCGTCCTCGCCGACGCCGACCTCGGCTACGCGGTCGACGCGACGGCGTTCGGCGCGTTCCTGCACCAGGGGCAGATCTGCATGTCGGCGCGCCGCGTGATCGTCGAGCGGCCGGTCGCCGACGAGTTCGCGCGGCGGCTCGCCGAGAAAGCGGCGGGCCTCAAGGCGGGCGACCCGCGCGAGCCGGACACGATCATCGGCCCGCTCATCAACGAGGACGCGCACGCCACCGTCAAAGGGCGCGTCGACGACGCGGTCGCGCGCGGCGCACGGGTGCTCGCCGGCGGCGAGGATGCCGGCTCGAACGTCTTCCGCGCGACGGTGATCGCCGACGTCCCCGCCGACTGCGAGCTCGCCTCGCGCGAGACGTTCGGCCCCGTGCTCGCGGTCGACGTCGTCGACAGCGCCGACGAGGCGGTCGAGCGCGCGAACGCGACGTCCTACGGCCTGAGCGCGGGGATCATCACCGGCGATCCCGACCGCGGCTTCCAGCTCGCGTCCCGGCTCGAGAGCGGCATCGTCCACGTGAACGACCAGCCGGTCGGCGACGAGCCGCAGATGCCGTTCGGCGGCGTCAAGGACTCCGGCTGGGGGCGCTTCGGCGGCCGCGCCGTCGTCGACGAGTTCACCGAGCTCCGGTGGGTGACGGTGCAGAGCGGCACGCATCCGTTCCCGTTCTAGTGGTGACGACGCTCGCAGAGGCGGTCGAGACGCTCGTGCGCGACGGGGATTCCGTCGCGCTCGAGGGCTTCACGCACCTGATCCCGCACGCCGCCGGGCACGAGCTGATCAGGCAGGGACGGCGCGACCTGACGCTGATCCGCATGACGCCCGACGTGGTCTACGACCAGCTGATCGGGATGGGCTGCGCACGCAAGCTCGTGTTCTCGTGGGGCGGCAACCCGGGCGTCGGCTCGCTGCACCGGCTGCGCGACGCGGTCGAGCGCGGGTGGCCTGCGCCGCTCGAGCTCGAGGAGCACTCGCACGCGGGGATGGCGGCGGCCTACCAGGCGGGCGCCGCGAACCTTCCCTTCGCGGTGCTCCGCGGCTACGAGGGCAACGACCTCGTGGCGCGAACGCGCGTCGCGCGCATCGTCTGTCCGTTCACCGGCGAGGAGCTCGCGGCCGTGCCGGCGCACCGGCCGGACGTCGGCATCGTGCACGCGCAGCGCGCCGACCGTCGCGGCAACGTCCAGCTCTGGGGGATCCTCGGCGCGCAGAAGGAGGTCGTGCTCGCGTCGCGGCGCTCGATCGTGACCGTCGAGGAGATCGTCGACGAGCTCGAGCCGCGGCCGGGAGCGGTGGTGCTGCCCGCGTGGACGGTCGACGCGGTCGCGGTCGCGCCGGGCGGCGCCCACCCGTCGTACGCGCACGGCTACTACGACCGCGACAACGACTTCTACGTCGCCTGGGACGCGATCAGCCGCGACCGCGACCTCTTCCGCGCGTGGATGCGGCGGCACGTGCTCGACACCGCGGACGCGGCCGAGTACCACCGGAGCCTCGCGGGCGCGGGAGCGGCGGTCGCGTGAACGGCGTCGCGACGCAGCCGTACACGGCCGACGAGATGATGGCGGTCGAGGCGGCGCGCCGCCTGCGCGACGGGATGGTCTGCTTCGTCGGCATCGGCCTGCCGAGCACGGCGGCGAACCTCGCGCGGCGCACGCACGCGCCCGGCTGCGTGCTCGTGTACGAGAGCGGCACGATCGGCGCCAAGCCGGCGCGGCTGCCACTCTCGATCGGCGACGGCGAGCTCGCCGAGACCGCCGACTCCGTCGTGTCGGTGCCGGAGATGTTCTCGTACTGGCTGCAGGGCGGCCGCATCGACGTCGGCTTCCTCGGCGCCGCGCAGATCGACCGGCACGGCAACCTGAACAGCACCGTGATCGGCCCGTACGAGGCGCCCCGGGTACGTCTGCCCGGCGGCGGCGGCGCGCCCGAGATCGCGACGAGCGTACGCGACGTGATCGTCATGCTCCGCCATTCCGCGCGCGCGTTCGTCGAGAGGCTCGACTTCACCACGAGCCGCGGCGACCGCGTGCGCGTCGTCGTCACCGACCTCGGGGTTCTCGAGCAGCGGGACGGCGAGCTGGCGCTGGTCGCCGTGCACCCCGGCGTCGCGACCGACGACGTGCGCGCGGCGACGGGCTGGGAGCTGCGCGTCGCTCGCGACCTGCGCGTGACGGACGCGCCGGACGACGACGAGCTGGCGGCGCTCCGTTCGCTCGAGACGAAGGGGGTCGCATGACCGCGGTCGACGACGCGGCGGTCGTCCTGCCCGACGACCCGGCGCTCGGCCCGGAGGTGCAGGTCGACTATCCGGGATACCGCTCGACGCGCTGGCGCGCGCCGGACCGTCCGCTCGTCACGCTGCCGGAGGAGCTGCACCGGCTCGACGGGCCCGTGTTCGGCGAGGACTCGGTGAGCGAGTCGGACGCCGACCTGACGCGCCAGCACGAGGGGGAGCCGCTCGGCGAGCGGATCGTCGTCACCGGCCGGGTCGTCGACGAGGACGGACGGCCGATGCGCCGCTCGCTCGTCGAGGTGTGGCAGGCGAACGCGGCCGGCCGCTACCGCCACGAGGTCGACCGCCATCCCGCGCCGCTCGACCCGAACTTCTCCGGGGCCGGCCGCTGCCTCACCGATGACGACGGCGGCTTCCGCTTCGTGACGGTGAAGCCCGGCTCGTACCCGTGGCGCAACCATCCGAACGCGTGGCGCCCGGCGCACATCCACTTCTCGATCTTCGGGCGCGCGTTCGAGCAGCGGCTCGTGACGCAGATGTACTTCCCCGGCGACCCGCTGCAGCCGTTCGACCCGATCTTCAACGCGGTCCGCGACCCGGAGGCGCGCGAGCTGATGGTCGCGCGCTTCGATCTCGAGACGACGGAGCCGGAGTGGGCGCTCGCCTACCGGTGGGACATCGTCCTGCGACGGACGCCGTTCGAGGAAGGCGACCTATGACGTTCGTCACGCACCCGGGGCGACGCCTGGCAAGCGAATCGAGCGCGAGGCGCGAAGGGCAGTACAACTGGTACGACCGAGCGCCGAGCGCGAAAGATCGCGCCGCCAGCGTCGCCAGCCTGTCACGGCGCCCGGCTCTGCCGGGCGCGAGCGAAAGGCGGCCAGGAGCGTGAGGACGCCGTCCCAGACGGTCGGGCCGTTCTTCGCCATCGGCCTCTGCCGCCGGCCGGAGAACGAGCTCGACGCCGACGGAATCGAGCTGACGGGCAGGCTGCTCGACGGGCGTGACGAGCCGATTCCGGACGGGGTGGTCGAGGTCTGGGACGCGGAGCGTCGGCGATGGGGCCGCTGCGGCACCGACGGCGGCGGCCGCTTCTCGTTCCGCATACCGAGCGACGCGACGTGCCTCGAGGCGTACGTGTTCGCGCGCGGCCTCCTGCGGCACCAGCGCACGCGCGTCTACCTGCGCGAGGTGGAGGACGACGTCCTGCGCTCGGTCGAGCCCGGGCGCCGCGAGACGCTGCTCGCGCGGCGGGACGGCGACCGGTTGCTGTTCGATATCCGCATGCAGGGCGACCGCGCGACCGTCTTCTTCGAGCATTGACGACGTTCGCGCCGCTCTTCGTGCCGGCCGAGCTGCGCGACGCCGTCTCCGACCGCGCGTGGCTCGGCGCCATGCTGGCCGCGGAGCGCGCCCTCGCCTCGGCGTCGGCGCGAGCCGGCGTCGTTCCCGCGGCGGCCGCGGCCGAGATCGGCGACGCGTGCGATGCGTCGCTGTACGACGTGGACGAGCTCGCGGAGCAGGGGCGCGGTCCCGGCAACCCGGCCGAACCGCTCGTGCGCGCCCTGCGTACGCGGGTGGGCGGTGACGCCGCGCCGTACGTGCATCGCGGCGCGACGAGCCAGGACATCCTCGACACGGCGATGATGCTGGTCGCGCGCGACGCCCTCACCTCGATCGACGCAGCCGTCGATGGCGTCTGCGACGCGTGCGCACGGCTCGCGCGCGAGCACCGCGACACGGTCACGGCGGCGCGAACGCTGCTGCAGCAGGCGGTGCCGACGACGTTCGGCCTACGGGCCGCGGGCTGGCTCGTCACCGTACTCGACGCGCGCGGCTTGCTCGGCCGCTTCCAGCCGCTCGCGGAGCTCGGCGGCGCCGCCGGAACGCTCGCGGCGCTCGGCGACGACGGGCCGGAGGTGCTGCGCCTGTACGCGGAGGAGCTCGGGCTCGCGGAGCCGGCGCTGCCGTGGCACGCGAACCGCGTGCCCGTCGCCCAGCTCGGCGGCGCGCTCGACGCGGTCGCCGGTGCGCTCGCGAAGATCGCGACCGACGTGGTGCTGCTGTCCGCGTTCGGCGAGGTCGCCGAGGGCGACGGCGGCGCGTCCTCGACGATGCCGCAGAAGCACAATCCCGCGGGGTCCACACTCGTGCGGGCTGCGGCGCTCCAGGTGCACGCGCACGCGTCGGTGCTGACCGGCGCGCTTGCAGGGGAGCTCGAGCGCTCGGCAGGCTCGTGGCACGCGGAGTGGAGCGCGTGGAGCGGCGCGCTCGCGCTCACCGGCGGCGCCGCCGCGACGATGCGTCGCGTGCTCGAGCGCCTCGACGTGGACGTCGCGCGGATGCGGGCGAACCTCGATCCGGGGGTGACGGCGGAGAAGGCGGCGCTCGCGGGGCGCGAGCTGTCGGAGGAGGAGCGCGACCCGTCGACCTATCTCGGCTCGGCGGGCGTGTTCGTGGACCGCGCGCTCGTGCGGTGGGACGCTCGATGACCGAGGCGATCGTGCTCTCGAACGCGCTCGGCACCACGAGCAGGCTCTGGGACGGGCAGCTGCCTGCGCTCGCGCCGCGCTTCCGGGTGCTGCGCTACGAGCACCGCGCTCGGCCGAGCGTCGAGCTGCTCGCGCGCGACGTGCTCGAGCTGCTCGACGCGGAGGGGATCGAGCGTGCCCATTTCTGCGGAATCTCGCTCGGCGGGGCGGTCGGGATGTGGCTGGGGGCGAACGCGGCCGAGCGCGTCGACCATCTCGTGCTCGCGTGCACGGCGGCGCAATTTCCGGACCCCGAGCGGTACCGCGAGCGCGCCGTCCTCGTCCGCGACGAGGGGACCGAGCCGGTCGTCGACGCGACGCTCGACCGCTGGTTCACGCCGAGCTTCCCCGACCGCGCGCTCTTCCGCGCCATGCTCCGCGCCGCACCGCGCGAGGCCTATGCGTCGTGCTGCGAGGCAGTGGCGTCCTGGGACTTCCGCGACCGGCTCGGCGAGATCGCGGCGCCGACGCTCGTCGTGGCGGGCTCGGACGATCCGACCGTCCCGCCGGATGACGCAGAGCGGCTGGCGGCGGCGATCCCGGGCGCTCGGCTCGCGGTGCTGGAGGGCGCGCGGCACCTGGCGAACGTCGAGCAGGCGGCCCGGTTCAATGAGTTAGTGATCGCTCACTTCCAGGAAGTAAGCACTCACTCACAGGAAGTGAGCACTCACTCACAGGGTGAGGAGGAGCCGTGACGGACGATGGCATGAGCGTCCGCCGCGAGGTGCTCGGCGACGAGCACGTCGACCGCGCCGTCGCCGGCACCACCGACTTCACGCGCGACTTCCAGGACTTGATCACCCGGTACGCGTGGGGCGAGATCTGGGGCCGACCGGGTCTCGACCGCAGGACGCGGAGCTGCATCACGCTGGCGATGCTCGTCGCGCTCGGCCGCGAGCACGAGCTCGCGATGCACGTCCGGGCCGCGCTGCGAGGTGGCGTCACGCCCGACGAGGTGAAGGAGGTGCTGCTGCAGTGCGCGGTCTACTGCGGCGTGCCGGCGGCGAATGGCGCGTTCGCGATCGCGCAGCGCGTGCTCGACGAGGAGGCCGCGACATGAGTCGCGCGGTGATCGTCTCCGCGGTGCGGACGCCGATCGGCCGCTACGGCGGCGCCCTCGCGGGCACCCGGCCCGACGACCTCGCCGCGCTCGTGGTCGGCGCCGCGGTCGAGCGCGCGGGTGTCGACCCGACCGAGATCGAGGACGTCTACCTCGGCTGTGCGAACCAGGCGGGCGAGGACAATCGCAACGTCGCGCGGATGGCGGTGCTGCTCGCCGGCCTGCCGGAGAGCGTGCCCGGCGTCACCGTCAACCGGCTCTGCGCCTCCGGACTGACTGCCGTCGTCGAAGCGTGCCGCGCGATCGTCGCCGGCGAGGGTGAGCTGTACGTGGCGGGCGGCGTCGAGTCGATGAGCCGCGCGCCGCTCGCGATGATGAAGGGCGACCGCCCGTGGGCGCGCGGCAACGTCGTCGCGTACGACACCCACCTGGGCTGGCGCTTCCCGAACCCGCGCCTCGAGGCGATGTTCCCGCTCGAGTCGATGGGCGAGACCGGCGAGAACGTGGCCGAGCGCTGGAGCGTGTCGCGCGAGGAGCAAGACGCCTTCGCGTTCCGCTCGCAGCGCCGCTGGGCCGCCGCCCAGGAGGCAGGGCGCTTCGCCGACGAGCTCGTCCCTGTCGGCGACGTCACCGTCGACGAGCACCCGCGGCCCGACACATCCGCGGAGAAGCTGGCGGCGCTCAAGCCCGCGTTCCGGTCGGGCGGCACCGTCACGGCCGGCAACGCGAGCGGTGTCAACGACGGCGCCGCGGCGCTCGTGATCGCAAGCGAGGAGAAGGCGCGCGCGCTCGGCGGCGAGCCGCTCGGCGGATTCGTCGGCTCGGCCGCCGCCGGCGTCGACCCTCGCGTCATGGGGATCGGACCGGTGCCGGCCGTGCGCAAGCTGCTCGCCCGGACGGGGGTCGACGTTGCCGACGTCGACCTCGTCGAGCTGAACGAGGCCTTCGCGTCGCAGTCGCTCGCGGTGATCCGCGAGCTCGGCCTCGACGAGGAGAGGGTGAACGTGAACGGCGGCGCCATCGCGCTCGGCCATCCGCTCGGCATGAGCGGCGCGCGGCTCGTCGTCTCGCTGCTGCACGAGCTGCGCCGCCGGGGCGGCCGCTACGGGCTCGCGACGCTCTGCGTCGGGGTGGGGCAGGGCCAGGCGGCGCTCTTCGAGCGGTGAGGACGCAGGTCGCGATCGTCGGGGCGGGCCCCGCAGGCCTGACGCTCGCGCGGCTGCTCGAGCTGGAGGGCATCGCCACCGTCGTGCTCGAGGACCGCAGCCGCGACTATTGCGAGCACCGCATCCGCGCGGGCGTGCTCGAGCAGCGGACGGTCGACCTGCTCCGCGACGCGGGTGTCGGCGCGCGCATGGAGCGCGAGGGGATCGTGCACGGCGGCATCCACCTCCAGTTCGAGCGCGAGCGCCACCACGTGCCGATGTACGAGCTCACGGGTCGCTCGATCGTGATCTACGGGCAGACGGAGGTGGTGAAGGACCTGATCGCGGCGCGCGTCGAGAGCGGGCTGCCGTTGCACTTCGAGGTGGAAGGCGTGAGCGTCGACGGCGTGGACACCGACCGGCCGTCGGTTCGCTTCAGGCAGGACGGGCGGCGGCAGGAGCTCGAGTGCGACGTGGTCGCGGGGTGCGACGGCTTCCACGGCGTCTGCCGGCCGAGCATCCCGGACGGCGTCCTGCGTACGTACGAGCGCGAGTACCCCTTCGGCTGGCTCGGCATCCTCGCCGAGGTGGCGCCGTCGATGGACGAGCTCGTCTACACGCACCACGAGCGCGGCTTCGCGCTCCTCTCGCTGCGCTCGCCGGAGCGGTCGCGCTACTACCTGCAGGTCGCGCCCGACGAGGACGTCGCCGGCTGGCCGGACGACCGGATCTGGGAGGAGCTGCAGCGGCGGACGGAGCTCGACGGGTGGACCCTGCACGAGGGCCCGATCGTCGAGAAGGGCGTCACCGGGATGCGCAGCTTCGTCTCGGAGCCGATGCAACACGGGCGGCTGTTTCTCGCCGGCGACGCGGCGCACATCGTCCCGCCGACGGGCGCCAAGGGGCTGAACCTCGCCATCGCCGACGTCCGGGTGCTTGCGGAGGCGCTCGTGACCTTCTTCCGCGCCGGTGACGAGACGCTCCTCCGCGCATACTCGCGCGAGTGCCTGCGTCGCGTCTGGCGCGCCGAGCACTTCTCGTGGTGGATGACGTCGATGCTCCATCGTCTCCCCGGCGACGACCCGTTCGACGCGAAGCTGCAGCTCTCGCAGCTTCGCTACGTCGTCTCGTCGGAGACCGCAGCCCGCAGCCTCGCCGAGAACTACGTCGGGCTGGAGACCGTGTGAGGGGCGCCCTCCGGGGACTGGTACGTACCCGGCACCGGCGGGGGCGGCGGGCGACCCGCCGGTGCCAGGTTCGTGCCAGGTTTCGCGACTTCCGTTCATGCGGATTTGCAGGGACGACGGGTCTGCGTGTCGGCGGAGGGGCGAAGCCTCGGGGCCAGGCACGTACCAGGCCCCGGACGTCGGCCGCCGGGAGGCGAATGTGAACCTCGCGCGCGTGCTCGACGGCGCCGCAAGGACGCACCCGGCGCGGGTTGCGCTGCTGCTCGAGAACGGCGACTCGATCACGTACGACGAGCTGCGGGCGCGCGCAGTCGCGGCTGCGCACGAGCTGCGTGAACGCGGCGTCGCGGCCGGCGACCGCGTCGCGCTCGTGCTGCCGAACGGCGCGGACTTCGTCGCCGCGTACTTCGGCACGTTGCGGCTCGGCGCGATCGTGGTGTCTCTGAACCCGCTGCTCGCCGCGCCGGAGATCGAGGAGCGCGTCGTGCGCGCCGAGCCCCGGACAGTGCTCGACGGGCCGCTCGACCTGCGACCGCCGCCGGCTCCGACAGCGGTCGTCGAGCGCGACGACGCGGATGCCGCCGCGCTCCTCTTCACCTCCGGCACGTCCGGCGCGGCGAAGGGCGCGATGCTGACGCACGGCGGGCTGCGCGCCGCCGCCCTCGCGGCTGCAGACGCGCTCGCGCTGACGGAGGACGACGTCGTCCTCGGCGCAGCGCCCTTCTCGCACGTGCTCGGGCAGGCGACCGGCATCCTGTCGACGCTCGGCACCGGGGCCGCGGTCGCCGTCGTGCGCCGGTTCGACCCCGACGACGCCCTGCGCTTCATGTCCGAGACCGGGACGACGATCCTGCTCGGCGTGCCCGCGATGTGCATCGGCCTCTGCCGCGCCGCCCGCACCGCGACGCGGCTGCCGCCGCTCCGCGTCGCGCACGTCGGCGGCGCGCCGGTGCCGCCGCAGGTCGTCGACGACGTCGAGCGCACGTTCGGCGCGCAGGTGCGCGAGGGCTACGGGCTCACCGAGCTCTCGGGAATCGCGACGAGCTATGCCGCCGGCGAGCCGCGCCGGCCGGGCTCCGTCGGCCGCCCGCTCGGCGACACCGAGATCCGCGTCGTCGCGCACGACGGCCGACCGCTCCCGCCGCACGAGGTCGGCGAGGTGCAGCTGCGCGGGCCGTCCGTCATCCCCGGCTACTGGCGCGACGACGACGCCACCCGCGCCGCGCTCTCGCCGGACGGCTGGCTCGCGACCGGCGATCTCGGCTACCTCGACGACGACGGCTACTTGTTCCTCGTCGACCGCAAGAAGGAGCTGATCATCCGCGGCGGTTACAACGTTTACCCGCGCGCGGTCGAAGACGTGCTCTATGCGCACCCGGACGTGCTCGAAGCCGCCGTGGTCGGTGTGCCCCACGACGTGCTCGGCGAGGACGTCCTCGCCGCGGTCGTCCGGCGGCCCGGCTCGGCCCTCACCGCGCACGAGTTGCAGACGTTCGCGAAGGAGCGGCTGGCGGCGTACGCCTATCCGCGCCACGTCGTCTTCGTCGACGACCTGCCGAAGGGCGCGACGGGCAAGGTCCTGAAGCGCGCGCTCGACCCCGCGGCGCTCGTGCGGGACGCGCGGCCCAAAGAGGTCGCATGACGATCGACGTCGACAGCCTCCTCGCGATCGACGTCCACACGCACGCGGAGATCGGCCGCGGCGGCGAAGACGGGATGCGGCCGGAATGGCGCGAGGGTGCGGCGCGCTACTTCCGCGAGAGCGGCCTGCCGACGGTCGACGACGTCGCCGCGTACTACCGCGAGCGGAACATGGCGGCCGTCGTGTTCACCGTCGACGCCGAGACGGTGACGGGGCGGCCGGCGGTGCCGAACGAGGAGATCGCCGAAGCCGCGGCCGCGAACGCGGACGTCCTGATCCCGTTCGCGAGCGTCGACCCGCACAAGCCCGATGCCGCCGACGAGGCGCGCCGCCTGATCCGCGACCACGGCGTGCGCGGCTTCAAGCTCCACCCGAACATCCAGGCGTTCTTCCCGAACGACCGCGCCGTCTACCCGCTCTACGAGGCGATCGCGGAGGCGGGGCTGCCGGTGCTCTTCCACACCGGCCACAGCGGCATCGGCGCCGGCCTGCCGGGCGGCGGCGGCATCCGGCTCAAGTACTCGAACCCGATGCACGTCGACGACGTCGCCGTCGACTTCCCGGAGCTGACGATCGTGCTCGCGCACCCGTCGTTCCCTTGGCAGGACGAGGCGATCTCGGTCGCGCTGCACAAGCCGCAGGTCTACATCGACCTGTCGGGCTGGTCGCCGAAGTACTTCCCGGAGCAGCTCGTGCGCTACGCGAACACGCTGCTCGCCGACCGCGTGCTCTTCGGCTCCGACTACCCGATGATCACTCCCGACCGCTGGCTCGCCGACTTCGAGCAGGCGCCGTTCAAGGACGAGGTGCGGCCGAAGATCCTGAAGCAGAACGCGGCGCGGCTGCTCGGCCTGACGTGAAGGTCCTCGCAACCCGCAGGCTGCCGGGCGACGCGTGGGACGAGCTCGGCGACGTCGAAGTCGGCCCGCTCGAGGATCCCCGCGACGACGTCGAGGCGCTGATCGTCGCCAACGAGCCCGTCGACCCGGCGCGTTTCCCGTCGCTTCGCCTCGTCGCGAACTTCGGCGTGGGCTACGACCGAATCGACGTCGCCGCGTGCCGCGCCCGCGGCGTCGCCGTGACCAACACGCCGGGCGTCCTCGACGCCGCCACCGCCGACCTCGCCCTCGCGCTGATGCTGGCCGCGCGGCGGCGCGTCGTCGAGGGCGACTCGCTCGTGCGGGCAGGGCGCTGGGCGACGGCGTGGTCGGACGGCCCGTTCCTCGGCCGGGAGGTGACCGGCGCGACGCTCGGCATCGTCGGCCACGGGCGCATCGGCGCCGCGGTCGCGCGGCGCGCGCGCGGGTTCGACATGCGCATCCTCGTGCACGGCCGTACGCGCATCGACGATCCGCCGTGGCGGCCGCTCGACGACCTCATGCGCGAGTCCGACATCGTCTCGCTGCACACCCCGCTGACGCCCGAGACGGCGGGATTGATCTCGCGCGAGCGCCTCGCGCTGCTGCGCGACGGCGCGACGCTCGTCAACACGGCCCGCGGCGGCGTCGTCGACGAGGCCGCGCTTGTCGACGAGCTCGTGTCGGGCCGCATCGGCGCGGGCCTCGACGTGTTCGCGCACGAGCCGCACGTGCCGGAGGCGCTGCTCGGGCTGCCGAACGTCGTGCTCACGCCGCACGTCGCCAGCGCGACCGTCGAGACGCGCGCGGCGATGACGCGCGTCGCCGTCGACAACGTGCTCGCCGTCGAGCGCGGCGAGCCGCCGCTCACGCCCGTCCGGGGTGCCTGACACCGTCACGTAACTGTTTCGACCGCTTCGGTCGAAACCGTTTCCCGTCAGCGGTCGAGCCGCAGCAGGCGGTGCGGCCGGCCGTTCTCCTCGACGTCGCGGACGTGGCGGAAGCCCGCCTTCTCGAACGCGCGCCAGGAGGGTCGGTTCTCCTCGTCGACGGCCGCCACGCACGCATGGACGCCCGCGCGCGTGAACACCACGCCGTCGACGAACGCGCGCAGGATCCGCGGCCCGAGCCCGCGCCCGACGAGACCGACGTCGCCGATCAGCAGGTCGACGCCGGCGACGCCTTCCCCGACCTCGACCACCGACTCCCACTCGGGATGGTCGGAGACGAGGTACGTCTCGATCATGCCCGCGTCGCGCCCGTCGACGACGATCACGTAGTGGTCGGTCGGATCCTCGCCACGAAGGGCGGGCCCGTAGTGCGCGACGGTCTCCTCGTACGTCGTCGTGTCGCGCCACCAGCGGCGTACGTGCCCGCGCTGCAGCCAGTCGTGGAGGAGGGGCAGGTCGGCGTCAGTCAGTCGCCGGAAGGAGAGCTCCGCGCAGCCGGCTTCCATCGGCGGCGAATGGTGCCGCACGCGCGCCGCGCAGCCAGGCGGCCAGCGCCTCCGCGGGCAGCGGGCGGCTCAGGAAGTAGCCCTGCGCCTGGTCGCAGCGCAGCCGCGCCAGCTCCGACCACGCGCGCTCGTCCTCGACGCCCTCGGCGACGACCCGCAGTCCGAGGGTGCGGCCGAGGTCGATGGTCGAGCGCACGATCACGGCGTCGTTCTCGTCACGGCCCATGTTCGTGACGAACGACCGGTCGATCTTGATCGCGCCGACGGGCAGCCGCTTGAGGTACGCGAGCGACGAGTAGCCGCTGCCGAAGTCGTCGATCGCGAGGCGCACGCCCATCGCGTCGAGGCGGGCGAGCACGCCTCCGGCGCGGGTCGGATCGGTGAGCAGGACGCTCTCCGTGATCTCGAGCTCGAGTCGGCGCGGCTCCACGCCGTGCTCGTCGAGGAGCCCCGCGACCGTGTCCGGCAGCTCCGCGTCGACGAGGTCGCGCGCCGAGAGGTTGACGGCGACGTCGAGCACGATGCCGGCCGCCTCCCACTCGCGGAGCTGCCGCAGCGCCGCGGCGAGAACGTGGCGCGTCAGCTCGCGGATCAGCCCCGTCCGCTCGGCGAGCGGCACGAACTGGTCGGGCCCGAGCAGACCGCGGTCGGGATGCTGCCAGCGGACGAGCGCCTCGACGCCGCGCACGCGGCCGCTCGGGAGGTCGGCCTTCGGCTGGAAGTGCAGCACGAGCTCGCCGCCGTCGATGGCGCGGCGGAGCTCGCCGGCGAGCGCGAGCCGCGCGGGGCTGTACTCGTCGCGCGACGGCGAGTACAGCTCGCAGCGCGTCCGCTCCGACTTGGCGACGTACATCGCGACGTCGGCACGTTGCAGCAACGTCTCCACCTCGTCGCCGTGGTCCGGCGACAGGACGACGCCGACGCTCGCATCGAGGTCGAGCGCGATCCCTTCGAGCACGAGCGGCTCGTGCAGCGCGTGGCGCAGCGTGTCGGCGACGGTGAGCGCCGCCGCTGCGTCGCGCACGCGCGGAAGGAGGACGCCGAACTCGTCGCCGCCGAGACGCGCGACGGTGTCGGTCGCGCGCACCGACGCGCAGAGGCGCCGGCCGACCTCCTCGAGCACCGCGTCGCCGTTGCGGTGGCCGAGCGTGTCGTTGATCTCCTTGAAGCGGTCGAGGTCGAGCAGCAGCAGGCCGACGCGGCCGGGATCGCGGCGCGTGGCGAGGATCGCCTGCGCCGCCCGGTCGCGGAACAGGCTCCGGTTCGGCAGTCCGGTGAGCGTGTCGTGCAGCGCGAGGTGCTCGTTCTCCTCCGCCTGCCGGCGCAGGACGGACGCCTGCCGCCGCAGCCGCGTCGAGGCGCTCGCCGCGATCGGGACGAGGGCGAGGTACAGCAGCGCGAGACCGCCGAGCAGGATCAGGGTCAGGCGCTCCGTGTCGTGGTCGATCGTCGCCTGGATCGGCAGGTAGCGGAGGTAGAGCTCGAACGCCCCGACGACGGGAGTGCGGCGACCGCCGAACTGCAGAGGCGTGTACACCTCGAGCGCTCGCTTGAAGCTGCGGTCGTCGCGGTTCTCCGCCGCGGTCAGATCGGAGACCTCCGACGCCGTGCGTCCGGCGAGCGCGCGGCGGAGCTCGTCCGAGGGCGAGAAGCGTTTCCCGATGATCGTGTGGTCGGTGGCGTAGACGGCGCGCCCCTGCCGGTTCCAGATCTTGACCCGCGCGATCTCCTTGGTGACGACGCTCGCGTGCAGCAGGGCGTCGAGCGTGCGCACCTGCGCGGCGCCGAGCCCGTCCCGGAGGTCGGCCGGCGTCAGGCGCGGGAGCACGAGCGACTGCTCGAGCACGATCGCCGACTGGCTCGCGTCCGCGACCGCCCGCTGCTTCACGTCCGCGCGCAGCACGTGCGCGAGCACCAGCCCGAGCAGCACGATCGGGACGAGGCTGGCGATCGCGAACTTGCCGAGGAGACCGACCCGCGGCCCGGGCGGCGGGCGGAAGGCGCGCATGGTGCCGGTATCGGTGCGGGGACGGCGACGCTTGAGCCCGCACGCGCCGGCCCGGGACGGGTCGGGCGTCCCTCGAAGGGGTGAAGTTTCCGGCGGCGCGTTTGGGCCCGGCCGGAGGCGGCAACATCGCGTCCGGCGTCCGCGCGAGAGGGGTCGCGCGGGAGCCGCGGATCGTCCAGACGTGAAGCCTCGGCCTGCCGACGCCCGAGGCTTCACGTCACGATCTGTCGCTCGCTCGGGCCGCCGCCGCCGCGATCTGGGGTCTCCGCTCCATGGGCATCCGGCGCCTTCGGCCGTACCGTTTCGGGCGATGGCTGGAGCGAACGGCAAAGGAGACGAGATGGGCGGCACGATCGTGTGCGGGGTGACCGACTCGACGGAGGGGCGCGGCGCGGGCGAGCTGGCGGCGGTTCTCGCCGCGCGGCTTCGCCTGCGGCTCGTGCTCGTCCACGTGGTCGACGGGATGTCGTCGGCGGAGCAGGAGAGCCTCGGCGGCCGGCAGCGGAGGAGCGGCGCGACGAGGTTGCTGGAAGAGCTCGTGCACGAGGTCGGGGTCGGTGCGGAGGCGCGGCTGGTGCTCGGCCCGCGCGGCGAGGCGCTCGCGTCGGTGGCGGCCGAGGAGGGCGCCGACCTGATCGTGCTCGGCTCGCGCGCGGGCGGCGTGCGCGGGAAGGCGCTGCGGTCGGGCCTCGCGCTCGAGCTCGAGGCGCAGACGCCGGTGCCCGTCCTGGTGGCGCCGCCGTCGACGCGCAAGCGCAGCCAGCTGCGGCTCACCGCCGCCGCGGGCGCGCAGGCGCGCTAGACATCACGGGTGCGCTTCTCGCGTCTGCCGCTCCTGTGGCGGGTCTTCGCGATCAACGCGGCGTTGCTGGTCGTCGCGACGCTGCTGCTCGCGCTGACGCCGGTGACGGTGCACGCGTCGATCGCGCTCGTCGAGGGCGCCGATCTCGCGATCGGACTCGTGGTGATGCTGGCGGCCAACCTCTTCCTGCTGCGGCACACGCTCGGCCCGATCCAGCGGCTGGCCGAGCGGATGCGGACCGTCGACCTGCTTCGGCCCGGCCAGCGCCTCGCCGAGCACGGCGGCGCGGAGGTGGGCGAGCTCGTGCACGTCTTCAACCAGATGCTCGACCGGCTCGAGGCCGAGCGGCGCGAGAGCGGACGGCGCGCGCTGCAGGCGCAGGAGTCCGAGCGGCGCCGCATCGCGCGCGGCCTGCACGACGAGGTCGGCCAGGTGCTGACCGGCGTGCTGCTGCGGCTCGACGACGAGGAGACGAAGGATGCGGTGCGGCAGGCGCTCGACGAGGTGCGCCGGATCGCGCGCGAGCTGCGTCCGGAGATGCTCGAGCACCTGGGCCTCGTCAGCGCGCTGACCGAGCTGTCGCGGCGGTTCGGCGAGCAGAGCGGTCTCCGGATCGAGCGCCGCTTCGGCGACCGCCTGCCGCCGCTGTCCGAGGAGGCCGAGCTGGCCGTGTACCGCGTGGCGCAGGAGAGCCTCACGAACGTGGCCCGCCACGCGGGCGCCTCGCAGGTCGAGATCGCGCTCGAGCCGGGCGCGCGCAGCGTCGTGCTGCGGGTGGTCGACGACGGGAAGGGGATGAGCGAGGCCGCGGCCGCGAACGGCCACGGCGGCCTGCGCGGGATGCGCGAGCGCGCGCTGCTCGTGGGCGGCGTGCTCGCGGTCAAGCCGGGCCCGCACGGCGGCGTCGAGGTGCGGCTCGAGGTGCCGGCCGCCGACGGCTGATGCCGATCCCGCTCGTCACGCGCATCCTCGTCGCCGACGACCACCCGATCGTGCGCTCCGGCCTCCGCCGCGTGCTCGACGCGCAGCCCGACCTCGAGGTCGTCGCCGAGGCCGAGGACGGCGCCGAGGCGGTGAAGAAGGCGCTGGCCGAGGACGTGCACCTGGCGATCCTCGACGTCTCGATGCCGAAAACGACCGGGATCCAGGCGGCGGAGGAGCTGCACAAGCGCAAGCCGGAGCTGCGGCTGCTGATGCTCTCGATGTACGACAGCGAGCAATTCCTGTTCGAGTCGCTCAAGGCGGGCGCCTCGGGCTACGTCCTGAAGTCGGATGCCGACCAGGACCTCGTCGAGGCGGTGCGGCGCACGATGCGCGGCCAGTCGTTCCTCTATCCGTCGGCGATCTCGACGCTCGTGAAGGACTTCGTCGAGCGCGGCCGGCCCGCTGACGAGCAGTTCGACGTGCTGACGCCGCGCGAGCTGCAGGTGCTGAAGCTGATCGCCGAGGCGTACACGTCGAAGCAGATCGCGCAGGAGCTGGTGATCAGCGTGAAGACGGTGGAGCGCCACCGCCAGAACATCCTCGACAAGCTCGGCATGAGCGACCGCGTCGAGCTGACGCGGTACGCGATCCGCCGCGGCCTGATCCAGCCGTGACGGAGCCTGGTTCGCGGCGGAGAGCCGCGAACCAGGCTCCCGCATCTCACGCCACCGCGAGGATGCGGTAGCGCATCGTCCCTCGCGGGGCGTCGACCTCCACCACCTCGCCGCGGCGGCCGCCGACGATCGCGCGGCCCAGGGGAGACACGACAGAGATCCGGCCGGCGGCCACGTCGGCCTCGTGCGGGCCGACCAGCTCGAGCTCGAGCCGCTCGCCGGAGGCGAGATCGCGGACGCGCACGTGCTCGCCGACGTCGACGCGGCCGTTCCCGGGCTGCGGCTCGACGAGCCGCGCGGTGCACAGCCGCTCCCGCAAGAGCGCGATCCGGTGCTCGAGCAGCGCCTGCTCGTCGCGCGCGTCGTGGTAGTCGGCGCTCTCCGCCGGGTTCGCCTCTCCGGCGAGCGCCTGCGCGAGCCGCTCCGCGACGCTCCGCCGGCCGTCGGTCTCGAGCCGCTCGAGCTCTTCCCGGAGCCGCGTGAGGCCGTCGGGGGTGATCACGCTGCCGTGCATGTCGCTCTCCCTTCCCGTCGATTGCAGGTCGACGGAAGGCTCGCGGGAGGGAGCGGCGGCCGCGATCGGGTCGAGCCACCATCTTCGAGCGGGTCCCAGGATGGGGTGCCGGCCCCATGGCGGCGGGCGAGCCGATCGGGGACCCTGGAGTCGTGTTCGAGTCGATCGTCGACGCCGTCACCGCGTCCGCCTGGGTGTACCCTCTGATCCTGGGCGTCGCGGCGCTCGACGCCGTGTTCCCGGTCGTCCCGAGCGAGACGACGCTCATCGCAGCCGCGGCGCTCGCCGGGGCCGGCGAGCTCGTGCTCGCGCTCGTGCTCGCGTCCGGAGCCGCCGGCGCCGTCGTGGGCGACAACGTCGCGTACGTGCTCGGGCGGGCGGGGCAGGGCGCGCTGCTGCGGCGGCTGCTCCGGCACGCCCGGTGGCGGCAGCGGCTCGCGCGGGCCGAGGCCGAGTTTCGCCGCCGGGGCGGGACGCTGATCGTCGTCTCGCGGTTCGTGCCCGGCGGCCGGACGGCCACGATGCTCTCGGCGGGGCTGGTCGGCCTCCCCTGGCGCCGCTTCGTCGCCTTCGACCTCGCCGCGGCGCTCCTCTGGGCGGGGCTGGCGACGACGCTCGGCTGGGCGGGCGGCCGCGCGGTCGCCCACCAGCCGGGGCGTGCGCTGCTGCTCGCGCTCGGCGTCGCCGCGGGGCTGACGCTGGTGCTCGAGGCTGCGCGCCGGTTCCTGCCGCGCCTCCGCGCGCGGGTGACGGGATGACGCGCCGCGCCGTCCCGCGCGTCCGCCCGCACCAGAAGCTGAACCTCGTCTGCTCGGCGTGCGGCTACGGCATCGTGCGGCGGGCGGCGCCCGAGCGCTGCCCGATGTGCCTGCGCGAGGGGACGTGGGTGCATCCGCCGTGGCGGCCGTTCGTCCATGGGCGCCGTCCCGAGCCGTAGCGGCGGCTGAGCTAGAGTTCGGGCAGGCGATGAGGCCCGCCTGAACCGCCCTCCGGGGCTGATGGCTTCTACCGACCACGAACCGGTGGAAGCCGATGACCCATCGTCTCGCACGCGACATCGACCGACGGCTGCAGGCCGCCGTCTTCGCCGGCGGCGTCGGGGGCGCACTCGCGCGGGCGGGCATCGCGGCTGCCTTCCCGTGGGACGGCCGCGGCTGGCCGTGGCCGACGTTCGCGATCAACGCCGGCGGCACGCTCCTCCTCGGCTACCTCGCGACGCGCCTCCAGGAGCGGCTGCCGCCGTCCACCTACCGGCGGCCCCTCCTCGGCACCGGCTTCTGCGGGGCGCTGACCACCTTCTCCACCTTCCAGGTGGAGCTGATCGACCTCGCGCGTCACGGGGCCGGCGCGACCGCGGCCGGGTACGCTGCGGCGAGCGTCGCGGGCGGCCTGGTCGGCGTGTACCTCGCGACGGCGTCGACCCGGCGGGTGCGGCTGCGGTGACCGCGCTCGTGTGGATCGCCGTCGCCCTTCTCGGCGGCGCCGGGGCCTGGCTTCGCTTCCGCCTCGACGCGCTTGTGCAGCTCCGCCTGGCCGGCGAGTTCCCCTTCGGAACGCTGGCGGTGAACCTTGCCGGCTCCTTCTGCCTCGGGCTCCTCTCCGGGCTCGGCGTCGCAGGGCGCGCGCTGCTGCTCGCGGGCACGGCGACCCTCGGCTCCTTCACCACGTTCTCGACGTGGATGCTCGAGACCGAGCGTCTCGCCGAGGAGGGCGACGGGCCGCTCGCGCTCGCCAACGTCGCCGTCGCGTTCGGGGGCGGCCTCGCGGCCGCGCTGGCCGGGCGACTCCTGGGAGCGGGCCTGTGACCGGCGCGAGCCTGAAGCTGACCGCGTACTTCGGCGAGTCCGACCGGGTCGGGCGCCGTCTGCTCTCGGACGTCCTCCTCGACCTCTTCGAACGGCATGAGGTGCACGCCGCCGTGCTGCTGCGCGGCGTCGAGGGCTTCGGCAGCGCGCAGTCGCTTCGCACCGACCGGTTCCTGACGCTGTCCGAGGACCTGCCGCTCGTCGCGATCGCCGTCGACGACCGCGCGCGCATCGAGCGCCTCGTGCCTCGCGTGACGGAGCTGGTCGCGGGCGGGCTCGTGACGCTCGAGCGCGCACGCCTGCTCCACGACGGCCTCGCCGGCGCCGGCGGCGCGCCGCACGAGACGGTCAAGCTGACGCTCTACCTGGGGCGCGACGAGCGCGTCGACGGGCGCCCCGCCTTCGTCGACGTGGTCGAGAGCCTGCGCCGCGCCGGCGTCGACGGCGCGACCGTGCTGCTCGGCGTCGACGGCATGGCGCACCGCCGGCGGCGGCGCGCCCGCTTCCTCTCGCGGAACGACGACGTTCCGCTGCTCGTCGTCGCCATCGGCGGCGGCGCGGCGGTCGCGCGCGCGCTACCGGCGATCGGAGCGAGGCTGACGGACCCGATCGCCACGCTCGAGCGCGTGCGGGTGCTGAAGCGCGACGGCCGGCGCCTCGGGGAGCTGGCCGTCACCGGCGGCGGCGCCTGGCAGAAGCTGACCGTCGTCGCGGGCGAGCACGCGCGCCACGGGCGCCATCCGCTGTCGGTGGAGCTCGTTCGCCGCCTCCGGGCGGCGGGCGCGAGCGGCGCGACGAGCGTGCGCGGCGTCTTCGGGTTCTCGGGCGAGCACGCGCCGCACGGCGACCGGCTGTTCCGCGTGCGCCGCCGCGTCCCCGTGCTGACGACGATCCTCGACCACCCGGAGCGGATGCGCCGCTGGTTCGACGTCGTCGACGAGGTCACCGCCGAGGCCGGCCTGGTGACGAGCGAGATCGTGCCGGCATTCGACGTCCGGATTCCCCCGGACGAGTGAGGCGCGGTGCGCCGTTCGCCGTAAGGTGTGCGCCGACGGCAGCTCTTGCAGCCGCAGCGGGCCCCTTGGGAACGTGCCGCCGGCGCACAGTCGCTTACCAGGTGCGCCGGCGGAATCCTCCCGGATCAGTCCAGGCGGAACACCTCCTCGAGCGCAGGCGGGCCGGCGTCGGGAACGCGCGCGTCGAGCAGCTCCGCCATCGCGTCCTGCCAGCGCGCGTTCACCTCCTGCGCCGCCATGTGACGGGCCGCCGCGTCGAGGTCGTCCGCCTCGAAGTAGCCGAACATCTCGCTTCCGTGGCGGAAGATCGTGTAGTTGCGGATCCCCGCAGCCCGCAGCGCGTCGAGCAGCTCGGGCCACACGTTGCGGTGCGCCTCGACGTACTCCTCGACCTTCTCGGGCTTCACCTGCAGGACGAACGCGCTCCGTTGTGTCATCGCTCCTCCTCGTCGACGATCAGCGTCACGAGCGTGCGCGGTCCGTGCACGCCCTCGACGCGGCTCAGCTCGATGTCCGACGTCGCCGACGGGCCCGAGACGAACGTGAGCGGCCGCCGCTCGCGCGCGACGAGCGGCCCGAGGACGGCGAGCGCCTCCGGCACGAGCTCGACGATCTGGTCGCGGCGCACGACGCACACGTGCAGGTCGGGCACGAGCGTGAGCGCGCGGCGACCCTCGGCGGGGCCGCCGGCCAGCACGATCGTCCCGGTCTCGGCGACCGCGACGGTGCAGCCGGTGACGACGCCGTCGAGCGCGTCGAGGTCGCGCGGCGAGAGCCCGTCGTCCTCGACGAGCTCGAGGCCGTCGGGCCGCCACGCGGCCGGAAAGCCAGGCGGGACGCCGATGCGCGCCGCGTTCCGCTCGCGGCAGGCGCCGCCGATCGCCGCGGCGACGCCGCTCGCGTCGATCCGCCGGACGTCCGCGCGGTAGTCGGCGACGCGCCCGGCGAAGAGCTCGACGCGTGCTTCCACGTCGAGCGTGCCGGAGCGCCGGTAGCCGCGCGGCGCCGCCTCCGGCTGCGCGCGGTCGACGGCTCGGATGCGCGCGAGGATCTGCTCGCGCGCCGCGCTCACCTGCTCCCCCAGCGGTCGCGGAACGGCCGGCGCGGGATCCGCTTCAGGTCGCGGGTCCGCGTCCACGCGGCGAGCGGCCCCACGCGGGTCGCGAGCGGCTGCAGCACGCGGCCGAGGCGCTGCGCCGCCTCGAAGCGCCGCCGGTCGGCGAAGACCCACGCGACGCCGCGCATGACGAGGCTCTTCGCGGCCGGCGCCGTCGCACGAACGGCGGCCGCCCGCAGGTGGAGCAGCACGGACGGGATGTCGATCTTGACCGGGCACACTTCGTAGCAGGCGCCGCACAGGCTCGACGCGAACGGCAGCGAGGGCGCGTTCTCGACGCCGACGAGCTGCGGCGTGAGGATGGCGCCGATCGGGCCCGGGTAGACCGATCCGTACGCGTGGCCGCCCGTGCGCACGTAGACGGGGCAGACGTTGAGGCACGCGCTGCAGCGGATGCAGTGCAGCGCCTGACGGCCGACCTCGTCTCGCAGCACGCGCGTGCGGCCGTTGTCCAGCAGGACGACGTGCAGCTCCCGCGGGCCGTCGCCGTCCGTCACGCCCGTCCAGAGCGACGTGTAGGGGTTCATCCGTTCGCCCGTCGACGAGCGCGGCAGCAGCTGCAGGAACACCTCGAGGTCGGCGAACGTCGGCACCAGCTTCTCGATCCCGAGCACGCTGACGAGCACGGGCGGCAGCGTCGTGCACATGCGCCCGTTCCCCTCGGACTCGACGACGCAGATCGTGCCCGTCTCGGCGACGCCGAAGTTCGCGCCGCTCACGCCCATCTCCGCCGAGAGGAAGCGCTCGCGCAGGTAGAGGCGGGCCGCCTCGGCGAGGCGGGCAGGCTCGTCGCTCGCGACGTCCGGCGCGATCGTGCGCGCGAACAGCTCGCGGATCTCGGCGCGGTTGCGGTGGATCGCGGGCACGAGGATGTGCGACGACCAGTCGCCGTCGAGCTGGAGGATCAGCTCCGCGAAGTCCGTCTCGATCGCGCGGATCCCGTGCGCGGCGAGCGCGTCGTTCAGCCGCGTCTCGTCGGTCGTCAGCGACTTCATCTTCACGACCTCGCGCACGCCGTGCCTGCGCGCGACCTGCGCGACGACGTCGTTCGCCTCGGCCGCGTCACGCGCCCAGTGCACGTGACCGCCTGCCGCCTCGACCGCCGACTCGAACTGCAGCAGGTACTCCTCGAGGCGCGCGAGCACGTCCGCCTTGATCGCGCGTCCGGCCTCGCGCAGCTCCTCCCAGTCCGGCACCTCGGCGACGGCACGGGCGCGCTTCTCGCGGATCGTGTCGGTGGCCGCGCGGAGGTTCGCGCGGAGCTGCGCGTTCGCGAGCTCGCGCCGGGCCGCGACGGGGAAGCTCTCGACCGTCACGTCGCGGCGAGGATCTGCGCGAGGTGGATCGGGCGCACGCGCGAGCCGCGGCGCGACAGGCCGCCGCCGATCTGCAGCAGGCACGAGCCGTCGAGCGCGGTGCAGAACCCGGCGCCGGTCGCCTCCACGCAGTCGCACTTGTCGGCGAGCATTGCGCTCGACGTGTCCGCGTTCACGATGGAGAAGGTGCCGCCGAAGCCGCAGCACTCCTCCGCCCGCGGCAGCTCGGCGAGCTCGAGGCCGCGCACGTTGCGCAGCAGGTGGAGCGGGGCCTCGCCGACCCGCGTGACGCGCAGCGAGTGGCAGGTCGGGTGGTACGTGACCCGGTGCGGGAACGCAGCGCCGACGTCGTCGACCTCGAGCCGTCGCACGAGCAGCTCCGAGAGCTCGTACACGTTCGTCGCGCCGAAGTGCTCGCGCACGGTGCCGACGCACGACGACGAGGGCGAGACGACGGCGTCGTAGCCGGCGAAGATCCGCAGGAAGCGGTCGCCGAGCTTCCGCGCCTCGTCCGGGTAGCCGGCGTTCAGGTGCATCTGTCCGCAGCACGTCTGCTCCGCCGGGAACTCGACGCGGTGCCCGAGCCGCTCGAGCACGTCGGCCGTCGCCTGAACGGCCTCGGGGAGCATCGTGTCGCCGACGCAGGTGGCGAACAGCCCGATGCGCACGGCTAGAGGCGCTCGTAGGCGCTCTCGACCGAGGCGACGCCTCGCTCGCGCGCGAGCCGCTCGGCGTGGCCGCCGCGGCGGAACGCCTCGACCGGGTCCGGGTCGACGCCGAGCTCCCCGCGCAGCCGCGCGAGGAGCGGACGAACGTCGGTCTCGAACGCGTCCATCAGCACGCGGTGCGCGCCGAGCACGTCTCCGGCCTGCTGCGCGGCGGCCAGGCGCTCGCCGTCCACGAGCAGCGCCTTCGCGTACGCGGTTTGGATGTTGCAGACCGACTGGATCATCGCGTCGATCTTCCCCTCGACGTTGTGCGACTGGTCGATCATGAAGGCGATGCGCTCGGGCTCGTCGGCGCGCGCGATCTCGCGCATGATCCGGAACAGCTCGAAGGGGTCGATCGAGCCGACGATCAGGTCGTCGTCGGCGTACTTGCGGTTGTTGAAGTGGAAGCCGCCGAGCAGGCCCTCCGCGAGCAGCAGCGCGACGATCTGCTCGACGTTCGTTCCCTGCGGATGGTGGCCGGTGTCGACGAGCACCTGCGCCTGCGGGCCGAGCCGCCGGCAGACGAGCGCGGCGGTGCCCCAGTCGGGGAGGTCGGTGCTGTAGAAGGCCGGCTCGAAGAACTTGTACTCGACCAGCAGCCGCATCCCGACGGGCAGCACGGCGTAGAGCTCCTCGAGTGCGGCGACGAGGCGCGCGTGCCGGTCGCGCAGGTCGTCCTGGCCGGGGTAGTTCGTGCCGTCGGCCAGCCAGAGGCTGATCACGGTCGAGCCGAGCTCGCGCGCGATCTCGACGCAGTCGAGGCAGTGGCGGAGCGCGCGTTCGCGCACCGCAGCGTCGGGGTGGCAGAGGCTGCCGAGCCGGTAGGCGTCGTCGCCGAACAGGTTCGGGTTGACGGCGCCGATCCGCACGCCCTGCTCCTCGGCGTACGCGCGCAACGCGCCGTAGTCGTCGACCGCGTCCCAGGGGATGTGCAGCGCGACGCTCGGGCAGCAGCCGGTGAGCCGGTGGACGAGCGCCGCGTCGGCGATCCGCTCGTGCACGTCGCGCGCCGCGCCCGGCCACGGGTACACGTGGAAGCGCGTGCCCGAGTTGCCGAAGCCCCAGGAGGGCGTCTCGATCTCGAGCCGCCGCAGACGCTCGACCGCCTCGCGCTCGTCCATCGCCGGAACGCTCTCACATTCGCGGCTCGTTTGCGAACCGGCTTTCGATTCACATCTGATCGAAAGCAAATCCGCGGCTCTTGACGTGCGAGGGCGACCGGCGTAAGGTCGCGCGCTATCGGCCACGGCCTCGACACCCACGGCCTCTCGCAGCAGGAGCGCATGCGGCACGTGCTCCGGCTGCTCGAGACGCGGGATTCCGTTCAGGTTTCGGAGCTTGCGGAAGCGTTTTCGGTTTCCGAGGTGACGGTGCGCAGCGACCTCGCGTCGCTCGCGCGGCAGGGCCTCGTCGCCCGCGTCCGCGGCGGGGTGCGCGCGCTGCAGCAGGGGCAGTCCGAGGTCGGGTTCGACCTTCGCCTGCGGCTCGAGGTCGAGCGGAAGCGGGCGATCGCGCGCGCCGCGGCGGCGATGGTCGGCGAGGGCGAGGCGGTCGCGCTCGACGCCAGCACGACCGCCTACTACCTGGCGCTCGAGCTGCGGTCGAAGCGCGAGCTCGTGGTCGTCACGAACGGGCTCCTGGTCGCGACCGCGCTCGCCGACGCGCCGGGCATCACCGTGCTCGTCACGGGCGGCATCCTGCGGCTGTCGGCCATGTCGCTGGTCGGCGACTTCGGCACCGACGTCCTGCGGACGACGCGGATCAACAAGGGCTTCCTCGGCGCCCGTGGGCTGAGCCTCGAGCGCGGCCTGATGGACCTCAACCCCGACGAGGTGCGCATCAAGCACGAGATGGCGGACGCCTGCGAGCAGGTCTTCGGGATCCTCGACGGCACGAAGTGGCACCGCAGCGCGCTGCTCTCGTTCGTGCCGCTCGACGAGCTCGCCGGCATCGTCACCGACTCGAGCGCGCCGGCCGCCGAGGTCGAGGCGTGGCGCGCGGCCGGCGTCGAGGTGGTGGCCGTCGACCCCGGCCCGCGCGAGCCGCCGGCGCTCCGCCCGCGCGACCTGCGCCGCGCCGTTCGCAACGTGGACGGACTGAGTTGACGCGCACGGTCGTCGCCGTCGACCTCGGCGCCGACAGCGGCCGCGTCGCCGTCGGCCGCTTCGACGGGGAGCAGCTCGCGGTCGAGGAGGTTCATCGCTTCGCGAACGTGCCCGTGGAGGAGGAGGGGATCCTCCGCTGGGACCAGCCGCGCCTGCAGGCGGACGTGTGCGAGGGACTGCGGAAGGCGGCCCTGCAGGGGCCCGTCGACTCGGTGGCGGTCGACTCGTGGGCGATCGATTTCGGGCTGCTCGACGGCGACGGCCGCCTGCTCCGCAACCCTGTCCACTACCGTGACGCGCGCCGCGCGGCCGCGTTCCAGCGCGTGCTCGAGCGGATCCCGGCGCGAGAGCTGTACGAGCGCACGGCCATCCAGCTGCTGCCGATCAACACGCTCTGCGAGCTGGCCGCGATGGCGGACGCGGGCGAGCCCGCGCTGCGGGACGCCGCGCGGCTGCTGTTGATCCCCGACCTGTTCCACCACTGGCTGTGCGGCGCCGAGACGACCGAGCGCACGAACGCGACGACGACGCAGTGCTACGACCCGCGCGCGGGCGGCTGGGCGCGCGACGTGCTGGAGAGGCTGGACGTGCCGACGGCGATGCTGCCGGAGATCGTCCCGCCCGGGACGCCGCTCGGCGCGGTGCGAGAGGGGGTCGCGGCCGACACCGGCCTCGACGGCACGCAGGTGGTCGCGTCGGCGACGCACGACACCGCCGCGGCCGTCGCGGCGGTGCCGATGGACGGCGAGCGCGCTGCCTACCTGAGCGTCGGCACCTGGTCGCTGGTCGGCGTCGAGAGCGGCAAGCCGTTCGTCGACGACGAGGCGTTCCGCGCCAACCTCACCAACGAGGGCGGCGTCGAGGGAACCGTGCGCGTCCTCCGCAACGTCACCGGGCTCTGGACGCTCCAGGAGTGCCGCCGCGCGTGGGCCGAGGCGGGGCGGCCGTATGACGCCGCCGAGCTCGTCGAGCTCGCCGTCGCGGCGCCGCCGCTCCGCTCGTTCGTCGACCCGGACGATCCGCTCTTCGCCGAGCCGGGCGACATGCCGGCGCGGGTGGCGTCGTACTGCCGCGCGACCCGCCAGGAGGAGCCGGCCGACGAGGGGGCGACGGTGCGCTGCCTGCTCGAGAGCCTCGCGCTGAAGCACGCGGAGACCGTCGACGCGCTCGCGCGCGTGACCGGCCGCGAGCTCGAGGAGCTGCACCTCGTCGGCGGCGGCGCGCGGAACGCGCCGCTCTGCGCGTGGACGGCGCAGGCGTCGCGGCGTCCGGTGCTGGCGGGGCCGGCCGAGGCCACCGCGATCGGCAACGTGCTCGTCCAGCTCGTGGCGCACGGCGACCTCGCGTCGATCGCGGAAGGCCGTGAGCTGGTGCGCAGGTCCTTCGTGCCGCGGCTCTACGACCCCGCGCCCGATCCCGCGTGGGACGAGGCGCGCGCCCGGTTCGCGGAGCTCGGCGCAGCCGTGGAGGCGCACGCGTGACGCTACGTCGGTACGCAGCGGTCCGCGCGTCCCTCGGGCGTCGCTGGCAAAGGGGGCAAGCCCGAGGGCCGATGGGCAGTACAGGTAGTACGACCGAGGCCCGAGGGCGCAGCACCCTGCCGCCAGCGTCGCCAGCCTTCGGCGGAGGGCGGCTTTGCCGCCCTCTAGCCGAAGGCGGCGGGGGGCGCGCGTGACGGAAGTGGTTGCTCCGCTGCACGGCATCCCGGCGCCCGCGAGCCGCTGGGACGCCGCCGCCGCGACGGGCCTCTCGACGCTCGACGCGCTCGTCTACCGGTCGAACCTGCTCGGCGCCGACCGCGCGCTCGCGAACCAGGGCGGCGGCAACACGTCGGCGAAGGAGACGATCGTCGACCACACGGGCCGCGAGGTGCGCGTGCTGTGGGTGAAGGGCTCCGGCACCGACCTGGCGACGATCACCGCGGCGGGGTTCCCGGGCATCCGCTTCGACGACGTGCTGCCGCTGAAGGAGCGCGAGGCGATGAGCGATGCGGAGATGGTCGACTACCTCCTGCGCAGCGCGATCCGCCCCGACCAGCCGCGCCCGTCGATCGAGACGCTCCTGCACGCCTTCGTCGCCGCGCCGCACGTCGACCACACGCATCCCGACGCCGTGATCGCGCTCACCTCCACGCCGCGCGGCCGCGAGCTCGCGGAGCAGGCGTTCGGCGACGAGGCGGTGTGGCTCGACTACCAGCGCCCGGGCTTCGACATGTCGCGCCGGATCGCGCAGCTGCTCGAGCAGAGCCCGGCGGCCCGCGCCGTGCTGCTCGCGAAGCACGGGCTCGTCACCTGGGGCGAGACGGGCGAGGAGAGCTACGAGGCGACGATCGAGTTCGTCGCGCGCGCCGCGCAGGCGATCGACGAGGCGGCGGGCGGCCGCTTCGGGCTCGGCGGCCCGCGGGTCTCGCCGCTCGACGACGACGAGGCGGAGGCGCTGCTCGAGCGCTCGCTGCCGGCGCTCCGCGGCGCGCTGCTCGCCGACGCGGACGGCGTCGTGCTGGAGGTCGACCGCAGCCCGGAGGCGGTCGCGTTCGCCTCGGCCGCGCGCACGCCGGAGGTGAGCCAGGTCGGCGCTCCGTGCCCCGACCACCTGATCAACACGAAGCACCGGCCGCTCGTCGTCGAGCCGGACGGCGACCTGGCCGACGCGTTCCGCCGCGGCGTTGCCGCCTACGCCGACTGGTACCGCGGCTACTACGAGCGCCACCTGGACGACGAGACGCGGCCGTTCCCGATCGACCCGGCCGGCCCGCGTGTCGTGCTCGTGCCGGGCGTCGGCATCGTCGCCGCCGGCCCCGACGCGGGCCGCGCGCGCTTCACGCGCGACCTGTACCGGCGTGCGATCGCGGTCGAGGACGCGGCCGACGCCCTCGGCGGCTTCCTCTCGCTCTCCGAGAGCGAGGCGTTCGCGATCGAGTACTGGCCGCTCGAGCGCTACAAGCTTGCACAGGCGCCGCCCCGCGGCGAGCTCGCCGGCCGCGTGGCTCTGGTCACCGGCGCCGCGAGCGGGATCGGCCGCGCCGCCGCGCGCACGCTCGCCGCCCGAGGCGCGCACGTGGTCGTCGCGGACCTCAACCTCGACGGTGCGCAGGAGGTCGCCGACGAGCTCGTCGCCGCAGGCGGCCTGCGCCGTGCGATCGCCGTCCACGTCGACGTGACCAGCGAGGATGCGGTGCGCGAGATGACGCGCCGCGCGGTGCTCGCGTACGGCGGCGTCGACGTCCTCGTCGCCTCCGCCGGGCTCGCGACGAGCGCGCCGGTCGTGGAGACCTCGCTCGAGGAGTGGGAGCGCAACTACGCGGTGCTCGCGCGCGGCTACTTCCTCGCCGCCCGCGAGACGTTCCGCGTGCTGCTCGAGCAGGGGCGCGGCGGCTCGATCGTGTTCGTCGCGTCGAAGAACGCGCTCGTCGCGGGCGCGAACGCGGCCGCGTACTCGTCCGCCAAGGCGGCGTCGCTGCACCTCGCCCGCTGCCTCGCCGAGGAGGGCGGCCCGCACGGCATCCGGGTCAACACCGTCAACCCAGACGCGGTGATCCAGGGGTCGAGCATCTGGTCCTCGGACTGGAAGGCGGAGCGCGCCAGCACGTACGGCGTCAGCGAGGACGAGCTGCAGACCTTCTACCAGGGCCGCACCAAGCTCGGCGTCGCCGTGCTCCCCGAGGACGTCGCCGAGGCGATCGCGTTCTTCGCAGGCCCCCGGTCGGCCAAGTCGACCGGAAACATCCTCAACGTCGACGGCGGCGTCACCGCCGCGTACCCCCGGTAGTGCGAAGGAGGCGCACGTCGCACCGGGACCCTCGTCAGACCGACCAGAGAAAGGAGCCATCCAGCATGCATCGCAGATGGGCGATTGTCCTCGCGACGATCGTCGTCGCAGGCGTCGCGGTGACCGCCGCGCTGGCGGCGTCGAGCCGCTCGTCGGCCGGCAAGACGTTCTACTTCATCCCGAAGGACACGCTGAACCCGTACGAGGTGATCGCGGACAAGGGCGGCAAGGAGGCCCTGACGGCGCTCGGCGACAAGCAGGTCGTCTCGTCCGGCACCGAGGACACGGCGGCGGCGCAGCAGCCCGCCATCCAGGCGGCGATCCAGGCGCACGCGGCGGGCATCGTCATCGCCGGCAACGACCCGCAGGCGGTGTGTCCCGCGCTGAAGCAGGCTCAGGCGCAGGGGACGAAGGTGGTCGCGTTCGACTCCGACGTGAACTGCCGCCAGCTGTTCATCAACCAGGCGGACACGGAGACGATCGGCCGCAGCCAGATCCAGCTCCTGGCGAAGCTCATGCACTACAAGGGCCAGTTCGCGATCCTCTCCGCCGCGTCCACGGCGACGAACCAGAACGCCTGGATCCACTACATGAAGCTCGAGCTGAAGAAGCCCGTCTACAAGAACATGAAGCTCGTGAAGATCTACTACGGCAACGACAACCCGGCGCAGTCGCGCCAGGCGACGGTGAGCATGCTGCAGGCATACCCGAACCTGAAGGGCATCGAGTCGCCGACGACCGTCGGCATCTCGTCGGCCGCGCAGTACCTCTCGACGTCGAAGTACAAGGGCAAGGTCGTGCTCACGGGCCTCGGGCTGCCGAGCCAGATGAAGAAGTACGTGCACAACCACACGGTGACGGCGTTCGCGCTGTGGAACCCGGAGAACCTCGGGTACCTCGCGGGCTACGCGGTCGCCGCGCTGGCGGACGGCAAGATCACCGGCAAGGTGGGCGAGACGTTCACCGCCGGCAAGCTCGGCAAGTACAAGATCATCAAGGGCCCGGACGGGCGGCCGCAGGTGATCCTCGGCCCGCCGTTCACGTTCACGATCAAGAACGTCGACAAGTTCAAGTTCTAAGGGGCTGTCGACGAACGAGACGGTCGATCCGGAGCATGGGGGCGCCGACGGGGGCGCCCCCATGCTGGTGCTCGAGCACGCCGAGAAGAGCTTCGGCGCCGTGCGCGCGCTCGTCGACGGCGATATCGCCCTCTACCCGGGCGAGGTGCACGGGCTCGTCGGCGAGAACGGCGCCGGCAAGTCGACGCTCGCCAAGATCATCAGCGGCGCGTACAACCCCGACGCCGGGTTGTTGTGGATTAACGGACGCCTGCTGGGAGGAGGTCACATCCGCGCCCATGCAGAGGCGGGGGTGGCCATGGTCTACCAGGAGCCGAAGCTGGTGGCCGGTCTGAGCGCTGCCGAGAACGTCTTCCTCGGCAAGACGAT
>DASRDA010000022.1:0-55936 GCA_035652835.1 Gaiellaceae bacterium
GTTGGCGACGCGGCGCGGCATCCCCTGCAGGCCGATGTAGTGCATCGGGAAGAACGTCAGGTTGAAGCCGACGAAGGTCAGCCAAAAGTGGAGCTTGCCGAGCCGCTCGTTGTACATGCGGCCCGTCATCTTCGGGAACCAGTAGTACATCCCGGCGAAGATCGTGAAGACGGAGCCGCCGAAGAGCACGTAGTGGATGTGCGCGACGATGAAGTACGTGTCGCTCACGTGGATGTCGATCGGCACGGCGCCGAGCATCACGCCGGAGAGGCCGCCGATCACGAACATCGACAGGAAGCCGAGCGCAAAGAGGAACGGCGTGTTGAAGTGGAGCTTGCCGTTCCAGATCGTCGCCAGCCAGCTGAAGATCTTGATGCCGGTCGGCACGGCGATCAGCAGCGTCGTGATCATCATCGGCACGCGCAGCCACGACGCCATGCCGGAGACGAACATGTGGTGCGCCCAGACGGAGAAGCCGAGCACGACGATCGCCATCAGCGAGAGCGCCATCAGCCGGTAGCCGAAGATCGGCTTTCGGCTGAAGACCGATATGACCTCGCTCATGATCCCGAAGCCGGGCAGCATCATGATGTAGACCGCCGGGTGCGAGTAGAACCAGAAGATGTGCTGGTAGCCGAGCACGTAGCCGCCGTTCTGGTACTCGAAGAAGTTCGTGTGCAGCACGCGGTCGAACATCACGAAGAACTGCGAGCCGGCGATGAACGGCGTCGCGATCACCACCAGCAGCGACGTCGTGAAGTTCGCCCATACGAGCAGCGGCAGGCGCCAGAACGTCATGCCCGGCGCGCGCATGGTGATGATGGTGACCAGGAAGTTGAGCGCGGTCATGATCGAGCTCGCGCCCGCCCACTGGACGCCCATGTTGAAGAACACCTGCCCGAGCGGCTGGTGCGAGCAGAGCGGCGCGTAGCACGTCCACCCCGCCGACGGCCCGCCGCCGGGCGCGACCATCCCGGCGATGAAGACCGTGCCGGCGATCGGCAGCAGCCAGAACGACAGCGCGTTCAGCCGCGGGAACGCCATGTCGGCGGCGCCGATCATCAGCGGGATGACGAAGTTCCCGAGCCCCGCGAACGCCGGGATGATGAACAGGAAGATCATCAGCGCGGCGTGGTCGGAGACCAGCACGTTGAACGTCTGCGGGTTGAAGAACTGGTCGCCCGGCCGCGCCAGCTCGGCCCGGAAGAGCATCGCGAAGAGGCCGCCGATGCAGAAGAAGATGATCGTCGTCACGACGTACTGGATGCCGATCACCTTGTGGTCGGTGTTCACCCGGAAGTAGTCGCGCCACGAGCGCGCGCCGTGGCCCGAGTGGTCCTCCGCACGCGTCGGGCGGCCGCTCGCGTAGTGCGCCCAGTAGTCGAAGCCGCCGAGCCCGACGAGGAAGCCGAGCGGCGTGGTGACGAGCTCGACCGTCGTCAGCACCGACCCCTTCCACACCGGGTTCCAGGAGACGAGCCAGCGGATCAGCACCGGCAGGCCGATGCCGATGCCGAAGAAGATCGGCGTCACCCAGAGGACGCGCAGCCAGCCGGGCGCCGTCAGTCGGCGGAAGCCTTCCGGCGGCGGCGCCGGCAGGTGGTCGTGCTCGAGGTGGGCGGGGGCGGCGGAGGTCGTCATCTCGCTGGGCTCACTTTTGCGTTCTGGGCCAGATACTGCACGAGCTGGTCGAGCTTGTCCGGAGGGATCTGCTGCTTGAAGGTGGGAGGCATCACGTTCTGGTAGCCGGGCTGGACGTAGGCGCCGGGATCCACGATCGACTCCTTGATGAAGGCGGCCAGCGAGCCGCGATGCGCCTGCGCCGCGTACTGCTTCAGCTTGTCGAGGTCGGGGCCGGTCGTTCCGGTCGACCCCGCGGGCTTGAGGGTGTGGCAGCCGCCGCAGCCGAACTGCTGGAACACGGCGAGCCCGGGCGGGCCCGAGCTCGCGCCGCCCTTCAGGAACTTCGCGAACTCCGCCTGCGACACGATCGTCACGTGGCTCCGCATCAGCGAGTGGCCGAGCCCGCACAGCTCGGTGCAGATGACGGGGAACGTGCCGGTCTTGATCGGCGTCACCACGAGCTTGTTGTGCTGGCCCGGGACGGCGTCCTGCTTCTGGGAGAGCTGCGGCACCCAGAAGGAGTGGATGACGTCGTCCGAGGTGATGTCGAGCTGCGTCTTCCGGTTCACCGGCAGCTCGAGGAATCCGTAGCTCTTGCCGTTCGAGTAGGTGAACGTCCACGCGAACTGGCGGCCGAGCACGCCGATCTTCACGGGATCGGGCCCCGCGTTCGAGTTCTGCGCGAGGACGACCGCGCTGAGGATCGAGATCGCGGTGACGAGCAGCGCCGGAACGGCCGTCCACGCGATCTCGAGGCCGGTGTGCCCGTGCACCGGCGGGCCGTCCGAGTCGTCGTCGGGACGCGCCCGGAACTTCCAGACGGAGTACGTGATCACCGCGGCCACGACCGAGAACACGGCGATCGCGATCGCCGTCGTGAACCAGAAGACGAGGTCGATCCGCTGCGCCTCCTTGCCGGCGGCCTCCGGCAGCCAGGGGATCGCCAGCGCGACCGCGATGCAGATGCCGGCGGCGCAGAGCGCGAGCGCCGCGAGCTGAATGAGCGAACCCCTGCGCACCCCGGCGCAAGCCTAGATGACGCGACGACCGGCGAGGCGGGAATCCGGCGCCGGCGGCCGCAACCGCAGCCGCCGGATCCTCGTTGTACCTGCGCCCTCCGCCATCGACCGTCGGGAGGGACCCCCAAGGAGGTTCTGGAGGAGTCATGGGCATCGGAGTCAGCCTCATCCTGATCGCCGTCGGCGCCGTGCTCACCTGGGCCGTCACCGCGACGACGTCCGGGGTGAACATCAACACGGTCGGCGTCATCCTCATGATCGTCGGCGCCGTCGGCTTGCTGCTGTCCCTCATGTTCTGGTCGAGCTGGGGCGGGCCCGCCGCCTGGGGCCGCCGCCGCACGACCACGTACGAGGAAGGCCCCCCGCCGGGGTACTAGGCGCAGTCCTCTCGCGGGGCCGCCGCCACCGGCTCCGCCTGTCCGATCAGCGTTGTCCTGCAGCCGCCGCGAGGCGGCTGCAGTCGTCTGTCGGTTTGACACTTGACAGATGTCGGTGGTGATGTCATAGTGATGTCACGATGAACCTGACGATCGTGCTGGAAGGGCTTCGGGAGGACCTGCAGGGCGCGGCGGAGCTCGGCGACGAGCGGGCGGCGCAGATCGCCCGCCGGCTCGGCGAGACGCTCGGCGCGAGCCTGCGCCTCCGCGTCTTCGACCTGCTGACGCAGGCGGCGCTGGAGATCTCCTCCCGGCTGCCCTCCGGACACGTCGAGGTGCGCCTGGCCGGGCAGGAGCCGGAGCTCGTGTTCGTGGAGGACGCGGGCGAGGCCGGCGCGGCGGCGGGCGAGGAGCTGTCCGCCCGCATCACGCTGCGCCTGCCGGAGTCGCTCAAGTCCGCCGTCGAGCGGGCGGCCGACCGCGAGGGCATCTCGACCAACGCCTGGCTCGTGCGCGCGATCGCACGGGCGACCGAAGCGCGTCCGGCGCAGGCCGGCGGCAAGCGACTGAGCGGCTACGTCCGCGGCTAACGAGGAGGCTAGGAGATGGAGAAGACGTTCGACGTCGGCGGCCCCGTCCACCTGGACGTCCAGCTGACGAGCGGGAGGATCGAGGTGGACGCGACCCACGAGAGCCCGGCGGTCGTCGAGCTGATCGCGCACGACGAGGAGGCACAGGAGCTCGTCGACGCGGCACGCGTCGAGCTGCGGGGCCGCGACCTGATCGTCGACGTGCCGTGGCGCCGCCGCGGGCTCGGGATCGGCTCGCTCTTCCACGACCGCGGCGTGACCTGCCGGGTTCGCTGCCCGGAGGGATCGTCCCTGAAGACGCGCACGAAGTCCGCCGACCTGACGGTGCGCGGCACCCTCGCCGGCGCCGACGTGGCGACCGCGTCCGGAGACGCGGAGATCGGCGACATCACCGGCGACCTCGTGTTCAAGGGCGCGAGCGGCGACCTCCGTGCGGGCTCGATCGCCGGCAAGGTGGCGGTGAACACCGCGTCCGGCGACGTCTCGCTCGGCACGGTCGGCGGCACCCTGAACGCGAACTCGGCCAGCGGCGACGTCTCGGTCGAGGAGGTGGCCGGCGACGCGAAGGCCAACACGGCGAGCGGCGACATCTCGATCGACTCGGTCGTCAGCGGGGACGTGACGGTCAACTCCGCGTCGGGCGACGTGCGGGTCGGGATCGCCCGCGGCTCCCGCGCCTACCTCGACTGCTCGACCGTCAGCGGCGACACGCGCTCAGAGCTCGGCGTCAGCGGCGACGAGCCCGACGGCGAAGGGCCGCTCGTGAACGTGAGGGCGCGCACGGTCAGCGGCGACATCGCGATCGTGCGCGGATCGGCGTCGGCGGCGACCGACCACGTCCAGGAGGTGGAGGCATGAACCGGCTCTCGTGGGACTCGACCGCGCCCCGCCGCCCGAGCGGCAGGCGCTCCCAGTCGCCGCTGCCGCGGCCCGAGGATCCCGTCTTCGCCGCCGGCGCCGACCCGATGCCCTCCGTCTGGCGCGAGCTGCTCCGCCTGGTCTGAGTTCTGTGACGGTGCCTGGCACCGTAAGGTGCCAGGCACCGTCACAGCTTCGTTCCCGGACAGCCGGATGGGCCGTGAAGCGCCGGTGGGGGCACGTTCCGCGCCCGAGCGCGGTTGTTAGCGGGCGTAGATAGCGGGCCGGTAGGGAGGCTCAGGGATCGTCCTGCCGGCGTCGCGCGCGGCTCCGAGCCAGGTCTCCTTCGCCTTCTCGACCTCGGCGAGCGCTTCCTCGGCGGTCGCGCCGAAAGCGGAGCATGCGTCGAGGTCCGGAATGTCGGCGATATATCCGCCGTCCTCGTCGCTGTAGAAGACGTTGATGTGATAGTCGGTCACTCGTCGGTCTCCAGAGTCAGGAACGTACGGTTTCGCCTGACCGCGCACGTTCTATCCCGTTCAACCATGGGGTTTCGCGTAACGGCGCAGAGCGATATGGGCCGTGAAGGATTCGAACCTTCGACCTTGGGATTAAGAGTCCCCTGCTCTACCAGCTGAGCTAACGGCCCGGGGGCGCGCGTATCGTAGCGCCGCGTGCGCGTCCTCTCCGTGGTCGGAAACCGGCCGCAATTCGTCAAGTCGGCTCCCCTCTCGCTTGCGCTGCGGAAGGCGGGCATCGACGAGGTGGCGGTCCACACCGGCCAGCACTGGGACCGGGAGCTGTCGCAGGTCTTCTTCGACGAGCTCGCGCTGCCCGAGCCCGCGTACCGCCTCGACCTGCGCACCGCCGACCCGGAGGCGATGGCGCCCGCGATCCGCGAGGCCGTCGAGCGCGAGCGGCCGGACTGGGTGCTCGTCTACGGCGACACCAACTCGACCCTCGCCGGCGCGCGCGCGGCGCACGACACCCCCGTCGCGCACGTCGAAGCCGGCCTCCGCAGCTTCGACCCCGGCATGCCCGAGGAGCGGAACCGGATCGAGGTCGACTGGCTCGCGGCGCTGCTGCTCTGCCCCGACGAGCGCTCGGCGGAGCAGCTCGCACGCGAGGGCGTGGCGGGCAGGCGCGAGGTCGTCGGCGACGTGATGCGCGACGCGCTCGACCTCTTCGCCCCGCTCGGCGAGCGCGTCGAGCACCCGTTCCCGAGGCCCTACGCCGTGCTGACGATCCACCGCGCCGCGAACACGGAGCCGGAACGGCTGCGGCGCATCGTCGACGCGCTCGCCGCCGCCGAGCAGCGCTTCGTCTTCCCCGTCCACCCGCGCACACGGCACGTGCTCGACGAGCACGCCGTCCCGGTGCCGCCGAACGTGCAGATGATCGAGCCGCTCGGCTACCTCGAGATGCTCGCGCTCGTGCGCGGCGCCTCGCGCGTCGTCACCGACTCGGGCGGCCTGCAGAAGGAGGCGTACTGGCTGGGCATCCCCTGCGTGACGCTCCGGCCGAGCACCGAGTGGGTCGAGACGGTCGAGGCCGGCGCCAACACCCTCCTCGATCCGGACGACGAGGCGCAGCTCGGGCGGCTCGGAACGGTGCTCACGAACGCGCGCTTCCCGACGCGCGCACCGCAGCTCTACGGCGACGGCCGGGCCGCGGAGCGCGTCGCGGCCGCTCTGTACGCTTGACCGCCGAATGAGCTGGGACGTCGCCATCATCGGCGCGGGCTACGTCGGCATGCCCCATGCGCAGACCTTCGCGGAGGGCGGTAAGAAGGTCGTCCTCGTCGACGTCGTGCAGTCGGTCGTCGACGCGATCAACCGGGGCGAGAGCCACATCCAGGACGTGCCCTCGGAGGTCCTCGGGCCTCTCGTCGACCGGGGTCTGATCGGCGCGACGACCGACTTCTCCGTCGCGCGCGAAAGCGACGCCGTCGTGATCGCCGTCGGAACGCCGCTGACGCGCCAGCGCGAGCCCGACCTCGCGCAGATCCGAAGCGCCGCCGGCTCGGTCGCGCCGCACATCCGCCCCGGACACGTCGTCGTGCTCGAGTCGACCACGTACCCCGGCACGACGCGCGAGGTCCTGCAGCCGATCCTGGAGGAGGGCAGCGGCCTGAAGGCGGGCGAGGACTTCCACCTCGCGTTCGCGCCGGAGCGCGTCGACCCCGGCCGCACCGACTGGACGACGAAGACGACGCCGAAGGTGGTCGGCGGCATCAACGCGGCGTCGACGGCCGCCGCCGCCGACCTCTACCGCTCCGTGCTCGCCAACGTGCACGAGGTCTCGACCGCCGACGCAGCCGAGCTGACGAAGCTCCTGGAGAACATCTTCCGCTCGGTGAACATCGCCCTCGTGAACGAGCTCGCGCAGCTCTGCGACCGCATGGACATCGACGTGTGGGAGGTCATCGACGCGGCCGCGACCAAGCCGTTCGGCTTCATGTCGTTCAAGCCCGGCCCGGGCCTGGGCGGCCACTGCATCCCGCTCGACCCCTACTACCTCGCGTGGAAGGCACGCGAGTTCGACTTCAACACGCGCTTCGTCGAGCTCGCCGGCGAGATCAACAACAACATGCCGTACTTCTGCCGCTCGGTGATCTCGCAGGCGCTGAACCACGGCGCGCAGAAGTCGCTGAGCGGCTCGCGGATCCTGCTGCTCGGCGTCGCCTACAAGTCCGACATCGACGACGTGCGCGAGTCTCCCGCCGAGAAGCTGCTCGAGCTGCTGCGCAACGCCGGCGCCGACGTCTCGTACCACGACCCCTACGTCGCGGAGTTCGACGGCCTGCGGTCCGCCGCGCTCGAGCCGGAGGCCTACGACTGCGTCGCGATCGTCACCGCGCACTCGAACATCGACTACGGCGACGTCGTCCGCCGCGGCAAGGTGATCGTCGACTTCCGGAACGCGACGAAGGGCGTGGAGGTCGACGGCAAGGTCTGGAAGCTTTGACTCGGGTCGCCGTGGCGGGGCTCGGGTACTGGGGCCCGAACCTCGTCCGCAACTTCGACGAGCTCGCCGAGCTGGCCTGGCTCTGCGACCTCGACCCGGAGCTGCGCGAGCGCTTCGCCGCGCGCTACCCGAAGGCGCGCACGACCGACGACCTCGCCGAGGTGCTCGCCGACGACGGCGTCGACGCGGTCGTGATCGCGACGCCGGTGCCGACGCACCACGCGCTCGCGAAGCAGGCGCTCGAGGCGGGCAAGCACGTGCTGGTCGAGAAGCCGCCCGCGATGCGCGCGACCGAGATGGCCGAGCTCGTCGAGCTCGCGTCGACGCGGGACCTCGTGCTGATGCCGGGCCACCTCCTCCTCTACCACCCGGGCGTGCAGAAGCTGAAGGAGCTCGTCGACGGCGGCGAACTGGGCGAGGTGCTGTGCGTCTACGGCAACCGCCAGAACCTCGGGATCGTCCGCACGAACGAGAACGCGCTCTGGTCGCTCGGCGTGCACGACCTGAGCGTGATCCTCTACCTGCTCGACGAGGACCCCGAGGTCGCGACCGCGCAGGGGCGCGACTTCCTCACGCCGGGCGTGGAGGACGTGGTGTTCTGCTTCCTGCGCTTCCCGAGCGGCAAGATCGCGCACATGCACCTGTCGTGGCTCGACCCGCACAAGATGCGGAAGCTCACCGTCGTGGGCCGCGAGAAGATGGCGGTCTTCGACGACATGGAGCTCGAGCGGAAGGTGACGGTGTACGAGAAGTCGCCCTGGAAGCGCGCCGAGACGTACGGCGAGTGGCAGACGCGGTCGGGCGACATCTACATCCCGAAGATCTCGACCGCCGAGCCGCTGCGGCTCGAGTGCACCCGCTTCCTCGAGCTCATCGAGGGCGACGGCGACCGGGCGAAGGTCGCGCGCGACGGCGCCCGCGTGGTGCGCGCGCTGGAGATGCTCACGGAGTCGCTCCGTGGCAGCTGAGGTCCATCCGTCGGCGATCGTCCATCCGGGCACCGTGCTCGGCGAGGGCGTGAAGGTGCTCGAGAACGCGGTGGTCGGCAAGCAGCCGTCGCTGTCCCCGCGCTCGACGGCGAAGCGCGAGCCGCTCGAGCCGGCGCGGATCGGCGACGGGACGATCGTCTCGACCGGCGCGATCGTGTTCGCCGGCTCGACCATCGGGGCCCGCGTGATCCTCGGCGACCAGTCGTGCGTCCGCGAGCGCGTGACGATCGGCGACGACGTCGTCGTCGGCCGCGGCTCGCTCGTCGAGAACGACACGACGATCGGCTCGTCGACCCGCATCCAGGCCGACGCGTACATCACCGCCTACTCGACGCTCGAGGACGACGTGTTCATCGCGCCCTGCGTCGTGACCACGAACGACAACTTCATGGGGCGCACCGAGCGCCGCCACGCGCTGACGAAGGGGCCGACGATCCGGCGCGGCGCGCGCGTCGGCGGCGGCGCGATCCTCTGCCCCGCGGTCGAGATCGGCGAGGAGGCCTTCGTCGGCGCGGGCGCGGTGGTGACGAAGGACGTCGCGCCGCGCACCGTCGTCGTCGGCTCGCCCGCGCGCGTGCTGCGCGAGGTGCCGGAGGACGAGCTGCTCCCGGCCCGGCAGCGCTAGGACGCCAGCACGCGCACGAGCGACAGCCGGTAGGCGACCACGGCGCGGGACTGCGTCCTCAGCTTCGCCTCGAGGTAGTAGACGCCGGTCGCCGGCGCCCGGTAGGAGAGGCGCCACTGGCCGCCGGACCGGCGCGAGACCGCGACCCGGTCGGCGAGCGCAGCGTGCAGGCCGACCACGTGCTGCGTCCCCGGCCGCCAGAGCGCGAGCGGGACGCGCGCCGGCACCTCGGGGCTGAGGCGCGCGTACAGGCGCTGGCCCCTGCTCAGCCGGACGCGGTAGACGTCGACGTCGTCGTCCCAGTAGTCGAGCGTCGCCTGCACCGTGCGCGGCAGGGGCGGCAGCGCGTGCGACCACGGCCCGGCGTCGTCGTTCGGCTCGTAGCGGTCGGGCGTCGGCAGCGGCTCGCCGCTCGTGAGCATCGTCAGCGCGGCCTGGACGTCGAGGTGCCCCCAGCCGGTGAAGCGGTCGCGCCCCGGCGGGCAGACGCCGCACCCGGTCGCCGCGTCGGCATCGGTCGCGCTGCGCTCGAGCAGCCACGCGACCTGGTCCGGCGTCAGGTTCGGGTCCTGGCCGAGGAGCAGCGCCGCCGCGGCCGACACCTGCGGCGCGGCGAACGACGTGCCGATCGCGTCGCGGAACTCCGCCGGGCCGCAGTCGGAGTACCCCGGGTCCGGACAGGCGGGCGTGGTGCTGAGCTGGCGCGGCACCGTCGAGAACATCCCGTCACCGGGCGCCGCGAGGTCGTCGTAGACCGGGTCGCGGTTCGAGTAGGCGGGGACGGAGCCGTCGCGGCGGACCGCGCTCACGCCGATCACGTGCGGCAGCGCCGCCGGGTAGTGCGCGAAGGGCCACGGCGTCGCGGGGGACTGCGGGCCGTTCCCGACCGCGGCGACGACCACGGCGCCCTTCGCGTAGGCGTAGTCGACCGCGGCCTGCTCGAGCGGCGAGTAGGTGTCGAGCCGCGGGTCGAGCGGGTCGCGGACGCCGCCGAGGCTGAGGTTGACGACCCGCGCGCCGTTGTCGACGGCCCAGTGGATGGCGTCGACCTCGCCGTGCAGCGACACGGTGCCGTCGGAGCGGACCACCTTCGCGATCAAGAGCTGCGCGTTGAACGCGAGGCCGGCGATGCCGACGCCGTTGAAGGGATTGGCGGCGATCTCGCCCGCGACGAACGTCCCGTGACCCTGCGTGTCGACGTACCAGGGACTGTCGACGAACGAGCGGCCGGCGGCGATTCGCCCGACGAACTCGGGGTGGTCGCGGTCGATCCCCGAGTCGACGATCGCGACCTTCACCGGGTAGAGCTGGGGCGGCGTCGGCCAGAAGTCCCAGGCGTGATCTTCCTGGAGGTACCACTGCTTGGGCGCGAGCGGCTCGGTGTTGTCGAACGCGCGCGCGGCGGCGGCCGCGGCCAGCACGAGAGCGACCGCGGCGAGAGCGGCTGCGAGGTGTCTCACTGCACCTGCAGTGTCGCGGACACGGCCGGGACGAGGCCATGGCCCGGTGCGGCGCGGACGCGGTAGGCGCCTGGGCCGGGCGCGGCCAGGCTCCAGTCCCCCGTCGCGTCCGTCTGGGACGTCGCGACCGGCGTCCACGAGGCGCCGTCCTGCCGCTGCAGTGCGACCGGCGCGCCGGCGAGCGACGGCCGGATCGTCCCCGAGAGCGACCGGCCGGTCGCGGCGACCTGCAGGAGCGGCGCCACCGCGACCCGCGCGAGCCCCGCCCGCACCGAGCCCATCGCGAGCCGGTAGTCGGTCGTCACGCGCGGCCGTACGAGCGCCGCCACGACGCCGTCGGCACCGAGCTGCAGCTGCCCGGCGGGAGCCCAGTCGCCCCCCGCCGGACGTGCCTCGAGCGAGACGTCTGCGGCGGCGCCGCGCACGAAGCCGCCGAGCGACCCGGCACCCCCGTAGGCGACCGGCTTCGGCGGCGGCAGCAGCTCGAGCAGCGTCGGCGTGAACCAGGTCGACCGGAGCCCGAGCAGGGTTCGGAGCTGCGTGCCGGTGAACGTCCGCGTCTCGCCGCCGGCGATCACGGTCGCCAGCGTCACGCGGCCGGAGGGCCCGGTCGCCGCCTGCAGGTCGTCGATCGGCGCGGACAGCTTCAACCGCTTCGCGACGCGTGACAGGTCGAGCAGAACGGGGCCCCAGTCGTGGTAGGGCGACAGGCCGTCGTACGGGTCGGGCACCGAGACGAGGTACGGCACGGCGCGACCCGTGGCCTCCGCGGCGGAGGCGGTCCTCCCGCCGGAGGTCGAGAAGAACATCGTGTCGGCGACCTTGCCGTCGTAGAGGACGACACGCCCGCGCGTGGCGTCGACTGCAGCCGACGCGGTGGGAGTCTCGGCCGCGACGCCGCCGTAGATCTGGCTGCGCTCGTCGCCGTAGACGTCGAACGTGCCGCCGCGGACGAGGTTCGCGAGCGCGTAGGACCTCGTCGCCACGGCCTGCGCCTCGAGCGCCTGCGGCGCCCAGTTCGACGGCATCTCCTCCGGCACGACGCCCTTGACGTACGCCTCGAGCGGGACGGCGTCGACGACCTGCAGCGCGCGGCCGGCACGCGCGACCACGAGCCGGCCGCGATACGCGGCGCCGTCGACCGCGAGCGGCTGCGGCGACGTGAAGAGGAGCGGCGGCCGGAGCGCCTTGCCGTCGACCCGGAGCGCCGGCCCCAGGACGAGCGGCCGCGCGGGGTCGAGGCGGACCGTCGTGCCGGCCGCGTCGCGGACACGCCAGGCGGCCCCGGCGCCGAGCGTCACGCGCCGCGCCGCCGCGACGAGCACGCGGATCGTGCGCGTCGGCGCCGCGCCGAGCGTCGTGCCGGGGTAGTAGTGGGCGAGGATGCGGTCGTACGTCCAGCCGTGCTGCGCGTACCCGTACGCGCCCCACTGGCTCATGCCGATGCCGTGGCCCCAGCCGTGGCCGGTGAGGGCGAGGACGCCACGCGCGGCGAGCGTCGTCGTGGCGGGCGAGGTCGGTGCGGTCGTCGTCTGGCCGGGGCCAGCGCGCGACGGGAGCGCGAGACCGCCAGCGAGCCCTCCGCCGAGCAGCAGTGCGAGGGCGGCGAGCCTCGCCGGCGAGCGCATCAGGCCAGCCGGTGCGCGTACTGCGTCTCGTAGTAGCGGCGGTAGTCGCCGCGCTTGATCGGCTCCCACCAGTCGCGGTTCGTGCGGTACCACTCGACCGTCTCCTCCAGCCCGCCGCCGTCGAACGAACGGCGCGGCGCCCAGCCGAGCCCGCGCAGCTTCGTCGAGTCGATCGAGTAGCGGCGGTCGTGCCCCGGCCGGTCGGCGACCATCCGCACCAGGTCGGGGCCGGCGCCCGTGAGCTCAAGGATGCGGCGGACGACGTCGAGGTTCTCGCGCTCCTGGCCGCCGACGTTGTAGATCTCGCCGCTCCGCCCCTCGCGCAGCGCGAGCTCGATCGCCGTGCAGTGGTCGTCGACGTGCACCCACTCCCGCCGCTGGCGGCCGTCGCCGTAGACGGGCAGCGGCTCGCCGTCGAGCGCGTTCGTGACGAAGAGCGGGATGATCTTCTCCGGATACTGGCGCGGCCCGAACGTGTTCGCGCCGCGCGTGATCAGCGCGTCCACGCCGTACGTCCGCACGTACGCGAGCACCTGCAGGTCGCCGCCCGCCTTCGACGCCGAGTACGGGCTCGACGGCCGGAGCGGCGCCTCCTCCGTGCACGGGGGCGCGTCGAGCGGGACGTCGCCGTACACCTCGTCGGTCGAGACCTGCACGTGCCGCAACCCGTGGTGCCGCGCGTGGTCGAGCAGCACCTGCGTGCCGAGGACGTCGGTGAGGATGAACTCGGCCGGGCCGAGGATCGAGCGGTCGACGTGCGTCTCGGCGGCGAAGTTGACGATCGCCTCGCAGCCCTCGGCCGCGCGCGCGACCGCGTCCGGGTCGGCGATGTCGCCGTGGTGGAACTCGTGCTCGACGCCGTCGAGGTTGGCGCGGTTGCCGGCGTAGGTGAGCTTGTCGAGGACGACGACCTCGTCGCCGTGCTCGACCAGGCGCCGGACGAACTGCGAGCCGATGAAGCCGGCGCCGCCGGTGACGAGGACCTTCATCCGCGCAACAGGCTAGCCGCCGTCCAGGCGGGCGAGGCAGTCGCGGAGCCCCTCGCGCCAGTGCGGCAGCGTCGGAGCGCCGCGCTCGCTGCGCAGCACCGAGTACGCGGGCCGCGGCGCGCGCGCGCCGAACGCGGCCGTCGAGATGCGCCGCACGCGCGTCGGCAGGCCTGCCTCGGCGAAGACCGCCTCCGCGAAGTCGGCCCACGTGCAGTCGCCGTCCGCCGCGACGTGGTAGACGCCGTACGGCAGCTCCAGCACGTCGCGGGTCGCCTCGGCGAGGTGGCCGACGAACGTCGGGCAGCCCCGCTGGTCGCCGACGACGGCGACCTCGTCACGCTCGCGCCCCAGCCGCAGCATCGTGCGCACGAAGTTCCGCGACGTCCAGCCGTACAGCCACGACGTGCGGACTATCCACGCGCGCTCGCCGGCGGCCGCCTCGCCGTGCAGCTTGGTGCGGCCGTACGCACCGAGCGGCGCCGGCGCGTCCGACTCGAGGTACGGCGAGCGCTTGGCGCCGTCGAAGACGTAGTCGGTCGACCAGACGACGAGCGGCGCGCCGAGCTCGGCCGCGTGGCGCACGCCGCCGACGTTGACCGCCGCGGCGCCCTGCGGGTCGTCCTCGGCGCCGTCGACGTCCGTCCAGGCCGCCGCGTGCAGCACCAGGTCCGCCTCGAGGCCGTCCGGCGCCGGGTGCGTCACGTCCCAGTCCGCGCGCGTGAGGCCGCGCGCACCGGGAAACGCCTCGAGCAGCGCCTGCCCGAGCTGGCCGGCGGCGCCCGTTACGACGATGCGACCCGGCTGTCCCGCTCCGAGAGGGTCGGCGATCGCGTGCTCCAGAGGCCGACGACGCGCGGGTCGTTCCACGGCACGCCGTGCTCGTCGGGTTCGTCGGGGTCGTACTCCTCGGTCACGAGGTAGCAGAAGAGACAGTCCGTCAGCGCTTCGTAGCCGTGCGCGTGGATGCCCGGGACGTAGACCGCCACCGGGTTCTCGTCGCCGATGTCCTCGGTGAACGTCTCGCCGGTGTCGCGGTCGAGGACGACGACGCGCACCATCCCGTGCAGGCAGACGAAGAGGTCGTCCTGGCCGCGCTCGTGGTAGTGCAGCCCGCGGACGACGCCGCGACGCGAGTACGCGAGGTTGGCCTGGCGGATCGGCTTCGGCAACGCGCTCGCGCGCGCGAGCTCGGAGAACCAGCCGCGCCCGTCCTCCACGCGCCGCAGCGGGAGGCGGTGGAGCCCCTCGATCACTTGTTGACGCCCGTCTCCTCGATCCGGCGGCCGATGTCGGCGAGGTCCGCCCAGTGCTTGCCGCCGTCGTGCCACCAGCCCTCGACGCGCTGCACGTCGAGCCGGCCTCGCTGCGCGTACGCGCGGTTGACGTCCGTGATCTCGAGCTCGCCGCGGCTCGACGGCTCGAGCACGTCGATCAGCTCGTAGACGTCGGGCGGGTAGCAGTAGAGGCCGACCACCGCGTCGTTCGAGGGCGGCGACTCGTAGCGCGTGTCGACGCGCCCCGCCTTCTCGACCACGTCCACCACGGAGCCGTCGTCGGCATACGCGACGACGCCGAAGTTCTCGGGATCCGGGACCTCCTTGACGAAGACGAGCGCGCCGTCGCCCCATGCGGCGATCGCCTCGGCCTGCGAGTGCTCGAAGATGTTGTCGCCGAGGCACACGACGAGGCGGTCGTCGCGGGCGAAGTCGCGTGCCATCCCCACCACCTGCGCGATCCCGCCGGGCTCGACCTGCACCTTGTAGGTGAGGTCGAGGTCGAACAGCACCTCGTCGCCCGACCGCGAGCGGACGCGGCCGTCGCCGAGCAGGTCGATGAACTGGCCGGCGTGCTGCTGGCCGGTGACGAGGAGCACATCGCGCACCCCGACGCGCTCGAGCAGCTGCAGCGGGTAGTAGACCATCGGCCAGCGGCCGACCGGCAGCAGGTGCTTGTTCGTGACGCGCGTGAGCTCCTGCAGGCGCGTCGCGCTGCCGCCCGCGGCGATGAGCCCCTTCATGCGGGCGATGCTATAGCGGACGCCGCGCCGCGACCGCGGGCGGCGACAAGGCCGAGGATGCCCGCGACGATGCCGACGACCGCGACGCACCACCACATCGTCGCGTCGCCGTACGCATGCCGGACCTGCAGGCCAAGGAAGGGCGTCACGGCCCAGCCGACGCTCCAGGTGCCGCCGAAGACGCCCATGTAGGCGCCGCGGATGTCCGCAGGCGCGAGCGCGGCGACGACGGCCTGCGACGTCGGCACCCACAGCATCTCGCCGATCACGAAGATGACGATCACGACCGCGATCACCGGAGCGGCGCCGTCGACATTCAGGAGCAGGAACGGGACGCCCATCAGCGGCATCGCGACGCCGAGCTTGAGAGGCGCGGGCACGAACGCCACCCAGCGTGTGAGCCGCAGCTGGAACACCGTCACGAGCAGCGGGTTGAGGATCATCACGAAGCCCCACACCGCCGGCGCCAGGTGGTGCGTCGTCGTCGCCGAGATCGGCAGCAGCGTCTCGGTCGCGATGTACGTCATCGTCGCGAAGACCGACGCGAGCATGAAGAGGAGGAACGGCCGGTCGCGCAGGATCACCGGCAGCGAGCCGCGCTGCGGCGGCCCTTCCGGCGCGTACGCCCCGCCGCGGGGAATCGACCGCCACGCGATCGCCGCGGCCGCGGCCGCGAGCGCGAACGTCCCCAGCCAGAGGTGCGACCAGTGGCCGCCGACGAGCAGGAGCCCGCCGATCGGCGGGCCGATCGTGACCCCGAGGTTCGACGCGACGCGCACCGACGCGTACGCGGCCTCCTGGCGCTCCGGCGCGACGAGGTCGGCGACCATCGCCTGGTCGGCGGCGTTGCCGAGCGACCCGAAGACCGGCATGAGCGCGAGCAGCGCCAGCCCCGGGTAGACGTGCGTGCCGACGGCGAGCAGGCCGAGCGGCGTCACCGCCTCGAGCGTCCAGCCGGCGAGGATGAGCGGCCTCCGGCCGACGCGGTCCGACCAGTGGCCGCCCGCGTAGCCGACGAGGCCGGCGAGCACCGCGCCGATCAGGTACGCGAACGCGAGCGATGACTGCGGCGCGTGCAGCCGCTTCAGCGCCCAGATGCCGAGGAACGGGTACGACGACGAGCCGGCGATCGAGCCGGCGAGGCTGACGGCGAGCACCGGGCGAAGCGCCCGGTCGACGTCGCCGCCCCAGACGAGACGGACGAAACGCGTGACCAGAGGCATGGACGGACGGGCGCCGGTCGAGACGCCCGCGTCCCGAGCCTAGCCGGAGCCGCTCACCTCACCCCTCGACGGGCGACGGCCGCACGCGCACGAGCCGCGCCATCCGCGGCGGCAGCCACCAGTTCCAGCGGCCGAAGACCGCCATCAGGCTCGGCACGAGGATGCAGCGGACGATGGTCGCGTCGACGATCACCGCCGTCGCGAGGCCGACTCCGAACTCCTGCAGGCCGACGATGCGCCCGGTGACGAAGCCCGAGAACGCCGCGACCATGATCACCGCCGCCGCGGTGATGATCCGGCCCGTGCGCTCGAGGCCGTGCGCAACGGCCTCGGCGTTTCCCGCGCCCGCGTCCCACGTCTCGCGCATGCGCGTGACGAGGAACACCTCGTAGTCCATCGAGAGGCCGAACAGGGTCGCGAACAGGAAGGGCGGGATCCAGCCCTCGACCTGCGGGTCCCGGTACAGCCCCGCCGCCGCATGGCCGAGCCCGAAACGGAAGACGACGACGAGCATCCCGTAGCTCGCGGCGACGGAGAGCAGGTTCAGCACCACCGCCTTGAGCGGAAGCAGCACCGAGCGGAAGACGCGAAGGAGCAGCAGGTACGTCAGCGCGACGACTGCGACGATCAGCCACGGCACGTAGCGGTACGTGAGGTCGAGGAAGTCGACGCCCTGGGCGGGGCCGCCTCCGACGAGCACGCGCGTCCCCGCCGGAAACCGCGCCGCGGCCACGAGCCGTGCGCGCACGCGCCGCACGAAGCTCTGCGCCTGCGCCTGGCCGTAGTCGTGGCGGCCGAGCGACAGCAGCTGCACGTACCGGGCCGACGGGTCGACGAAGCGAGGCCCCGGCCCGGTCAGCACGCCCGCGACCTCCGGGTCGTGCCGCAGCTCGCCGACGAGACGGCGGACGGCGGCCCGCACCGCCGGAGACCGCGCGCCGCCGGGACGGCCGGCGTCGACGACGATCCGCGTCGGCGACGTCGCGCCCGGGCCGACCGCCGCGCGCAGCACGTCGAAGCCGCGGATCGCCGCGGGCGTCCGCGGGACGCCGTAGCTCGAGCCGGGCGTCAGCGCGAGCCAGAAGACCGGCGCCGCGGCCGCGAGCAGGATCGCGGAGCCGAGTGCGAGGTAGGTGCGCGGACGGCGCATGATCGAGTGCGCGAGCCGCGGCCAGAAACCCCATCCGCCCGTACGGAGGCGCCGCGGCAGCACGCGGCGGCGGGCGACGCCGCGGCGGCCGTACAGCGCGAGCAGCGTCGGCTGCAGCGTCGCCGCGGCGACGATCGAGACGATCGGGATCAGGAACCCCGCCACGCCCATCATGCGCAGGAACGGAACCGGTAGCGCGACGAGCAGCAGCAGCCCGATCGCGACCGTGGCGCCGGAGAAGATCACGGCGCGGCCGGCGCTCTGCATCGTCCGGACGACGGCGTCCTCGACCGTGCCGCCGCCCGCGAGCTCCTCGCGGAAGCGGTAGACGACGAGCAGCGAGTAGTCGACCGCGATCCCCAGCCCGATCAGCTCGATCACGTTCGTCACGTACGTCGGCGCCGAGGCGAGGTGGACGATCCCGTACATGATCCCGAGCGCGCCGAGGATCGTGCAGGCGGCGAAGACGAACGGCATCGTCACCGAGACGGAGATGCCGAACACGCCGACGAGCACGAGCAGCGCGATCGGCACGGCGATCGACTCGCCCTTCGTCAGGTCGTGCGAGAAGATCGGGTCGAGCGCGTGCTGGATCGGCCCGGCGCCGGTCACGTAGGCGCGCTCGACGCCGGCTGGGCGCCCGACGGCGCGCGCGAGCGCGTCGGCGTACCCCTTCGCCTGCGCCAGGTCCAGCGTCGAGTCGACGTCGCCCCAGAGGACGTCGCCCGCGCGCTGCAGCGGCGTCGGCCGGCCGGTGGGGACGACGGCCGCCGCGCGGTCGAGCACTCCCTGCAGGCGGGCGACGGGCGGGCGCTCGCCGCTGCGCAGCCGGAAGACGATCGTGAACGTGCCGTCGGGGCGGTCGCCGAAGTGGCGCTGGAGGATGGTCCGCGCCCGCTCCGACTCGGTGCCGGGGATCGCGAACGTGTTCGAGAGGAAGGGGGAGAGACGCGTCGCGGCGATGCCGCCGAGGACGAGCACGACGGCCCAGGACGCGAGCACGGCGAACCGGTGCCGGAGCACGAAGCGCGTCCAGGCAGCCATGCGTGCTGAGCGTAGTGGAGGGGTACGGTTCCGCGGATGGCACGGCACGACGAGCTGCACGGCGAGATCGAGGAGCTCTTCGCCGAGCTCTGGCAGGTGCCCCGGTTCGCGGGGCTCCGCCGCGGCTTCCGGCCCAACGTCGACTGCTTCCACACCGACGACCCGCACACGCTGACCGTCGTCGTCGAGCTGCCGGGCGTCGACCCGGAGACCGTCGACGTGGTCGCAGCCGAGCGCACGCTCGTGATCGCCGGCGAGCGGCCGCGCCCGCACCTGCCCGGCCGCGTGTACCAGCAGATGGAGATCGAGTACGGCCCGTTCCGCCGTCGCGTGCGGCTGGCCGAGGACGTGGACGCCGAGCACGCGCGGGCGCGGTACGAGCACGGCGTGCTGACGGTCGAGCTGCCGGTCGTCCGCAGGGGCGCGTCGGCGGGACGCGTCCCGATCGAGGTGGAGCGGCCGTGACGGAGCTCCCCGACCTCTCGGAGAGCGACCAGCAGGTCGAGCTGCCGGCGGCGCTGCCGGTGCTGCCGCTGAAGGAGACCGTCGTCTTCCCGCAGTCGATGACGCCGCTCGCGATCGGCCAGGAGCGGTCGGTGCGCCTGATCGACGACGTCGTCGCGGGCGAGCGGCTGCTCGCGCTCGTCGCCTCGCGCGACGCGGAGCTCGACAACCCCGGCTGGAACGAGATCTACGACGTCGGCACGGTCGCGATCGTGCACAAGCTCATCAAGGTCCCCGACGGGACGCTGCGGATCCTCGTGCAGGGCCTCGAGCGCGTCCGGCTCGAGCACGCGCTCGACACCGAGCCCTACCTGCTCGGCGAGTTCAGCGCGCTCCCGGACGTCGTCTCCGAGACCCCCGAGCTGGAGGCGCTGACGCGCAACGTCCAGGGGCTGTTCACGCGCATCATCGGGCTCGCCCCCTACCTGCCCGAGGAGCTGCAGCTCGCCGCGGCGAACGTCGACGACGCGAGCGCCCTCTGTCACCTCGTCGCCTCGACCCTGCGGACGATCAGGCTGGAGGAGCGGCAGGCGATCCTCGAGCAGGTCGACGTCGAGCAGCGGCTGCGGATGGTCTCCGGCATCTTGAGCCGCGAGCTGGAGGTGTTCGAGCTCGGCTCGAAGATCCAGTCGCAGGTCCAGTCCGAGATGGAGAAGGGCCAGCGCGAGTACTTCCTGCGCCAGCAGCTGAAGGCGATCCAGCAGGAGCTCGGCGAGGGCGACCCGGACCAGGCGGAGGCGAACGACCTGCGCCGGCGGCTCGAGGAGACGAGGCTGAGCGACGAGGCGAGGGCGGCAGCCGAGCGGGAGCTGGGGCGCCTCGAGCGCCTGCCGGCGGCGGCCGCCGAGCACGGCGTCATCCGCACGTACCTGGAATGGATCCTGACGCTTCCCTGGGGCGCCTACACCGACGACGACCTCGACCTCGACCACGCGCGCGCCGTGCTCGACGAGGACCACTTCGACCTGGACAAGGTCAAGGAGCGCATCGTCGAGCACCTCGCCGTCGCGAAGCTGCGCAACGAGGTGTCGGGCCAGATCCTCTGCTTCGTCGGCCCGCCCGGGGTCGGCAAGACGTCGCTCGGGCAGTCGATCGCGCGCGCGCTCGGCCGGAAGTTCGTGCGGATGTCGGTGGGCGGCGTGCGGGACGAGGCCGAGATCCGCGGCCACCGGCGCACCTACATTGGCGCGATGCCGGGCACGGTGCTGCGCTCGCTGCGCGACGCCGAGTCCGCGAACCCGGTGCTGCTGATCGACGAGATCGACAAGATGGGCGCCGACTGGCGCGGCGACCCGGCGAGCGCGATGCTCGAGGTGCTCGACCCGGAGCAGAACGCGACGTTCCGCGACCACTACCTCGACCTGCCGTTCGACCTGTCGAAGGTGCTGTTCATCTGCACCGCGAACACCGTCGACACGATCCCCGGCCCGCTCCTCGACCGCATGGACGTGATCCACCTCTCGGGCTACACCGAGGAGGAGAAGCTCGGCATCGCGAAGCGCTACCTGCTGCCGAAGCAGCGCGAGCTGCACGGGCTGCAGCCGCGGCAGCTGCGGATCTCCGACGCGGTCCTGCGGACGATCGCGCGCGAGTACACCCGCGAGGCGGGCGTGCGCAATCTGGAGCGGCGGATCGCGGACGTGTGCCGCAAGGCCGCCGCCGAGGTCGCCCGCGGCGCGGCGCGCAGCCCGCGCGTCGACGACCGCCGCCTCCGCGAGTGGCTCGGGCCCCGCCGCTTCTCGGGCGAGGCGCGCCGGCGCACCTCCGACCCCGGCGTCGCCACGGGGCTCGCCTACACCGCGGTCGGCGGCGACGTGCTCTTCGTCGAGGCGACCGCCTATCCCGGCAAGGGCCGCCTGACCATCACCGGCCAGCTCGGCGACGTGATGCGGGAGTCGGCTCAGGCGGCGCTCTCGTGGGTGCGCTCGCACGCCTCCGAGCTCGGCACGACGGCTGACTGGTTCGCCGAGCACGACGTGCACGTGCACGTGCCGGCGGGCGCGGTCCCGAAGGACGGCCCGTCGGCGGGCGTGACGATGGCGACGGCGATTGCCTCGCTCGTCCGCGGCGTGCCGGTGGCGAGCGACCTCGGCATGACAGGCGAGATCACCCTCACGGGCCAGGTGCTGCCGATCGGCGGCCTGCGGGAGAAGTCGCTGGCGGCACAGCGCGCGGGCCTGAAGCGCGTCGTGTTCCCGCGCGAGAACGAGCCCGACCTCGACGAGCTGCCGCCGGAGACGCGGCAGGCGCTCGAGTTCGTGCCCGCGGCGACGGTCGAGGACGTCTTCGCGGCGGCGTTCGACGGGCAGCGGCGCGCGCGCTCCCGGCGCCCCGCCGCCGTGGACCAGGAGCGCAGGGCGGCTAGACCGGCCGGAAGCTCCTGAGGAGCCCGGCGCAGGCGTCGTCGCTCCCCTTCGCGGGCCGGCGGCAGACGAGCTGGTACTCGCGCCGGCCGCGCAGGACGAACGTGTACTCGACGACGTCGCCGCCCGTCGCCACGTCGTAGCTGTGCGAGCGGATCCCGCCCGCCGTCACCGCGCGGGACGCGCCCACGGTGCCGTGCAGCTGGCGCGCGACGCCCTGCATGCGGGCGTCGAGCTCGCGGCTGACCTTCGCGAACAGCCCGTCGTTGTAGGGCTTGAGGAGCGGGAAGATCGTCACCTGCACGAGCTGCGAGTCCTGCGTCGCCCGCACCGACGGGCCGCGCGCGGAGACGCGCCAGCCGGCCGGAGCCTCGAAGCGGAAGCCCGGCCCGTGGACGACGTGCACTTGCTCGTGCGCCGACCCCCCGCAGCCTGCGAGGATGAGCAGCACCAGGAGGAGCGCCGGTTTGGCTCGGCCGGGCCGGGGTATCAAGCGCGGAACGACGCGAAAGGATCGAGGACGAATGGCGAAGACGAAGGACAAGGTCTACGACGCTGCGGGCAACATCAAACCCTACGTCGAGCGCGCGGTCAGCGACGAGAAGCTGCGCGACGACGTCATGCATGCGTTCAAGACCGCGAGGCAGCTGTACGACGAGCTGGTCGGCAGCCGCCGTCCCGTGACCGTCGCCGCGCGCGTCGCCACCGACGCGGAGATCCGCGAACGCCTCAAGGAGGCGATCGAGGACCTGCGGAGCGCCGCCGACCGCCTTCAGGGCAAGCGCGACCACTCCGGCCGCAACGCCACGCTGCTGATCGCCGGCATCGCGCTCGGGATCCTCTTCAACCCGGTGACCGGGCCCGAGACCCGCAAGTGGGTCAAGGACCTCGTCCTCGGCGGGTCGGACGAGTTCGGCGAGAGCTATCCGCCGGGCGACCGCAACGGCGGGGCCTAGAACGTCCGCCTAGCCGCGCCCGAGGTCGCGCGTCGGCGCGGCCGGCGCCGTCGTGGGCGCAGCCAGCTCGCGCAGCAGGCTCGCCGGGTTCGGCGGCACGAGCGCGCGCCTGAGCGACTCCGGGTCGAGACCGTCCGCGGACGAGATGTCGTTCATGCCGAGCAGGATCGCACCCGGCTCCGGCGCCGACCCGCCGGGCACGACGGCGAGCCAGCTCGCGGCGACCGGGAACGGCAGGTCCTGCTGGTGCTGCCAGGCGTTCAGGTACGGCGTCGGGTCGACGGCGCCGTCGTAGCCGAGGTAGAGCAGCGAGACCGGGTGGATCTCGAAGTGGAGGTGGACGGGTGTTCCCTCCGCGTCGCCCGTGTTGCCCATGAAGCCGATCACCTGGCCGGCCTTCACGTGCGCGCCGTCCACGGCGAGCGTCGAGAACGCCGAGAGGTGCGCGTAGTAGAACTGGTTGCCCTGCTCGTCGAGGAGCCAGAGGCGGTTGCCGCCGATCTTGTTCCAGCCGACGCTGAAGATCGTGCCGTCCGCGCAGGCGACGAGGGGCTGGCCGAGCTGGCCGAAGATGTCGTCGCCGTGGTGGTACGTCACGTCCGACCGCGGCGCCCCGAACGTGTCGCCGTACGACACCGGCCCGTAGACGGGAAACACGTAGCGGCCGGCGGTGAGCTTCGGGTGCAGCCGAAGCGGGCCGCCCTTCTTCTGCGGCCGGAGCGGCCTGCGCACGGGCCGGTCGCCGAGGGGCGGCTCCTGGGACGGCTCCGCCGCGGTCGTCGTCGGCGCGGTCGTCGTGGTGGTGGTCGTGGTCGTCTCGGCCGGCGGCGGCGCCGTCTGCACGGCCGCGTCGGCGTAGCCGATCCGGATCTCGCTCCCGGAAGGAAGACCGCCGTGCGCGGCGGTCAGCGTGACGTCGAGCTCGACGACCGAGCCGTCGTAGCCGCGCGTGCCGGGCGGCGCGCTGCGATCGATCGCCGTCACGTCGACGCCGAGCTGCCCCCAGTCGCCGAGCGCGACGTGCTGCGCGCCGCTCACGGGCTGGCCGTTCACGAGCAGGTTCGTCACGGTGCTGCCGTTCTGGTTTCCACCGGCGCCGGAGTAGCCCGTGCCGGCCGAGGCGCGCGCGGTGACGGCGTCGGCGGTGATCTCGCCGCCGAACAGCGAGATCCCGCTCGCCTCGCTCTCGGCGCCGGCCGACGCGTTCGCCTCGACCTTCGTCGTCGCCGACGCGAGCGACGACTGCACGCTCACGACCGAGCCGTCGGCGGGATACGCGAAGGCCCCGCCCGCGACCGGCGCGGCGGCGGGCGGCGCCGTGGCCGCGGGCGTCGAGGCGGCGACGCCGCTCGGCAGCGTCACCTCGACCGCCCACGCGCCCGCCGAGGCGGTCGGGGCCGACGACGGCGACTGCGCGCCCGCCGAGCCGAGGGCGAGCAGCACCAGCGGCGCGAGCAGGACCGGCACGTGCCGCGCTCGCACCAGGGAGTTTCCGGGACGGAGCACTAGCCGAGCTGCTTGCGCGCGAACTCGCGGAAGCGCTGCCGGGCGCCCTCGTCGGGCACCGCGGGCTCGTCGTCCTGCGCCTGCGCCGCGACCTCCTCCGCCACCGCGCGCACCTCGCGGACGACGGCCTCGCGATTCTCGGGATCCCGAAGCAGGGCGTCGACCCACGCGCCCTCGCCGGACGGCACGTCGTGGTCGACGAGAAGCTGGCCGAGCAGCATGCCGACGCGAATGTAGGCGAAGGTGCGGAAGGCGAGCGTCCTGCGCGGTCCCGCGACGAGCTCGTCGATCTCGGGATGCGACTCCTGGATCTCGCGCACGATCGAGCCGAGCGGCTCGTCGACCAGCGGGATCCAGAGCTCCTCCGCGCCGCTCATCTCGGAAGTGTTCCCGATCGGGCCGCCGCGCGCCACTACCCTGCGAACGTGGACCCGCTGTCGCGCCTCGCCGCGGAGCCCGGGCGCGCCGCGCTCTTCCTCGACGTCGACGGCGTCCTCGCGCCGATCGTCGAGCGGCCGGAGGAGGCGACCGTGCCGGAGCCGACGCGCCGCGAGCTCGGCCGCCTCGCGCGGCGCTACGCGCTCGTGGCGTGCGTGACGGGCAGGCCGCGCGAGACGGCGGAGTCGATCGTCGGCGTGCCGGGGCTCACCTACGTGGGCGAGCACGGCCTGGAGCTGGACGCGGGCGCGCGGGCGTGGGCGCCGCGGATCCACGCATTCGCGGCGGCCGCCGGCTGGCCGGACGTGGAGTCGAAGCCGCTCAGCTCGGCGTTCCACTACCGCCGCAGCGCCGACCGCGTCGCGGCGCGCGCGGAGCTCGAGCAGGTTGCCCGCGACGCGCTCGAGCGCGGGTTCCGCACGCGCTGGGGCCGCTTCGTGCTCGAGGTGCTGCCGCCGCTCGACGCGACCAAGGGGACGGCCGTGCGGCGGCTGCTCGACGACACGGGGCTCGACCGCGCGCTCTACGCCGGCGACGACACGACCGACCTCGACGGGTTCGCCGCGCTCGACGGGCTGGAGACGGCGGTGCGGGTCGCCGTCGTGTCGAGCGAGGGCCCGTCCGCGCTCGGCGAGCGTGCCGACGTCGTCGTCGGCTCGACCGACGCCTTCCTCGAGCTCCTGCGGCGGCTGTAGGCCGCCTACAGGCGCAGCCGCTCGCGCACGCGGCGAGCCTGCCGCCGCGAGACGTCGAGCTCGGTGCGGGCCGCATCCGCGAGCTGCAGCCGCAGGCGGTCGCCGCCGGCGCGCCGCACCGCGGTGACCTTCCCCAGGTTCACGAGGTACGAGCGGTGCACGCGCGCGAAGGGCGAGCCGAGGCGCTCCTCCAGCGCGCCGAGCGGCGACGTCGAGAGGTACGAGCGGTCGTGCGTGTGGACGCGGCTGTAGTCGCCCTCGGCGCGAACGTAGTGGATCTCGGCCGGGTCGAGCAGCAGCTCGCTCCCCCCGGGGCCGACGACGGCGACGCGCTCCGGCTGCGCCGGCCCGGCCGCGGCGCGCTCGCGGAGACGCTCCAGGACGCGCGCGAGCCGGTCGGGATCGACCGGCTTGAGGAGGTAGTCGAACGCCTCCACGGCGAAGGCGTCGACCGCGTAGCGCTCGTGCGCGGTCACGAACACCACCGCGGGCGGCGTGCCGAGGTCGCGCAGCAGCGGCGCGGCGGCGAGCCCGCTCGCCGCGGGGAGCTCGACGTCGAGGAAGACCACGTCGGGCCGCGTCGAGCGCACCGCGGCGACCGCGGCGCCGGCGGCCGCGGCGTCGCCGACCACCTCGACGTCGTCGTGGCGCGCGAGGAGATACCGAAGCTCGTCGCGCGCGGGCTGCTCGTCGTCGACGATCAGCGCGCGGATCGTCACGCTACCGGCACCTCGAGCCGCACGATCGTGCCGAAGGGGAACGAGCGCAGCCGCACGCCCGCGCCGTAGTGCGCGGTGAGCCGCCGGTTCACGTTCGCGAGGCCGAGCCCCGTCCCCTCCCCCACGCCGGGTTCGAGCACGCGGTCGATCGCCTCGCGCGCGATGCCGCGCCCGTCGTCGCGCACGGTCACGCGCAGCTTGCCGCGGCGCACGCGCGCGCGGACGACGAGGTGCAGCGGCCGGTCGGTCTTGCCGTGCTTGACGGCGTTCTCGACGAGCGGCTGGACGAGCAGCGGCGGCAGGCGAACGCCGAGCGCGTCCGGGGCCGCGTCGACCGTGACCACGAGCCCGGCGCCGAAGCGCGCCTGCTCGAGCTCGAGGTAGCTCCGGACGTGCCGCAGCTCGTCCTCGAGCGTGACGAACTCGCCCGGCCGCGCGAGCCGCTGCCGCAGGTGGTCCGAGAACGCGACGACGAGGCGCCGTGCGCGCTCCGGGTCGGTGCGGATGAACGAGGCGATCGTGTTGAGCGCGTTGAACACGAAGTGCGGCTCGATCTGCGCCTGCAGGGCGGCCTGCGTCGCGCTCTGCAGCTCCGACAGCTGCAGCTGCGCGGAGAGCTGCTCGCCGAGCTCCTCGAGCGTCCCCACGGCGGGCTCGTCGAGAGGCGAGGCGTCCGTCGCGAACGCCACCACCGCCCCCGCGGCGCCGTCGGTGAGCCGCAGCGGCACGACCGCGGCCGCGCCGAGGGGACAGGCGGGGTGGCCGCACTCGGAGCGAATGCCGAGCGGCGCGAGCAGCGGCCGCTCCCCGGCGAGCGCCTCGAAGACGGGCCGGATCGGCCGGTCGCCCGCGCGATGGTGGTCGGCGCCGGCGCCGACGAAGGCGAGCACCGACCGCCGGTCGGTCACTGCCACGGCGCCGTAGCCGAGCTTCTCGAACAGCTCGTAGGCGACCGTGCGGGCCGCGCTCTCCGTGAGCCCGCGCCGCAGCTCGGGCAGGGTCGCCGCGAGCAGCTCGAGCGCGGGCACGGCACGCCGGCCCGCCCGTCTGCGCACGCGCGGCATGGCGGGATTGTGCACGGGCCCGCCGGCGACCCACCGTCCTTGGTTCGTCGAAGACGAACCAAGGACGTGAGCTGCGCGTCTACCGGTCGTTCGGCTGGACGACGATCAGCGAGTTGCCCTCGGGATCGCGCAGCCAGAACATCGGCGGCACGGGGCCGCCCAAGCGAGAGATCTCCTCGTCCGCGTCCGCGCCCGCGGCCTTCAGCGCCGCGTGGTCGGCTTCGACGTCGGTCGTGTCGAGGATGATCCCGCTCTCGGCGTTCCCCGCCTGCTTGCCGGGCGGCGGCGGGGCAAGCGCGATCGTCGTCTCCGTGCCCGGAAGCTGCACCTCGACCCAGCGCATGTCGGGCCCCATCGGGACGTCGACGACCTTCTCGAAGCCGAGCGTGCCGACGTAGAAGTCGAGCGCCCGGTCGACGTCGGCGACCGGGACGACGACGCGCCCGACGCGGGTGAGGTGGAGGTTGGTGGACGTGCTGGCTGACATTGCTGCCTCCTCGTTCGTCGGTGGTCGCTCCTACAGACGCCGGGCGGCCCCGCAACTCATCGGTCACTCCTGGTGCACGCGGACGGCGGTGCCGTACGCGCAGATCTCCGTCCACATCGAGCCGAGCTCCGACGTGTCGAACCGCATCGCCAGGATCGCGTTCGCGCCCTTCGCCTCCGCCTCGGCGCACATCCGCTCGATCACCTGCTCCCGGCTGTCGGCGAGCGCCTTCGTCATCCCCTTCAGCTCGCCGCCGACGATCGACTTCAGGCCGGCCCCGATCTGCGAGCCGATGTTCCGCGAGCGCACGGTCAACCCGAACACCTCGCCGTAGACCTCGTCGACGACATAGCCGGGCAGGTCGTTCGTCGTCGCGATCAGCATTGCTCGATCACCTCCACCACCTCCGGAATCGACGTCACACGCGCACCATCCCACGAACGCGCCTCGGGCCAGAACGGCTCCTCGCCGGGCGCGTGGATGAGGATCGCCTCCATGCCGACGCGGCGCGCGCCCTCGAGCTCGTCGTTCGCGCCGTCGCCGACGAACACCGCCCGCTCGGGCTCGACCCCGAGCTCCTCGCAGCAGGCGAGGTAGATGCGCGGGTCGGGCTTCGAGACGCCGAGCCGGGAGGAGAAGACCTCCGCGTCGAAGAGGCCGGCGAACTCCGACTCCGGCCACAGCCGCTCGACGTCCTCGCTGCAGACGGTGATCAGGCCGAGCCGGTAGCCGCGGCGCCGCAGCTCCTCGAGCGTCTCGACGGCTCCCGCCACCGGCACGAGCGAGCGGCGTACGTAGTCGGCACGCAGCGTGCAGACGTCTTCGATCGCCTCCGGGGGCACGCCCGCGTCTGCGAGCGCGGTACGAATCGGCGCCGTGTAGCGGTTCGGCGACGAGCGCCAGCGCGCCGCGAACCCGTCCCCGACGACGGCGTTCACGCGCTCCGACAATTCGTCGCTCGCCTCCTTGTCCCACGCGATCAGCGTGTCCCAGAGGTCGAAGATCACGGCCTGGAAGCGCATTCGCGCAGCACCTCCCAGGCCCGCGCCACGTCCGCCTCCGCCGTCCGCGCGTTGCCGATCGCGAGGCGCAGCGCGTCTCGCCCGCGCAGCGTCGTCGCGGCGAGGAAGACCTCGCCGGTCGCCGAGGCGGCCGCCGCCAGCTCGTGGCTCGATCGCTCGCGGTGACGGAAGCAGACCGTCGAGAACGGGTGCGGCGCCGCGATCTCCCACTCGGGATCGGCCTCTACCCAGGACGCGAAGAGCTGCGCCAGCCGCACGTGCTCGCGGATCAGCGCGCGCAGGCCCTCGGCGCCGTACCAGCGCAGCACGAACCACAGCTTCAGCGCCCGGAAGCGGCGGCCGAGCGCGGGCCCGTAGTCCTTCAGGTCGACCGCGTCCCGCGTCGAGGCGAGGTAGTCGGGCACGACCGCGAACGCGTCGTGCAGCGCCTCCGGCCGCCGGGTCCACAGCACCGAGCAGTCCATCGGAGCCGCCAGCCATTTGTGCGGATTCATCACCACCGAATCCGCGTGCTCGCAGCCGGCGAGGCACCAGCGCAGCTCGGGGCACACGGCCGCGGCGCCGGCGTACGCGGCGTCCACGTGCAGCCAGACGCCGGCGGCCGCGCAGCGCTCGGCGAGCTCGGGAACCGGATCGACCGAGGTCGTGCCCGTGGTCCCGACCGTGGCGACGACCGCGGTCGCGTCGTCGAGGTCGACGTCGGCGCGCATGCGGAACGCGTCGTCGACCGGCACCGGCCGGAACTCGAGCCCGACCAGCCGCGCCGCCTTCTGCACGCTGAAGTTCGCCTCGGCGGAGGCGTACACCGCCCCGCCCGGCCGCAGCTCGCGGGCGGCGGCCAGCGCGGCCACGGTCGCGGTCGACGCGGTGTCCTCGATGTGGCCGTGCCACTCCGGCGGCAGGCCGAGCAGACCGGCGAGCCAGGAGCAAGCGGTCAGCTCGAGCTCCGTCGCGGCCGGCGACGAGAGCCACGTCATCGCGTTCACGTTCAGCGCCGCGACGAGCAGCTCGGCGAGGATCCCGGGCTCGGAGCCGGTGTTCGCGAACCAGGCGAAGAAGCGCGGGTGGTTCCAGTGCGTGATGCCCGGGAGCACGAGCTCGTCGACGTCCCGCAGGATCGCCTCGAACGGCTCGCCCCGCTCCGGCGCGCTCGCCGGCAGCCGCGCGCGCAGCTCGCCCGGCTCGACGCGCGCCTGGACGGGCCGCTCGGCGACGCCGGCGAGGTAGTCGTCGACCCAGCGCGCGGCGAGGTCGAGGTCGTCGCGGAACGACGTCACCTCGGCTTGCGCAGCTTCTCGATCTGCTTCCACGTTCGGGTGTTGAGGACGTCGTCCGCGGTCAGCCATGCACGGCGCGCCTGCCCCACGCCGAGCTCGACGAACTCGAGCGCTCCGATCTCGTGGCCGTCCGAGTCGATCGCCAGCTTGAGCCCCGCCTCACGGGCGGCGCGCGCGTGGACGTCGGTGAGGTCGAGCCGGTCCGGCTGCGCGTCGATCTCGAGGAACGTGCCCGTCTCGAGCGCCTTATCGATCACCCGCTCGACGTCGACCGGCGACGGCGCGCGCCGTCCGATCTTGCGCCCGGTGAGGTGGCCAATGCAGTCGACGTACGGGTGCTCCATCGCCGCGAGCACGCGGGCGGTCGGGTCGTCGTCGAAGCGCGAGTGCACGGACGCGACGACCCAGTCGAGCCCGCGCAGGTCGTCGTCGGCGACGTCGAGCGAGCCGTCGGCGCGGATGTTCACCTCGATCCCCTTCAGGATCCGCAGGGGCTTCACCACCTCATTGAGCGCGTCGATCGCCTCCGCCTGCCGGCGCAGCAGGTCGCCGCGCAGCCGCTGGGCGTGGTCGCAGACCGCGTAGTAGGCGTAGCCGCGGTCGATCGCGGCCGCGACCATGTCCTCGAGCGAGTCCTTGCCGTCCGACCACGTCGTGTGCGTGTGCAGGTCGCCGCGCAGGTCGCGGAGCTCGACGAGGTCGGGAAGCTCGCCGCGGCGCGCGGCCTGCAGCTCGCCGCCGTCCTCGCGCAGCTCGGGCGGGATCCACTCGTAGCCGAGGAAGGCGTAGACCTCCTCCTCGCTCGCAAAGCGGTGCTCCTCACCGGTCTCGACGACGGTGACGGCGTACTCGGAGACGGAGAGGCCGCGGCGCACCGCGTCCTCGCGCAGCGCGACGTTGTGCCGCTTCGAGCCGGTGAAGTGCTGCAGCAGGTTGCCGTAGCTCTCGGGCGGCACGACGCGCAGGTCGAAGCGCAGGCCGTCGTGCGAGACGACCGTCGCCTTCGTCGGGCCGCGCGCCTCGACCTCGACGACCCACGTCAGCGAGCAGAAGTAATCGACGAGCGCCTGCGGGTCGTGCGCGGTCGCGATGATGTCGAGGTCGCGCACCGTCTCGCGCATGCGCCGAGCCGAGCCGGCGAGGTCGACGCGGTCGGAGGCGGGATGCTCGCGCAGCACCTCGACGACGGCCCGCAGCTTCGGCAACGTCGTCCCGAGGAGGGAGCGCCGCGGCCCCGCCGCCGCCTTCGGCTTCGCGAGCGCGGCGGCGATCTTCGCCTCCGTCCCCGGCCCGATGCCCGCGTGGCCGCGGAGCGATCCGCCCGCCGCCGCGTCCTTCAGCGCGTCGACGGTGGTGATCCCGAGCTCGAGCCAGATCCGCCGCGCCGTCTTCGGCCCCAGCCCCGGCAGCCGCATGAACGACGCGACCTCGGGCGGCACCTCGGCCTTGCGCTTCGTCAGCGCGTGGATCTCGCCGTCCGAGATCGCCTCGACGATCTTGCCCTCGATCGTCTTGCCGATCCCCTGGAGCTGCTTCGCCTTCCCCGCCAGCGCGAGCTGCGCCACCGACGACGGCGTCTCGCGGATCCGCGCGGCCGCCTTGCGGTAGGCGCCGATGCGGAATCCGTCCGCGCCCTCGAGCTCCATCAGGTCGGCGAGGAGCTCGAACTGCTCCGCGAGCGCGTCGTTCCTCGGGAGCTCCTGCGCCACGGCAGCGATCATAGGCGCCGCCGTGCGCGCGACGATCTGCGTTCCCACGTACAACGAGGCCGCCAACCTGGAGCCGATGGTGCGCGCGCTGGAGCCGCTGCTGCGCGACGGCGACCGCGTGCTGGTGATCGACGACAGCTCGCCGGACGGGACCGGCGAGCTGGCCGACCGGCTCGCCGGCGAGCTGCCGTTCGTCGACGTCCTGCACCGGCCGGCCAAGGAGGGGCTCGGGCCCGCGTACCGCGCGGGCTTCGCCCGGGCGCTCGCCGACGGCGCCGAGCTCGTGCTCGAGATGGACTGCGACCTCTCCCACGATCCGGCCGACGTGCCGCGGCTGATCGCGGCCGCCGAGACGGACGCCGACCTCGTGCTCGGCTCGCGCTACGTCCAGGGAGGGGGCGTCACGGACTGGGGCGTGGTGCGGCGGCTCATATCGCGCACCGCGTCGGTCTACACGGAGCTCTTCCTGCGGATGGGCGTGCGCGATCCGACCGGGGGCTTCAAGTGCTTCCGCCGTCGGGTGCTGGAGACGCTCGACCTGGACGCGATCACGGCGCGCGGCTACGCCTTCCAGATCGAGACGACGTACCGCGCGAAGCGCGCCGGGTTCCGAGTCGTCGAGGTACCCATCGTTTTCACCGACCGCACGCGCGGCCGCTCGAAGATGAGCCGCGCGATCGTCCTCGAGGCGATCTGGCGGGTCCCGCTGCTCCGCGTCCGCGTGTAGCGTGGAGACCGGTGAAGGACATCACCGACGCGAGCTTCGAGGCCGAGGTGCTGCAGGCGGACGGGCCGGTCGTCGTCGACTTCTGGGCGCCGTGGTGCGGCCCGTGCCGCGCCGTGACGCCCGCGCTCGAGCAGCTCGCCGAGACGACCGACCGCGTCGGGTTCGTGAAGCTCGACATCGACCAGAACCCGCAGGCGGCGGCGCGCTACGACGTGCTCTCGATCCCGACGGTGATCCTCTTCGTCGACGGCGAGCCGCGCGAGACGCTCGTCGGCGCACGCCCGCGCGCGCACTACGAGCGCGCGTTCGCGCCCTGGCTGTAGAGCGTGCCCGGGGCGACGCAGCGAACACGCCGTCGTGAGCGGTAGCCGAAGCAGGTGTCAGACACGTGTCTGACACCCTTCCGCGGCTCGCGTCCGTCGAAGGGCTCCTCGCCGGCGAGGAGCTCGCGTACCTGACGACGGAGCCCGCACGCGAGGCGCAGAGCGCGCCGCTGCCGGACGAGCTCGAGCCACGCGTGCGTGCGGCGGTGGGCGTCGGCGGGCTGTACACGCACCAGCGGGCCGTCTGGGACGCCGCGGCCTCCGGCGGGCACGTGATCGTCACGACCGGCACCGCCTCCGGCAAGACCCTCGCGTTCAACCTGCCGGTGCTCGACGCGCTCGCCCGCGACCCGAAGGCGCGCGCGCTCTACCTCTACCCGACGAAAGCTCTGGCGCAGGACCAGTTCCGCACGCTCGCGGGCTACCGGCTGCCGCGGCTCCTGCCGGCGATCTACGACGGCGACACGCCGGTCGCCGACCGCGCCGCGATCCGGCGCACGGCGCGCATCGTGCTCACGAACCCCGACATGGTCCACGTCGGCGTCCTGCCCAATCACGACCGGTGGGGCGACGTGCTCGCGAACCTCCGCTTCGTCGTCGTCGACGAGGCGCACGTGTACCGGGGCGTCTTCGGCTCGCACGTCGCGAACGTCCTGCGCCGCCTGCGCCGCCTGGCCCGGATCTACGGCGCGGAGCCGCAGTTCCTGCTCGCGTCGGCGACCGTCTCGAACCCGGGCGAGCTGGCCGCGTCGCTGCTCGGCGAGCGCGTGGACGTCGTCGGCGACGACGGGGCGCCGCGGGCCGAGCGGACCGTCGCGCTCTGGAACCCGCCGCTCCTCGACGCCGAGCTCGGCCTGCGCGCGTCCGCGCTCGGCGAGGCGGCGCGGCTGCAGGCGGCGTTCGTCGAGCGCGGCCTGCGCACGCTGACGTTCGCGAAGAGCCGCAAGGCGGCTGAGCTGATCCACCGCTTCACGGCCGACCGCCTGGGAGACGACAGCCGCCTCTCGCCCTACCGGGCGGGCTACACGCCGGAGCAGCGGCGCGGGATCGAGCGGCGGCTCGCCAAGGGCGACCTGCTCGGCGTGTCGGCGACGAACGCGCTCGAGCTCGGCATCGACGTCGGCCTGCTCGACGCCGTGATCTCCGTCGGCTTCCCCGGCACCGTCGCCTCGCTGCGCCAGCAGTGGGGCCGCGCCGGCCGCCGCGGCAGCGGCGTCGCCGTGCTCGTGGCGAGCGAGGACGCGCTCGACCAGTTCTTCATGCGTCAGCCCGACGCCCTGCTCGGACGACGGGTCGAGGCGGCGATCCTCGACCACGCCAACCCGCGCGTGCTCGCGGGCCACGTGCGCGCCGCTGCGTACGAGGCGCCGCTGACGGACGGCGACGCGAAGCTGCTCGGCCCCGAGGCGCTCGAGGCCGCCACGCGCGACCCGGAGCTGCGCGCCTCCCCCGCCGGGATCGTCTGGGCGGGGCGCGAGCAGCCCGCGGCGCGGCTGCCGCTGCGCTCGACCGACGCCGACGCCTTCACGGTCGTCGACACGTCGACCGGCGCGCTGCTCGGCCTCGTCGAGCGCGCCCGCGCCTACTCGACCGTGCACGAGGGCGCGGTCTACCTGCACCTCGGCGAGCCGTACCTCGTCCGCTCGCTCGACCTCGGAGCGCTCCGCGCCGAGGTCGAGCCGTTCGGCGGCGACTGGTACACGCAGGCGAAGAAGGAGACGGCGACGCGGATCGTCGCGTCCCGCCGGACGGAGCGGCGGCTCGGCCTCGAGCTCTCCTTCGGCGAGATCGAGGTGAGCGAGCAGGTCGTCGGCTACGAACGGCGCTCGATCACGTCGCAGGAGCGCATCGACCTGGTCGACCTCGAGCTGCCGCAGACGAACTTCGCCACCGAGGCCGTGTGGTTCCTGCCGGAGCCCGGCCAGCTCGCCGGCCTCGAGGAGATGCCGGCCCTGCTCGGGACGCTGCACGCCGCCGAGCACGCGCTGATCGCGCTGCTGCCGCTGTGGGCGATGTGCGACCGCTGGGACATCGGCGGCCTCTCGACGAACGTGCATCCGCAGACCGGCCGCCCGACCGTCTTCGTCTACGACGGGCATCCCGGCGGCGTCGGGATCACGCAGCGCGGCTTCGAGCAGTTCGAGGGCTGGGTGGCCGATACCGCCGCGCTGATCCGCGGCTGCCCCTGCGCCGACGGCTGCCCGTCGTGCGTGCAGAGCCCCAAGTGCGGCAACCTGAACGACATGCTCGACAAGCGCGGCGCGCTGACCTTCCTGGACCGACTGTCGATTTCCGGCGCGCCCGTTCGTCGTGGTCACGACGACGTCCACGACCAAGGAGGGTCACCGTGAAGTACGTCCTGCTCATCTACTCGCAGGAAGCCCCGGAGCGCTGGGCCGCGCTGCCGGAGGCCGAGCAGCAGTCGGTCATGCGCGAGTACGAGGCGATTTCGCGGGAGCCGGGCACGCTCGACGGCGCCCAGCTGCAGCCGGCCGAGACCGCGACGACGGTGCGCGTCGAGAACGGCACGACGCTGACGACCGACGGCCCGTTCGCCGAGACGAAGGAGGTGCTCGGCGGCTACTACGTGATCGACGCGCCCGACATCGACGCGGCGCTCGCCGTCGCGGCCCGCATCCCCGCCGCGCGCATGGGCGGCTCGGTCGAGGTGCGCCCGCTGGTCGAGCGGTAGGGGCGACGCTGCTCGAGCAGGTCTTCCGCGACGAGTGGGGCCGCGTCGTCGCGACCCTGGTCGGCTTCCTCGGCGACGTCGACCGCGCCGAGGAAGCCGCGCAGGAGGCGTTCGCGGTCGCCGCCGAGCGGTGGCCGCGCGACGGCGTTCCGGCCAATCCGGGCGCGTGGCTGACGGTCACCGCCCGCAACCGCGCCGTCGACCGCATCCGCCGCGAGCGGGTGCTCGCCGCGAAGGCGCCGCTGCTCGCCCGCGAGGAGACAACCGAGGACGAGCCGATGGACGACACGATCTTCCCCGACGAGCGCCTGGAGCTCCTCTTCACGTGCTGCCATCCGGCGCTCGCCCTCGACGCCCAGGTCGCGCTGACGCTGCGCACGCTCGGCGGGTTGGCGACCGAGCAGATCGCCCGCGCGTTCCTGGTGCCCGAGGCGACGATGGCGCAGCGGCTGGTGCGGGCGAAGCGCAAGATCAAGGCGGCGGGGATTCCCTTCCGCGTCCCGCCGCCGCACCTGCTCCCCGACCGGCTCGCGGCGGTCCTCGCGGTCGTCTACCTGATCTTCAACGCCGGCTACGACGGCGCGGGGGAGCTGGCAGACGAGGCGATCCGGCTCGGCCGCGCGCTCGCGACGCTGATGCCGGACGAGGCCGAGGTGCACGCCCTCCTCGCACTGATGCTGCTGCACGAGTCGCGGCGTGCCGCCCGCGTCCGCGACGGCGAGCTCGTCCTGCTCGGCGACCAGGACCGCTCGCTGTGGAACCGTGACCAGATCGCAGAAGGGCGCGCGGAGCTCGAGCGGGCGCTCGCGCTGCGGCCGGCGGGGCCGTACGCGATCCAGGCCGCGATCGCGGCGCTCCACGCCGAGGACGGCAAGACCGACTGGCCGCAGATCGCCGCGCTCTACGACGAGCTGGCGCGGCGGACCGGCTCGCCGGTCGTGGAGCTGAACCGGGCGGTCGCCATCGCGGAGGCCGAGGGCCCGGAGGCGGGGCTGGAGCTGGTCGACCGGCTCGACCTCCCCGGGTACCGCTACCTCCACGCCGCCCGCGCCGACCTGCTGCGGCGGCTCGGACGTGTCGGCGACGCCCGCGAGGCGTACGAGCGTGCGCTCGCGCAGACGGAGGCGCCGCACGAGCGGCGCTTCCTCGAGCGCCGCCTCCGCGAGCTGGACGAGGCTCGACCGGTCGCGTAGCATCGCCCCGCGAAGGACGGAGGAGGGCAGGCATGACGGTGCAACTGCCCCGCCCGCGGCACGGGGATCCTCTGCGGACGACGGAAGAGCTGCGCGCGCTCGCGGCGGCCGTGCTGGACGAGGACGTGCGGACGCTCGGCCGCACGACGGCGTACCTGCGCCGGTCCTACCGCGTGGTGTTCGTCGCGTACGTGGCGATGCTCGTCTTCGGCCTCGCCGCGGTGGTCGCGGCGTTCGTGCGCGGCCTGACCGCGGCGACGACGGCCGAGTCCGTCGCGGCGGCGGCGCTCGCCGGGATGACGGTCGGCATCTTCGTCGCATTCTTCGTCCAGCGGCCGTCCGCGGCGCTGGAGAGGAACGCGATCTTCATGCCGTGGGTCTCGGTCGTGCTGACGACGTTCTGGACGCGCCTGCTCTACCTCGACGACCCTGCGACGCTCGACGCGAAGCTCGGACGGGCCGCGAAGGAGGCGTCGGAGGAGCTGAGCACGATCGCGATGCGCTACGCGCAGATCGACAGCCGGGAGCTCGCGGTCGCCAAGGACGCCGCGCGCACGCGGCCTACTCGAGCCGTGCGAGCGCCTTCGTCAGAGACTGGCGCGAGCTGAGCACGCCTTCGTAGAGGTCCCCGTGCTGCCGCACGCGGTCGAGCACGACGTCCATCGTGTAGATCGCCGGGTTGAGCCGCTCGTTCACCTCGTCCCAGCGCAGCGGCGTGGACACCGGCGCGCCCGGGCGCGGCCGCACCGAGTAGACGGAGGCGATCGTCTTCCCCTCGCCGTTCTGGTTCGCGTCGATCAGGACGCCGCGGCGTCGCGCCTTCGACCACTCCGTGGTCGCCAGCTTCGGATGCGTTCGTGCGATCGCGTCCGCGACGACCTCCGAGAACCGGCGCGTGTCCTCGTAGGCGGCGCGACGGGCGATCGGCACGAGCACGTGGAAGCCCTTGCCGCCCGACGTCTTCGGGAACGACTCGAGCTCGAGCGCGTCGAGGAGCTGCTTCAGGATCAGCGCCACCTCGACCGTCTGCGACCACGGCACCTCGGGCGTCGGGTCGAGGTCGAAGAGCACGAAGTCCGGCCGGTCGGGCTTGTCGACGCGCGAGTACCAGGTGTTCATGTCGATGCAGCCCATGTTCACCATCCAGAGCAGCGCGAGCTCGTCGTCGACGACGGGGAAGTCGACCCACTTCTTCGCGCGCGACCGCTCGCGCGTCGAGACGAGCGCGCGGTGGCGCGGGATCCACTCGGGCATGTGCGACGGCGCGTCCTTCTGGAAGAACGCCTTGCCGTACGCCCCGTCCGGGTAGCGGCGCATCGTGAAGGGCCGCCCGCGCAGATGCGGCACGAGCACGGGCGCGACCTGCCGGTAGTAATCGACGAGGTCGCCCTTGGTGATCCCCTCGTCCGGCCAGAAGAGCTTGTCGAGGTTCGAGAGCCGGAGCTCGCGGCTCCCCTTGCGGATCACGTCGCGCGGCGGCTCGGGCTCCTCGCGCGCGACCTCGGCCGCACGCTTGTCGTCGCGGAGGCCCTGGTAGACGGGGTGGCGGACGTGGCCGTCGTGCGTCCACTCGCCGAAGGAGATCTCCGCGACCAGCCTCGGCTCGACCCACTGCACGTCGCCCCTGCGCACGCGCGGCATCTTCGGCGCCTGCGGGAACGGCGTCGTCGAGCGGTGCAGGGGGCGGAGCAGGCCGAGCAGCCGCCGGATCTCCGCGTCGTCGAAGCCGGTGCCGACGTTGCCGACGTAACTCAGCGCACCGTCCTCGTGCACCCCCAGGACGAGCGAGCCGAACGTGCCGGCGCGGCGGCCGGCGCCGCGCGTGTAGCCGGCGACGACGAACTCCTGCCGGCCGTGCGCCTTGATCTTCAGCCAGTCGCGCGTGCGGCGACCCTGCTGGTAGCGCGAGTCGGCGCGCTTCGCGACGATGCCCTCGAGCCCCTGCTCCCGGCCGGCCTCGAGCAGCGCCTGCCCGTCGTCGAAGCTCTCCGAGAGACGCACGCTGCGCACACGCCCGTCGAGCAGCTCGCGGAGCCGCTCCTTGCGCTGCGTCAGCGGCAGCTCGACGAGCTGCTCGCCGTCGAGCTCGAGCAGGTCGAAGGCGTAGTAGACGAGCGGCCCGCTCCCCTGCTGCAGCTCGGAGAAGCTCGAGCGGCCACGTTCGTCCAGGCGGCAGACCTCGCCGTCGACGACGGCGTGCGGGCTCTTCACCGCCTTGGCGACGTCGCGGGCGACCGTCGGGAAGCGGCCGGTCAGGTCGTTGCCGTTGCGCGAGACGAGGCGGCACTCGCCGCCGCGGACGTACGCGAGCGCGCGGTACCCGTCGAACTTCACCTCGAAGAGCCACCGCCCGCCGCGCGGCACCTCGCGCTCCGCGGTCGCGAGCATCGGCGCATAGGTCGTCTCGCCCGCAGCCGGCGCGTCCGCGCCGTCCTCGTCGTGGCGGCGGATCAGGAGCCAGTTCTCCTCCTTGCCGTCGAGATGCGCCGGCACGAGCGTCCACGTGCCCTCGAGGCGGGTTCCGTGCAGGCGCACGGTGAGCTGGCCGTTCCGCTTCTCCTCGAGCAGCTCGTAGGTGCCGTCGTCCCAGATCTCGACCGAGCCCGCGCCGTACTGGCCCTTCGGGATCTCGCCGTGGAAGCTCGCGTACTCGAGCGGATGGTCCTCGACGTGGACGGCAAGTGCGCGCGAGCCGGGGTCGAGCGGGACGCCCTTCGGCACCGCCCACGAGGCGAGCGCGCCGTCGCGCTCGAGCCGGAAGTCGTAGTGCAGGCGGCGCGCGTCGTGGCGCTGGATCACGAAGATCGGCTGCGTGCCGCGCTTCCCGCCGCCGAAGGGCTCGGGCGTGCGCTTCGGGTCGCGCTTGCGGCGGTATTCCTCGAGCGGCAAGCGGTCAGGATGCCTTGCGCGAGGCCGCACGGCGCGGCTTCCGCCGCCGCTTCGTCGCCTCGACCGACTGCCGCAGCGCCTCCATCAGGTCGACGACCTCACCCTGCTCCTCCTCGGCCGGCTCGGGAAGCGGCGCGCCCGTCGCCTTCTTGCGCAGCAGGTCGAGCAGCTCGTTGCGGTAGCGGTCGTGGTAGCGCTGCGGGTCCCAGTCGGTGGAGAGGCTCTCGACCAGCGTCTTCGCCATCTCCACCTCGGCCTTCCGCACCTGCGGCCTCGGCACCTCCTCGGGCTGCCGAACCTCGTCGGCGTAGTACATCGTCTCGAGCACGAGGGCGCCGTCGAGCGGCCGCAGGCACGCGAGGTGCTGCTTGTTCCGGATGACGACCTTCGCGATCGCGACGCGGCCGGTCTGCTCGAGCGCCTCGACGAGCAGGCGGTACGGCTTCTCGGCGCCGTCCTGCGGCGCGAGGTAGTAGCCCTTGCGGAAGAAGAGCGGGTCGATGTCCTCGATCGACACGAAGTCGCAGATGTCGATCGCGTGCGTGAGCTCGACGTCGAGCCGGTCGACGTCCTCGTCGGTCAGCTCGACGTAGCGGCCCTTCTCGACCTCGAAGCCGCGGACCACGTCGTCGGCCGGGACGCTCTCTCCCGTCCGGCGGTTGACCTTGTCGTAGCCGACCGGGCTCAGGTCGCGCCGGTCGAGGAAGTGGAAGCGGAGCTCCTTCGACTCGGTCGCCGTGAACATGCGCACGGGCACGGAGACGAGCCCGAAGGAGATCGTTCCCGACCAGATGGGACGCGGCATGCGGGCACTTTTCCACAGCGGCGCGGGCCGGAAACTGGCGTGGCGAACCCAGGTTTAGCCCGTCCGGGGCGGGCAAGAAGGGGAGTGAGCTTCTCCACCTGACGGGGGGTTAGGCGCTCGGGGCCCGCTTTCACGCGGGCCCCGACGCGTTTCGGGACCGATGCTTCCCGGTTGAAAAGGCTGTGGATGCTGTGGAAACCCGTCGCGCGCTCGGTCACGGTGCCTGGCACCGTAAGGTGCCTGGCACCTCCTCCCCGTGGCCGAGCGGCGTGGCTAGGCAAATACGCCCATGCCGCGGAACTTGGCCCGGCGGCGGCGGACGAGATCCTCGGCGTCCGTCTGGTCGAGCTCCTCGAGCGACTCCGCGAGCGCGGCCTTGAGCAGCCTCGCCGCCTCGTCGTGATCCGTCTGAGCGCCGCCCGGCGGCTCCGGGACGATGCCGTCGACCACTCCCAGGTCGAGGCAGTGCCGTGCGTCGGGCTTGAAGGCCGCCGCGGCCTTCTTCGCCTCGCCGGCGTCGCGCCAGAGGATCGCCGCGCAGCCCTCGGGCGTGATCACCGAGTAGATCGCGTTCTCCTGCATCAGCACCCGGTCGCAGACGGCGATCGCGACGGCGCCGCCCGATCCTCCCTCGCCGATGATGCAGGCGATCGTCGGCACGCCGAGGCGCACCATCGTCGCCTGCGAGCGCGCGATCGCGCCGCCCTGCCCGTGCTGCTCGGCGGCGACGCCCGGGTACGCGCCCGGCGTGTCGACGAGCGACACGATCGGGAAGCCGAAGCGGGCCCCGATCTCCATCACGCGCATCGCCTTCACGTAGCCCTCCGGATACGGCATGCCGAACTGGCGCGCGATCCGCTCCTTCACGTCGCGGCCCTTCTGGTTGCCGATCACCACGACCGTGCGACCGTCGAGCGAGCCGATGCCGGTCACCATCGCACCGTCGTCGGCGCGGCCCCGGTCGCCGTGCAGCTCGACCCAGTCGTCGAGCATCCGCTCCACGTAGTCGAGCGTGTACGGCCGGTCGGGATGTCGCGCGAGCTCGACGCTGCGCCAGATCTCCTCGTCGCTCGTCTCGGCCTGGAGTCGCGCGAGCTGCTGCTCGAGCCGCTCCGCCTCGCCGGAGACGCGCGCTCCGCGCAGGAGCGGCAGCCGGGAGAGCCCCGACAGCCGCTGTCTCAGGTTCAGCTCGTGCTCGTCGGAGCTCATGCGGGCGCGAAGAGGCGCAGCAGCCGGAGGAGGTAGGCCCGCTGGTCGGCACGGGGGACGATCGCGTCCAGGTGGCCGAAGCGCAGGTTCTGCTCCGCCAGGCCGAAGTCGTCGGGCAGCTTCTCGCGCGTCGTCTGCTGCACCACGCGCGGGCCGGTGAACGCGATCAGCGCGCCGGGCTCGGCGATCGTCACGTCGCCGAGGGACGCGAAGGACGCGAGCACGCCGGCCGTCGTCGGGTGCGCCATCACGACGAAGAGCGGAACGCGTGCTTCGTGCAGGTCCTCGATCGCGCAGACCGTCTTCGGCAGCTGCATCAGCGACAGGATCCCCTCCTGCATCCGCGCGCCGCCCGACGACGTCACCGCAACCAGCGGGACCGACCGCTCGACAGCCGCGTCGCACGCGCGGGAGAGCTTCTCGCCGACGGCGCTGCCCATCGAGCCGCCCATGAACGCGAAGTCCATGACGGCGAGCTGCACCGGGTGTCCGTCCATCGCCGCCTGACCGACGACGATCGCCTCGCCGAGCCCCGTGTTCAGCTCCGCCTCTGCGAGCCGCTCGGCGTACGGCCGCAGGTCGAAGAACTCGAGCGGGTCGTCCGAACGCACGCCCGCCGCCTCCTCGACGAACGAGCCCGGGTCCGCGTACCACGCGATCCGCGCCCGCGCGCGCATCGGGAAGTGGTGCCCGCAGTGCCCGCAGACCCAGAGCGCCGCGTCGAGCTCGTCGTCGCGGTAGTGCGAGCCGCACTTGGGGCACGTGTTCGGATGCTTCTGCTCGACCGGCGGCGCGTGCCGGTGCTCGACCTGGACGTCGATGCGGGCCTCGGTCATGGCGCTAGCTTAGTGCTCCCGGCTCGCGGCCGATCAGAGGCCGAGGGCGTGCCCGAGGCGCGGCAGGAGCTCCTCGTTGCGGGCCGACCGCACGAGCCCGGTGAAGCCCGCGCCGGCCGGCGTCGGGATCGACGCCAGCAGCCGCTCGAGCTCGTCCAGGATGAAGCCGCCCGGCTCCGGCATGAACACGTCGAGCTCGCCGGGCGCGACCGCGTCGCAGTCGACGGCCACGTAGACGCGCTCCCGCAGCGGGCCGAGCTCGGTTCTGATGCCCGCCTCGGCGACGAAGGCCTCCTCCGGCTCGTCGAGGTTGCGGGCGCCGAGCAGCGTCACGTCCTCCGGCGCGACGTCGCCGGCGTCGATCAGCATCCGAAGCGGCATGCCCCAGGCGTTCCCGGAGGGAGACGACTCGGGCGTGTTGAGGTCGCCGTGCGCGTCGATCCAGACGATGCCGATGCTGCCGTGGCGGCGTGCGAGCTCCCGCACCGCGCCGACGTGCGCGCAGCAGCAGCCGCCGAGCACGAGCGGGCGCGCGGGCGTGAGACGCTCGAATGCCGCGATCTGCTCCGCGAGCGTGTCGGATTCCACGACCGCCGCGTCCGGCCACGGCAGCGGCATCGCGGCCGCCTCCGTCATCGCCTCGCCGCCGTCGCCCCACGCGCGCGGAACGCGAACGAGGCCGGCCGCGAACTCGCGCCCGCAGGCGTGGCACTGATACCCGTCGCCGACGGCGACCGCGGTGAGCGTGCCGCAGTCCGGGCAGCGTGCGCGAAGCGCGCTCAGCGCGCCGCCGGCACGAGCTCGTCGAGCGTCTCCGGCAGGTCCAGCAGGTCGGGCAGCTCGCGCGTCGGCCGGGCGCCGTCGCGGGCGGTCTCCCCGAGGCGGTTGATCCACACGCTCCGCAGGCCGAGCTCGTTCGTCGGCGCAACGTCGTGGTACAGCGACGCGGCCACGTGCACGTGCGCGTCCCGAGCGGCGCGCGTGCGCTGGAAGAACTCGTCCCAGTGCCGGCGGCCGGGCTTGTACGAGCCGATCTCCTGCGCGACGACGACCTCGTCGAACACGAGGCCGAGCTGCACCTGCGACGCCGCGATCAGGTCGTCGTCGGTGTTCGAGAGGATCGCCAGCTTCCAGCCGCGGCGCCGCAGCTCCTCGAGCGTGTGCGGCACCTCCGGGAACGGGCGCCAAGCCGGGAGCGACTCGGCGAGGCCGTGCTCGGCTCCGGCCGGCGCGCCCAGTCGGCGCATCGCCTCGGTCATCACCTGCCGGTAGCTCAGCTCGCCGTCCTGCTCGAGCTCGGCCTCGAGGCGGTGGTACTCCGCCAGCTTCCCGTCGGCCTCGTCGTCGTCGAAGACGCGCGCGAGCTCCCGGCGGATGCCGCCGTTCCAGTCGATCAGCGTGCCGTAGCAGTCGAAGGTCGCCCAGCGCTCCACGCCCGCCCCGATCCTACGCGGCCAGCTCGACCGGCGGCCGGTAGGCGAGGATCTCCCACCCGTGCTCGTCGAGCCACGCCTTCGACTCGCGGTACCCGGGCCGCCGCCGCTCGACGAGCCGCCAGAACCGCGCCCCGTGGTTGTGCTCGACCAGGTGGCAGACCTCGTGCACGACGACGTAGTCGAGGACGTCGTGGGGCGCGAGTACGAGTCGCCAGTTGAACGAGAGCGCGCCCGCGCTCGAGCACGACCCCCAGCGGCTCACCTGGTCGCGGATCGTCAGCCGCCTGTACGCGACGCCGAGCGCCGCGGCCTCCGACTGCGCGATCAGCTCGATCCGCGCCCGCGCCTCGCGCCGCCCCTGCGCCTCGGTGAGGGTGAGGCGGTCGAGTGCGAGCCGCGGCACGACGGCGGTGGAGAGCTGCCGCTCGAGCCACGGCAGGTGGAACGCGAGTGCCTCGTCGATCTCGCGGTCGGTGGCGCGCGGACGGACGACGAGCTCCGGAGGCAATCCGTAGCGGACGACGATCCTGTGGCCCTTGACGCGGCTCGACCGCCTGATCTCGACCTCGACCAGGCGCCCGCCCACCTCGACGAGGCGCATGCGCCAACGCTACGCGTCGCCTCGGACGGCAACGGCGAGACTCCCGTCCTAAGTTCGCCGAAGGCGAACTTAGGACGCGCTTTCGTCCTCCCACCTCCGCACGACGAGCGACGCGTTGTGCCCGCCGAAGCCGAACGAGTTCGACACCGCGACGCGCAGGTCGGGCAGGTCACGCGCGACGTTCGGGACGTAGTCGAGGTCGCACTCGGGATCCTGCTCTTCGTAGTTGATCGTCGGCGGCGCCTTGCCGTCGGCGACCGCGAGCACCGAGAACACCGCCTCGACGGCGCCGGCGGCGCCGAAGCAGTGTCCGGTCGCGCCCTTCGTCGACGACACCGCGAGCTTCTTCGCGTGCTCCTCGCCGAACGCACGCTTGATGACGCGCGTCTCGGCAGAGTCGCCGAGCGGCGTCGAGGTCGCGTGCGCGTTGACGTAGCCCACCTCCTCGGGCGCGACGCCCGCGTCCGCGAGAGCCATCGTCATCGCGCGCGCGGGGTTCTCGCCGGTCGGATCGGGCTCCGTCATGTGCGCGGCGTCGGCCGACATGCCGTAGCCGAGGAGCTCGGCGTAGATGCGGGCGCCGCGCGACCGCGCGTGCTCGAGCTCCTCGAGCACGAGCACCGCGCCTGCCTCGCCCATCACGAGCCCGTCGCGCTCCCGGTCGAACGGCCGCGAGGCGCGCCGAGGGTCGTCGTTGCGCCGCGAGAGCGCGCGCATCGCGTCGAAGCCGGCGATGCCCACCTCGGTGATCGGCGCCTCCGTGCCGCCGGCGAACATCACGTCGACGCGGCCGAGCCGGATCTCGTCCATCGCGTCGCCGATCGCCATGTTCGAGGCGGCGCACGCAGTGCACTCGCTCATCAACGGCCCCTTCGTGCCGAGCTCGATCGACACCCAGCCGGCGCCCATGTTCGGGATGATCGACGGGATCGAGAACGGGCTCACGCGGTCCGGCCCGCGCGAGAGCAGCACGTCGTAGCACTCCTGGTAGGAGTGCAGCCCCCCGATGCCGGTCGCGATCGACGCGCCGACGCGGTCGGGCTCCGCCGCGACGTCCACGCCGGAGTCGGCCTCGGCCTGCCGCGCCGCCGCGAGGATCATCTGCGCGAAGCGGTCCATGCGACGCGCGGTCTTGCGGTCGATCCACGTCGTCGGATCGAAGTCCTTCAGCTCGCAGGCGAAGTGCACGTTGTAGTTCGTGTGGTCGAACGCCCGGATCTCGCCCGCGCCCGACTCGCCCGCGAGCAGCGCCTGCCACGACGACGAGACGTCGTTGCCGAGCGGGCTCACCATGCCGAGCCCCGTGATGACGACGCGTCTGCGTCCGTTGCCGTTCGCGCTCACGCTCACATCCCCAGTCCGCCGTCGACGAGCAGCACCTCGCCGGTGATGAACGACGCCTCGTCGGAAGCCAGGAAGCGTACCGCCCCCGCGATCTCGTGCGGCTCCGCGACGCGGCCGAGAGGCGTGTTCGCGACCATCGCCTGCGTCGCCTCCTCGGGCAGGACCTCTGTCAGCCGCGTCGAGACATACCCGGGCGCGACGACGTTCGCCCGCACTCCCCGCGACCCGAGCTCGCGTGCGAGCGACTTCGTGAAGCCGATGATCCCGGCCTTCGACGCCGCGTAGTTCGCCTGCCCGAAGTTGCCGTGCAGGCCGACGACCGAGCTGACGTTGACGATGGCGCCGCGCCGCTTGCGCATCATCGACCTCGTCACCGCCCGGCAGGTGTAGAAGACCGAGCTCAGGTTCGTGTCGAGCACCGTCCGCCAGTCGTCGTCGCTCATGCGCGCGAGCACGGTGTCGCGCGTCAGACCCGCGTTGTTGACGAGCACGTCGACGTCCCCGGCCTCCTCCACGAGCCGCCGCGCCCCTTCCGGCGTGGAGACGTCCGCCTCGACCGCACGGCCGCCGAGCTCCCCGGCGAGCGACTCCGCCTCCTCCTTCCCCGACCGGTAGCCGAGCACCACCGACGCACCCGCGCGCGCGAGCTCCTGCGCGATCGCGCGGCCGATGCCGCGCGATGCGCCGGTGACGAGCGCGAGTCGGCCCTCGAGCGACGCGAACGGCGAGCCGGTCTCAGCCAAGCGTCTGGCTGGCGTGGTCGAGCGAGCGGAGGTCGCTGACGGAGATCGTCCGAACCGATCTGTCGATTCTCTTCAGTAAACCGCTGAGAACGGTCCCCGGCCCGACCTCGACGAACGTCGTCACGCCGGAGGCGACGAGCTCGCGCGCGGCCTGCGTGAACCGCACCGGCGCCGTCAGCTGCTGGATCAGCAGCTCGCGGTACCGCTGTGCGTCCTCGAGCTTCGCGGTCACCGTCGACATGAACGCGGTGCGCCCTTCGCCGAGGTGCACCCGCTCGACCGCCGGCCGCAGCCGGTCGGCCGCCCGCTCGACGAGCGGCGAGTGGAACGCGCCGGAGACGCGCAGCTTGATCGCGCGCCGCGCGCCCTCGCGCTCCGCCTCGAGGCAGGCCTCGTCGACGGAGGGCGTCTCGCCGGAGATGACGAGCTGACCCGGGCAGTTGTAGTTCGCCGGCCACACGTTGGAGATCTTCTTGCAGAGCGCCTCGACCGCCTCGTCGGCGAGACCGAGGATCGCGGCCATCGAGCCGGGCCGCTCCTTCGCGGCCTCGGCCATCGCCAGGCCGCGCTCGCGGACGAGCGCGATCGCGTGCGCAGGAGACAGCGAGCCGGACGAGCCGAGCGCGGAGTACTCGCCGACCGAGTGGCCGACGACGTAGTCCGGGTTGATCCCGCGCGAGCGCAGGGCCGCGTCGAGCGACAGGCAGGTGGCGACGAGCGCCGGCTGCTGCACCTCCGTGTCGACGAGCCCCTCGGCGGGCGTGTCGAAGCAGAGCCGCTTGATGTCGAGCCCGGCCGCCTCGCTGCCGGCGTCGAGCACCGCCATCGCCTCGGGCACGGCCTCGGCGACGTCCCGGCCCATGCCCGGCTCGAACGAGCCCTGGCCCGGGAACATGAACGCGACCTTCGTCATGTGAACGCTCCAGTCGTCGGATGAGTCCATTCGATCAACGCCGATCCCCACGTCAAGCCCGCGCCCATGCCGGTGAGGAGCACAAGTGTGCCTGGTTTCAGCCGCCCCTGATCCGCCGCGTCGGCGAGCGCCAGCGGAATCGACCCGGAGGAGGTGTTCCCGTACCGGTCCACGTTGACCACGATCTTCTCCTCCGGGATGCCGAGCTTGCGCGCGGCGTGGTCGATGATCCGGACGTTCGCCTGGTGCGGCACGTAGAGGTCGATCTCCGCGACGTCCTTCCCGCACGCCTCGAGGATCGCCTCGGCCGAGCTCACCATCACCCTCGTCGCGAACTTGAAGACCTCCCGGCCGTTCATCTTCACGTAGCGGTCGGGGTCGTCGAACACCCGCGAGCCGCTGCCGGGCAGCCAGAGGTTCGCGCCGCCGCCGCCGTCGGCGCCGAGCTCGAAGCCGAGGAAGCCGCCGTCGTCGACCCGCTCGAGGACGACCGCGCCGGCACCGTCCCCGAACAGCACGAGCGTCGAGCGGTCGGTCCAGTCGAGGATGCGGGAGAGCACGTCGCCGCCGACGACCAGGGCCCGCCGCGACAGCCCGGCGGCGAGCATCGCGTGCGCCTGGACGATCGCGTAGACGAAGCCGGTGCAGCCGGCGGAGAGGTCGTACGCGGCGGCGTCGGGCATCCCGAGCGTGTCCGCGATCAGCGCGCCGGCGGAGGGGAACGCCATGTCGGGCGTGACGGTGGCGACGACGACCAGGTCGATCGTCGCGGGATCCACGCCGGCCGCCTCGAGCGCGCGGCGCGACGCCGGCAGCGCGAGGTCGGTCAACGCCTGCTCCTCGGCGGCAATGCGGCGCTCGCGAATGCCCGTCCGCTCGCGGATCCACTCGTCGCTCGTGTCGACGAGGCCCGCGAGCTCGTCGTTCGTGACGACGCGCTCCGGCACGTAGCAGCCGAGCCCGGTGACCGAGACGCGCGGCCCCTCGGCGCGCGCGATCACGCGCCGTCCCCCACCGCGAACGTGAGCGTGCCGCGCACGGCCAGCTCGCCGTCGACGGTCGCGCGCGCGCGGCCGCGACCGACCGGGCCGCGCACCGTCTCGATCTCGCACTCGAGCAGCAGCGTCTCGCCCGGACGGACGATGCGCTTGAAGCGAACGTCGTCGATGCCGGCGAAGAGCGCGAGCTTGCCGCGGTTCTCCTCCTGGGAGAGGACGGCGACGGCGCCGCACTGCGCGAGCGCCTCGACCATCTTCACGCCCGGCATGATCGGGTTGCCGGGGAAGTGGCCGGCGCAGTCGTCGTCGGTGACGGTCCTCGTCGCCTTCACGCGCTCGCCCGGAACGAGCTCGAGCACCTCGTCGACGAGCAGCATCGGTTCACGGTGCGGCAGCACCGCCTCGATCGCGGCGCGGTCCATCGCGGTCGGAGACTCCACGGGGTCGGAGAATGCTACGCGGTCACCATGGCGCTGACGTTGCCTGCTGCGTCACGTGCCTGCGCCGACACGGCGAAGACGCTGCCGGAGAACGGCACCGTGAACGTGCCCGCCGGCTCCTGCTCGACGAGCTGCGTCGTCTGATTCACGGTCAGCGTGACCGTCGCGGGCTCGCTGAGCGTGAACTCGAGCACGTGCGGGTCGACGAGCGTGAGCTGCGGGGGCGTCGTGTCGACCGTCACGCCGACGGGAACCGAGACGTCGCCCAGCGCGTCGGTCACGGTGACGACGAACGTGTACGCGCCGTCGGCCTGCCGGGCTCCGCCGGCGCTGCCGTCCCAAGCGATCGTGTGCGGCCCAGCCTGGAGCGGCCCCGATAAGAGCGTCGCGAGGACGACGCCGCCCGCCTCGACGTCGACGCGCACCTGCGCCGGCTCGGCGAGCGAGAAGGAGAGCGTGGTCGAGTCCTGGACGCCGTCGCCGTTCGGCGAGAACGTTGCCGGAGTGGCCGCGAGGTCGTACACGGTCCGGTCGACGGCGAGCGGGATCGAGGCGGTCACGGCCGTGCCCCCCGGCGGCTTGCCGCTCAGCGTCAGCGTGTAGCGGCCGTCCGTCAGGGCGGCGACGTTCACGACGAAGCTCGACCTTCCGGCCGGCCTCGCGCCCGACAACGGCTGCAGCACGACGGAGCCGGTCGAGTCGACGACGCGCGCCGTCACCACCGCCGGCCGGCTGAGGGAGAACGTCACGGCGGTCGTCGCGCCGTTCCCGCCCGGGTCGGGCGTGACCACGGCCGGGGACGCCGCGAGGTTCGAGATCGCCAGCACCGGCGGAGGCGGAGGCGCCGGCGCGGCGCCGCTTCCGAAGGCGCCCGACGCCGACAGCGCCCCGGGCGCGTCGATCGACCACGCGAAGGGCCCGCCGCGCCGCGAATGCCACGTCCAGTCGACGATCGTCCCTGTTCCGCTGCCGCGCGCGACCACGACACCCTTCACCGTGGTCACGGTCACCGTCCACGGCAGCGCCGACGAGAGGCGCGCCTCGAAGCGGATCGGGCCGCCGAGCGTGCCGACGACGGTCGGCGAGTAGATCTTCGGCAAGCCCGTCGCCGCGACGCGGCGGGCGATGCTCGGCAGCAGGCGGTACGCGACGTTGCCCGGGCACTCGCTCGGCCCGGTGTCGCGGTGGCCGGAGATCACACGCAGCGTGGCGGCCCGGCCCGCGCGGAACTTGTAGTTGCCGCCCGACGTGTACACGACCCTCGACAGCGGGTCGACGTGCGCGATGTCGAGCCGCCACGCGAGCAGCTTCACCAGCGCGTCCTGCATCGCCTTCGTCGGCGCCGCGCTCTCGAAGTTGCCGATCAGGGCGACGCCGACGGTGCCGACGTTGAAACCTTCGGCGTGCGCACCGACGACGTTGCGCGCGATGCCTCCGCCGCGGCCCTCGTAGATCGTGCCGTAGCGGTCGACGAGGAAGTTGTAGCCGATGTCGTTCCAGCCGTTTCCGCGCACGTGGTAGAACTCGATGCCGCGCACGATCGCCGCCGCCTGCGCCGGGGTGTACGTGTTCGTGGTCGCCGTGTGGTGCACGATCGCGAGCTTCAGCACCGGCGCGTAGCGCGGTGCAGCGCGCACGATCTCCTCGTTCGCACCCCATTGCGCGCGGGTCACGATCGCCGGCTCGTTCGCCTGCGCGAGCCGGCGCGCCGGCACACGCGTCACGCGCGACCAGAGCTCGTACGCGCGGAGCCGCCCGACCCGGCCCGCGACGCGGTACTCGACGCCGTCGGATGCGCCCGTCCAGACGAGCCCGCCGTCGTGCCAGCGGCCCGTTCCGCCGTCGGGAGCGGCGTCCGCGTCCGCCCGCTGCCACGCCGACCACGCACCGTGCAGCCGGTGCGTGCGGAACGCGACGGCGCCACCGCCCGTCCAGTGGAGGCCGAGCATGTCGAAGCGCATCGCCGGCTGCGCGGCCGCGAGCGTGCGGCCACCGAGCGCTACCTCCTGCACGCGCATCGCGACATCGCCCGCGCGCGCGGTCGCCGGCAGGAGCAGCGCGAGCGCGGCGGCGAGGGCGACGATCTTGGGCATCGACTCGGTACGGCGCACCGTGACGCACGCCCGCTTCGCGCTCAAGGGCGGCGCCCCTACCGCGCATACAATCCTTACAACCGTGAAGCGGCTGCTCCTGGGGCTGTTCCTGCTCGCGCTCGCGGCTCCCGGACGCGCCGCGGCCGCGCCGCGCGTTCTCGCGATCCAGTTCGGGCCGGACCTCGAGATCAACCCGGTGACGCAGGGGTACCTGACGCACGAGCTGTCGCACGCCGCGTCGAGCCACTACGACGCCGCGGTGATCCTGCTCGACACGCCCGGCGGCCTGTCGACGTCGATGAAGACGATTTTCAACGCGGAGCTGAATGCGAAGCTGCCGGTGATCGTCTACGTGTCGCCGAACGGCGCGCGCGCCGCCTCGGCCGGCGTGTGGGTCGCGCAGGCGGCAGACGTGCTCGCGATGGCGCCGACGACGAACATCGGCTCGTCGACGCCGATCGAGTCGAGCGGCCAGAACATCGGCTCCGACCTGCGCCGCAAGGAGATCAACGACGCCGTCGCGTCGCTCACGGCGCTCGCGCAGGCGCACCATCGCAACACCTCCTGGCCGGCGAAGGCGGTACGCGTGGCCTCGAACCTGACGGCGAGCGAGGCGCTGCACCAGCACGTGATCGACCTGATCGCGCCGACCCTGCCGGCCCTGCTCGACCGCCTCGACGGCTACCGGACGAAGGACACGCAGCGCCCGTACACGCTGCACCTCGCGGGCGCGCACGTGGACACCGTGAAGCCCGGCTTCGTCACCCGGTTCCTGAACACGATCATCGACCCGAACCTGATCAGCCTGCTGTTCATCGCCGGCCTCGCCGGCCTGGTCTGGGAGGTGCTGCACCCGGGAATCGTGCTGCCCGGCGCCCTCGGCGCCGTCTGCCTCGTGATCGCGCTCTACGGCTTCTCGGTGCTCAACCCGAGCTGGGGCGGCCTCGCGCTCGTCGTGCTCGGGGTCGCGCTGCTGATCGTCGACCTGCACGCGATGACCCACGGCGCCCTCACGATCGCCGGGCTCGTCTGCCTCGGCTTCGGCCTCGCCCTGCTCTACCAGAACGAGCCGGCGCCGTATCGCGTGAACACGTGGCTGATCGTGGGAGTCGGGAGCGGGATCGCCGCCCTGTGGTCGTTCGCGATCGGAAAGGGGCTCGCCGCACGCCGTCAGCCGGTGGCGGTCGGGCCGCACACCATCGTCGGCAGCACCGCGGAGGTGCGTGCTCCCGGTCTCGTGTTCGTGAACGGCGAGCTGTGGCGCGCCCGCGCGGAGGACGACTCGGCGCTCGTGCCCGGCGAGCACGTCGAGGTCGAGTCGGTACGCGGGCTCGAGCTGACCGTCCGCAGGCTCGAGCTTCCCGCACCGAGATAGGATCGCCGCATCCTCGGCTTCATCCGGATCATGCGGGAGTACGAGCGCGGCGTGATGTTCCGCCTCGGCCGCCTGCTCGATCCGCCGCGCGGGCCGGGCGTCGTGTTCAAGATCCCGTTCGTCGACCAGCTCGTGAAGGTCGACCTCCGCACGATCACCCTCAACATCCCGCCGCAGGAGGTGATCACCAAGGACAACGTCCCGGTGCGGGTGAACGCGGTCGCGTACTTCCGGATCGTCGACCCGCGCCAGGCGATCGTCCAGGTCGAGAACTTCATGGTCGCCACCTCGCAGATCGCGCAGACGACGCTGCGCTCCGTGCTCGGCCAGCACCAGCTCGACGAGCTGCTCTCCGAGCGCGAGAAGATCAACACGATCCTGCAGGAGATCATCGACGAGCAGACGGCGCCCTGGGGGATCAAGGTCTCGATCGTCGAGGTGAAGGACGTCGAGATCCCGCAGGGGATGCAACGGGCGATGGCGCGCCAGGCGGAGGCCGAGCGCGAGCGGCGCGCGAAGGTGATCAACGCCGAGGGCGAGTTCCAGGCGTCCGAGCGGCTGAAGGACGCCGCCAACGTCATCGCCGACCATCCGATCGCGCTGCAGCTCCGCTACCTGCAGACGCTGCTCGAGCTCGGCGGCTCCCAGTCGACGACGATCGTCTTCCCGGTGCCGCTCGAGCTGCTGCGGCCGTTCCTCGACGGCAGCTAGATCACGCCCGCACGTGGCCGACCTGCGGCACGACGCGAGCACGGGCCGCTGGGCGGCCATCGCGCCCGCGCGGGCGACGCGCCCGGGCGCCGGCGACCCCGCCTCCGACGATCCGGCCGACTGCCCGTTCTGCGCCGGCCACGAGGACCGCACGCCGCCCGAGACGCTGCGGCTCGGCGACGGGCCGACCGGCTGGGCCGTGCGCGTCGTACCGAACCTCTACCCCGCGCTCGAGCGGCAGGAGGTGGTGATCCAGGGGCCGGCGCACGTCCACTCGCTCGGGCAGCTCGGCGACGACACGGTCGAGCTGGTCGCCGAGGCGTGGCAGCGGCGCGCCCGCGACGCCGGCGGGACGTGCCTCGCGCTCCTCAACGAAGGGCACGAAGCGGGCGCCTCGTTGCCGCACTCGCACTCGCAGCTCGCCTGGCTGCCTGCGCAGGCGCCCGCGGAGGCGGGCGAGCGGGGGCTGCCCGAGCTCGTGCCGCTCCTCGAGCGCGACGGGCTCGTCGCCGGATGCCCCGTCGCGAGCCGCGTCCCCTACGAGGTGCTGATCGCGCCCGAGCGGGCCGAGCGGGACGGGCTCGTCAGCGACCTGCTCGGGCCCGCCCTTCGCCTGCTCGCCGACGTGATCCGGCGCGTGCAGCGGGTCCGCGGCCAGGCCTTCGTCCCGCTGAACGCCTGGCTCCACCGCGGCGAGCCGTGGCACCTCGAGCTCTTTCCGCGCGTCACCCGTCTGGCCGGCCTCGAGCTGGGCGCGGGCGTGTGGGTCGATCCGGTCGCGCCCGAGCGGGCCGCGAGCGAGCTACGAACCGCCGGCGGCCGATGAGACGGTGGCCGGTGCGGGCCCGCGCTGCTCCCGGAAGCGGCGCGCCGCGTCGATCGCGGCGCCCAGGTTGAGCCCCTTGTCCTTCGCCTGCTTGATCAGCATCACCGTCTCGACCGCGTCCATGTCGTAGATCCGCTGCTTCCTGCCCTTGGTCGGGATCTGCGCCTTGTTCGTCCAGTAGTCGAGCTGCATCTTCGAGATGCCGGCGATCGCGCACACCTGCCCGAGGTAGAGCTCGATCTTCCCGAGGTGCTCGGCCATGTCGATCGGCTCGAGCAGGTCCACCTGCTTGCTGTACGCCACCTGAGATGGCCTTCCTTTTGCCTACGACTCGACGCGACCCCTGGACGCGACTTGTACCACTATCGCTTGAAAAAGGGAAGCGTGAGTCGCGAGAACGCTACGACGCGGGCGTGTCGGCGTCCGTCTCGTCGGACTCGACGACGGGCGCGAGCGACGAGACCTGCTCGCCCTCGCGCAGCCGCATCACGATCACGCCCTGCGTCGAGCGGCCCATCCGGCGGATGTCGTCGACCGGCATCCGGATCACGGTGCCGCCGGTCGAGATGAGCATCACCTGGTAGCCGTCGCGCACGACGCGCGCGCCGACGAGGTGCCCGCGGGCCTCGGTCAGCTGCACCGTCTTCACGCCCATGCCGCCGCGGCCCTTGCGGGGGTACTCGGACACGCGGGTGCGCTTGCCGTAGCCGTTCTCGGTGACGACGAGCAGATCGGCGTCGTCGGCCGCGATCGTCACGGAGATCACCTCGTCCTCGCCGCGCAGGCGCATGCCCTGCACGCCCGACGCGTCGCGGCCCATCGGCCGCACGTCGCGCTCGGCGAAGCGAATCGCCTGGCCCTTGCGCGAGACGAGCAGGATGTCGTCGTCGCCGTTCGAGTGGCGCACGCTGACGAGCTCGTCGCCCTCGCGCATGCGGATGGCGATGATCCCGTCGGCGCGCAGCGGCGTGTTGTAGGCGGCGAGCTCGGTCTTCTTCACGACCCCGTTCTTCGTCGCGAACACCAGGTACCGAGCCTCCTCGAAGCTGCGCGTCTGGATCACGGCGCGCACCGATTCGCCTTGCCGGAACGGCAGCAGGTTCACGATCGCGCGGCCCTTCGACTGCCGCGACCCGAGCGGCAGCTCGTGCACCTTGAGGCGGTAGACCTTGCCGACGCTGGTGAAGAACAGGATGTAGTCGTGGGTCGAGGCGACGAAGAGGTGCTCGATGTAGTCGTCGTCCTTCAGGTCCATCCCCATCACGCCCATGCCGCCGCGCCGCTGCTCGCGGTAGGCGGTGACGGGCAGGCGCTTGATGTAGCCCGAGCGCGTGATCGCGATCACCATGTCCTCTTCCGCGATCAGGTCCTCGAGCTCGAGCTCCTCCTCGGCCGCGACGATCTCCGTCCGCCGGTCGTCGCCGCGCCCGAACGTCTGCCGCAGCTCGAGCAGCTCGTCCTTCACGAGCGCGTCGATCTTGCGCTCGTCGCCCAGCAGGTCGCGCAGCTCGTCGATGCGCTCCTTCTTGTCGCGGTAGTCGTCCTCGACCGCCTTCCGCTCGAGTGCGGTCAGCGCGCGCAGACGCAGCTCGAGGATCGCGAGCGCCTGAAGCTCGGAGAGCCCGAAGCGCTCCATCAGCTCGTTCTTGGCGGCGTCGGCGTCGGCAGCCGCGCGGATCAGGGCGATGACCGCGTCGAGGTTGTCGAGCGCGATCAGGTAGCCCTCGAGGATGTGGATGCGGCGCTCGAGCTGGCGCAGCTCGTGCTTCGACCGGCGCGTGACGATCTCGCGCTGGAAGTCGACGTAATGCGAGACGAGCTCGAGCAGCGACAGCGTGCGCGGCACGCCGTTCACGAGCGCGACCGCGTTGTAGCCGAACGTCGTCTGCAGCGGCGTGTGCTTGAAGAGCTTGTTGAGCGCGACCTGCGGCACCGCGTCGCGCTTGAGCTCGACCTGGATGCGCATGCCCGTGCGGTCGGAGTGATCCTGGAGGTCGGAGATCTCCGTGAGCACCTTCTCGTTGACGAGCTCCGCGATCTTCGCGATCACGCCCGAGTCGCCGCCCTTCTTCACCCCGTACGGCAGCTCGGTGATGATGATCGCGCTCTTGCCGCCGCGCAGCTCCTCGATATGGGCGCGCGCGCGCATGACCACGCGGCCGCGGCCGGTGCGGTACGCGTCGCGGATGCCCGAGCGGCCGACGATGATCGCGCCGGTCGGGAAGTCGGGGCCCTTGACGTGCTTCATCAGGTCCTCGACGTTCGCGTCGGGCTTGTCGATCAGCGTCACGACGGCGTCGATCGCCTCGCCGAGGTGATGCGGCGGGATGTTCGTCGCCATGCCGACGGCGATGCCGGCGGAGCCGTTGACGAGCAGGTTCGGGAAGCGGGTCGGCAGGACGAGCGGCTCCTGCAGCGACTCGTCGTAGTTCGGCCCGAAGTCGACCGTGTCGGACTCGAGCTCGCCCAGCATCTCCTCGGCG
>DASRDA010000023.1:0-56193 GCA_035652835.1 Gaiellaceae bacterium
CCGTCCGCGAGCGCGAACGGCACCGAGACGGCCGGCTGACCGGTCACGTTCGCGACCGCAGTGAAGGGCGAGAACTCCGCGGCGCGCCGGTACTGCTGCCAGGGATCGGCGGGCTCGAGCACCCAGCCGACGTGGACGGGCGGCTTCGCGAGCGTCGGCGTCAGGACGGCGTCGACGTCGTCCCAGAAGGCGCACACCCGGCGGGCGTAGCGCTGCAGCGCGAGCACGGCGCCGACGTAGTCGAGCGCCGTCGTCGCCCGCGCCGCCTCGGCGAGCGCGCAGTTGAGCGGCTCGAGCTGCGCCGGCGGGACGCCGTAGAGCGCCGGGCCGATCCGCCAGAGGACGCTGAACCGCTCGAGCAGACCCTCCTCGCGCCAGGGCGGCGTCGCCTCCTCGACCTCGTGACCGAGCTCCGCGAGCAGCGTCGCCGCCTCCTGCGCCGCCGCCGCGCAGGCCGGCTCGACCGGGTAGTCGAGCGGCGGCTCCGCCGTGACGACGATGCGCATTCGGCCGGGTGGGGCCTCGGCCTCGGCCGCGAACGGCCGCGCCGGCGGCGCGAGCTGCGCGACATCGCCCGGCTCGTAGCCGGCGACGACGTCGAGGAACGCGGCCGCGTCGCGCACGCTCCACGCGAGCGGTCCGGGCTGCGCGAGCGGGAACGGCCCGTCCCCCTGCGGCGATGCGGAGACGCGACCGCGTGTCGGCTTCAGCCCGACGAGGCCGCAGCAGGAGGCGGGGATCCGGATCGAGCCGCCGCCGTCGCTCCCGTGCGCGAGCGGCAGCACGCCCGCCGCGACGTGCGCGGCGGCGCCGCCGCTCGAGCCGCCGGGCGTGCGCGCGGTGTCCCACGGGTTGCGGCAGATGCCGTTCAGCTCCGACTCGGTCACCGCCGTCGTGCCGAACTCGCACGTGTTCGTCTTGCCGATCACGACGAAGCCGGCCGCGCGCAGCTTCCGAACGACGGCGGCGTCCTGTACCGGCACGTGCCGCGCGAACGCGCGGCAGGAGTACGTCGTGCGGATGCCGGCGGTGTCGGTCAGATCCTTGATCGCGATCGGCACGCCGCGGAACGGCCCCTCGGGAAGCTCGCCGTCCGCCTCCGCGAGCGCTTCCTCGGCGCGGACGGTCACGAACGCGTTCAGGCGTGCCTCGACCGGCTCGAGCCGCCGGAGCGCCGCCTCGACGAGCTCGCGGGGCGACGCCTCCCGCCGCCGGACGAGCTCGGCCAGCTCCAGCGCCGAGCTCAGCGGCGACCCGCGAGCCCGAACCAGAGCAGGATGCGCCGCAGGAGCGGGACCCTGCCGCGGCGATCGAGCGGCGGCGCGACGTCGCTCTCGAGCCGCGCAGCGACGCCTGCGCGCTCGGAGCCGACCTTCTCGACCGGCGGCGGCTCGCGATACTCGTCGAGCCGGTCGATCGGCGTCGAGATCCGGACACGCCCGGCGGAGATCTCCGCCACCTGCTCGGCCGGGACGTACCTGGGGTGGCCGAACATCCCGCTCGCGACGGCGAGGCCGTTGAAGATGTCATGGGTCGAGTCGCCCGTCACCTCCGCGACGCGGCCGACGTCATTGCCTTCGGAATCGACCACCGTCCAGCCCGGCTCGATCATCAGCCAGCTGACGGGCTCGTCCGTCATCTAGACGGTGCGGCCGCCGATCTGCCAGACCGGACCCTGGGTCGCCACCGGATGCGTGTCGCTCAGCGCGAGGGCGACGCGCACGCGCCCGCGCACGCCTCTCTCGTCGCAGCGCTCGAGGCAACGTCGCACCATCCCGGGCGACGCGCCGTAGCCGAACTTCGCCGCAGAGCGGAAGCGGAGCGTCAGGCTGTTCGGCAGGCGGCGCGGGTTGATCGGCGCGAGCTGCAGCGCCGCGAGCTCGAGGTAGTCCGACGAGTCGAGGTCGATCTCGCCGACGAGGTCGCTCCAGTCGGCCGGCAGCTTCGCGACCGCCGCGTCCCACGACTGCGCGAGCGTCTCGGTCGCAGTCGCCGCGCGCGCGGGTGCAACCTCGGCCGAGAGCAGCGCGAGCGTGCCCTCGACACCGGCCTCGTCGAGGTGCGCGAGCAGTCGCCGCACGGCGCTCGGCGTCGGCGCGGTGCCGTCGCGGCCGACGTCGACGCGTAGGGTACCGCTGCCGGCGCGCCGCGGCTGGGCGGGCGCGAGCAGCGCCGCGGCTCGCGCCGCGTCGCCCGCGGCGACCGTCAGCTCGATGCGAGCACTTGCGAGCTCGGCCGGGAGCGTGCGCTCGAGCGCGTCCCAGACTGCGACCAGGCTCACGTGGCAAAACGTACACTCAAACCGAGTGGCAAAGGTCGAGAAACGGCGGGCACTGTCCGACGAGCGCCTGCGCGGCTTCCTGCGGGAGATGTTGCTGATCCGGCGCTTCGAGGAGAAGGTGGAGGAGCGATTCCGCGCCGGCGAGCTGCCGGGGTTCCTGCACGTCGCGATCGGCCAGGAGGCGGTCGCCGTCGGCGTCTGCAACGCGATGGAGGACGGCGACGTGTTCGCCTCGACGCACCGGGCGCACGCGCACACGCTGGCGCGCGGAACGCACCCGAACGCGTTGATGGCGGAGCTGTACGGGAAGCTCGAGGGCTGCTCGCACGGCTACGGCGGCTCGATGCACCTCTACGACGTCGAGCGTGGCAACCTGGGCGCGAACGCGGTCGTCGCCGGGGGTATCCCGGCGATCGTCGGCGCCGGGCTCGCGTTCAAGCTGCGCGACGAGCCGCGCGTCGGCGTCGCCTTCTTCGGCGACGGAGCCACGAACTCCGGCACCTTCCACGAGTCGCTCAACCTCGCGCAGCTCTGGAAGACGCGCTCCGTCTTCGTCTGCGAGAACAACGAGTGGGCGGAGTCGACCCCCGGCTGGCAACACTCGCCCGTGTACGACGACATGTCGAAGCGCGCGCTCGCGTACGACATGCGCTCGATCAAGGCCGACGGCCGCGACGTCGGCGCCGTCTACGAGGCGGCGCTGGAGGCGCTCGAGCACGCGCGCTCCGGCGAGGGGCCGGTGTTCCTCGACGTGGAGACGGCGCGCATGCACGGCCACTACATCGGCGACCCGCAGGTCTACCGCTCGAAGGAGGACCGCGAGCAGGCGGCGCACGCCGATCCGATCGAGCACCTGCGCGACCGGCTCGGCGTCCCCGACGACGACTTCGAGACGTTCGACCGCGAGGCGCGCGAGGTGGTCGACGCCGCGGTCGAGTTCGCCAAGAACGGCACCGACCCGCAGCCCGAGGACGCCCTGAAGAACGTCTATGCCTGAGATCACGTACCGCGAGGCGGTCCGCGACGCGCTCGCCTCGGCGATGCGCGACGACGACGACGTCTTCCTGATGGGCGAGGACATCGCCGAGATGGGCGGCTCGATGGGCGTGACGCAGGGGCTGCTCGACGAGTTCGGGCCGGAGCGCGTGCGCAACACGCCGATCTCCGAGATGGCGATCGTCGGCGCCGGCATCGGCGCGGCGATCGCGGGCATGCGCCCGGTCGTCGAGATCATGTACGAGGACTTCCTGACGCTCTCGCTCGAGCAGATCGTCAACCAGGCCGCGAAGCACCGCTACATGTCCGGCGGGCAGCTGAAGGTGCCGTTGACGATCCGCACGCAGGGCGGCGCCGGCTGGTCGCCGGGTGCGCAGCACGCGCAGCAGCTCGAGGCGTGGCTGGTGCACATCCCGGGCCTCAAGGTCGCGTTCCCCTCGACGCCCGAGGACGTGCGCGGCATCCTCTGGACGGCGATCCACGACGACAACCCGGTGATCGTCTTCGAGCACCGGCTGCTCTACCCGGTGAAGGGCGAGGTGCCCGAGAAGCTCGAGCCGATCCCGCTCGGATCGGCGCGCGTCCTGCGCGAAGGCACCGACGTGACGGTGATCGCGACCGGCCCGCTCGTCCACCGCTCGCTCGACGCGGCGGCACGCGCCGAGGAGGAGGGGATCTCGGTCGAGGTGGTCGACCCGCGCACGCTCCAGCCGCTCGACGAGGCGACGCTGGTCGAGAGCGTGAAGAAGACGAACCGCGTCGTCGTCGCGCACGAGGCGGTGCAGCGCATGGGCTTCGGCGCCGAGGTCGCGGCGGTGCTGCAGCACGCCGCGTTCGACTGGCTCGACGCGCCGATCGAGCGCGTCGGCGCGAAGTTCGCGCCGCTCGCCTTCGCGCCCGTGATGGAGCAGTTCGTGGTCCCGGACGCGGACGACGTGCTCGCGGCGATCCGGCGCACGCTCGGGAGGTAACGCGTGGCCAACGAGGTGAAGCTGCCGCGGCTGGGCCAGGGCATGGAGGCGGGGACGATCACGCGCTGGCTGAAGTCGGAGGGCGAGAGCGTGCAGAAGGGCGAGCCGCTCTTCGAGGTGGACACCGACAAGGTGACGCAGGAGGTCGAGGCCGACTTCGCGGGCGTGCTGCTGAAGATCGCGGTGCCGGAAGGCGAGGCCCCGGTCGGCCGCACCGTCGCCTGGATCGGCGAAGCGGGCGAAGAGGTCGCCGAGACGCCCGAAGCGTCCGAGCCTGGTTCGTCGCCGAAAGCGCCCGAACCTGGCTCGTCGCCGAAGGCGACGAACCAGGTTCGCGAGTCTCCGGCCGACGGTGACGGCCGCGTCAAGGCCTCGCCGCTCGCGCGGCGGATCGCGCGCGAGCGGGGCATCGACCTGCGCTCGCTGACGGGCACCGGGCCCGAGGGGCGGATCGTCGCCGAGGACGTCGAGCGCGCCGAGGCGGCGCCGCGCCGCCCGGCCGCGCCGGTTGCCGTGCCGACCGGCGAGGTCGAGTCGCTGCCGCTCTCCAACGTGCGCAAGACGATCGCGCGGCGCCTGACCGCCGCGTGGCAGGCGCCGGTCTTCCAGCTGACGATGCGCGCCGACCTGACGCGCACGAACGAGCTCGTCGCGCGGGCGCGCGAGCTGCACCCCGACGTTCGCATCACGGTGACGGACGTGCTGGCGAAGGTGTGCGCACAGGCGCTGATGCTGCACCGCGACGTGAACGTGCAGTTCGCGGAAGACGTGCTGCTCCGGTTCCCGACCGCGAACGTCGGCATCGCGGTGGCCGCGCCGCAAGGCCTCGTCGTGCCCGTGATCCGCAGCGTCGAGCGGCTCTCGCTCGCCGAGCTCGCCGCCGCGCGTGCGGACGCCGTCGGCAGGGCCCGCGACGGCAGGCTCACGCAGCAGGATCTCGAGGACGGGACGTTCACGATCTCCAACCTCGGCATGTACGGCGTCGAGGAGTTCGTCGCGGTGCTGAACCCGCCGCAGGCGGCGATCCTCGCGGTGGGCGCCGGCGTCGACACGCCGGTCGCGCGCGACGGCGCGATCGTCGTGCGTCCGCTGCTCGCGCTCACGCTCACGCTCGACCACCGCGCGGTCGACGGCGCCGAGGGTGCGGCGTTCCTGCGCACGGTCAAGCAGCTCGTCGAGGAGCCCGCGCTCGCATTGTGAGCGGGAGCGACCCGCGCGTGTGGTACTTCGTCCGCGAGCTCGACCGCGGACGGGACTTCTACAAGCGGTTGCTCGGCTTCGAGGAGACGTACGTCGACTGGGACGACCGCTGGGCGAAGCTGGAGCGCGGGCAGATGCGGATCGCGCTCTCGGAGGGCGAGCCCGGCGGCGGCGGAGTGGCGATGGTCGACGTCGACGACGTGAAGGCCGCGGCGGCGCGGCTGCGCGAGCAGGGCGTGCGCGTCGGCACGGTCGTCGACGTGGCCGGGCAGGTCCGTCTCGTCGACGTCTTCGATCCCGACGGCAACAGGGTCCAGCTCGCCGAGCACGCCGCCGAATGATCCGCCGCGGCTCTCAGGCGGACGTGCCCTTCATGCGCTCCATGCTCGCGCACGCCTACCACTGGCGCGTGGCCGGGCTCGAGACGGAGATCCCGCTCTCGCGCTACGTCGAGAGCTGGGGTCGTCCCGGCGACGTCGCGGTGGTCGCCGCGGAGGGGGCGAACCGCGTCGGCGCCGCCTGGTTCCGGCGCTTCGGCGCGGACGCGCCCGGCTACGGCTTCGTCGACGAGCAGACGCCCGAGCTGACCATCGCCGTCGTCCCCTCGAAGCGCCGGCACGGGGTGGGGCAGGAGCTCCTCGACGCCCTGCTCGCGCGCGCCCGCGCCGACGGCGTGCACGCGCTGTCGCTCTCGGTGCAGAAGGGCTCGCCGGCCGTCGGCTTCTACGAGCGGAACGGCTTCGAGCGCGCCGGCGAGTCGGACGGCGCGCTCACGATGGTGCGAAAGCTCTGAAGGGAAACCGTTTCGTGGACATGTCCACGAAACAGTTTCAGGACCGCGCGCGCTCTCTGCGCGGGTCCGGGAGCGGGGTGAGGATCTTCTCCACCTGCTCGCGGTAGCGCTCGTAGTCGGGCGGCAGCGAGAGCGCCTCGCCGAGCGACTCGAACGGCTCGTCGGCGGTGAAGCCCGGGCCGATCGTCGCGATCTCGAACAGGACGCCGCTCGGCTCGCGGAAGTAGATCGACTTGAAGTAGAAGCGGTCGATGACCGGCGTCGGCTGGGCGCCGGCCGCGACGACGCGCTCGCGCCAGGCCTCGTGCTCGTCGGGCAGCGACGCCCACGCGACGTGGTGCACCGTTCCCGCCGCCTGCAGCCCGCGCTGCGACGGCGGCGAGTCGTAGACGTAGAAGCCGCCGCGGCGGTCGCCGCGCGCCTCCCAGCCGGGCTCGAACCCGAGCGCATCGAGCAGGCCCTCGCTCCGCCCGGGATCGGACGCGTAGGCGCGCACGCCGGCGAAGCCGCGGATGCGGTGCTCGTCCGGGATGTCCGGCGCCTCCGCGGTGAGCGGCTCGTCGCCGGAGTCGTCGATCAGCAGCGCCAGCGTCAGCCCCTCGGGATCCTCGAAGACGAGCGAGCCGTCGTCGATCGTCCCGCCGACGCGTGCGCGCCACCAGTCGAGCGAGTCGTGCGAGGCGACGCGGAAGCAGACGGTGTGCACCATGCCGTCGCCGGCGCGCCCGCGCGGCGTGCCGGGGTACTCGAAGAACGTGATGTCCGCGCCGGCCGAGCCGCGCTCGTCGGCGTAGAAGAGGTGGTACACGGTCGGGTCGTCCTGGTTGACCGTCTTCTTGACCATCCGCAGGCCGAGCTCGCCCGCGTAGAACTCGACGTTGCCCGGCGCGTCGGCCGTGATGCACGTGACGTGGTGGATCCCCTCCAGCTTCACGACGGTCATCATGACGGAATGCGCGCGGTCGTCGTCCACGAGGGTGCGCTGCGGGTCGAGGGGCGGCCGGAGCCGGAGCCGGCGGCGGGACAGCTGGCCGTCCGCGTGCGCGCGGCCGGCGTCAACAACGCGGATCTCGCGCAGCGCGCGGGGCGATATCCCGCGCCGCCGGGCGCACCGCAGGACATCCCCGGTCTGGAGTGCGCGGGGGAGACCGAGGACGGGCGGCGCGTGATGGCGCTGCTTCCGGGCGGCGGCCAGGCCGAGGCGGTCGCCGTCGACGAGCGCCACGTGCTGGACGTGCCCGACGGCGTGCCCTGGGAGGAGGCCGGAGGGTTCATGGAGGCGTTCGCGACCGCGCACGACGCGCTCTTCACGCAGGCCGGTTTGCAGGCGGGCGAGCGCCTGCTCGTGACGGGCGCCGCGGGCGGCGTCGGCGTCGCCGCAGTGCAGCTCGGCGTCGCGACGGGCGCGCGCGTGACGGCGTCCGCGCGCCACCACCAGGACGAGCTGCGGGCGCTCGGCGCCGACCTGGGCGTCGAAGGGCCGTACGACGTGATCCTCGAGCTCGTCGGCGGCGACGGCCTCACGCGGGCGCTCGAGCTGCTGGCGCCGGGCGGCCGGATCAGCGTCATCGGCACCGGGGCAGGCGCGCGGGCGGAGATCGACTTCGGCCTGCTGATGCGCAAGCGCGGCAGCATCCACGGCTCGACGCTTCGCTCCCGGACGGCCGAGGAGAAGGCCGAGGTCGTGCGGCGGCTGGGGGAGCTCACGCTGCCGCTGCTCGCGCGCGGCGAGATCCGCGTGCCGGTCGAGGCGACGTTCCCGCTCGAGCGCGCCGAGGAGGCGTATGCGCGCTTCGCGGCGGGCGGCAAGCTCGGCAAGATCGTCCTCGTGACGTGAGACCCTCGGAGAGGTGTCTGACACCGTAGGTGTCAGACACCTGTTTCCGGGCCGGGGGCGACGACGTCGGCGGAGGTGCGGGAAGGATGGTGTCTGACACCGTAGGTGTCAGACACCTGTTCCGGGCGGGCGCGACGACGTCGGCGGAGGTGCGGCGAGGGGGGTGTCTGACACCGTCGGGTGTCAGACACCTGTTCCGGGCGGGCGCGGCGAGGTCGGGGGAGGTGCGGCGAGGATGGTGTCTGACACCGTAGGTGTCAGACACCCCTCTTCGGGGCTCGCGGCACCGCCACGGCTTCCGGTGCAACGAAGGCGAAGGCGCACGAGCTAAAACGCAACGCGCCACGGCCCGTCGCTAGCATCGCCGGCAACCCGAACGAGAGACGAGGAGAGCGAATGGACGTCGACGTCGCCGTCCTGGGCGGAGGCCCCGGTGGCTACACCGCAGCGATCCGCGCCGCGCAGCTGGGCGCCAAGGTCGCGTGCATCGAGAAGGAGCCCGAGCTCGGCGGCACGTGCCTGCGCGTCGGCTGCATCCCGACGAAGGCATGGGTGCAGACCGCGCACTTCCTCCACCACGCGGAGGAGAACTTCGCGAAGCTCGGCATCCACGTCGAGGGCACGCGCGTCGACTTCGCCGCCGCCAACGAGTGGAAGGCGGGCGTCGTCAAGCAGATGACGCAGGGCGTCGCGAGCCTGTTCAAGGCGAACGGGGTCGAGTGGGTGAAGGGTGCCGGCGCGTTCCGCGATGCGAGCACGATCGCCGTGGAGGGCGGCGACGACGTCTCCTTCAAGCAGGCGATCGTCGCCACCGGCAGCTTCCCGCTGCGGCCGCCGATCCCCGGTCTCGAGTCCGACCTCTGCGTCGACTCGACCGGCCTGCTCTCACAGACCGAGGTGCCGCGCCGGCTCGTCGTGCTTGGCGGCGGGATCATCGGCTGCGAGTTCGCGTCGATCTTCCAGCGCTTCGGCTCCGAGGTGACGATCATCGAGATGCTCGACACGCTGATCCCGCAGGAGGACGCGGACGCGGCCAAGGAGCTCGCGAAGACCTTCGGCAAGCGCGGCATCGCGCTGCACCTCGGCAAGCAGTGCACGCAGGTCGAGCAGAAGGGCAACTCGCTCACCGTGACGTTCGGCGACGGCGAGACGGTCGACTGCGACCTGATGCTCGTCTCCGTCGGGCGCGCGCCGCTCGTCGAGGGGATCGGGCTCGAGGCGGCCGGAATCGAGTACGACCGGCGCAAGGGCATCGCCACCGACGAGCACCGCCGCACGAGCGTGCCGAACGTCTACGCGGTCGGCGACTGCGCCGGCTACTGGCAGCTCGCGCACACCGCGTTCCGCGAGGGCGAGGTCGCCGCGGAGAACGCGTGCGGGCACGAGGCGGTCGTCGACAACCGCGCCGTGCCGCGGCCCATCTACACCGACCCCGAGATCGCGGGCGTCGGCCTCACCGAGGCGCAGGCGCGCGAGCAGTACGGCGACGACGTCGCCGTCGGCGTCTTCCCCTGGGTCGCGAACGCGCGCGCGGTGATGCAGGCGGAGACGACCGGCTGGGTGAAGTCGATCCACGAGACGCGCTACGGCGAGCTGCTCGGACTCGTGATGGTCGGGCCGCACGTCACCGACCTCGTCGAGGCGGGAACGGTCGCGATCGACGCCGAGTCGACGGTGGAGACGGTCGCCGACGGGATGGCCGCGCACCCGACGCTCTCCGAGGCGATCAAGGAGGCCGGCCTGGTCGCGCTCGGCCGGGCGATCCACCTGCCGAACCGCAAGCGCGCGGCCGCGCAGGCATGACCCGGTTTGCGCGGCGCGAGCGGAGGGGTAGAGTCGCCCCATGAGCGTCTTCAACCGTCGGAACGCGGCCGTCGGCTGGGTGACCTGGGCCGTCGGCAAGCGTGTGCTGAAGAAGAAGGCGAAGAGCGCCGTCCCCTCGGTCGATCCGGAGACGAAGCGGCCGAACAAGAGCGCGCTCGCCCTCGCGGTCGCCGGGCTCGTCGGCGCGCTCACGTTCTGGCGCAGCCGCTCCGGCGGCGACGACGACACGTCGTCTGAGTAACACCCTCACCCGGCGCGAGCTGCTCGCCCGCGGGGCCGGGGCCGCCGCGGCGCTCGCCTTCGCGCCCGCGTTACGCTTCGCCGACGATGCCGACCCGCGTTTGCGGGCGCTCGCGAAGACCTTCCGCGGCGAGATCGCGGTGCCGGGGCAGGCGCTCTACGCGCGCATCCGGGCGCCGTACGACGCGAACTACGCGTCCGTGAAGCCGCTCGCCGTCGTGCGGCCGAAGGACGCCGCCGACGTCGCCCGCGTCGTCCGTTGGGCGGCGCAGACGCACGTGCCGATCGTCGCCCGCTCAGGCGGCCACAGCTACGGCGGCTGGTCGACGACGACCGGCGTCGTCGTCGACCTCGCGCATCTCGCGGGCGTGAGCGCCGCCCCCGGCCGCGCGACGATCGGGCCCGGTGCCCGCCTCGGCAACGTTTACCAGGGGCTGGCCGCGCACGGCGTCGCGATCCCCGCCGGCACCTGCCCCAGCGTCGGGATCGGCGGCCACGTGCTCGGCGGCGGCTTCGGCCTCGCCTCGCGCGCGTGGGGGCTCGCCTGCGACAACCTGCTCTCGGCGCAGGTGGTGACCGCCGACGGCCGCGTCCTGACGGCGAGCCCGGCGAGCCGTTCCGACCTCTTCTGGGCGTGCCGCGGCGGCGGGGGCGGCAACTTCGGGATCGCCACGCGGTTCGTCTTCCGGACGCACCCGGTCCGCGCCGGCTCGTACTTCGTCGCGTCGTGGCCGTGGGCGCAGGTCGAGGAGGTGCTCGACGGCTTCCTGCGCTGGGCCCCGGCGACCGCCGACCGGCTCGGCTCCATCTGCCGCCTCGCCGCCGGCCCGGGCGGGCCGACCGTCCAGGTGTTCGGGCAGTTCCTCGGCACCGCGCAGCAGCTGACCGCCCTGCTGGCGGGCCTGAAGCCGGCCGCGTCGAAGCTGGTCGTCGCACCCTCGAGCTGGCTCGACCTCGTCGCCCGCTGGGCCGGCTGCCTCGGCCACTCGCTGCCCGGCTGCTCGGCCGCGGGCAGCCAGCCGTTCGCCGGCTCGTCGAGCTACCTGCGCGCGGTGCCGAGCGCGGCGCGGCTCGCCTCGTTCCGCCACGTCGTCGAGGCGCGCGGGTCGGAGTCGGGCGCGCTGCTGATCGACGCCTACGGCGGCGCCGTCAACCGCGTCGCGCCCGCCGCGACCGCGTTCGCACACCGCCGCGACCTGGCGTCCGTGCAGTACTTCGCGGTGGGCGGGGCCTCGGCGCGGGCCTGGGTCGAGCAGGCGCGGAAGGCGCTGGCGCCCTCGATGACCGGCGAGGCGTACGTCAACTACGCCGACCCGGCGCTGCCCGACTTCCTGCACGCGTACTACGGCGCGAACCTGGCGCGGCTCGTCGCGGTCAAGCGCCGGTACGACCGGAAGCGGCTGTTCCGCTTTCCGCAGGGCGTTCCGACCCACCTCTGACGGCCCCGCGCCGCCCGATCACGCGCGCGCCGCGACCGTGCGTGAGGAAGCTGCCGGTCCAGCGGAGCAGCACGAGCAGCCGGTTCTGGAAGCCGATCAGGTAGACGATGTGCACGCCGAGCCAGAGCGCCCACGCCGGGAAGCCGCTCACGCGGAGCGGCCCGATCTCCGCGACCGCGCGCGAGCGGCCGATCGTCGCCAGGTTGCCCTTGTCGCGGTAGTGGAAGGCGGCGGGCGGCGCGTTCCCGGCCAGGCGGTCGCGGATCACGCGCGCGACGAAGCGGCCCTGCTGCATCGCGACCGGCGCGAGACCGGGGAGGAGGGTGTCGCCGATCCGCACCATGTCGCCGAGCGCGAAGACCTCCGGACGGCCCGGCAGCGTCAGCTGCGGGGTGACGGCGACGCGCCCGGCGCGATCGACCTCGGCCCCCGCCGCGGCGGCGAGCGTGCCGGCGAAGCTCGAGGTGGTGACGCCCGCCGCCCAGACCACCGTGCGCGCCGGCACCTCCTCCACCTCGCCGCCGACGTCGGCGATGGAGACCGACTCGGGGCCGACCGAGACCACGGTGTGGCCGACGAGCGGCGTCACGCCGAGGCTCCGGAGGGCGCCGTAGGCACGGCGCGAGAGCGAGGGCGCGAACGCGGTCAGCACGCGGTCCGCGGTCTCGACGAGCAGGACGCGCGCCGAGCGCGTGTCGGCGACGCGGAAGTCGCGACGGAGCGTGTCGCGGGCGAGTTCGGCGATCTGCCCGGCCATCTCGACCCCCGTCGGGCCGGCGCCGACGACGACGAACGTCAGCCACGCCCGCCGTCGCGTCTCGTCGCGCTCGACCTCCGCCGCCTCGAACGCCCCCAGGATGCGGTCGCGGATGTCGAGCGCCCCTTCGAGCGACTTCAGCTCGGGCGCGTAGGGACGCCAGTCGTCGTGGCCGAAGTAGGAGTAGCGCGAGCCGGTGGCGACGACGAGCGTGTCGTAGGGAAGCGCGCGCACGTCGTCGCCGTTCGGCAGGCGCGCGAGCTCGAGCTCGCGGCGCTCGAGGTCGACGCCGGCCGCCTCGGCGAGCAGCACGCGCACGTTCCGCTGCCGCTTGAAGACCGCCCGCAGCGGCGCCGCCACCTCGGTCGCCGACAGCGCGCCCGTCGCGACCTGGTAGGCGAGCGGCTGGAAGAGGTGGAAGTTCCGGCGGTCGACGAGCGTCACCTCGACCGGCGCGTCCTTCAAGCCGCGCACCGCCTGCAGCCCGCCGAACCCGCCGCCGATCACCACGACCCTGTGGGCCATCTCCCCGGAGGACACTATCGGGCGACCAGATGACCAGGTACAGTGGTCAGATGGCGAGGACGATCGCCGCCACCGAGTTCAAGGCGAAGTGCCTCGCGATCCTGGACGAGGTCGCCGAGACGCGCTCGCCGGTGGTCGTGACCAAGCGCGGAAAGCCGGTGGCGCTGGTGGTGCCGCCGGAGGATCCGCCGAGCCTGCTCGGCAGCGCGGAGCAGCTCTGCTCCGACGACGAGCTCGTCCACTTCAGCGCCTGGGAGGGCTGGGGCGAGGACGAGATGGGCGCATGATCGTGCTGGACACGCACGCATGGCTCTGGTGGCGCGTTCGGCCCCGCGAGCTCTCACGCCGGGCGAAGCGCGCGATCGAGGCCGCGGACGAGGTCGGCGTCTGCACCGTCAGCGTCTACGAGCTCGTGTCCCTCGTGGAGCGCGGCCGGGTACGGCTCGGGATGCCCGTTCGGCGCTGGCTCGGGTCCGCGCTCGGGGAACCGGTCACGGCCCTCGAGCTGCGTCCGGAGGTCGCGGTCGACGCCGCCCAGCTGCGGTTCGAGGCCGATCCCTTCGACCGCATCATCTACGCGACGGCCCGCGCGGAGGACGCTCCGCTCGTCACCCGCGACGAGCGGATGCACGCCTTCGATCCCGCGCGCGCGGTCTGGTAGACGCGCCAGGGGTACCCGCCGGGGCCGAGCGTAGACTGGCCCGGCCGATGGGTCAGGCCGAGTTCGTCCATCTCCACGTCCACAGCGAGTACTCGATCCTCGACGGGGCATGCCGGATCCCGGATCTCGTCGCGCGGGCGGCGGAGCTCGAGATGCCGGCGGTCTCGCTCACCGACCACGGCTCGCTCGCCGGCGCGATCCAGCTCTGGAAGGCGACGCGCTCGACGGGCGTCAAGCCGGTGATCGGCTGCGAGGTCTACGTCTGCGACGACCGCCGCGCGCAGCAGAAGGGCTACGCCCACCTGACCCTGCTCGCCCGCGACAACGCGGGCTACGGCAACCTGATCAAGCTGTCGAGCCTCGGCTACCTCGAGGGCTACTACTACAAGCCGCGCGTCGACTGGGACCTGCTCGCGCAGCACGCGGACGGCTTGATCGCGCTCTCCGGCTGCCTCTCCGGGCGCGTCTGCAAGGCGCTCGAGGAGAACCGCGCCGCAGACGCGGCGAGCGAGCTCGACCGGCTCACCCACGTCTTCGGCCGCGACAACGTCTACGTCGAGCTGCAGAACGCGCACCTCGACGTGCAGGCGCGGATCCTGCCGCAGCTCGCCGACCTCGCCGCGAAGGCGGGCCTGCCGACGGTCGCGACCGGCGACGTCCACTACCTGCGCGACACGGACGCACGCGCCCACGAGGCGCTGCTCTGCATCCAGTCCGGCGACTCGCTCAAGAACCCCGAGCACTGGCGGTTCGAGACCGATCACTTCTACTTCAAGTCGCCGCAGGAGATGGCGGCCGACTTCCCCGGCCACGACGACGCGCTGCGGCGCACGCTCGAGGTGGCGGAGCGCTGCAACGTCGAGATCGAGCTCGGCCGGATCCTGCTGCCGCACTTCCCGGCGCCGGAAGGACGCGACACGTTCGACTACCTCGTCGAGCTGTGCGAGAAGGGGCTCGAGCGCCGCTACGGGACGGTGACGAGCGACCTCCACGACCGCCTTCGACACGAGCTGAAGACGATCCGGGAGATGGGGTTCACCGACTACTTCCTGATCGTCTGGGACTTCATCCGCTTCGCCAAGCAGAACGGCATCAGCGTCGGCCCCGGCCGCGGCTCGGCGGCGGGCAGCCTCGTCGCGTACAGCCTCGAGATCACCGACATCGACCCGATTCGCTACGACCTGCTGTTCGAGCGCATGCTCAACCCCGGCCGCAAGTCGATGCCGGACATGGACATCGACTTCGCCGTCGCCGGCCGCGAGCGCGTCATCAACTACGTGACGGAGAAGTACGGCCGCGACCGCGTCGCGCAGATCATCACCTTCTCGACGATGGCGGCGCGCGCGGCCGTTCGCGACGCCGGCCGCGTGCTCGAGATTCCCTACGGCCAGGTCGACCGGATCGCCAAGCTCATCCCGGAGGGCCCGGGCCAGACGCTCGAGGAGTGCCTGAAGCCGGGCGGCGAGCTGCGCAAGGCGGTCGACGGCGACCCGGTGGCGAAGGAGATCGTCGAGCTCGCGCGGCCGCTCGAGGGCCTCACGCGCGCCGACTCGATCCACGCCGCCGGCGTCGTGATCGGCGCCGAGCCGCTCGTGAGCGTGGTCCCGCTGCAGCAGAAGGGCGCCGACCAGGAGGTCGTGACGCAGTTCTCGATGAAGGACGTGGAGGCGCTCGGGCTGCTGAAGGTCGACTTCCTCGGCCTCCGCAACCTCGACGTGATCGACAAGGCCTGCGAGCTGCTCGGCGGCCTCGACATCTCGACGATCCCGCTCGACGACCGCAGGACGTACGAGATGCTCGCCCGCGGCGAGGCGACGGGCGTCTTCCAGTTCGAGTCGTCCGGGATGCGCGAGGCGCTGCGGCAGGTGAAGCCGACCGAGTTCGAGGACCTGATCGCGCTCGTTGCGCTCTACCGGCCGGGCCCGATGCAGTACATCCCCACGTACGCGGCGCGCAAGAACGGCAGGGAGCGCGTCAGCTACCTCGACCCGAGACTGAAGCCGATCCTCGAGCGGACCGCGGGGATCAGCATCTACCAGGAGCAGTCGATGGAGATCGCGAAGGAGATCGCGGGCTTCACGCTGTTCGAGGCGGAAGACCTGCGCCGCGCGATCGCGAAGAAGGACCACAGGCTGATGGCGTCGCTGAAGACGATGTTCATCGAGAAGGCGGTCGCGAACGACACCCCCGACGCCGTCGCGCGCCAGCTCTGGGACGACATGGAGAAGGCGCAGGACTACTCCTTCAACAAGTCGCACGCCGCCTGCTACGCGCTCATCTCGTACCGCACCGCGTGGCTGCGCGCGAACCATCCGTGCGAGTACATGGCGGCGCTGATCTCGTCGGTGATGAACACCAAGGACCGCGTGCCGTTCTACGTCAACGCGTGTCACGAGCTCGGCATCGAGGTGCTGCCGCCGGACGTGAACGAGTCGCAGGTCGACTTCGCGGTCGTCGACGGCAAGATCCGCTTCGGCCTGAACGCGGTCAAGGGCGTGGGGGAGGGCGCCGCGCGCGCGATCATCGCCGCCCGCACGGAGGGCGGCCCGTTCGAGTCGATCTGGGACTTCACCGAGCGCGTCGACCCGCAGGTAGCGAACAAGCGCGTGGTCGAGGCGCTCGTCAAGTGCGGCGCGCTGCCCGGCTCGCGGAAAGCGGCGCTCGACGTCCTCGATCGTGCGCTCGGCGCCGCCGCCGAGCGTGCGCTGCGACGAAACCAGGTCTCGATCTTCGACGTCCAAGCCGACCTGAGCCACGGCGGCTACTACGAGCCGCTGTCGACCGACGAGTTCGAGAAGAACGAGCTGCTGCGGCTCGAGAAGGAGGTGCTCGGGCTGTACGTCTCCGAGCACCCGCTGTCGGCGATCCGCGCCGAGCTGCGGCGGAAGACGGACGCGACGATCGCGGAGCTCGAGCGGCGCCGCGACGGCGAGGTCGTCACCGTCGGCGGCATCGTCTCGTCGCTGCGGCAGATGACGACGAAGCGCGGCGAGCCGATGGTGTTCCTGCGGCTCGACGACGTGACCGGCGGTACCGAGTGCATGGTCTTCAACTCGACCTACGAGCGCGCGCGCGAGCTGTGCGTCGCCGACCGGATCCTGATCGTGAAGGGCCGCGTCGACCACAAGGAGGGGGAGACGAAGCTGGTGGCGATGGAGGTGGCGGCGTTCGAGGCGGTCGCCGACCGGCGCGAGGTGCGGCTGCGCCTCGACGCGACGCGGCTGCCGGCCGGCGTCATCGGCGAGCTGCGCGACCTGATCCGCGACTTCCCCGGCGAGTCGCCGGTGATCGTCGACTGCCTCACCTCGGAGGGCCGCAAGCTCTACGCCTTCGGCCCCGACTACAAGGTGCGGCCCGCGCCCGACTTCTACGCCGAGGTGAAGGTGCTTCTCGGCGAGTCGGCCGTCGCCTGAGACGCGTCTCGACCGTTAGGACTGCGTTAAATCTGCGGATCACCCGGCATGGGGAGAACCGGCTCGACCGTTCTACCGAATGAAGGGGCGAGAGCGAGATGACGACGGCGGCAACTCATCCGCGTGGGGAGCTCGACCAGGTCGAGGACTGGCGCGCACACGAGCTCGAACGCGCCGGCTACCCGGCGGAGGCGGCGGCGGAGCTCGCCGGCCGCCACGACGTCGACCTCCATCGCGCCGTCGAGCTCGTCCAGCGCGGCTGCCCGCCCGAGCTCGCCGTCAAGATCCTGCGGTAAAGGCTTCGAAACTGTTTGGTCGCTTCGCGACCAAACAGTTTCCATGGTTCACTAGAGGCGCATGCTCGCCTTCATCCCGTCGCCGCACACCGGCGTCGTCCACCTGGGCCCGCTGACGCTGCACATGTACGGCCTCACGCTGCTCGTGGCCATCGTCGCGTGCATCGTGCTCACCGGCTACCGCTGGCAGGCGCGCGGCGGCGACTGGGACCTCGTGCTGCGGGTCGCCGTGTGGGGCGTCGCGTTCGGCGTCGTCGGCGCGCGCGCCTACCACGACATCACCTCGTGGAACGAGGTGCCGACGCCGAAGTGGCAGGGGATCTTCGAGGTCTGGCAGGGCGGGCTGGGCGTGTGGGGCGGGATCCTCCTCGGCACCCTCGCCGGAGCCGTGATCGTCCGCCGCGCCGGCTACGGGGTCTACCGCTTCATGGACGCGGTCGCGCCGGGATTGCTGCTCGCGCAGGGGATCGGCCGCATCGGCAACTGGTGGAACCAGGAGCTGTACGGCAAGCCGACGACGCTGCCGTGGGCACTGAAGATCGACCCCGCGCACCGGATGATCCAGTACTTCGACCGGGCCACCTACCACCCGACGTTCCTGTACGAGCTGATCTGGGACGTCGTCGGGGTGCTGCTGCTCGTGCTCGTCGTCGACCGCCGCTTCCGGATCGTGCCGCCCGGCCTGTTCGCGCTCTACGTCTCCTGGTACACGTTCGGCCGCTTCTTCGAGGAGCTGCTGCGCATCGACCCGGCGCACCACTTCGCCGGCCTGCGCCTCAACGCCTGGGTGTCGATCGTCGTCTTCTGCTGCTCGACCGCGTTCTTCGTCTGGTGGCAGTTCTTCCACGGCCGCGAGGCCGGCGGCGGCCGCGAGCGCGGCGGGCCTGCCCGGCGCCGCGTGCCGCAGGGACCGGCGATGGCCATCCCGCGCGGGCGCGTCCGGTAAGGCCGATACGGTGTCCGCCGATGGCGGCGGTCCGCGAGCTCGAGCTGGACCTCGACGCGTTCGAGGGGCCGTTCGACCTCCTGCTCTCGCTCGTGCTGCGCGAGGAGCTGGAGCTGCGCGACGTCGAGCTGGCGGCGATCGTCGCCGCCTTCGTCGAGCGCCTGGGCGAGCGCGGCGAGCTCGACCTCGACGCCTGCGGCGAGTTCCTCGTCCTGATCTCGGCGCTCCTCGAGCTGAAGGCCCGCGCGCTCTTCCCGGAGGAGGAAGCGGAGCTCGCCGAGCTGGAGCCGGAGGAGGCCGCCGAGGAGCTCGCGCGGAGGCTCGCCGAGTACCGGCGCGCCAAGGAGGCGGCGGGCTGGCTGCTCGGGCGCCTGCAGGAGCGGCGCGACCTCTTCTTCCGGCTCGGCCCGGCGCCCCTTCAGCCCCGGCCGGAGCGGCGCCTCGCGCCGCAGCCGCCCGGCAAGCTCGCCGCCGCCCTGCGCGCGCTCGCCGCCGAGCCGCCGGCGCCGTCGACGGCGCACATGGCGCTCCGCTTCCCGCCCGTCTCGCAGTTCGTCGAGCGCTGGCGTGCGCTTCTGCGGCGCCGCACCCGCCTCGACTTCGACGAGTTCGTCGGCGGGATGAACCGCGTGGAGATCGCCGTCGCCTTCCTGGCGCTGCTCGAGCTGCGCAAGCAGAACGAGATCGCGCTCAGCCAGGCGGCGCCGTTCGCGCCGATAAGGATTTCGAGAGCCGAGGACGAAAGGAGCCTCACGTGGGACGTCCGCTCCGCCTGATCCCGTCACAGCCGAGTGCCGCGGCCGAGGTCGCGCGCACGCTCGAGGCGCTGCTCGTGGTGGCGTCGCAGCCCCTGCCGGTCGAGGAGCTCGCGCTCGCCGCCGAGGTCGACCCGGCCGAGGTGGAGGAGGCGCTGGAGCTCCTCGCGGAGCGCTACGCGGAAGGGCTGAGCGGGATCGTGCTCGAGCACGTCGCCGGCGGCTACGCGTTCCGTGCCGCCGCGGAGGCGGCGCCTGCCTGCGCCCGCCTGTTCGAGCGGCCGGTCGAGAAGGGGCTCTCGCAGGCCGCGCTCGAGACCCTCGCGATCGTCGCCTACCTCGGCCCGATCTCGCGGCCGGAGGTCGCGCGCATCCGCGGCGTGAACGTGGACGGCGTGGTCGCCGGGCTCGTCGAGCGGGGCCTGATCGCCGAGCACGGCCGCGAGGAGGCCGGTGCGATCCGGTACCGCACGACGCCGCTCTTCGAGCGCGTCTTCGGACTCGAGTCGCTCGCCGCGCTGCCGCGCGTCGATGACGTCGGCGCCGACGCCGACGAGATCCGCGGCCGCCTCGAAGCGGTCGCGGCGCGGCGCCCCGCGTAACACTCTCTTCACGGTGCCAGGCACCGTAAGGTGTCAGGCACCGTGGACGTCAGCGAGGACACCTTCGAGCAGGACGTGGTCGCCGCGTCGGCCGACGCGCCGGTGGTGGTCGACTTCTGGGCCGCGTGGTGCGGGCCGTGCCGCACCCTCGGACCGGTGCTCGAGGAGGCGGCCGCCGCGCGCGGCGTCGCGCTGGCGAAGGTCGACGTCGACGCGAGCCCCGCGCTCGCCGACCGCTTCCAGGTCCGCGGCATCCCCGCGGTGAAGGCGTTCCGCGGCGGCCAGGTCGTCGCCGAGTTCGTCGGCGCGCGGTCGCGGCCGGCGGTCGAGGCGTTCCTCGACGAGCTCACGCGCCCGCCGGTCGCCGAGACGGTCGACGACGATCCCGAGCTCGCGGCCGCGCTCGGCGGGGGCGACTACGAGGCCGCGTTCGAGCTGCTGCTCGCCCGCATCTCGGACGGCAACGGCGAGCGCGAGGCGACGCGCGAGCTGATGGTGCGCCTGTTCGCCGAGCTCGGCCACGAGCATCCGCTCACGGTCCGCTACCGGCGCCGCCTCGCGACCGCCCTCTACTAAGAGGCTCTCACACAATGCACGTTGAGTCGCCCGGCCGCGCTCGGCGGCATGATGCTGCGTCCTCGGTCGCGCCCATACGCACTCGTATGGGCGCTCCCTGCGTCCTTGCTTCGTGCTCGCCGATCGCTCCCGGATCGACGAACATCATTGTGAGAGCCTCTACGAAAAACGGGCGCGGCCGCCCCTCCGCGGCCGCGCCCGCCCCCCGTCCCCGTCCTACGTCGCGGCGGGTAGGACGTTCTGGTTGAGCCGGAAGAGGTTCTCCGGGTCGTACTTCGCCTTGAGCTCGCGCAGCCGCTGCAGCTTCGGGCCCCAGCTCTCCTGCAGCTCCGCGTCGCCGATCTCGGTCATGAAGTTGAGCGCCATGCCCGGGGCGACGTGCGGTGCGAACGCCGCGGTCGTTTCTCGCACCCAGGCGATGTTCTCCTCGTCCGCGTCGCCCTCCCACATCCCGTTCGCGTGGACGTTGAATGGGTTGCTGCGCCCGCCGAGCGCGGTGTCGTTCTCGCCGACGCGCCCGATCGCGCCGCCCCCGTTCATGATGATGAACGCCGTGAACGGAGACGGGATCGCGTCCGCGCGCGCGGCGAACAGGTCGATCGCGGATTCGTCGAGGCAGCGCAGCTGGAACGCGCGCCAGTAGTTCCGTCGCCCGTAGGGATTCGCGGGATCGAGCAGGCCCTGCACGACCGTGTACGGCATCGGCTGCCACAGGTCGACGACCGGCCCGAGCGCGCGGATCGGCGCGAGGACCTGCTCGGCCTTCTCCGGCGGGCCGGCGTACATGCCGGCGACGCCGACCATCCGCTTCAGGCGCCATTCCTCCGGCACGAACGGCTCGGGCGGCGCCGTGATCGACGCGACCGCCCAGCCGAGGTCGTCGTCGGCCTCGGCCGACAGGTCGCGCCACGTGCGGACGAGCTCCACCGTCTTCTCCGGCGGGAACGCGGCCAGCCCCCCGTACACGACCGGGCCGACCGGCGCGAGCCGGAACTCGAGCTCCGTCACGATCCCGAAGTTGCCGCCGCCTCCGCGCAGCCCCCAGAGCAGGTCCGCATTCTCGTCCTCCGTCGCGGTGACGACCTCGCCGTCGGCGGTGACGACGTCCGCCGAGACGACGTTGTCGGCGGCGAAGCCGAGCTTCCGCTCGAGCCAGCCGCTGCCGCTGCCCAGGGTGAAGCCGGTGACGCCGGTGGTCGTCACGCGGCCGCCGGTGGTGGCGAGCCCGAACGCCTGCGTCTCGCGATCGAACTGCCCCCAGTCGAGTCCGGCCTGCGCGCGGACCGTTCGCCCCCGCGGGTCGACCCGGATGCCGCGCATGCCGCGCATGTCGACGACGATGCCGCCGTCGCAGAGCGAGAAGCCGGCCACCGAGTGGCCGCCGCCGCGGACGGCGAGCTCCGCGCCGCTCAGGCGCGCCAGCCCCACCGCGCGGATCACGTCGGCCGTCCCCGCGGGCCGGAGCACCACTGCCGGCCGCCGCTCGAACATGCCGTTGAAGATCACGCACGCCGACTCGTACTCCGCGTCGTCCGGTTCGAGCACCTCGCCGCGGAAGCCGGCGCGCAACTCGTCGAGCGCCTCCCCCTCGAGGACGCCGGTCGCTGCCGTTCCTGCCATCGTCCCTCCCCTTGGATGTTGCAGGAGCCACGAACCTAGGGATGGCTGACATCGATGTCAAGTGTTGCGGCCCGTGCGGCTGAACGCGTGGCTCGCCCGGGCGGGTGTCGCGTCGCGCCGCGGCGCCGACGAGCTGATCCGCGCGGGGCGCGTGACGGTGAACGGCCGGCCCGGCGAGCTCGGGACCATCGTCGAGCGCGGCGACGACGTGCGACTCGACGGGCGGCCGCTCTCGCTCGAACGGCTCGCCTACGTGCTGCTGCACAAGCCCGCCGGGGTCGTCACGACCGCCCGCGACCCCCGTGGGCGGCCGACGGTGGTCGCCCTCGTCGGCCACCCGGCCCGGATCGTCCCCGTGGGGCGCCTCGACGTACAGACGACCGGCGCGCTGCTGCTGACGAACGACGGCGCGCTCGCGCACCGGCTCGCCCACCCGCGCTACCACGTCGATAAGGTCTACGTCGCCGACGTGGAGGGGCGGCCGCCGACGGCGGCGCTCGCGCGGCTCGCCCGCGGCGTGGAGCTCGACGACGGGCCGACCGCTCCGGCGCGCGTCCGCCGTCTCGGCCCCTCGACCGTCGAGCTGACGATCCACGAGGGGCGCAACCGCCAGGTCCGCCGGATGCTGGAGGCCGTCGGGCATCCCGTGCGCGCGCTGCACCGAAGCCGCTACGGGCCGCTGACGCTCGAAGGGCTCGAGCCCGGCGCCTGGCGCGAGCTCGAGCCCTCCGAGGTCGATGCGCTCCGCGCCGCTACCGGAGCGCGGCGGCGCGCCTGAGCAGCACGTCCGCCTCGATGATCCACGCCGCCGCGCGAACGCGCGAGATCGGCTGGTTCGAGAAGGCCGCGGCGTCGAGCGCCTGCTTGATCGAGTCCGCGACCGAGTTGCGGAGCCTCGTCAGCACGGCGATCTGCGCCTCGATCGACGTGTAGCGGCCGACGCTCGTGCTCTCGAGCGCCTTCGTCGACGCGGCGAGCGTGTCCATGTCGAAGCGCCCGAACGGGGCGTTGAGCTGCTCGTACACCTGCGCCAGCTCGTGCGCCTCCCGGCCCGCGAGCGCGGGCGGGACGGCGCTCGGCGCGAGCGCCTCGGTCAGCACGCGGCCGTCGTGCTCGTAGTCGTCCCTCAGTCCGACCAGCGACAGGATCGTCGGGCGGACGTTCGTGTGGTCGGTCCAGGTCGTCGAGTCGACGCCCCGGCTCGCGACGCCCGGGCCGACGAAGCCGACCCACGTGTTGCCGATCTCCTGCTGGATGTCGCCGTGGTTCCAGGCGAAGCCCGGGCTGACGCACGGGTTCGCGCCGCACGACGGGGTCGACCCCGAGCTGAAGAAGAAGTCCGGGTTGCCGAACATCGTGAACGTCGGCGTCCGCTTCGGGTCGGAGTTGACCATGTGGAGCGTCTGCTCCTCGACCGGGTCGGCGAGCGCGACCGTCGCGGGGACGAGCTGGCCGTGGTTCACGTATGGGTCGGGCAGCTTCAGCGCCCCCACGTCCTGCTCCAGCTTGCGCACCGCCGGGTCGGTGCGGGACGGGTTCCCGTTCACGTAGAACGTCGGCGCGTCGTCGCTGTGCACCGAGAACGCCGGCTCGCCGGCCGGCAGCACGCCGGCCAGGTTCACGTTCACCTCGCCGATCTGGTTCGACGGGCACGCGGTCATGTCGGTGCAGTTGGCGTGCGTGTACGTCAGCGCGCCCGGATTGTTCGGGTCGGGGGTGCCGATGCCGCCCGCGAAGTGATCTCCCTCGTCGACGGTGACGACGAAGAGCGTGTTGCTGCGGTCGATGCCGTGCGCGGCGAGGTTCTGGAAGAACGCCGCGAACGCATCGTCGTACGCCTTCAGCTGCGCCTGGAACGTCGCCTCGCCCGGGCCGGCGGCGGCGCTCTGGTACGAGTCGGTCGTCGGGTTCGGCGTGTGGATGTCGTGCGCGTCCGAGATGTAGCCGTAGGTCACGGGCACCCCGTTCTCCTGCATCTGCTCGACGTAGCCGAGCGTGTTCTTCGCGAGCATCCCGTCGAAGCCCGGGAAGCCCGGGTTGCCGTCCGGGTCGGTGATCGGCTGCCCGAACGTGTCGTCGACGGCCGCGCTTCCGCCGGTGATCGCCGGATCGACGTACTTGGCGCCGTAGAGCGCCTGGAAGCCCGTGTAGCCATTCGGCTCGTCCGGCAGCAGGTCCGGCCGCGCGTCCGCGTCGTTCGCGCACTTGCTGTCTGGGGACTGCGAGCAGTGGATCGCGATGCCGACGAAGTCCGTCTGCGCGAGGTGGGGATCGGTCTGCGCCTCGGTCGCCTGCGGCGACGGGACGCCGAACGCCTCGGCGATGTCGCCGCCCGGCGCCGTCGACGTGTTCTCGAGCTCGATGTTCGCGGTGCCGACGCCGCCGACGTCGCAGCCCGCCCGCGTGAACGGCACCCACGGCGCGGGCGTGTTCTTCTGCCCGTCCGTGATCATGTTCGGCAGCGGGTCGTTCGTCGCGTCCACGAGGTCGGTCCAGTACTTGAACGCGCTCGAGAAGCCGACGCTGCCGTCCGGCCGGAAGTAGCCGTAGGAGTTGGAGACGGTGATGCCGGTGCGGTCCGGATAGAGCCCGGTGAGGCTGGACAGGATGCCGCCGGCCGTGTGCGAGATCAGGATCGTGTGGTCGTTGGTGAAGAGCGTGCCGTTCGACTTCAGGAAGTCGAGGAGGTGCGGCATCTGCTCGAGGTCCGACGCGACGTCGGGACGGTCGCGCCGGTAGTGCGTGTTGTCGAACTGCAGGTAGACGACGTGCTTGATGCCGTTCGCCAGCGTGCAGCTCGTCGAATCGCGCGCCGCGCTCCGCGCGCTTGCCGTCACGGTGCCCGCGACGACCGCGAGCGCCGCGCATGCCGCAGTCAGGGCGACGAGCGTCGCCCGCCTCGCTCCGAGCATGGTTCCCCCCAAGGTCGAAGTGTCTGACGTGAGGCGATGCTAACGCCGCCGCGCCCCGCCGTGTTTCACGAGCCTGCGCCGATTGTGTTACGGCGTGACGAACCCCATCCGTTCGTACATGGCCGCGAGCGTCGGCGCCGACGCGGCGCGCGCCTTCTCGGCGCCGATCGCGAGCAGTCGGCGCAGCTCGCCCTCGTCGGCCCGCAGCTCGGCGTAGCGCTCCTGCACGGGCGCGAACAGCTCGACGACCGCCTCGCCGACGTCGGCCTTCAGGTCGCCGTAGCCGCGGCCGTCGTAGGCGCCCTCCAGCTCGGGGATCGGCCGGCCGGTCGCCACCGACAGGATCTCGATCAGGTTCGACACGCCGGGCTTCTCCTCGGGCCGGTAGAGCACCTCGCGGCCGGAGTCGGTGACGGCCGTCCGGAACTTCCTGCGGATCGCGTCGGGAGGGTCGAGGACGAGCACGGTGCCCTGCAGCGTCCCGCCGGTCGTCGACATCTTCCGCGCCGGGTCCTGGAGGTCCATGATCCGCGCGCCGACGTCGGGGAAGACGCCCTCCGGGACCGTGAACGTATGACCGTAGCGGGCGTTGAAGCGCTCCGCGACGTCGCGCGCGAGCTCGATGTGCTGGCGCTGGTCGTCGCCGACGGGCACGACGTCGGTCTGGTAGAGGAGGATGTCGCCCGCCATCAGCACGGGGTAGGTGAAGAGGCCGGCCGAGACGAACTCCTTGCCCTCGCCCTTCTCCTTGAACTGAGTCATCCGGCCGAGCTGGCCGAAGCCGGTGACCGCCGACAGCAGCCACGCCGCCTCCGCGTGCGCGGTCACCTGGCTCTGCAGGAACAGCGTGCAGCGGTCGGGGTCGAGGCCGACCGCGTACAGCAGCGCGGCGAGGTCGAGCGTGCGGTCGTGGAGGTCGCGGGGGTCGTACTCGACCGTGATCGAGTGCAGGTCGACGATGCAGAAGAAGGCGTCGCCCGACTCCTGCGTCGCGACGTACTGGCGCATCGCGCCGATGTAGTTGCCGATGTGCTTGGCGCCCGTCGCCTGGATGCCGGAGAAGACGCGCGTCACGCGCCGCAGGATACGGAAAGGCGCTCTCTACACTGGGTCGCCATGACGGTCACGCGCGAGACCTGGTCGCCGTCGAGCTGGCGCGAGCTGCCCGTGCGCCAGCAGCCGGACTGGCCGGACGCGGCCGCGGTCGCCGCGGCGGTCGAGCGCCTCAAGGCGTGCCCGCCGCTCGTCTTCGCGGGCGAGGCACGGCAGCTGCAGGAGGGTCTCGCCGCGGTTCTGGAGGGGCGGGCGTTCCTGCTGCAGGCGGGCGACTGCGTCGAGTCCTTCACGGAGCTCTCGAGCGTCCGGATCCGCGACAAGCTGAAGATCCTGCTCCAGATGTCGGCGGTGCTCACGTACGGCGCGACGCTGCCGGTCCTGAAGGTGGGCCGCATCGCCGGGCAGTTCACGAAGCCGCGCTCGCAGCCGTTCGAGCACACCGCGAACGGCGACGTCCCCGTCTTTCGCGGCCACATGGTCCACGACGACGCGGCGACGGCCGAGGCGCGCGTGCCCGACCCGCAGCGGATGGTCGAGGGCTACAACCAGTCCGCGGCGACGCTCAACCTGCTGCGCGCGTTCACGAAGGGCGGCTATGCCGACCTCAACCAGGTGCACCTGTGGAACCAGGAGTTCGTCGCCAGCTCGCCCGAGGGTCGCCGCTACGAGCGGCTCGCGAACGAGATCGAGCGCGCCCTGCGCTTCATGGCCGCGTGCGGCATCGACCTCGCCGCCGAGCGCCGGCTGCACGAGGTCGACGTCTTCACGAGCCACGAGGGGCTGCTGCTCGACTACGAGGAGGGCCTGACGCGGCGCGACTCGCTCACCGGCGACTGGTACGACTGCTCGGCGCACCTGCTCTGGATCGGCGAGCGGACGCGGCAGGTCGACGGCGCGCACGTCGAGTTCTTCTCGGGCGTCCACAACCCGCTCGCGGTGAAGCTCGGGCCCGAGGCGAGCGCCGACGACGCGATCGCGCTCTGCGAGCGGCTGAATCCCGGGCGCGTGCCGGGCCGGCTCACGTTCGTGGCGCGGCTCGGCGCGGAGCGCGTGCGCGAGCTGCTGCCGCCGCTGCTCGGCGCGGTGCGCGAGGAGGGGCATCCGGTCGTCTGGGCCTGCGACCCGATGCACGGCAACGGGATCGTCACCGCCGGGGGCATCAAGACGCGGCGCTTCGACGCGATCATGGGCGAGATCGAGGGCTTCTTCGCCTCCTGCTGGGAGGCGGGCGTCTGGCCCGGCGGCGTGCACGTCGAGTTCACCGGCGAGGACGTCACGGAGTGCCTCGGCGGCGCCGACGACCTGCACGAGGAGCACCTGACGACCCGCTACGAGACGCTCTGCGACCCGCGCCTCAACGCCCGCCAGTCGCTCGACCTCGCGTTTCGCCTCGCCGAGCTGATGCGGTCGGCGCCACCCCGAGACCCGCGTCCTTAGTTCACGAAGTGAACTAAGGACGTGAGTTGATGCGCGTCGCGGTCGTCGGCACGGGGTTGATGGGGGCGTCGGTGGCGCTCGCCGCGCGGCGGCGCGGCGACGACGTGAGCGGCTGGGACCCCGATCCGGCGGCGCTCGCCGCCGCCGTCGCGCGCGGCGCGCTCGACGCGGCCGCGTCGCCTGAGGAGGCGGTCGCGGCGGCCGACCTCGCCGTCGTCGCCGCGCCGATCGCGCAGCTGCCGGCCGCCGTGGCGACGGTTCTCGAGGCGGCGGGCCCCGGGACGACCGTGACCGACGTCGGCTCGACCAAGTCGAGCGTGGTCGCCGCCGCCGCCGGCGCGGCGCGCTTCGTCGGCGGCCATCCGATCTGCGGCGCCGAGTCGCGCGGCGCCGAGCACGCGAGCCCCGACCTCTTCCGAGGAGCGACCTGGTTCCTCACGCCGACGGCGCAGACCGACTCGGCCGCGCACCGGCTCGTGCACGGCTTCGCCGCCGACCTCGGCGCGACGCCCGTGGCGATCGCCGCCGACGCGCACGACCGCCTCGTCTCGCTGACGAGCCACGTGCCGCACGTGCTCGCGAACGTCGTCGTCAACCACGCCGGCGCCGCGCGCGTGGAGGGGCACGAGCCGCTCGCGAACGCCGGCGGCTCGCTGCGCGACATGACGCGCATCGCGGGCGCGAACCCGCGCATCTGGGTCGACATCTTCCTCGACAACGCCGAGCGCGTGCGCGCGGAGCTGGCCGAGCACCGGCGCCGCGTCGAGCAGGTCGAGGAGGCGCTCGCGCAGGGCGACGCCGGCTTCCTCGCGCGCTGGATCGGCGAGGCGGCGCAGAACCGCCGCCGGATGCTGGCCCGCGAGTACGCCGACCCGGGGGAGCTGCAGCGGCTGCGCGTCCACGTTCCCGACCGTCCCGGCGTGCTCGCCGGCATCACGCAGGCGCTCGGCGCGGAGCGCATCAACATCGAGGACTTCGAGCTGCACCACGTCTCGCCCGAGCGTGGCGGGACGCTGACGCTGCTGGTCGCCGGCGAGGGCGAGGCGCGCCGGGCGGCCGACCTGCTGGAGGCGCAGGGCTACGGCGTCGTCGTCTCGGCGGTCGTCGATGAGGGTTGAGCCGGCGGCGTCGCTGGTCGGCGCGGCGGCCGTCCCGGGCGTGAAGGGCATCTCGCAGCGGGCGGTGCTCCTCGGCGCCGTCGCGGACGGCGAGTCGCGCATTCGCGGCTTCGGACGCGCCGCGGACACGGAGTCCGCGATCGCGGTGGCGCGCGCGCTCGGCGCGAGGGTGACCGAGCCGGCCGGCGACGAGGTGCGCGTGCACGGCCTCGGCCTGCGCGGGCTGCGCGCGCCCGGCGGGCCGCTCGACTGCGGCAACGCGGGCACCGTGCTCCGCCTCTCGTGCGGGCTGCTCGCGGGGCAATCGGGCCGCTACGAGCTCGTCGGCGATCAGTCGCTGACGATGCGCCCGCACGAACGGGTCGCCGAGCCGCTGCGCCGGATGGGTGCGCGGATCGAGACGACGGACGGCCACGCCCCGGTCCGGATCGAGGGCGCCGACCTGCACGGGATCACGTACGAGCTGCCGGTCGCGAGCGCGCAGGTGAAGTCGGCGATCCTCCTCGCGGGGCTCTACGCGCAGGACGGGCCGACGACGGTGGTCGAGCCGCACCCCACGCGCGACCACACGGAGCGGATGCTCGGCGCGCTCGGCGTCCGCATGCGGCGCACGGAGCGGTCAGTCACGGTGTGGCCCGTCGATCGGCTGCCGCCGCTCGACGTCGACATTCCGGGCGACATCTCGTCCGCCGCGCCGTTCGTCGCCGCGGCCGTCCTCCTCAACGGCTCCGAGCTCCTGCTCCAGCGCGTGAACGTGAACCCGTTGCGAACGGGGTTCCTCGACGTGCTCGAGCGCATGGGCGCGCGCGTCGGCGTCTTCGAGCGCCGGAGCGTCGGCGGCGAGCCGGTCGCGAACCTCGAGGTGCGCTCGACGCCGCTCGTCGCCACGACGGTGGAGGCGGCGGAGGTGCCGCGTCTCGTCGACGAGCTGCCGCTGGTGGCGCTCCTCGGCGCGTTCGCGCGCGGGACGACCGTCGTCCGGGGCGCCGCCGAGCTGCGCGCGAAGGAGACCGACCGCATCGAGACGACGGTCGAGAGCCTGCGGGCGATCGGCGTGCGCATCGAGGCGCGGCCGGACGGCTTCCGCGTCCGCGGCGCGCCGGCGCGGCCGCGCGGCGGCCGCGTCGACGCGCGCGGCGACCACCGCATCGCGATGCTCGGGGCCGTCGCCGGCCTCGTCTCGCGCGAGGGCGTGCTCGTCGAGGACGCCGAGAGCGTCGCAGTATCCTTCCCGGGCTTCTTCGACCTCCTGGAGCAACTCGCGCAGCGATGATCGTCGCCATCGACGGACCGGCAGGCGCCGGCAAGAGCACCGTCGCCCGCAGGCTCGCGGAGCGGCTCGGCTTCCGCTACCTCGACACGGGCGCGATGTATCGCGCGCTGACGTGGCTGGCGATGCGCGAGGGGCTGCCGCTCGGCGACGAGCAGCGGCTGGGCGAGCTCGCGAGCCGGAGCCCGGTGACGTTCGACGAGGTCGGCCGCGTCTCGATCGCGGGCGTCGACGTGACCTCCGCAATCCGCCAGTCGCGCATCGACCGGATGGTTCCGGTCGTCGCGCGGCACCACGCGGTGCGCGAGGTGATGCGCGAGCGGCAGCGCGAGCTCGCGGCGCAGGGCAACTGTGTCATCGAGGGACGCGACATCGGAACGGTGGTCGCGCCCGACGCGGAGGTGAAGATCTATCTGCAGGCGGATCCGACGGTGCGCGCGCGGCGGCGCCAGGCGGAGCGGCCGGACATCGGGGCGGACGCGCTCGCGACCGACCTCCGCACGCGCGACGAGTCGGACCGCGTCCGCATGCAGCCCGCGCCCGACGCGCGCCAGATCGACACCACGCAGCTCGAGGTGGACGACGTCGTGGGCCGCATCGAGGAGCTCGTGCGGGCCCGCTCCGTCGCCGCGCGTTGACGTCGAGCGAGCTCGCCTGGCGGGTCGGGCGCGTCTACATGGGCTGGCCGGCGCGCACGCTCGCGCGCGTCCGTGCCTACGGCGTCGAGCGCGTCCCGCCCACGGGCGGGCTGGTGTACGCGATCAACCACTTCCACTGGATCGACGTGCCGATCGTCGGCGCGATGTCGCCGCGCAACGTCGACTTCGTCGCCAAGGTCGAGGCGACCTCGTTTCCCGGGCTCGGCCGCTTCCTGCGCTTGCACGGCACCATCGGCGTCCGCCGCGGCGAGTCCGACCGCGACGCGGTGCGCATGATGCGCACCGCGGCCCGCGACGGGCACGTGGTCGGGCTGTTCGTGGAAGGGACCCGCCAGCGCTCCGGGCAGCCGGGCCGCGCGCAGCCCGGGGCGGCGATGGTCGCGCTGCAGGAGGACGTCCCCGTGCAGCCCGTGGCCGTGTACGGGACGCAGTTCTGGCGGATCGGGAATCTCGCCCCCTGCTCGGTCGCCTTCGGCGAGCCCCTGCGCCTGGAGGGGCTGCCGAAGGGCGGGCGCGGCTACCGCGAGGCGACCGTGGAGATCGAGCGACGCCTCCACGCCCTCGTCGGCTGGCTCGCCGACGTCCACGCGCGCGGCCGCCCGCGCGGGCTGACGCCGCCGCTGTGACCGGCGGCGCACGTCGCCTCGAAGGCACCGTCGCCGTCGTCGGCTTCCCCAACGTCGGCAAGTCGACGCTCGTGAACCGCCTCACCGGCTCGCGGGCGGCGGTCGTGCACTCGACGGCGGGGACGACCCGGGACCGGAAGTCGCTCGTCTGCGAATGGAACGGCCGCGAGTTCCTGCTCGTCGACACGGGCGGCGTGGACATCGCCGACGCGAGCCCGATCACGCGCCAGATCGTCGAGCAGGCGCGGGTTGCGATCGCCGAGGCCGACCTCGTGTTGCTCGTCGTCGACGCGCGCGCGGGCGTCACGCCGGGCGACGAGGAGCTGGCGCAGATCCTGCGCGCCTCGCGGAAGCCGGTGCTCGTGCTCGCGAACAAGGTCGACGACCCGTCGCAGGCCGCGCTCGCGCTCGAGTTCCACCGGCTCGGGCTCGGCGAGCCGCTGCCGATCTCCGCCCTCCACGGCTCCAGCACCGGCGACCTCCTGGACGAGGTGCTGGCGCGGCTGCCCGGCGCCGGCGGCGACGCCGTCTCGGACGACGCGATCCGCGTCGCGATCCTCGGCCGTCCGAACGTCGGCAAGTCGTCGCTCTACAACCGGCTCGTTGGCGAGGAACGCACGATCGTGTCGGAGGTTCCGGGCACGACGCGCGACGCGATCGACACCGTGATCGAGCGCGACGGCCGCACGTTCGTCCTCGTCGACACGGCCGGGTTGCGGCGCAAGCGCCGTCAGCGGCAGGGGATCGACTACTACTCGGAGCTGCGCGCGCTCGAGGCCGCCGAGCGCGCGGACGTCGCGCTGGTGCTGATCGACGCGGGCGAGGGCATCGTCGAGGGCGACATCGGCGCGGTCGAGGTCGCGCGCAAGGCGCACTGCGCGACGCTGGTCGTGCTCTCGAAGTGGGACGTCTCGCGCGTGACGATCGAAGAGGTGCGGCCGGAGCTGCAGCGGCGGCTGCGGCAGCGGCCGCCGTTCATCACCGTGTCGTCGAAGACGGGACGGGGCATCTCGCGGCTCCTCGAGCGCGTCGCGGAGCTCTACGACCGGTATGCGGCGCGCGTGCCGACGGCGGAGCTGAACCGCTTTCTCGCCGAGCTGAAGGAGGAGCGACAGCCGCCCGCGAAAGGCGCGCGCCGCCTCAACGTCCTGTACGCGGCGCAGGTGTCGGCGCGGCCGCCACGCTTCCGCGTCGCCGTCAACGATCCGGGCCTCGTCACGCGCGACTACGGCTACTGGGTCGAGAACCGGCTGCGCGAGCGGTTCGAGCTCGAGGGCGTGCCCGTGGCGATCGACTTCCGGCGGCGATCGTGAACGTGGTGGTGGTCGGAAAGGGGGCGTGGGGGACGGCGTTCACGGAGCTGTTGCGCGCGCTCGGCCACGAGGTGACGCTGGTGGGGCGCGCGGCGATCGACGAGGCGCCTTACGAGCAGGTCGAGCTCGTGGCGATCGCGGTGCCGAGCCGCGCCTTCGCCGAGGCGGTCGGCCACGTTCGCGGGGACGCACCGGTCTTGAGCCTGACGAAGGGGCTCGATCCGGCCACCGGCGCACGCCTGTCGACGCTGGTGCGCGACCGTCCGGTGGCCGTGCTCTCCGGCCCGAACATGGCGGAGGAGGTCGCCGCCGGGCTGCCGGGAGCGACGGTCGTCGCGAGCGAGGACGAGGCGTTTGCGCGGCGGCTGCAGGAGGCGCTCAACTCGCCGCGGTTCCGCGTGTACGTGAACACCGACCTGATCGGCGTCGAGCTGTGCGCGGCGTCGAAGAACGTGATCGCGCTCTCGGCCGGCGGCGTCGACGGGCTCGGGCTCGGCGACAACGCGAAGGCGGCGCTGATCACGCGTGGGCTGGTCGAGATGGCGCGGCTCGGGGAGGCGTGCGGCGCGGAGCCGGAGACGTTCGCGGGCCTCGCCGGGATGGGCGACCTGATCGCGAGCTGCTGGCATCCCTCCGCGCGAAACCGCCGCGCGGGCGAGCTGATCGCGCGCGGAGCGAGCCCGGATGCGGCGCGGGCCGCGATCGGCCAGGTCGTGGAGGGCTTGACGACGGCGCCCGTCCTCCGCGACCTCTCGCACCGGCTGGGGATCGAGCTGCCGATCACGGAAGGCGTCTGCGCCGTGCTGGAGGGCATGCCGCTGCACGAGCTGCTCGACTCGCTGATGGGGCGGCGGCCGACCGCGGAATAGCGCGGCCGGCGCGGCGAGGCGGCCGGGCGCTCGGCTATCGTGGCGCGCCAAGTGGCCTCGCGCAGCTTCCTGTTCACGTCCGAGTCGGTCACCGAGGGGCATCCCGACAAGGTTGCCGACCAGATCTCGGACGCCGTCCTCGACGCGGTCCTCGCCGGCGACCCCGACAGCCGCGTCGCCTGCGAGACGCTGATCACGACCGGCCTCGTCGTCGTCGCCGGCGAGATCACGACGGAGATCTACGTCGACATCCCGCGGCTCGTCCGCGAGCGGATCGCGGCGATCGGCTACACGCGCGCGAAGTACGGCTTCGACGCCGACACGTGCGGCGTCATCGTCGCGCTCGACGAGCAGTCGCCCGACATCGCGCAGGGAATCGACGAGGCGTACGAGATCCAGCACGACCCGGGCGACGACGATCCGCTCGACCGCGTCGGCGCCGGCGACCAGGGGATGATGTTCGGCTACGCCTCGAACGAGACGCCGGAGCTGATGCCGCTGCCGATCATGCTCGCGCACAAGGTGTGCAAGCGACTGTCGGAGGTTCGGAAGGCGGACGTGCTGCCGTACCTGCGGCCCGACGGGAAGGCGCAGGTGTCGGTGCGCTACGAGGTCGACGGGCAGGGCCGTCAGCGGCCGGTGGCGGTCGAGCGCGTGCTCGTGTCGACGCAGCATCGCGAGGGGCTCGACGCCGACACGATGATCAAGCCGGACGTGATCGAGCACGTGCTGCGCCCGATCCTGCCGCCGGAGCTCGTCGACGACTCGGCCTGGGGCCGGAAGGACTTCGTGTACGTGAACCCGACGGGCAAGTTCGTGATCGGCGGGCCGATGGGCGACACGGGCCTCACCGGGCGCAAGATCATCGTCGACACGTACGGCGGCGCGGCGCCGCACGGCGGCGGCGCCTTCTCGGGCAAGGACCCGACCAAGGTCGACCGCTCCGCCGCGTACGCGGCGCGCTACGTGGCCAAGAACGTCGTCGCGGCAGGGCTCGCCGACCGCTGCCAGATCCAGGTCGCGTACGCGATCGGCGTCGCGCACCCGTTCTCGATCCTCGTCGAGTGCTTCGGCACCGAGCGCGTCCCCGTCTCGCGTATCGAGGAGCTCGTGCGCGAGCACTTCGACCTGCGGCCGGCGGCGATCCTGCGCGACCTCGACCTTCGCCGTCCGATCTACGCGAAGACGGCCGCCTACGGCCACTTCGGCCGCGACGACCACGACTTCACGTGGGAGCGGACCGACAAGGCCGACGCGCTGCGCGAGGCCGCGGGGCTCGCTGCTCCCGAGACCGCAGGCGTCTAGCGGAAACGGAAGGCACCGGTGTCCGACACCTCCGGTGTCAGACACCTTTGGTTCTCGCCGCGGCGTCGACGGGTGGAGACCGGTGTCTGACACCGCGCGGTGTCAGACACCTTTGGTTCTCGCCGCGGTGTCGTCGGCTGGCGACCGGTGTCTGACACCTTGCGGTGTCAGACACCCTGTTCGGCGTCGCCGTCCCCGCGTCGAGGAAACTGTTTCGCGACGGCGTCGCGAAACAGTTTCGCGTCCTTTCCGAGAGCGTCAGGCCGGCCTGACGAAGAGCCCGGCGGCGGCCTTCTCGCCGATCGCCTTCTCGCCTTCCGGAAGCGCGACCCGGAACTGACCTGCCGCCGGCTGCGCGGCGCGCAGCTCGATCTCGGCGCCGGGGACGAGCCCCTCGTCGTAGAACCAGTGCAGCAGCTCGCCGTCGTGCTCGGCGAGCCGCACGATCGTCGCCCGGCCGCCGGGCTCGAGCGCAGACAGCGGCTCGAGCTCGCGGTTCTCCTCCTGCTCGAGCTGCGGGTCGACGGGCCAGCCGTGCGGGCACCGCTCGGGCCGGCCGAGCCGCTCCTCGATGCGCTCGACCATGTCGTCCGAGAACGTCCCGCCGAGCTCGTCTGCGTGGACGTGCGCCTCGGCGGCCGTGTAGCCCATGAAGTCGGTGAGCAGCCGCTCGATGATCCGGTGCTTGCGCACCACGCGCTCGGCGCGCTCACGCCCGGCCGCGGTGAGGATCGCCTCCTTGTGCTCGCCCCGCTCGACGAGCCCCTCGGCCTCGAGCCGCTTCAGCATCTCGCCGGCCGACGCGCGCGAGACGCCGAGCATCTCGGCGACGCGCGACGCGAGCGTGGGCGAGCCGGGAGCCGTCGGCCGGTACTCGCCGATCGGGAACGCGAGGAAGTAGATGGTCTCGAGGTACTCGTCGACCGAATGCCCCTGGGCAGGCATGGCGCGAGTCTAGACCGCCGCCTCGCCCGGGGGATTCCGCGCCGCCGCGCGAGGGTACCGTTTGTCAGGTGACCCTTACAGCCCGTCGCTTCGCTGGTCCTCTGCGCACCGCGCCCTCCGCGAGGAGCGCGCGGTGAGCACGGCGCAGACGCTCGGCCTGGGAGCGGTCGCGGGCGCCACGATCCTGCTCGGGCTGCCGATGGGACGCGTCCGCAGCACCGCGCCGGCGCTGCGTGCCTCGCTGAGCGCGGTTGCGACGGGCATCCTCGTCTTCCTCTTCTGGGACGTCGTCTCCCACGGCGTCCACCCGGTCGACGCCCGGCTCGAGGCGCACCGCTGGGGCGCGTTCGCGGGGTACGCGGCGCTGCTCGGCGGCGGCTTTACAGCCGGCCTGATGACCCTCGTCTACTACGACGCGTGGCTGAAGCGGCGGCGCGCGACGCCGCTCGTCGGGCCCGGCGCGGCGGCGACCGACGAGTTCGAGCAGCCCGGCCTGCTCGCGAGCCTCACGCCCGGACGGCGGCTCGCCCTGCTGATCGCGACCGGCATCGGCCTGCACAACTTCGGCGAGGGGCTCGCGATCGGCCAGTCGGCCGCCGCCGGCGAGCTGTCGCTCGCGCTCGTGCTGATCATCGGCTTCGGGCTCCACAACGCGACCGAGGGATTCGGCATCGTCGGCCCGCTGTCCGCCGAGCCGGAGCTGCCGAGCTGGGGCTTCCTCGGCCTGATGGGACTGATCGGCGGCGGCCCGACGTTCGTCGGCACGGTGGTCGGGCAGGCCTGGGTGAGCCCGGCGCTCGAGACGGTGTTCTTCGCCGTCGCGGGGGGCTCGATCCTGTACGTCGTCGTCCAGCTGTTCGAGGTCTGCCGCCGCTTCTCGATGCCGACACTCGTCGCGTGGATGCTCCTCCTCGGCCTGCTGCTCGGGTTCGGGACGGACTTCGTCCTCACCGCCGCCGGCGCCTGACGCGGCCGGGGGGCCGACTACCCTGGCGGGCTCTTGGCCCACTTCCTGCACGCGGTCGGCGTCTTCTTCCACCACCTCGCGGTCGTGCGCTGGGACATGCTCGGGCTCGCGATCGCGTGCCACGTGGCGAAGCTCGCGTTCCGCAGCTTCGCCTGGCGCGCGATCGTCGCGGCCGCCTATCCCGGCGCGCGGCTGAAGCTCCGCTCCGTCTTCGGCGCCTACGTCGCCGGCGTCGGCGTGAACTCGATCGTCCCCGCGCGCGGCGGCGACCTCGTGAAGCTGTACCTCGTCAAGCACCGCATCGAAGGCGGCGCGTACGCGACGCTCGCGCCGACGCTCGTCGTCGAGACGCTGTTCGACTTCGTGACGGGCGCCGCGCTGCTCGCGTGGGCGCTCGCGATCGGCGCCCTGCCCGCGCACCAGGTCTACTCGCGGATCCCCGACGTCGACTGGAAGTTCTTCCTGCGCCACGAGCGCCTGACGCTGTTCCTGCTCGCCGGCCTCGCCGTCGGCGCTCTCGTCCTCTTCGTCTGGGCGCGGCGCCGCTGGGACGACTTCAAGGAACGCGTCGGACGCGGCTTTGCGATCCTCCGCGACCGCTCACGGTTCTTCTGGCGCGTCCTCGTGCCGCAGGCGATCTCGTGGGTGCTCCGGATCGCATCCGTCTTCTTCTTCCTGAAGGCGTTCCACGTGCCCGCGACCGTCCACAACGCGCTGCTCGCGCAAGTGGTCGACTCGCTGTCGACGCTCTTCCCGGCGACGCCCGGCGGCGCGGGCACGAAGCAGGGCCTGACCGAGTTCCTGTTCCGCGGGCGCGGCGTCTCGCACACGCTGCTGCTCGCGTTCAGCGTCGGCATGAACATCGCGATCGTCGTCGCGAACGTCGTGCTCGGCCTCATTGCGATGGCGCTGATGGCGCGCACGCTCTCGTTCAAGCGCCTGCGCATGGCGTCGCGCGCGGAGCAGAGCGCGTCGGCGCCGTAGAGCGTTGCGCTACGCCCAGGTCTACCCGCTCGTGACCGCGCGCGCGGTCGCACGCGAGTTCACGTACGAGGTGGAGGACGGTGTCGGCGTGGGCGCGATCGTGCGCGTGCCGTTCGGGCGCTCGCGAGCCCGCGGCGTCGTCGTCTCGCTCGCGGACGGCGCGCCGGACGGCGTCGACGTGCGGCCGGTCGACTCGGTCGTCGGAGCGATTCCGGAGGCGCTCGTCGAGCTCGCCCGCTGGCTCGCCGACTACTACGGCTCGACGCCCGCGCGTGCGCTCGCGCTGGTCGCGCCCGAGACGCCGAAGCGGCGCAAGGAGCAGCCCTCGCCGATCGAGCGGCAGTCGCTCGCCGGCGAGCCGGCGCCGGCCGAGCTGTCGCCGTCTCAGCGCACGGCCTTGGACAGAATCGTCGGCGCGCTCGACGCGGGCGGCGGCGCATTCCTCCTGCACGGAGCGACCGGCTCCGGCAAGACCGAGGTCTACCTGCGGGCCTGCGCGACCGTGCTCGAGCGTGGACGCGGTGCGATCGTCCTCGTCCCCGAGATCGCGCTGGCCCCGCAGACCGTCGGCCGCGTGCGGGCGCGGTTCGGCGACCGCGTCGCGATCCTCCATTCCGGCCTCACCGACGCCGAGCGCCGCGACGAGCGGGAGCGGGTCGCGCGAGGCGCCGCGCCGGTCGTCGTCGGAGCGCGCTCGGCGATCTTCGCGCCGCTCGAGCGCGTGGGGCTCGTCGTCGTCGACGAGGAGCACGACGGGGCGTACAAGCAGGAGTCGGACCCGCGCTACGACGCGCGTACCGTCGCCGCGAAGCGGGCGGCGCTCGAGGGCGCGGTCGCCATCTTCGGGTCGGCGACGCCGCGGCCCGAGAGCTGGGCGGCGCTCGAGCGCCTCTCGCTCGGCGGGCGGATCGGCGCGGAGCTGCCGCCCGTGCGCGTCGTCGACCTGCGTCGCGAGGCGGGCTATCCGCTCTCGGCGCCGCTGCTCGACGAGTTGCGCGGCGTCGCCGAGCGGCGCGGGCGCGCCATCCTGCTGCTGAACCGGCGCGGCGTGGCGCCGGCGCTGCACTGCCGCAGCTGCGGCACGACCTTCCGGTGCCCGAACTGCGACGTCGCGCTCGTGCTCCACGGCGACTCGGCGCTCCGCTGCCACCACTGCGGGCACTCGGAGGAGGCGCCGGCGACGTGTCCCGCGTGCGGCTCGCCGGACCTCGCGCGCATCGGCGCCGGGACCCAGAAGCTCGAGCGGGAGCTCGCGCGCGAGCTGCCCGAGCTCGCGCTGATCCGGCTCGACGCCGACGCGGTCGCGAGGCCGGACGAGCTCGCGGCAGCGCTGCAGCGCTTCTCGCGGAGCGAGGGCGCGGTGCTGCTCGGCACGCAGATGGTGGCGAAGGGCCACCACTTTGCCGGGGTCGAGCTCGCGGCGGTCGTCGACGCCGACTCGGGGCTCGGCCTGCCCGACTTCCGCGCCGAGGAGCGCACGTTCCAGCTGATCACCCAGCTCGCCGGGCGCAGCGGGCGCGACGCTCCCGGGCGCGTCCTCGTCCAGACGTTCCAGCCCGACGCACGGCCGATCGTCCACGCCGCGCGGCACGACGTCGAGCGGTTCCTCGCGGGCGAGCTCGAGCGGCGGCGCGCGCTCGGCTATCCGCCGTACGCCCACCTCGTGCGGATCGTCGTCGCCGGGCCCGCGCTCGAGCCGGTCGTCCGCGCGCTCGACGAGCTGAAGGCCGGCATCCGCGGCGCCGACCTGCTCGGCCCGGCGCCGCTTCACCGCCTGCGCGGCCGGCACCGAGCGCAGCTCGTGGCGAAGTCGGAGCGTCCGCGCGCCATCGCCTCCCGTGCGGCGAGGCTCCTCGCCGCCGCGGCGCCCGCGATGCGGCGCGCGGGCCTCTCGGCCGTCGTCGACGTCGACCCGCAGTCGCTGTAGCGGTGTCAGACACCGCAAACAGACCGTGAGGTGTCAGGCACCGTTACGAGACGGTGAGGTGTCAGGCACCGTTAAGAGACCGTGAGGTGCCAGGCACCGTTACGAGACCGTGAGGTGCCAGACACCGTTGAGGCACGATGCTCGCGGGGATGAAGCGGCGGCCGGAGGAGATCATCGGCGAGTGGGGGGTTCGCGACGTGACGCCGCCGTCGCAGCTCGAGCGGCGGCGTGTCGAGGCCGACCGCGACCTCAACCCGCTTCTCGGCCGGCCGCTCCGCCGCCGGCTCCGCAACTTCCGCCCCGAGGCCGACACGTATCTCGCCTCGCTCGGCGGCCCGCTGCCCTACATGCGGCGGCTGCGGCAGATCGAGGAGGAGATCGACCAGCACCTTGCGCGGCTCGCGGAGGCGTACGAGGCGCACCGGGCCGACCCGGCCGCCTGGCGCGCGCTCGCCGAGCGCTGGGACTTCGGCGCCGTCAACGAGCTGATCGCGAAGCACAACCGCTGGTACCCAGTCGAGTCGCGGCTGCCGATGGACCCGCGCACGCGCGACTTCGTGCACGTCGGCGGCCGCCCCTACCGCCTCGAGCCGCTCGACGCGGCCTGGATCCTCGAGCGCTTCCCCGCGTAGCACGGCGGGCGCCGGGAGAGCAGGATCCCGGCGCCGTCCGTGCGTTCCGCCCCTAACCCCCGTTGTAGGCGGAGACGAGCGGGTTGGTGCTCGCGTAGAGCCCGCTCGGGTTCGGGTACCACAGCCAGACGTGCAGCGTGATCAGCAGCGGGTGCCAGAAGCCGAACGCCGCCCCGGTGCCCGGCGCCGTCTTGGGGCACGCGTCCTGCGTCTCCGCCGGCACGAACGTGCCGTCGGCGTAGTGGCAGCCGGCGCCGAACGAGCCGTACTTCGCGCCGGGCAGCGGCGCCTTCGCCGGCTTGGCCGTGTAGACCCATTCGAGGGCGGCGAGCTGCCACGTCGAGCCCTTGTGCTCGTAGACGAGGATCGGCGGCCTGCGCACGTCGAACCCCTTCACGTTCGGGTTCATGAAGTGGTAGCCCATGTTCGGGATCATCCGCGTGATGATCCGGTAGCCGTTCGCCTTCGCGAGCGGGAGGTTCGAGACGTACTTCGCCGTCGCCGCGCGGGCGAGCGCGAGCTGCGTCACGAGCGTCGACGGCGTCGACGCCCGGGCGTGCGCGCGGGTCGGGTGCGCCCCCGCCCCGAGCGGGACGGCGAACGCGACCGCCGTGAGCGCCGCCGCGGCCGCGGCGAGCGCCGCGCCTCTCCGCGCTGTCAACCGTGGAGCCTTCATCGGTTCCTCCTCATCCGTTGAAGTAGGGGTCGAGCACGCGGACCTGCGTGATCCGGTCGACGGGGAGCCGGTTCCGCGCGGCGGCGGTTCGGATCGCCTCGGGGCTCGGCGCCTCGTAGACGCAGAAGGTCGACTTCCCGTCGGCGCTGACGTAGGAGTGGAGCCACGTGACGGCGCCCTCGGCGTTGCGGTCGACGACCGCGCGGCACTGCTCCGCTCCCTCCGGCGAGACGGGGATGTCGAGGCCCTGCGGGAACGTGCGCTCGACGACGTACCGGGGCATGTGCTTCCTCCTCGAGCTCGACGCTGGACCCGTCGAGGGTAGGAAGAGGCCGCCCGCGGCACATGGGCGAAATCGCCCATGTTCGCGGCGGCGCGCTACCGATCTTGGGCGGTGACGCCGAGGCGCCGCGCCTCGGCGGCGGCCTCGCCGCGCGTCCGGACGGCGAGCTTGCGCAGGATCGTCGAGACGTGGTGGTCGACCGTCCGACGCGACACGACGAGCCGCGACGCGATCTCGGCGTTCCGGAGCCCGCCGGCGACCAGCTCGAGCACCTCGAGCTCGCGCCGCGTGAGCCCGGCTGCGTTCCCGCGGGTGGAGGGGCGCGGTCCGCGCGGCAGGTCGCGCGCGCCGAGCCGGCGCAGCCGGCGCGCCACGACGGCGGCAGCCGAGCGGGCGCCCAGCCCGCGCAGCATCGTGAGCGCACGGCGAAGCTCGGCCTCGGAGTCGGACTGCGCGAGCGCGAGCGCGGCCTCGTAGGGGCAGCCGCGCGCGCGCCAGAGCCGCGAGGCTTCCGCCGCGTCGCCGGCCAGCTCGAGCGCCCACGGCTCCGACCGCGCGCGCCCGGCGGCGCGACCTGCGCGGCGCCGCCAGGTGACCAGCTCGCGGGCGCCAGGCGAGGCAGCTCCAGCGTCGGTTCCGCGAGCTCCGATGCCTCGTCGAGCGCCGGCCACGCGCCGGGATCGCCGCGGCGGGCGCGGAGCAGGCCGAGTACGACGAGCGCCGTGATTCGCGGGATCGTCGACGTCCGCGGGACGCGCACCACCTTCTCGGCGAGCTCGCCCGCTTCGGTCCAGCGGCCGCGGTCGAGCTCGGCCCGCGCCTGGTACGCGAGCAGGTAGAGCCGGAACAGCTCCAGCCCTCGCTCGCTGCAGAACGCCAGCCCGGCCCGGGCGTACCGCGCCGCAGCCTCCGGGTCCCGCCGGGCCGTCGCGAGCGCGGCGAGGATGCAGTGCGCGCGGCCGACCTGGATCGGCAAGCCCGCGTCGTGGGCGACCTCGAGGTTCCGTTCGAGTGCCGTGAGATCGTCGCCCGCGGCGGCGAGCGTGATGCTCGCGTCCACGCTGACCGCCGCATCGTCCAGGCGCCGTCCCAGCCGCAGCGCATGATCGGCCCACTCGACGGCCTCGCCGACCCGGATGGCTGACGAGCAGCGTTCGGCGAGAGTCGCGTACGCGAGCGCGAGCTCGCGGCTCGCGTCCGCCTCCTCGAGCACCGCCACGGCCTCACGCGCCCGCTGCTCCGCCTCGGCGGTGCGGCCGGGGCACCAGAGAAACTGCGACAGCCAGCGGAGCGCCTCGCCCTCGCCCCTCCGATCGCGCTCCGCACGCCGGTGCTCGATCGCCTCCTCGAGGGCGGCGATGCCGACGTCGTACTGGTCGGTGACGTAACACTCGTGCGCGAGCCGCACGAGCAGGTCTGCCCGCGCTGCCGGCGGCAGGTGCCCGCCTGCGCGGAGGGCGCGTGCGTAGTGCGCCGCGGCCTCGCGGTGCGCGCCGACGGCGGCTGCGTGCTCGGCCGCCGCGGGCGCCAGCTCGAGCACCGACGCGACGTCTCCCGCAGCCTCGGCGTGGTGCGCGAGCCGCGCGAGGTCCGGAGGCCCGTCCGGCGGCGCGCGCAGCAGGGCGAGAGCCCGCGCGTGGAGCTGGATCCGCCGGCGCGGTCCGAGCGAGTCCTCGATCGCGAGCCGGGCCAGCTCGTGGCGGAACGCCGCGGTTCGGTCCGCCACCGCGACCATTCCCGAGGCCGTGCAGTCGTCGAGGCTTTCGAAGGCGTCGCCGGCGAGCGCTTCGAGCAGCCACAGCTCGGCGTGGGAAGGCACGATCGAGAGGGTCTCGAGCAGCTCCCGCGCACCCGCGTCGAGCACGGCAGCGCGCGCGAACACGGCGTCGCGGACGGTGGCCGGGATGCTTCCGGGGCCTGCGGCGAGCACCTCGACGACGAAGAACGGATTGCCGCCGGTCGTGCGATACAGCGCCTCCGGGTCGACGCCGTGCGGCTCCGCCAGGGTGGCTACCGCGTCCTTCGAAAGCGGAGCGATCGTGAGGCGGCTCGCGAGCCCGCTGGTCGCCAGCTCGCCCAGGACGATCCTGAGCGGATGCTTCGGGTCGATCTCGCTGTCGCGGTAGCTGACGACCACGAGCGCGGGAACCGCCTCGATACGGCGAGCGAGCAGCCTGAGGACGTCGAGCGTCGCCTCGTCCGCCCAGTGCGCGTCCTCGAGGACGAGGACGGTGCCCGGTTGCGCCGCGAGCTCGTGCGCCAGCGCCGCCGTCAGCTCGTGCGGCATCGCGCCCGCCTCGACGGCCGTCCGAAGCTCGCCGCCGACGTCGTCGGCGATCGCCAGCATCGGACCGAGCGGGCGCGGCGTGAACAGCGGGTCGCAGCTTCCCCAGAGCACGCGCACCTCGGATTCGTGGCCCTCCCGGAACCGCCGCACGACCGTCGTCTTCCCGACGCCCGCCTCGCCGCCGAGCAGGACGAGATGACCGCGCGCGGTCCGGCGGACGTCGTCCAGGTGGCGTGCGAGCGTCCCGAGCGTCTCCTCGCGCTCGAGGACGGCCGCGGCGCTCGGTGCGAGGGTGCCGGCCATCGAGCCGATGCTCCTCCCGCCGGGCCCGCCGCGCAAGGGCCGGGCTCTACACTGGCGCGGCGATGACACAGGCGCACGAGCAGGAGCACGTCGAGCCCGAAGAGGAGCTCACAGACGAGCAGGCGGAGGCCGAGCTCCGGCGGCGGTTCGCGCTCGCGCAGATCCGGCAGTACGGCGACGTCGCCCTGCGGATGCGCGCGAACGAGGTCGAGGAGGTCGACGACGACGTGCGCCGGCTCGTCGCGCGGATGACGGCGCTGATGCACGACGCGCAGGGCGTCGGCCTCGCCGCGACGCAGGTCGGCGTGCTGCGGCGCGTGTTCGTGTTCGAGCCCGACGAGGCCGGGCCGCGCGCGGTCGTGAACCCGCAGATCGTCGACCGGTCGGCCGAGACGGCGTCGGAGGACGAGGGCTGCCTCTCGCTGCAGGGCGTACGCGTGCCGGTCGAGCGGCCCACGTCCGTCGTGCTGGAGGGCAAGGACGAGAACGGGGAGGACGTGCGGCACGAGCTCGAGGGGTACGGCGCGCGCGTCGCGCAGCACGAGCTCGACCACCTCGACGGCGTGCTGATCATCGACCGCACCGACGACGAGCACCGCAAGGAGGCGCTCGCGGTCCTGCGGCCGCGCGCCGTGCTGCAGTAGACGTGCGCCTCGCGGTTGCGGCGACCGCGCCCTTCGGCGCCGACGTGCTGGAGCTGCTGGCCGCGTCGCACGAGATCGCGTTCCTCCTCACGCGCCCGGACGCGCCGCGCGGGCGCGGGCGCAGGCTCGCGGCGCCGCCGGCGAAGGAGGCGGCGGCGCGGCTCGACATCCCCGTGCACCAGCCGGAGAGGCCGGAGCTCCCCTCGGAGGCGGACGTCGTGGTCGTCTGCGCCTACGGGCTCTACATCCCGCCGCGGCTGCTCGAGCGTGCGCTCTGGCTCAACGTCCACCCGTCGCTGCTGCCGCGCTGGCGCGGCGCGGCGCCGGTCGAGCGGGCGATCCTCGCCGGCGACGAGCGGACCGGCGTCACCATCCACCGCACGGTCGAGCAGCTCGACGCCGGGCCGATCGCCGCACAGGAGGCGTTCGGGATCGACGGGCTCGACGCCGGCGCGGTGTACGCACAGGCTGCCGAGGCGGCGGCTCGGCTGCTCGACGACGTCCTGCCGGAGCCGACGTTTCGGCCCCAGCCCGAGGAGGGGGCGACGTACGCCGAGAAGATCACTCCCGGCGACCGGCGGCTCGACCTCTCCGATCCCGTCGACGCGCTTCGGCGGGTCCGCGCGCTCTCGCCGCACATCGGCGCCCGCGCGGAGCTGCACGGGCGGCCGGTGACCGTCTGGCGTGCGCGGCTCGACGACGGCCGCTTGGTGCCGGAGGTGGTGCAGCCGGACGGCCGGCGGCGGATGACGTACGACGAGTTCCTGCGCGGGTTGCGGTGACGATCGCGCCGGCGCGCCGCGCCGCCTTCGAGGTCGTGCGCCGCGTGTTCGAGGAGGATGCGTACGCCGATCGCGCGCTCGCCTCGGCGGTCGACGGGCTGGACGCCCGCGACCGCGCGCTCGCGCAGCGCCTCGCGTACGGCGCCGTGCAGCGCGTGCGCACGATCGACTTCGGCATCGAGCGGCTCGGGAAGCGTCCCGTGCGCAAGCTCGACCCGCCAGTGCGCGCCGCGCTGCGGGTCGCCGGCTACCAGCTCGGCTGGACCGAGCAGCCCGAGTACGCCGTCGCCGACGACGCGGTGGAGCTCGTGCGGGCGGCGCGCCGCGAGCGCGCGGTGCCGTTCACGAACGCCGTCGTGCGCCGGCTCGCGCAGGGCTTCCGCGGCCTCGTCGCGTCGCTGCCCGACGGGCCGCTCAAGCTGTCGTACCCCGACTGGGTCGCCGGGGTGTGGGAGCGCGATCTGGGGCACGAGGCCGCCCTCGAGCTGATGCGGGCCCAGAACGCGCCGCCGGCCCTCGAGGTGCACGCGGACGAGCCGGTCGGCGAGCCGACCGACGTGCCGGGCGCGTACGTCGTCGAGCACGTCGACACGGAGCGGATGCGGCCGATGAGCCGCGCGTCGCAGCTCGCGGCGCTCGTCCTCGGCTCGCGCGACGGCGAGCGTGTGCTCGACGCGTGCGCCGCGCCGGGCGGCAAGACCCGCCTCCTGCGCGGGGAGGTGACGGCGGTCGAGGTGCACCCCGGCCGTGCTCGCGCGCTCGCCGCGGAGGCGCCGCCGAACGTACAGGTCGTCGAGGCCGACGTGCGCGAGCTCGACGAGCGCGGCTTCGACCGGGCTCTCGTCGACGCGCCCTGCTCGGGGCTCGGCGTGCTCGCGCGCCGGCCCGACCTGCGCTGGCGCGCGCAGCCGCTGCCCGAGCTGCAGCTCGAGCTGCTCCGCGCCGCCGCCGAGCGCGTCGTCCCCGGCGGGACGATCGTCTATGCCGTCTGCACGATCAACGCGGACGAGAACGAGGAGGTCGTGGACGCGTCGGGGCTGATGGTCGAGCCGCTCGGCGACGAGTGGCCGCAGTACGCGCACCCGTGCCGGCCCGAGTTCCTCCTCACGCTGCCGCACCGCGACCGCACGGCAGGGTTCTTCATCGCGCGGCTGCGTACGTAGGATCGCCGTCGCGATGAAAGGGGTTGCCTTCGCGGCCGGTGGTGCCGATCACGTCGTGTGCATGGAGATCCTGTCGTGAGCCTGGAGCGCGCGCTCTCGCTCGCACGCGCGGCGCACGGCCGCGCGTATCCGAAGCCGACGGTGGGCGCCGTGCTCGTGCGCGACGGCGAGATCGTCGGCGAGGGCGTCACCGAGGCGGGCGGACGGCACGGGGAGGTGGTCGCGCTCGCGGGCGCCGGCGGGCGGGCGCGGGGGGCGACGCTCTACGTGACGCTCGAGCCGTGCGCACACGTCGGCACGACGCCGCCGTGCGTCGACGCGCTCGTCGAGGCGGGCGTCGCGCGCGTGGTGATCGGCGCGCGCGACCCGAACCCGGAAGCGGCCGGCGGCGCGGAGCGGCTCGAGGCGGCGGGCGTCGAGGTCGAGGTCCTCGACTCGTTCGAGGCGCGGGCTCTCGACGAGGCCTGGCGGACGTGGGTGACGCTCGGCCGGCCGTTCGTCATCTACAAGGCGGCGGTCACGATGGACGGCCGGATGAAGGTTCCGGGGCGGCGGTGGGTGTCGGGTGAGCGCAGCCGCCGCCTGGTGCACGAGCTGCGCGCGACGGTGGACGCCGTCGCCGTCGGCGGCGGCACCGCGCGCGCCGACCGCCCCCGGCTCGACGCCCGTGACGTGGAGACGCCGCGCGGCCAGCCGCGCCGGCTCGTCTTCTCGAGCGGCCCGCTGCCGGACGGCGTCGACCTCGAGCGCCGCTCCGGCTCGATCGGCGACGAGCTGCGCGCGCTGGGCGCCGAGGGCGTGCAGTCGCTCCTGCTGGAGGGCGGGCCCACGCTGGCGACCTCGTTCGTCGCCGCGGACGCCGTCGACAAGCTGCTTCTCTTCGTCGCCCCGACCCTGTCCGGCGACGGCCCGGCCGTGCTCGGCGAGCTCGCCTCGCCGCGGCCGCTCGCGCGGCTCGTCACGCGGCAGCTCGGCGACGACGTGCTCCTGGAGGCGTATCTCCATGAGCCGTGACGGCGGCGTCCGCGCCGACGACCGCCTCGTCACGCTGCTGTCGCAGTGGCTCGTCGGCACGCTCGGCAACGACGAGCTGCGGCGCGAGGTCGAGGCCGCGGACGGCGACGAGCTCGCCCCCGGCCAGCGGCGCGCGGTCGAGGAGCTGCTGGCCGAGCTGCGCGCGGCGCTGCCGGGCGAGCGCGCGGGCCTCCAGGTCGCGGTGCGCGAGGCGCTCGAAGCGCTCGCCTACGGCGAGTAGGCACATTGGTGTCTGACACCGTCGGTGTCAGACACCATCTCCAAACGCCGGTCCGGCTCGTGAATTGGTTCGAGCATGCGTGGAAGCCGGCGGGAGATCGATTGGGACGAGCGGTCAGCCTTGATCCTGGCCCTGATGCGCATCGAAGCTAAGCTGGACGAGCTGCTCGCACTTTGGGAGGACGACGATGGCGAAGAAGACGCTGACGCCTGACGAGCGCGGCAAGATGGTCGCCCTGCTGCGCGACATCCGCGACGAGGTGAGAGCGCTTCGGCTCCAGCTCGAGCGACGGAGCGCCTGATTCGGATCCGCCCTGGACCGAAACTGTTTCGCGGCGGACCCGCGAAACGGTTTCCAATCGAGCGGCGCCGCGCCTGAACCTGGCTCGGCCGGGACGGCCGAACCAGGTTCGTAAGGGGACCGGAACTGTTTCGCGGCGGAGCCGCGAAACGGTTTCAATGGGACCGTGTTCACGGGCCTGATTCGCGAGATCGGCGTCGTCGACGCCCTCGACGGGGGCGAGAGCGGCGTCCGGCTCGAGATCCGCGCGCCCGCGACCGCCGGCGACGCCGCCGTCGGCGACTCGGTGTCGGTCGCCGGCGTGTGCCTCACCGTGGTCGGCGTCGACGACGGCACGCTGGCGTTCGACGCCGTCCCGGAGACGCTCGCGCGCTCGTCGCTCGCGCGACTCGAGCCGGGCGGCCGGGTGAACGTCGAGCCGGCGCTTCGCGCCGGCGAGGCGCTCGGCGGCCACTACGTGCAAGGTCACGTCGACGGCGTCGGCACCGTGCGCTCCGTCGACCGCGAAGGCGACGGCGCGCGCGTGTGGTTCGACGCGCCGCCCGGCGTCCTGCGCTACGCCGTCGAGAAGGGCTCGGTCGCCGTCGACGGCACGAGCCTCACCGTCGCCGAGCTCGACGACGCGGGCTTCGCCGTCGCGCTCGTCCCGCACACGCTCGCAGCGACGACGCTCGGCGGCCTCGAGCCCGGCGACCCGGTGAACCTCGAGGCGGACGTGCTCGCGAAGTACGTCGAGCGGCTGCTGCCGGGGACGCGCGGCTAGCCTGTCGCCATGGCCGCGACCACCGTGTTCGCCTCGATCGACGAGGCGATCGAGGAGATCCGCGAAGGGCGGATGGTGGTCGTCGTCGACGATCCCGACCGCGAGAACGAGGGCGACCTCGTCGTCGCCGCCCAGTTCGCGTCGCCGGAGGCGATCAACTTCATGGCCACGCACGCGCGCGGGCTCGTGTGCCTCTGTCTGACCGAGGAGCGCGCCGACGAGATGGGGCTGCACCCGATGACGGAGCACAACGAGGCGCCGCTCGGCACCGCCTTCACGGTCTCCATCGAGGCACGCGAAGGCGTGACGACCGGCATCTCGGCGGCCGACCGCAGCCGCACGATCCAGGTCGCGATCAACCCCGAGTCCTCGCCGCACGATCTCGTGCACCCCGGGCACGTGTTCCCGCTGCGCGCGAAGCCCGGCGGCGTCCTCGAGCGGATGGGGCAGACGGAGGCCGCGGTCGACCTCGCCCGGCTCGCCGGGCTCACGCCCGCGGGCGTCGTGTGCGAGATCATGAACGACGACGGGACGATGGCCCGCATCCCGGACCTCGTGCCGTACTGCGAGCGGCACGGGCTGAAGATGGTCACCGTTGCCGACCTCGTCGAGTACCGGCGGCGGCACGAGAAGCTCGTCGAGCGCGGAGCCGCCGTGCGGCTGCCGACGGACTACGGCGAGTTCACGGCGATTGCGTTCCGCGAGAAGCTCACGCAGAAGACGCACATCGCGCTCGTCAAGGGCGCCGTCGACGGCGAGGAGAACGTGCTCGTCCGCGTGCACTCGGAGTGCCTCACGGGCGACGTCTTCCACTCGCTCCGCTGCGACTGCGGCGAGCAGCTCGAGCAGGCGCTGCGGCAGATCGAGTCCGAAGGCCGCGGGGTGCTCCTCTACATGGCGCAGGAGGGCCGCGGCATCGGCCTGCTGAACAAGCTGCGCGCGTACGAGCTGCAGGAGCGCGGGCTCGACACGGTGGAGGCGAACGTCGAGCTCGGCTTCCCGGCGGACGCGCGCGACTGGGGGATCGGCAACCAGATCCTCGCCGACCTCGGGCTGACGACGATCCGGATCCTGACGAACAACCCGAAGAAGCTCACCGGCCTCGACGGCTTCGGCCTGACGGTCGTCGAGCAGGTGCCGATCGAGGTGCCGCCGAACGCCGAGAACGCCCGGTATCTGGCCGCCAAGCGGGATAAGCTCGGGCACCGGCTCCACCACCAGGACCTCAAGAACCTCGACTACGAACCGGAGGGCGAGTGAGCGAGACCGAGCAGGACGAGCTGCAGGCGAGCGCGGAGGAATCGGAAGAGGACGCGCCGGACGACGGCGCGATCACCCCCGACCCGTCCGACCCCTTCGAGGGCTGGCCCGCCGCCGAGTCGTCCGCCGTGATCGAGGAGGCCGCGGACGGCGGTACCGTCGAGCACGTTCGCGGCGAGATCGACGTCCCGAGCGGCTACACGGTGCTCGAGGGGACGCCGCTCGGCAACCGCCGCTCGGTCGGCGTGGTCGTCTCCCGCTTCAACGGCGGGCTCACGAGCCGGATGCTCGAGCGGGCGCTCGAGGCGCTCGAGGAGGCCGGCGTGGCGCAGGACGCGATCACCGTGATGCCGGTTCCCGGCGCGTTCGAGCTGCCCCTGGCGGCGATGGCGCTCGCGAAGACGCGCCGCTACGCGTGCGTGGTCGCGCTCGGGGCGATCGTCCGCGGGGAGACGGCGCACTTCGAGTACGTCGCGTCCGAGTGCGCGTCGGGTCTGCAGCTCGCCGGAATCGAGACCGGCGTGCCCGTGACGTTCGGCGTGCTGACGGTGGAGAACGTCGCCCAGGCGGAGGCGCGGATCGAGAAGGCGGCCGAGGCGGTGCGCTCCGCGCTCGAGATGGCCGACCTCTTCGCACGTCTGCGCGCGAGCGCGCGCGCCTGAGCGTCAGCCCGCGGCCGTCGCCACCAGGCGCTCGCCGAGCGCCCTGACCGCTTCCTTGAGCTCGTGGGGCCGCCGGATCTCGAACGCGCAGCCGAGGCCCGCGAGCAGGGACGCCGCCCAGTCGAGCGAGTCGGCGCGCAGCGTCGCCCGGGTCCGCCCGCCTTCCTCGGCGAGCTCCGCGAGCGCCGGTGAGACCCGCTCGCGGGCGCGCGCGAGCGGGAGGTCGAGCAGGACGTCGACCTCGAACCGCCAGGGCACGCGGGCAAGGGAGCTCGTGACGTGGGCGACCGCGTCGAAGCCGTCGGGCGCCGGCGCCGCGCGGCCGCCGAGGGCGGCCGTCCGGACCCGGTCGACCCGGAACGTCCGCAGCGCGTCGCGGTCGTGATCGTGCGCGGCGAGGTACCACGCGCCGGCGTGCACGACGAGGCCGTACGGGCTCAGCTCGCGCCGCGACGCCTCGCCGCCGAAGGACTCGTAGGAGATCCGGACGCGCCTCCGGCGGCGGATCGCCTCCGCGAGCACCAGCGCGGTCGACGCCGCCGGCGGGTGCGTGCCGCGCGACGGCCCCGCGAACGCCACCGCAGCCGCCAGCGCGCCGACGCGTGCGCGCAGCCGGTCCGGCAGGACGCGCTCGATCTTCGCGAGCGCCGTCTCGGCGTGCTCCGCGTCGCCGAGGCCGAGCCCGCGGGCGGCGACCAGCCCGAGCGCCGTCGCGGCGGCCTCGTCGTCGGTGAGCATCAGCGGCGGCAGCCGGAAGCCGGGCCGCAGGCGGTAGCCGCCGCCGACGCCGCGCTCGCCCTCGACCGGGATCCCGATCCGCTGCAGCGCGGCCACGTCCCGGCGCACCGTCCGCCGGTCGACGCCGAGCAGCTCGGCGAGCTCGGGACCGGTCGCGAGCGGCTGCGACTGGAGCAGCTCGAGCAGCCGGAGCAGGCGGAAGGCGGAGGCCACCTGCTCAGTGAAGCACGAATAGAGGGCAGAAACCGCCCTCTTTGCCCGGTAGGCTGCGCTCGTGCTCGGGGTCGCTCGCGGTGCGGCGCTCTACGTCGGCGCCCTGATCGGCCCCGGCGTGCTGCTCGTGCCGTCGCTCGCTGCCGGGGCGGCCGGCCCCGCGTCGGTGGTCGCCTGGGCGGGGCTGCTCCTGCTCTCGATCCCGCTCGTCGTCACGTTCGGCGCGCTCGGCGTGCGCCACCCGGTGCCCGGCGGCGTCGCCGCGTACGTGCGGGAGGGCTTCGGCGAGACGGCGGCGGCCGTCACCGGCAACACGTTCCTCGGGGCGGGCCTCTTCGGCGCGCCCGCGGTGGCGCTGATCGGCGGCTACTACGTCAGCGACCTGACCGGCGGCGGCACGGCGGCCGCCGTCGGGGTCGGCGTCGGGATCATCGCCGTCGTCTTCGGCGCCAACACGCTCGGGCTGCGCATCTCCTCGGGCGTGCAGCTCGGCCTGTCGGCGGCGCTCGTCGCGGTGATCGTGGTCGCCGTGGCGGTCGCCCTGCCGGGGCGGGCGACGCACCACTGGACGCCGTTCGCCCCGCACGGCTGGTGGGCCGTCGGCACCGCCGCCAGCATCCTCGTCTGGCTGTTCGTCGGGTGGGAGGCGATGGCGCAGCTCGCCGGCGAGTTCCGGAACCCGGCGCGCGACCTGCCGCGCGCGATCGCGCTCGCGTTCGGGGTCGTCGCCGTCCTCTACGCCGGTCTGGCCGTCGCCACCGGCGCGGTCACTCCCGGACGCGGCTCGCGCGTGCCGCTCGCCGACCTCATCTCGGTCGGCTTCGGCCGCGCCGGCCGTGACGCCGCCGCCGTACTCGCCGTCGCCCTGACGATGGGGACGATGAACGTCTACACGGGAAGCATGGCCAAGCTCGCCGGCGCGCTCGCCCAGGCGGGGGCGCTGCCCGCGTGGCTCGGCGGCGACGCGCAGCGCAGCGTCCCGCGCCGGCCGCTCGTGCCGCTGTTCGTCGCCTACCTGGCGATGCTCGCGGCGCTCGCCGCAGGCGCGGCCACACCGGGCACGTTCGTCCGCGCCACGTCGGCCTGCTTCGTCCTCGTCTACGTGCTGGCGATCGCGTCGGCGGCGCGCGTCTCGCGCGGCACGCTTCGCGCCTGCGCCTCGGTGGCGCTCGCGCTCGTCTGCGCGGTCGGCGGGTTCTCGAGCTGGTACCTGCTCGTGCCGCTCGCCGCGTCGATCCTCACGCTCGCGCTCCGCTACCATGCCGCGCGTCGTGTCGAAGGTGTGCGCAATCTGTGGGAAGAAGCCGGCGTTCGGCCATCATCGGTCGCACTCGATGGTTGCGACGAAGCGCCGCTTCGACCCGAACCTGCAGCGCGTCCGCATCCTCCTCAAGGGCTCGCCGACGCGCGCCTACGTCTGCACCCGCTGCCTGAAGGGCGGCAAGGTGCAGAAGGCGGTCTAGTAGCTCAGGACCAGCGTCGCGGCGGCCGGTGAGCCGGTCGAGACGCGCCGCGCGGACATCGACGACCGTCGAGCCCGCGTAGACGTAGCGCCCGAAGGTCTCCACGTTCCACACCGCCTCGGCGGTGACGGGCCGGAAGAGCAGCCTGCCGCCGCGCGTGTAGACGGCGACGCCGCGCGGGCCGTAGGCGACGAGGTCGCCGCCCGCGGCGACCACGCCGCGCGCGCCCGGCTCGAGGACGCGCGAGCGCCACGTGCGCACGTCGACGACCCTCGCGCCCAGCGCGAGTCGATGCCGGCCGAGCCAGTGCGCCGGGACGATGCCCGCGCCCTTCGCGAGCACCCGGCGCGGGACGCGAGCCGACGTCGCGCCGGTCGCCAGGCTCACGACGTCCACGCCGCCGCCGGCACGGGCGACGAACGCGCGCCCATCGCCGAAGGCGACGTTGGTCGGGTAGGCGACATGGAGGCCGGGCACGGCGACGGCGGAGACGACCCGGCCGCGGCGCACGTCGAGCCGAAGCACGGCGAAGCTGCCGCCGGTCCGGTAGCAGAGCCGGTCGGAGACCAGCGCGACGAGCGTCGGCCCGCGGAACGTCAGGCCGCAGACGTCGCGCGCGCCGACGGAGATCGAGCGCACGACGCGGAGCGGGGAGGTCGAGAGGATGCGGATCGGGAAGCCGGTGCCGCCGGTCGGCTTCACGACCAGCGCGACCGTCGACCCGCGCCGGGCCCAGGCGACCCCGAAGGCCCAGCTCGGCAGCCGGAGGGCCGCACCCTCGCCGCGCAGCGTGGCCGGGTCGACCCGGCTCACGAAGGACGGCTGGCCGAGCGCGCCGCTCGAGAGCGCGAGCAGCGCGGCGGCGCCGGCGGCAGCGGCTTCCATGCTCCTCTTACGGCGTCGGCGCGCCTCCGGGTCCGCGATCCGCTCTAATCCCGCTCGTGGCGGAGGGTGGACCAGCGGGGCAACGGCGGCGCGTCCGCGAGCTCGTCGGCGGCGCGCTCGCGGCGATCGAGGCTCACCGGGAGCGGATCGACGACCTCAACGTCTACCCCGTGCCCGACGGCGACACCGGCACGAACCTCGCGCTGACGGTGCGCGCGGTCGCCGACGCGCTCGCGGCCGGCGGTCCCGACGACCGCGAGGCGCTCGCGCGCGAGAGCGCCCGCGCGGCGCTGCTCGGCGCGCGCGGCAACTCCGGCGTCATCCTCTCGCAGATCGTGCGCGGCGCGGCCGACGCGCTCGCGCGCTCGGATGACCTCGCCGCCGCGCTGCGGGCCGCGAGCGACGCCGCCTACGGCGCCGTGCGCGAGCCCGCCGAGGGGACGATGCTCACCGCGATCCGCGCGATGGCCGAGGCGGCGGAGCGCGGCGAGGACCTCGCGGGCGTCGTGCGCGCCGGCGACGCGTGCGTCGCGCAGACGCGCGAGCTGCTGCCGGTGCTGCGCGACGCGGGAGTCGTCGACGCCGGCGCCGCAGGGCTCGTCGAGCTCGTGCGCGGCGTCGCCGCGGCCGCCGCCGGCGAGCCGCTGCCCGAGCCGACGGCCGTGCGTTCAGCGGGCGTCGGCCTCGACGCGATCCACCGAGAGCTCTCCCGCTACCGCTACTGCACCGTCCTCGTCGTCGAGGGCGAGAGCCTCGACGCGGCCGATCTCGAGGCCGAGCTCGCGGAGCTGGGCGACTCGCTGCTCGTCGTCGGCGACCCGAGCGCGCTGAAGGTGCATGTGCACACCGACGATCCCGGCCGCGTCCTGAGCGCGGCCGTCGCGCGCGGCACGATCGCGAACGTCGAGATCGCGAACATGCACGAGCAGGCGCAACGGCGCGAGGAGCGTCTGCTCGCCGTGACGGCCCGGTGCGGCGTCGTCGCCGTCTCGACCGGCGCGGGCAACCGCGCGCTCTTCGAGAGCCTGGGCGCGCGCGTCGTCGACGGCGGCCGGACGATGAACCCGGCGACCGCGGACCTGCTCGCCGCGCTCGAGGAGCTCGCCGCCGAGGAGGCGCTGCTCCTGCCGAACAGCCCGAACGTGGTCATGGCCGCCGAGCGGGCGGCGGACCAGGCGGCCGTTCACGTCCGGGTCGTGCCGACGCGCTCGCTGCAGGCGGGGCTCGCCGCGCTGGTCGCGTTCGATCCGGCGCTCGGCGCCGACGAGAACGCGGCCGCGATGTCCGACGCGGTCGCGCAGGTCGCGAGCGGAGGCGTGACCGTCGCGTCGCGCGACGTGCGCGTCGACGGGACGGGCGTGGCGAAAGGCGCGTGGCTCGGTCTCGCCGAAGGCGAGCCGGTCGCGGGAGGCGCGAGCTTCGACGAGGTGGCGCGCGCCGTCGTGGAGCGCCTGCTCGCGCAGCCCCGGTCGATCCTGACGCTCCTCACGGGCGAGCAGCCGCAGCCGCTCGACGCGCTGCTCGCCGCGCTCGCCTCCGAGCACCCCGACCTCGAGCTCGAGGTGCACGAGGGCGGCCAACCGCATTACCCGCTCCTGCTCGGCGCCGAGTAGCGTTCGGTACGCGTGGGCGTGCCGCTACCGAAGCCGATCCGGGTCCTCGTCGTCGAGGACAACGCGACGTTCCGCCAGACGCTCCATCTGCTGTTCGACCTGCGCGCCGAGATCGAGGTCGTCGCGGGCGTCGCGACGGGCGACGAGGCGCCGGCCGCGTGTCGCGAGCACCGGCCCGACGTCGTGCTCATGGACTACCGCATGCCGGGCATGAACGGCGCCGAGGCGACGCGGGCGGTGCTCGAGGCGTGGCCCGCCGCGCACGTCGTGTGCCTGACGGCGTCGGTCAGCCGCGGCGAGATCGAGGAGCTCGAGGACGCCGGCGTCTTCCGCTGCGTGATGAAGGATGCGGGGTTCGACGAGATCGTCGCCGCCGTGCTCGACGCCGCGGCCGCGCCCAGCGCGTGAAGCTGACGCTCGAGAACACGGCGATCGTGCTCGACTCGACGGCGGACTTCCCCGACGCCCCGGAGCGGTTCGAGAACGTTCGCGTGGTACCGCTCTACGTGCGCTTCGGCGACGAGAGCTTCCGCGATTACGTCGACATCCAGCCGGACGAGTTCTACGCGCGGCTCGAGTCGGCGCCGTCGCCGCCGACGACGTCGCAGCCGACTCCGGCCGACTTCCTCGCCGCGTACGAAAAGCTGGCTCCGCGCTACGAACGCATCCTCTCGCTGCAGATCTCGTCGACGCTGTCCGGCACGTTCGCGAGCGCGCAGCTCGCCGCGGAGCAGCTCGGCGGCGACCGCGTGCGCGTCGTCGACACGCGCACCGTCTCGGCGTCGCTGTCGCTGCTCGCGCTCGCGGTGCGCAGGCGGCTCGAGCGCGGGACGACCGACGAGGAGATCGACGCCCTCGTCGAGCGCTACGGCCGCGAGCACCGCCTGCTGTTCACGGTCAACACGCTCGACTACCTTGCGCGCGGCGGTCGCATCGGGCGCGCGGCCGCCCTCGCGGGCAACCTGCTCAACGTCAAGCCGATCCTGACGATCCGCGACGGCGAGGTCGCTCCGGTGCGGCGCGTGCGCGGCTCGCGGCAGGCGCTCGCCGAGCTCGCGCGGACGCTTCAGGGAGCGACCCGGGACGCGCCCTCCCAGCGGATCGGGATCGCCCACGCCGCCGCCCCCGACCGGGCGGCGGCGCTCGCGGCG
>DASRDA010000024.1:0-16719 GCA_035652835.1 Gaiellaceae bacterium
CGCGGTAGTCGCCCGCAAGCAGGCCGCCGACGCGGCGCCCGATCGTGATGTCGAGCGCGGCGAGCAGCGCTTCGGGCATCGGCCCGGGCCCGGGCTGGTCGGGGGTGTGGGTCGCCGTGAGCGCGCGGACCAGGCTCACGCCGCGCTCGTCCGGGCGAGATCCACCCGCGGAGCCGGCACGGCGGCCAGCACCTCGTCGAGGATCCGCTCGGGGCTCACTTCCTCCGCGAGCGCCCGGTAGGTGAGCACGAGCCGGTGACGGAGCGCGTCCCTCGCGAGCGCCTGCACGTCCTCGGCGAGCACGTAGTCCCGACCGCGCACGAGCGCGAGCGCCCGTGCCGCCTGCACGACGCTGATCGGCCCGCGTGGGCTGGCCCCGAAGGCGACGTAGGCGGCGAGGTCGGGCAGGCCGTGCGCCGCGGGGTCACGGGTGGCCGCCGCGAGCGTGACCGCGTAGCTGATCAGCGCCGGGTCGACGTACACGTCGAACACCGCCCGCTGCAGCGTCCGCAGCTCCTCGATGGACAGCGCCTGCCGCAGCTCGGGCGGGGAGGCGAGCTGGCGCTGGACGATCGTCAGCTCCTCGTCGTGCTCGGGGTAGCCGATGACGATCTTGAGCATGAAGCGGTCGACCTGCGCCTCCGGGAGCGGGTACGTCCCCTCGGACTCGATCGGGTTCTGCGTCGCCATGACGAGGAACGGGTCCGGCACCGGGTAGGTCGTGCGGCCGATCGTCACCTGGTGCTCCTGCATCACCTCGAGGAGCGCCGACTGCACCTTCGCCGGCGCGCGGTTGATCTCGTCGGCGAGCAGGAAGTTGCAGAAGACCGGGCCGAGCTCGACGTCGAAGTCGGCGCGGTCGGGGCGGTAGACGCGGGTGCCGACGAGGTCGGACGGGACGAGGTCGGGCGTGAACTGGACGCGGTGGAACGTCCCGCCGAGGACCGCCGCGGTCGTCTTGATCGTGAGGGTCTTCGCGAGGCCGGGCACTCCCTCGATCAGCAGGTGGCCGCCGGAGAGGAGGCACACGAGCACGCGCTCGAGCATCTGCTCCTGTCCCGCGATCACGCGCCTGATCTCGAACAGCGCCTGCTCGAGCTTCCCGCCGGGCTCCTCCATGCTCTCCTCCTCCGTCGCGATCCCACAAAGCATGCACTCACCGCCTGTGCATGCGCTGAGAGATTCGCGTCAGGCGGGCGGTTCGGATTGGCGGGGCCGGGCGCGGTCGAGCGCCGCCCGCCACGCTGCCCGCCGCTCGGCGACCTCGTCGACCCTCCCGGACGGCTCGTAGCGCGCGCCGACGGCCACCCGCGGCGCCTGGCGCGCGGCGAGCGCCGCCGCGCCGAGCGCCGTCGTCTCGCGCTCGGCGGCCACCTCGACGGGCAGGCCGAGCAGGTCGGCCTGCGTCTGCATCAGGAAGCCGTTGGCCGCGGCCCCGCCGTCGGCCCTGAGCACGGCCGGCCGCTCGGGCAGCGCGTCGACGACGTCCGCCACCTGGTGCGCGATCGCCTCCAGGGCGGCGCGCGCGAGGTGCGCCTTCGTGGTGCCGCGCGTGATCCCGGAGACGACGCCGCGCGCGTCGGCGTCCCACCACGGCGAGCCGAGGCCCGTCAGCGCGGGCACGAACACGACGCCGCCGGTCGACTCGACGCTGCGTGCGAGCGCCTCCGTCTCGGCCGCGTCGGCGATCAGGCCGAGCCCGTCGCGGAGCCACTGCACGGCCGCGCCGGCGGTCAGGATCGCGCCCTCGAGCGCATAGCCGTCGGCCGCGGCGGTCGCAAGCAGACCGTGCGGCGGCGACGGCGGCACGGAGCCCGTGTGGACGAGCACGAAGCTCCCCGTGCCGTACGTCGCCTTGCCCTCGCCGGCGCTGCGGCAGCCCTGCCCGTAGAGCGCCGCCTGCTGGTCGCCCGCGACCCCGCGGATCTCGACGCGCGCGCCGAGCAGGTCGGCCTCGCCCAGCGTCTCCCCCGGCTCGGCGATGCGCGGCAGGAGCTCCGGCTCGACGCCGAAGAGCTCGAGGAGCCCGTCGTCCCAGGCGACGGGGTCGAGCGACGCGAGCATCGTCCGGGACGCGTTCGTCCGGTCGGTGACGTGCACCTCGCCGCCGGTGAGCTTCCACACGAGCCAGCTGTCGACGGTGCCGAACGCCAGCCCGTCGCGGCGGTGCTCCCCCAGCAGCCATTCGAGCTTCGTCGCCGAGAAGTACGGGTCGGGCACGAGCCCGGTGCGCTCGCGGATCGGATCCGGGTCGAGCTCGCGGCAGCGCTCGGCCGTCCGCCGGTCCTGCCAGACGATCGCGGGCGCGACGGGACGGCCGCTCGCGCGCTCCCAGAGCACCGTCGTCTCGCGCTGGTTCGTGATGCCGACCGCGTCGAGGTCCCGCGCGTCGGCGCGGGCGGCGCGAAGCGCCTCGCCGGCGGCGCCGAGAACGCCTTCCCAGATCTGCTCGGGATCGTGCTCCACCCAGCCGGGCCGCGGGAACCGCTGCGGCAGCTCCCGGTAGCCGCGGCCGAGCACGCGCAGCTCCTCGTCGACGACGAGGCACGTGGTGCCCGTCGTCCCCTGGTCGATCGCGAGGATCACGCGGCGGCGTGCTGCTCGACGAACGCGAGCACCCGTCGCCACGCGTCGTCGGAGGCCTCGGCGAACTCCTCCTGCTTGCGGTCGAAGAAGCTGTGCGGCGCGCCCTCGTAGGTCACGACCTCGTGCTCGACGCCGGCCTCGTCGAGCGCGGCGTCGAGGGCGGCGTTGTCCTCGGCGGTGATGCCCGCGTCGGCGCCCGCCTGCAGCGCGAGGATCGGGCACGCGATCTCCCCGGCGCGCGCGACGACGCTCCGGTCGCCGCGCAGCGCACGCGTCGGCGAGCCGTAGAAGCCGGCGGCGCCGGCGAGGCCGTGGCTTGACGCCGCGGCGATCCACGAGTTGCGCCCGCCGAAGCAGAAGCCGACGGTGAGGACGGCCTCGCAGCCGAGGTCGCGCAGCTTCGCGACCGCGGCCGCGACGTCCGCCTGCACCGTCTCGTCGTTCGTCGCGTCGCGGTGCGGCGCGTAGTCGAAGTCGTCGTCGCGCTTCTCCACGCCGGCCGTGCGGCCGTAGTAATCGACGGCGATCGCGGCGTAGCCGCGCTCCGCGAAGCGGAGCGCCAGCTCCTCGTAGAAGCGGTAGAGGCCGCGCACGTCCGGCAGGACGACGATGCCTGTGCGCGCCTGCTCGTCGGGCGTGGCGAGGAACGCCGCGAGGCGGTTGCCGTCGCGCGCCTCGAGCACGAGCTCCTCGTGCGACACCGCCGCGCCCGCGACCGGCGGAACCGGCGGCGACGAGTCGACGTCGAAGCACACGGCGAGAGCGTACCCGACAACCCGCGTCCTTAGTTCACTTCGTGAACTAAGGACGGGAGTTTCGACTCAGTACGGCAGCTCGATGTCCGAGACGTCGATGCCGAGGGACTTGGCGAGCCGGACCCCGTTCTCGAGGTCCTCCTTCAGCATCCGGATGTCCGTCTCGCGCATCAGCGCGCCGATGAACTCCCGCGCCTTCGGCCGCCACAGCGCGTGCTGCGCGAACAGCGGCAGCAGCCGGTTGGCGGCCTCCACCAGGCGGCGCTTCACCGCGTCGCCGGCGCCCTCGAGCAGCACCCGCTCGTACGCCATCCCGGCGCCGTGATGGATGCCGTCGTCGATCGTCAGCCGGTTGCAGAGGTCCTCGAGCACCGTTCCGCGCGACGAGCGCGCGATCATCCGGAAGCGCGGGATGATCAGCCGCTCGTAGAACACCTGCATCAGGAAGACCTTCTCCTCGATCGAGTCGGCGTCGATCGTCATCCGCGCCAGCCGGTCGAGGTACGGGTCGCGCTCCGCCATGCCGCCCGCCTCCTCGATCAGCTTCAGCCACGCCTCCGTGTGGCGCGACTCGTCCTGCACCATCGTCGTGTAGTAGAGCTTCGCGTCGCGGTCGGGCGCGATCGCGAAGAGCTGCGTCGCCATCTCGACCGCGAGCTCGTCGGCCTGCAGCTGCTGCGTGACGACCGAGCGCCAGAGGTCGCGGCGGCGCGCGAGCTTCTGCGGCGAGCCCTTGTACTCGGGGATCGGAGGCAGCTCGCGCCACGGCAGGTCGCGCACCTGCCACTCGGCGCGCTTCGCGAGCTCGTAGTAGCGGTAGACGCCGGCGAGGTCGCGGGTCGACCCCTGCGGAGCCTCGGTCAGTTGCTGCGCTTCCATCGTGCGACAGCCTAACGGGGGCGGCGAGCCGGCCCCCGGTCGGAGTCGCCGCTCCGGTTCCTACGAGACGACGAGCTTCAGATGGTTGTCGTCGGGAGCCTGGCCGACCATCGTGATGCGGTACGTCCCGCGCGCGAGCACGATCTTCTTCCCGACGCGGTCGAGCAGAGTGCCCGTCCGCCCGGTGACACGGAGCGTGTTCTCGTCCAGGTTCGCGAGCCCGACGGGCCCCTTGACCGAAAGCGACCTCGTGAACGTGCCGCCAACGGCGAACCAGTGGCAGCCGGGATCGTGCATCACGACGGTGACGGTCCTCGGCGAGGCGGCGGCCTGCGACGCGACGAGCAGCACTGCTCCGGCGGCGAGGGCGGCGAGGATGGCGAGTGTCTTCTTCATGGCGGCGACTCCTTCGGGTTGTCTCGGCATCGAATGCGCCGATCCTGCGCCCGCGCCCGCCGGCGGGCGTCGGCGGTCGCCCGCAGAGCGGCGGCCGAAACTGCAGAACCGCGCTCCGTACTAACTCCGCACGACCTCGGCCGCGAGGATGCGGCCGCGCCAGTACGGCCGGCGGCCCTCCGGCAGGTCCCACCACGCCTCGCCGCGGGTCGGGATGCGCAGGCCGCCGAGCGTGCGGTAGTCGGAGAATCCGCCTCCCCACGGACGCTCGACGGTGCGCTTCCCTTCGAGCGCCGGCCGCGCGACGGCCGAGACCGAGACGGCGTCGCCGTGCTCGTCGAGCGCGATGCGCACGACGGCCCGCGCGTCGCCGACCGTCGTCGCGACCTCGTGCGTCGCGGCATCGAGCTCCCGCCACTCGAGCACCGGGTTGAGCGTGCGCGCCGGCGGCACCCACGGCAGCTCGCCGAGGTAGCGGTACGCCTCGCCGAGCGACAGCTCGGGCCCGCGTGCACGCACGACGGGAACGAGGCCGAGCAGGCGCGCGTCGAGACGTCCGTCGCCGTCGCGGTAGGAATCTTCGACGCGGAAGAGCCGGAACCGCGCCCGCCAGCAGAACCTGACCTCCTCGGCCCACAGCTCCTGAACCGCACGGAAGCGCTGCCAGCGCCCGCGGCCGAGCCGCATCTCGCCTTCCTGCGCCAGCACGACGACTGTCATCCGAGCACCTCACGTGTCGCGCGCGCGGCGACGACCTCCTCGCGTGCACGGACGACGGCAACGCGCACACGTGAGCCGTCCGCGGCGACGTCGCAATCGGGCTCGCACGCGTCGTTGCGCGGGTCGTCGAGGCGGATGCCGAGGAACCCAAGCCGTTCGCACACGAGCCGGCGGACGACCGCGGAGCCCTCGCCGATCCCCGCCGTGAAGACGAGCGCGTCGAGCCCGCCGGCGGCGACCGCCATCGCGGCGACCGCCTGCGCGACGCGCAGGGCGAAGACGTCGAGCGCAAGCTGCGCGGCCGGACCGCTCGCAGCCTCGAGCTCGCGCACGTCGCCAGTCCCGGCCAGCCCGCGCAGCCCCGACTCGTGCTCGAGCGCGTGCTCGAGCTCCTCCGGGGTCAGGCCGCCGCGGAGCAGGTGGAAGAGCGCACCGGGGTCGACCGAGCCCGAGCGGGTGACCATCGGAACGCCCTCGAGCGGCGTGAAGCCCATCGTCGTGTCGACGGAGCGCCCGTCGCGCACGGCGGTGACCGAGCAGCCGCCGCCGAGGTGGCACACGACGAGCCGCGCCGCGCGCACGCGCTCCCCCGACCACTGCACCGAGAGGCCGTGGAAGCCGTAGCGGCGGATCCCCCACTCGCTCCGCCAGCGCTCGGGAAGCGCGTACGTCGCCGCCTCGGCGGGAATCGTCGCATGGAACGCGGTGTCGAACACGGCCACGTGCGGGATATCGGGCAGGAGCCGCCTCGCGTCCACAAGCGCGCGGAGCGCCGGTGCGTTGTGGAGCGGCGCCAGCTCCGTGAGCGCCTCGAGCTCCCGCCGCACCTCGTCGTCGACGACGACCGGGTCGCGGAAGCGCGGCCCGCCGTGGACGATGCGGTGAGCGACCGCGTTCGCCCGGCCCGCGGCGTCCTCGACGCGCTCGAGCTGCTCGACCTCGTCGTCGGGATCGACGAGACGGAGCTTCAGGCTCGTCGAGCCGGCGTTGACGACCAGGACCCTCAGCTGGGCCAGGTCCAGTCGCGGATCTCGGGGGGATCCTCGCCCTGCTCGCGGGTGTAGGCACGCGCCTGCAGGCGCGTGTCCTCGAGCTCCTGGCGCAGGTGGGCGGCGCGCGGGGCGAGACCGGGGACGCGGTCGATGACGTCGATCGCGAGGTGGAAGCGGTCGAGGTCGTTCAGCATCACCATGTCGAACGGCGTCGTCGTCGTCCCCTCCTCCTTGTAGCCGCGCACGTGCAGGTTCGCATGACCGTGACGACGGTAGGTGAGGCGGTGGATCAGCCGGGGATAGCCGTGGTAGGCGAACACGACCGGCCGGTCGGTCGTGAACAGCGCGTCGTACTCGCTGTCGGGAAGCCCGTGCGGATGCTCGCTCTCCGGCTGCAGCCGCATCAGGTCGACCACGTTGACGACGCGCACCTTCACGTCCGGCAGCCGCTCGCGCAAGATCGACGCCGCGGCGAGCGTCTCCAGCGTCGGGATGTCGCCGCAGCAGGCCAGCACCGCGTCGGGCACGCCGCCCTCGTCGTTCGACGCCCAGTCCCAGATGCCGATCCCGCGCGTGCAGTGGACGATCGCGTCCTCCATCGACAGGTAGTCGAGCGCCGGCTGCTTGCCCGCCACGATCACGTTCACGTACTGCCGCGAGCGCAGGCAGTGGTCGGCCACCGAGAGCAGGCAGTTGGCGTCCGGCGGCAGGTAGACGCGGATGATCTCCGCCTTCTTGTTCACCACGTGGTCGATGAAGCCCGGATCCTGATGCGAGAAGCCGTTGTGGTCCTGCCGCCACACGTGCGATGAGAGCAGGTAGTTGAGCGACGCCACCGGCCGCCGCCAGGGAATCGTGCGCGTCACCTTCAACCACTTCGCGTGCTGGTTGAACATCGAGTCGACGATGTGGATGAACGCCTCGTAGCAGTTGAACAGACCGTGCCTGCCCGTCAGCAGGTAACCCTCCAGGAAGCCCTGGCAGAGATGCTCGGACAGCACCTCGACCACCCGGCCCGCCGGCGCGAGATGCTCGTCGGTCGCGAGGATCTGCTCCTCCCACTGCCGGTCGGTCGCCTCGAACAGGTCGCCGAGCCGGTTCGACGCGGTCTCGTCGGGGCCGAAGACACGGAACCGGTCCGGGTTGCGCGCGACGACGTCGCGCAGGAAACGGCCGAGCACCCGCGTCGCCTCGCTCCACGCCGCCGCCGGCGCCTTCACCTCCACCGCGTAGGCGCGGAAGTCCGGCAGGTCGAGGTCGCGCAGCAACAGCCCGCCGTTCGCGTGCGGGTTCGCGCTCATCCGCCGCTCTCCCTCGGGCGCGATCGCGCGCAACTCCGGTACCAGCCTCCCCTCCTCGTCGAACAGCTCCTCCGGCCGGTAGCTGCGCAGCCACTCCTCCAGCAGCCGCCGGTGCTCCGGGTTCTCCCGCGTCTCCGCCAGCGGCACCTGGTGCGCACGCCACGTCCCCTCGACCGGCAGCCCGTCCACCTCGCGCGGACCGGTCCAGCCCTTCGGCGTCCGCAGGATCAGCATCGGCCAGCGCGGCCGCCCCGCCTCGCCGCGGCTCCGCGCCGCCTCCTGAATCTCGGCAATCCGGTCGAACGCACGCTCGAGCGCAGCCGCCAGCGCCTGGTGCACCGGCTCCGCCTCCTCGCCCGCGACCACGAGCGGCTCGTAGCCGTAGCCGCGGAACAGCGCGAGCAGCTCCGCCTCCGGGATGCGAGCGAGGACGGTCGGGTTCGCGATCTTGTAGCCGTTCAGGTGCAGCACCGGCAACACCGCGCCGTCCCGCACCGGGTTCAGGAACGAGCACGCATGCCAGCTCGCCGCCAGCGGCCCGGTCTCCGCCTCCCCGTCGCCCACCACGCACGCCACGACCAGCTCCGGGTTGTCGAACACCGCCCCGAACGCGTGCGCCAGCGAATAGCCCAGCTCGCCGCCCTCGTGGATCGAGCCCGGCGTCTCCGGCGCCGCGTGGCTCGGGATCCCGCCCGGATACGAGAACTGCCGAAACAGCGTCCGCAGCCCCTCCTCGCTCTCCGGCACGTGCGCATACAGCTCGCTGTACGTCCCCTCCAGATACGCGTTCGCGACCATCCCCGGCCCCCCGTGCCCCGGCCCGCACACGTAGACCACGTCCAGATCGCGTTCTCGGATCAGCCGGTTCAGGTGCGCCCAGACCAGGTTCAGCCCCGGCGTCGTCCCCCAGTGTCCGAGCAGCCGCGGCTTCACGTGCTCCGCCCGCAGCGGCTCGCGCAGCAGCGGGTTGTCGCGCAGGTAGATCTGCCCGACCGACAGGTAGTTCGCCGCCCGCCACCACGCATCCAGAAGCCGCAGCTCCTCCGCGCGCAGCGCCCTCCCCGCCGTCCGGGTCACGGCTTCATCCTCCCTGACCGTCGGCGGCCCGCGCGTCAGACGATTCCCGCGCGCGCGATCGGTGGTTCCCACGGATGTCGCTTCTCCCGGCTCGCGCCACGCTGACGCCGTGACGATCGCAGCGACCTGCCGCAGCGCACGCGTCGGCGACGTGATGACGACGGGCGTCGTCGCGTGCGAGCCGGAGACGCCGCTCCGCGAGGTCGCGCAGCTGCTGGCGTCGCGCCGGATCCACGCCGTCTACGTCTTCGACGCCGCCGGGCGGTGGGGGCTCGTCTCGGACCTCGATCTCGTCGCCGCTGCGCGCGCCGACCTCGCGACCATGACCGCCCGCGACGCCGCCGTGACGCCGTTCGTCACCGTGCGCGAGGACGACACGCTCGACCGCGCGGCGCAGCTGCTCGCGGAGAACGGCGTCTCGCACCTGGCCGTCGTCGCCGCGCACCCGGCACGACCGGTGGGCGTCCTGTCGACGCTCGACGTCGCCCGCGCGGTCGCCGTCGCCCAATGCCTGACAGCGAAACGCCCTCAGAAGCCGGGGTCCGCGCGGGGCGACACGGGCACGGCGTCGGGCCCGGCCGACAGCTCGCGGACCGCCTCGTTCCGCGCGAGCACGCCCAGGAACGGGGCGAGGTAGCGGCCGACGATCTTCGCGGGCGGCCACCAGAGCGGGTCGCTGCCGACGGGCGCCTCGCCGGGATCCCTGGTGAGCTCGCGACGGACGTAGAGCGGCTCGCCGCCCGTGAGCAGCAGCCCGCGCAGGACCGGCCTGAACGGGCGCGGCTGCACCCGGGCGCCCACCCTCGCCGCGATCGACTCCGCTGCGGCGTCCGCCTGCTGCGCGGCGATGCCGCCCTGCTTGAGCGGGAACGAGGTCACGTCGCCGGCGGCATACACGTCCTCGGCGCCGAAGACGTGCCCGTGCGGGTCGACCGGGACGAAGCCTTCCCTCGTCTGCGCGATCCCGTCGACGGCGCGCCCGCGCAGCCGGGGCAGGGCGACGACGCGGTCGGCCGGGATCGAGCCGCCGCCGACCAGCGCCAGCTCGTTCCCGCGAACGTCGAGCGGATGGCAGGCGAGGTGGCACGCGATGCCGCGCGCTTCGAGGAGCCTCGCGACGGCGTCGCTCGCCGCGGCGCCGAAGACCTGCAGCGGCCGCTCCTCGGGCGTCACGAGCGACACCTCCACGTGCGCCGTGTCGCGTGCCGCGGCCCGGCTCGCGGTGAGCAGTGCGAGCTCGTAGGCCGCGAGGCTCCAGACCGTGCCGGACGGCACGGCGAACGCGACGCGCCGCGCGGCGCCGGCGTCGAGCTCGTCCAGCAGGCGCTCCACCCGCTCGACGTCGGCCGGGCCGCGGAACGTGATCGCGCCCGGAATCGCCGTCGTGGGAACGGCGCCGCAGGCGATCAGGAGGATGTCGTAAGGGATGTCGCCGCCCGCAACCGTGCGAGCCAGGCGGCGCTCGACGTCGACCGAAGCCAGGGTGCCGAGGGTGAGCGCCGCACCCGCGGCCGCCGCCAGCTCCGCCACCTCGAAGCGGCGCGCCTCGCCGAGACGGAACGGCTCAGCCACCGCGAGCGGCCGGTACCAGAAGAGCGGGTCCGGGCACAGCAGCTCGACGTCGACGCGGTCCTCGGCGAGCGCACGCAGCGCGAGCGCCGCCTCGACCGCGGCGACGCCGCCGCCCGCGATCACGACGTGGCTCGTTTTCCGCACGCGCCGATCGTCCCAGCGCCGATCGCCGCCGTCCTCGGGTGGAACCCGTCGTTCCGTTACGGGTTTCCCCGCATGCGTCGCCGTGCACGCGACCGTATGGTCTCCGGCGTGTCGGACTCGAGGCGCGCCGCGGCGAACCTCCTCCTGGCGACGCTCGCGTTCGCGCTCTGCTTCACCGCGTGGAGCCTGATCGCGCCTTTCGCGAAGACCTTCAAGCACGGGCTCGGCCTCGACTACTCCGAGGCCCTGCTGCTGACGGCGATCCCCGTCGTGCTCGGCTCCCTCCTGCGGGTGCCGCTCGGAATCGCCACCGACCGCTACGGCGGCCGGATCGTGTTCGCGGCGCTGCTCGCGTTCTCGGCGCTGCCGGCGGTGCTGTTCGGATACGCGCACGCGTACTGGGCGCTGCTCGCGGTCGGGTTCCTGCTCGGGATCGCGGGCGCCTCGTTCGCGGTGGGCGTGCCGTTCGTCGCGGGCTGGTACGCGCGCGAGCGCCAGGGCTTTGCGCTCGGCGTCTACGGAATGGGCAACGTCGGCACGGCGATCGCCTTCTTCGGCGCGCCGCCGATCTCGAACCACTGGGGCCGGTCGACGGTCGGCTGGGCGACGGGAATCGCGCTGCTCGCCGGCGCGGCGCTGTTCTTCCTGCTCGCGCGCAACGCGCCGCCGTCGGGCACACCCGCCGACTACGGGGCGGTGCTGCGCGGCGGCCGGCGGCTGTACCGCCTCGCGTTCTTCTACTTCATCACCTTCGGCGGGTTCGTCGCGATGGGCTTCCTGCTGCCGACGCTGCTTCAGGACTGGTTCGGCTACTCGAAGGACGCGGCGAGCGCGCGTGCGGCGGGCTTCATCGTCGCCGCGACGATCGCGCGCCCCGTCGGCGGCTGGATCGCCGACCGCGTTGGCCCGGTTCCGGTGCTCGTGCTCGCGTTCGCCGGGATCGCGGTCGACGCCGCGGTGCTCGCGACGCTCGCGCCCGTCCCCCGGATCGTGCCCGTCTCGATCGCCTGCCTCACGCTCGGCTGCTTCCTCGGCGCGGGCAGCGGCGCCGTGTTCAAGATCGTGCCCGGCGAGTTCCCGGACAACCCGGGGGCCGCGGCCGGCGTCGTCGGGGCGGCCGGCGGCCTCGGCGGGTTCTTCCCGCCGATCTACGTCGGCGTCGTCAAGGACGCGGAGGGCACCTACACCTACGGCTTCGTCGGCCTGCTCGTGCTCGTCATCGGCTGCCTTCTGCTCGCGGTGTGGCTGCTGCGCACCGCGCCGCCGGAGGAGCTGTCGCCGGTCCCGGAGGGTCCGTAAGACTCCTTCGATGGCGAAGCGCACGCCGATCCTGGAAGCGCACGAGTTCTTCCGCCACGGCGAGTCGAACGCGGAGGGCTGGAGCCAGCTCGTCGGCAAGGGCCGCGAGTGGGAGTCGTTCTACCGGGAGCGCTGGCAGCACGACAAGGTCGTGCGCTCGACGCACGGCGTCAACTGCACCGGCTCGTGCTCCTGGAACGTCTACGTCAAGGACGGGCTGATCACCTGGGAGGCGCAGGCGGTCGACTATCCGTCGACCGGGCCGGAGATGCCGGAGTACGAGCCGCGCGGCTGCCCGAGAGGCGCGTCGTTCTCCTGGTACACGTACTCGCCGCTGCGCGTGAAGTACCCGTACGTGCGCGGCTCGCTGCTCGAGATGTTCCGCGACGCGCGCACGCGGCTCGGCGATCCGGTCGAGGCCTGGGCCGCGGTCGTCGAGGATCCGGAGGCGAAGAAGACCTACACGTCACAGCGGGGCCGCGGCGGCTTCGTCCGCTGCTCGTGGGACGAGGTGGTCGAGCTGATCGCGGCGGCGCACGTCTACACGATCCGCCGCTACGGCCCCGACCGGATCGCCGGCTTCACGCCGATCCCGGCGATGTCGATGGCGTCGTACGCGTCGGGGACGCGCTTCTACTCGCTGATCGGCGCGACGATCCTCTCCTTCTACGACTGGTATTCGGACCTGCCGCCCGCGTCGCCGCAGACGTTCGGCGACCAGACCGACGTGCCGGAGTCGGGCGACTGGTGGAACGCCGGCTACCTGCTGATCTGGGGCACGAACCTGCCCACGACGCGCACGCCCGACGCCCACTTCATGGTCGAGGCGCGCTACCGCGGCCAGAAGGTCGTCGTCGTCTCGCCGGACTACGCAGAGCACACGAAGTTCGCCGACCACTGGCTGCCCGCGAAGCCGGGCACCGACGGCGCGCTCGCGATGGCGATGGGCCACGTGATCCTGAGGGAGTTCTGGGTCGAGCGGCGCGTGCCGTACTTCGAGCAGTACGCGCGGCGGTTCACCGACCTGCCGCTGCTCGTGACGCTGCGCCCTCGCGGCGAGGGGTTCGTGCCGGACCGCTTCCTGCGCGCGTGCGACCTCGGGCTCGACGAGGAGCACGCGGAGTGGAAGACGGTCGTCCTCGACGAGCGAACGGGGAAGCCGGTCGTGCCGAACGGATCGGTCGGGCACCGCCACCAGGCGCAGGAGGGACGCTGGAACCTGCGCCTCGACGGGGTCAAGCCGGCGCTGACGCTGCACGGCCGCGACGGCGCCGAGCACGTCGCCGTCGACCTCCCCCGCTTCGACGCGGCCGGCGTGCTCGCGCGCGGCGTGCCGGCGCTGCGCGTCGGCGGGCAGCTCGTGACGACCGTGCTCGACCTGATGCTCGCCCACTACGGCGTCGCCCGCGACGGCCTGCCCGGCGAGTGGCCGGACGACTACGACGACCCCGAGCCCTACACGCCCGCCTGGCAGGAGCAGGTCACGGCGGTCGACCGCCGGCTCTGCGTGCGGGTGGCGCGCGAGTTCGCGCGCAACGCGGAGCTGACGGAGGGCCGGTCGATGATCGCGATGGGCGCCGGTACGAACCACTGGTTCCACTCCGACACGATCTACCGCACCTTCCTGGCCCTCGTGCTGCTCACCGGCTGCGAGGGACGCAACGGCGGCGGCTGGGCCCACTACGTCGGCCAGGAGAAGGTGCGGCCGCTGTCGGGCTGGCAGAGCGTCGCCTTCGCGCTCGACTGGGTGCGGCCGCCGCGGCACCAGTCGGGGACGCCGTGGTTCTACCTCGCGACCGACCAGTGGCGCTACGAGGGCGTGAGGCCGGAGGCGCTCGCCTGGGAGGGCGCGCGTGGGCTCCTCGCGGGCAAGCACGTCGCCGACCTGAACGCGCTCGGCGCGCGGCTCGGCTGGCTGCCGATGCACCCCGCCTTCGATCGCAACCCGCTCGACCTCGTCGACGACGCAGCCTGCGACGGCCTCGAGCCCGCCGACTACGCGGTGCGCGAGCTGCGCGAAGGACGGCTGCGGTTCGCGTGCGAGGACCCCGATGCGCCGGAGAACTGGCCGCGCCTGCTGACGGTGTGGCGGGCGAACGTGCTCGGCTCCTCCGGCAAGGGCCACGAGTACTTCCTGAAGCACCTGCTCGGCACGCCGGAGCCCGCCGTGCGCGCCGACGAGGAGCCGGACGGCAACCGGCCGCAGGACGTCGTCTGGCGCGAGCCGGCGCCCACGGCGAAGCTCGACCTGCTGACGACGATCGACTTCCGCATGACGTCGAACGCGCTCTTCTCGGACGTCGTGCTCCCGGCGGCGACCTGGTACGAGAAGGTCGACCTCTCGTCGACCGACCTGCACCCGTTCGTGCACACCTTCAACGCGGCGATCCCGCCGCCGTGGGAGGCGAAGACCGACTGGGACGCGTTCCGGCTGATCGCGGCCGAGTTCTCGCGCCTCGCCGAGACGCACCTCGGCGTGCGCCGCGACCTCGTCGCGGCGCCGCTGCTGCACGACAGCGCCGACGAGATCGCACAGCCGCTCGGCGAGGTGCGCGACTGGCGGGCCGGTGAGTGCGAGCCCGGTCCGGGGAAGACCCTGCCGAAGCTGCTCGTCGTCGAGCGCGACTATCCGGCGGTCGCCGCGAAGCACGGCGCGCTCGGGCCGCTGCTCGAGGAGCAGGGGATCGCGAACAAGGGCGCGTCCTGGAAGCCGGTCGAGGAGGTGGCCGAGCTCGCCGCCGCGAACGGCGTCGTGCGCGGCGGTCCCGCGGACGGGCGGCCGTCGCTCGAGCGCGTCGAGCACGCGTGCGAGGCGATCCTCGCACTCTCCGGGACGACGAACGGGCGGCTCGCGCGCGAGGGTTTTCGCTCGCTCGAGCGGCGCACGGGCCTGGCGCTCGCCGACCTCGCCGAGCCGCGCTCGGGCGACCGGATCACGCTCGCGGATGCGAGCGTGCAGCCGCGCACCGTCATCACCTCGCCGGAGTGGTCCGGGATCGAGGCGCACGGCCGCCGCTACGCGCCGTTCACGATCAACGTCGAGCGCGAGAAGCCGTGGCACACGCTGTCGGGGCGCCAGCAGCTCTACCTCGACCATGCGTGGATGCTCGAGCTCGGCGAGGGGCTGCCGGTCTACCGGCCGCCGCTCGCCTACGCGCAGATCTACGGCGACCAGGGCGCCGGCGATCCCGCGCGGCGGGAGCTGACGCTGAACTTCCTGACGCCGCACTCGAAGTGGTCGATCCACTCCGAGTACCAGGACAACCTGCACATGCTGACGCTCTTCCGCGGCGGCTCGATGCTCTGGATGTCGCGCGAGGATGCGGACGCGCTCGAGATCCGCGACAACGACTGGGTCGAGGCCTACAACCGCAACGGGATCATGGTGCTGCGCGCCGCGGTGACGCACCGCGTGCCGCAGGGCGTGTGCATGGTCTACCACTCGAAGGACCGGCACCTGAACACGCCGCGCACCGAGCTGCTCGGCAACCGCGGCGGCACCGACAACTCGCTGACGCGGATCGTGATGAAGCCGACGCACCTCGTCGGCGGCTACGCGCAGCTCTCGTTCGGCTTCAACTACTACGGCCCGACGGGGTCGCAGCGCGACGAGATCACCGTCATCCGCAAGCGCGCCGGAATCGTGGGGTTCTGATGCGGGTGCGCGCGCAGGTGGCGATGGTGATGAACCTCGACAAGTGCATCGGCTGCCACACGTGCTCGGTGACGTGCAAGCAGGTGTGGACGAACCGGCCCGGCACCGAGTACGTGTGGTTCAACAACGTCGAGACGAAGCCGGGCCTCGGCTACCCGCGCACCTACGAGGACAACGAGAAGTGGAAGGGCGGCTGGACGCTGAACCGCCGCGGCAAGCTCGAGCTCCGGGCCGGCGGCCGCCTGCAGAAGATCCTGAAGATCTTCTGGAACCCGAACCTGCCGACGATCGACGACTACTACGAGCCCTGGACGTACGACTACCAGACGCTGATCGACGCGCCGCTCTCCGCGCACGACCCGGTCGCGCGGCCGTTCTCGCAGCTCACCGGCGACCGCATCGAGGTGAAGGCCGGGCCGAACTGGGACGACAACCTCGCCGGCGCGCCCGAGCACGCCGTCGACGACCCGCTCCTCAAGGGCATCGAGGAGCAGGTGCGCATGGAGTACGAGCGCGCGTTCATGTTCTACCTGCCGCGCATCTGCGAGCACTGCCTCAACCCGAGCTGCGTCGCGTCGTGCCCGTCAGGCGCGATGTACAAGCGCGTCGAGGACGGGATCGTGCTGGTCGACCAGCACAAGTGCCGGGGCTGGCGCTTCTGCGTCTCCGGCTGCCCCTACAAGAAGGTCTACTTCAACCACCGCACCGGCAAGGCGGAGAAATGCACGCTCTGCTACCCGCGCATCGAGCAGGGCCAGCCGACGATCTGCTCCGAGACGTGCGTCGGCCGCATCCGCTACCTCGGCCTCGTGCTGTACGACGCCGATCGCGTCGAGGCGGCCGCGTCGGTGCCCGACGAGCGGGAGCTGCTCGACGCGCAGATGGGCGTCTTCCTCGACCCCGACGACGCGGAGGTGCAGGCCGCCGCGCGCGCCGACGGCATCCCCGACGACTGGCTCGAGGCGGCGCGGCGCTCGCCCGTCTACACGCTCGCGGTGCGCTACCGGCTCGCGCTGCCGCTGCATCCCGAGTACCGGACGCTGCCGATGGTCTGGTACGTGCCGCCGCTCTCGCCGGTCGTGAACGCGCTCGAGACCGACGGCTACGAGGCCGACCCCGACGACCTCTTCCCCGCGATCGAGACGATGCGCATCCCCGTCGACTACCTCGCCAACCTGCTCGCCGCCGGCGACGGCGACGTGATCCGCTCGGTGCTCCGCCGGCTGGCGGCGATGCGCGCGACCATGCGCAAGCTCGAGGTGCTCGGCGAGCGGGACGACACGCTCGCCGCCTCGGTCGGGCTGACGTTCGACGACGTGCAGACGATGTACCGGCTGCTCGCG
>DASRDA010000025.1:0-25885 GCA_035652835.1 Gaiellaceae bacterium
GTCGGCGACCTCGGCGTCCACGGCGCAGCGCTCGTCGTCCGCTCGGGCGGCGGCCGCGCGGGCGAGACGTTCTGGCTCGAGACCAGCCCCACGACGATCGGGCGCTCGCCGGAGTGCGCGATCTTCCTCGACGACGTCACCGTCTCGCGCAAGCACGCCGTCTTCACGCAGAACGGGGATCGCTGGCGACTCGAGGACCTCGGCAGCCTGAACGGGACCTTCGTCAACCGGGAGCGGGTGGAGACGGCGGAGCTGACTGACGGCGACGAGCTCCAGATCGGCAAGTACCGGCTCACGTTCCTCCAGCGCTGATGGCGGCGGCCGAGGCACCGTCGCGGCCGCGCCTCCTCACGATCGGCGCTGTCTGCAGCCGCCTCAAGGACGAGTTCCCGGACGTCTCGATCTCCAAGATCCGCTACCTCGAGGAGCAGGGCCTGCTCAGCCCCCGGCGCACCCAGGGGGGGTACCGGCTGTTCTCCGAGGCGGACGTCGACCGCCTGGAGACGATCCTCCGCCTGCAGCGCGACGAGTTCCTGCCGCTGCGCGTGATCCGCGAGGAGCTCGACGCGCCGGGCGCGATGGAGCGCAAGCGGCGCAAGCCGGTCGCGCTCGGCTCCGAGGAGGACGAGATCGCGCTCGACGAGCTCTGCGAGCGCGCCGGGATCGCGCCCGAGGTCGCGCGCGAGCTGGAGGAGTTCGGGCTGCTCGAGGCGAGCGGGCACGGCGCCGAGCGGCGCTACCGCGAGTCCGACGGCGACATCGCCGCCGTCTGCGCGCAGCTGATGCGGTTCGGCGTCGACGCGCGCCACCTGCGCACGTTCCGCACCGCGGCCGGCCGCGAGGCCTCGCTGCTCGAGCAGTTCGTCGCGCCGGTACTGCGCTCGCGCAACCCCGAGCGGCGCGCGCAGGCGCTGCGCGACCTGCAGCAGCTCGCCGACCTGTCGCGCGAGCTGTCGTCGCTCCTCTTCTGGCGGGACCTGCGAGAGTCGGCGCAGTGACGGCGCCGCTCGACCTGCGCGCGAAGATCCGCGAGGTGCCGGACTTCCCGACGCCCGGCGTCGGGTTCAAGGACGTGACGCCGCTGCTCGCCGACCCGGAGACGCTGCGCGAGACGGTGCGGCAGCTCGCGGAGTGGGTGCGCTCGAAGGAGCCCGACCTGGTGCTCGGCGCCGAGGCGCGCGGCTTCTGGCTCGGGTCGGCGATCGCGCTCGAGGCGGGCGTGGGCTTCATCCCGGCCCGGCGACCGGGCAAGCTGCCGCCGGAGACGGTCAGCGCCCGCTACGTCCTCGAGTACGGCGAGAACGCGCTCGAGCTGCACCCGGATCTCATCCCGCCGGGCTCGCGCGTCGTCATCCACGACGACGTGCTCGCAACCGGGGGCACGGTGGAGGCGATCTGCGGGCTCGTGCGCCAGCTCGGGAGCGAGGTGGTGGGGGCCTGCTTCATCATCGAGCTGTCGTTCCTCGGCGGACGCGAGCGCCTCTCCGGCAACGACCTGTACGCGCTGATCTCGTACTGACCGGGCGCCACCGTAACGGGGGATGCTCCGTCCGCGTTTGCAGCTATGACAAGACGATGTACGACGCGCTGACGACGTCCTACACGTTCTCCTGCCCCGTGCACGGCGAGACGCGCGTCCACCTGTCGCGCTTCCGCCGCCTGCAGCAGCTGCCGGGGGCCGAGCATCCCGCGGTGTACCGGATCGAGTTCGCCTGCGGCTGCGGCGCGGAGCACCCGGCGCTCGTCACGCACGGCGACCTCGACCTGGCGCCGCTCGGGCTGCAGGCGGAGACCGGCTTCCTCAACCTGATGACGTCGCGAGTCGAGTCGCTCGCGGGCGAGCTGGGCGAGCTGGCGGCGAGCCGGATCGGCGCGGGGGAGTGGCCCTGGAGCTTCTTCTGCTGGCCGGAGGACCGGCCGCGGCCGGTCTTCCCGTCGGCGTTCACGCTGCTCGCGCCCGCCGAGCGCGGGGACTGCGTCGGCGTCGCGGTGCGCTGCCCGGTCTGCGGGAAGGTGTCGGTGAACCTCGTCACGCGGACGCACGTCGACGTGCCGTTCGCGAACGACCACGAGGTGGGGGTGGTCGAGCACGTCTTCGCCGACGACGCGGCCGCGGCGGTGGAGGAGTTCCGCGCCGAGCTGCAGTCGGCCGCCTTCGACGCCCGCCGGCTCGCGCTCGGGTAAGCCGGCCGCACGCACGCGTCTGGGGCGTCGCTGGCAAGGGAGGCGAGCCCGAGGGCCGAGGGCAGTACATGGAGTACGGCCGAGGGCCGAGGGCGACGCATCCTGCCGCCAGCGACGTCAGGCGCCGGCGAAGCCGGGCTCTGCCCGGCGATAGCCGGCGCCGCCCAGACGCGTGCGGGGTTACCTCCCGCCAGGGATCGAGCGCCCGGCGGCGTACTTCCGATACGGAAACTGCTTCGTCATGTTCGCGACCAGGCCATCGCCCAGGCGTGGATCAGCGCTGCTGCTCCGCCATCTCACGGCGCTCGTCGGCGAGCGCCCGACCGCCTATACCCGGCTCGAGCGCGAGGTGGGGCCGGATCTCGCGCGGCTGCTCGTCTGGTCGCTCACGCGGCCGGCCGGCGGCCTCGGCTCGTCCTCGCCGTAGACGCGGACGAAAAGGAAGATCAGGAAGCCGGCGACGCAGCCGGCGATGAAGGCGATGCCGCCGGAGATGCCGACGGCGACCCCGCCGATCCAGATGAAGAGCCCGAGGAAGAACGCCCACAGGAAGGACGTAATCCCGTGCGCGATCGAGGGAGGGCGGAGGTGCATGGCGGCGGGAAGCCTACACGGGCAGCCCGCGCGCCTCCGGCCGGGACCAAAAATTCACCGAGCCGGTGGCGCTTCCGTCCACCTCCCCCGTGAACCTTCGGCTTCCGCCTACGGCCCCCGGGAGCGGCTTCGACCTACTCGCGCTCCGTGCTCGGTGCAAGAGGCACCCTAGAGGGCCGAAACGCCCGGTGCAAGGCGCCGACGAACGCTCCTGCCGCAATTTGCGGAGACTTCCGCGAGCCTAGCCTCGACTGGCCAAGCGTGCCGCGTGCTCGAAAAGGCCGGGACCAGAGATTCGCCGAGCCGGTGGCGCTTTCGTCCATCGCTCCCGGTGACTTTCCGCTTCCGCGTACGACCGCCGGGTTCGATTTCGACCTACTCGCGCTCCGTGCTCGGCGCAGGGAGAAGCTACCGCGTTCGGCCGTGGCCGTTCAAGGGGGAAGGCGCGTGAAAAGGTGCGCATTTTGCGGCCCGGTGCTGGGGAAAAGCTGTGGATTTCCGCGAGCTGCGTTGCGCGGGCGAGAGAGGCCGTCGTGGCGTGTTCTGCTTCAACTTGACATAACGCCGATTGTCGTGCATCGGCGTCGGAACGATGCATCGGGTTTCGACCGGAAGCCGAGCGGCTACAGGGAGCGCTAGGTGACGCCCGAGGCGGACATCCTCCTGCTCAGCGACGACCTGAACCAGCTGGTCGAAGCTGCGGAGGAGCGCGGCTCGGTGCTGCAGTCCGAGCTGAACGAGGTCGTCGAGCCGCTGTCGCTCGACGCGTTCGACGTCGACGCGGTCTACCGCGAGCTCGAGAAGCGCGGCGTGGACGTCGTCGACGACGTGCGCGAGGACGACGAGCCGGCGGCTGCGCCTCCCGAGCCGGAGCCGGCGCCGCCGCTGCAGCTCTCCTGGGAGACGACGACCGACGCGCTGCAGCTCTTCCTGCGCGAGGCGGGCAGGCATCCGCTGCTGACGGCGGCCCAGGAGGTCGAGCTGGCGAAGAAGATCGAGCGCGGCGACCGGGGCGCGAAGCAGCGGATGATCCAGTCGAACCTGCGGCTGGTCGTCTCGATCGCCAAGAACTACCGCAACCAGGGGCTGCCGTTCCTCGACCTGATCCAGGAGGGAACGCTGGGGCTGATCCGCGCCGTCGAGAAGTTCGACTGGCGCCGCGGCTACAAGTTCTCGACCTATGCGACCTGGTGGATCCGCCAGGCGGTCGCGCGGGCGCTGGCCGACAAGGCGCGCACGATCCGGATGCCCGTCCACATCGTCGAGCGGATGCAGAAGATGAATCGGGCCGAGCGCCAGCTCTGGGCGCAGCTCGGCCGCGAGCCGACGCTCGAGGAGGTGGCGTTCGAGGCGAACCTGCCCGTGCAGCAGGCGCGCGAGGTGAAGGCGGCCGCGCGGGCGTCCGCGTCGCTGGACGCGCCCGTCGGGGACGCCGAGGACGCCGTGCTCGGCGACTTCGTCCCCGGCGACGACCCGCTCCCCGACGAGCTCGTCGAGGACTCGCTCCGCTCGCAGACGCTCACCGAGGCACTCCGTTCCCTGCCGGAGCGCCACCGGCTCGTCGTCATGCTCCGCTACGGCCTCGACGACGCGGAGCCGAAGACGCTCGAGGAGATCGGCCGCCGGCTCGGCCTGACCCGCGAGCGCGTGCGCCAGATCGAGGTCGAGGCCCTCAAGCGCCTGGCGACCCTGCACGAGATGGCGGCAGTCGCTTATACGTAGTCGGCATCCGGGGCCTGGTACGTGCCTGTCCCCCGCGACGACTTCGCGGGAACCCGGTACCTGGTACGTGCCCGGCCCCGTCCCCCGCCCGAGGGACGCAGGAGCGCTGCATCGGGCGCGAAAGTTGTAAGGAGGTCGTGAGGTGGGCAAACTCGCCCGCCCCGCGTCCGTCTTGATACCTAGGATCAGCGTTCGAACGATGTGCGGTATTGCGGGATACAGTCTCACACGGCGCTCCGGCGTCGACCGGACGCTGGCCGCGCAGGCGCTGCTCGCCGCCATCGCCGAGCGGGGAGCGGACGCCGTCGGCTACGCCTTCCGCGCCCACGACGTCTCCTACGCGACCGTGGTGAAGCAGCGGACGCCTGCGTCCGAGCTGCTCGAGCGCGTGCAGGTGCCCGCCGAGGCGACGCAGCTCCTCGTGCACGTACGCGACTACACGAAGGGCCACCCGTCGATTCCCGCCAACAACCACCCCGTGCGCCACGGGCCGGTCGTCGGCATCCACAACGGGATCATCGTCAACGACGACGAGCTCCTCGCGCCGCACGCGTGCGCGCGCGTGGAGCCGGAGATGACGGTCGACTCGGAAGCCATCTTCGCCGTCGCCGCGCACTCGCGCAGCCGCGCCCGCGCGCTCGAGCGGCTGCGCGGCGCGATGGCGGCCGCGTGGCTGGACGAGCGCGAGCCGCGGCTCGTCCACGTCGCGCGCGGCCGGGGGCGGCCTCTCTGGCTCGGCGAGGGACGCGGCGCCGTGCTCTTCGCGTCGACCGAGGCGGCGCTCGAGGTGGCCGTGCGCTACTGCGGGCTCTCGCTCCGGAAACGCGAGGTGGCCGAAGGGACGCTGCTCGCGCTCCGGGACGGCGCCGTCGTCGGGCGGGAGCGCTTCAAGCCCGACCTCGAGTACGTCGAGACCGACCCGCTGCCGGCCGTGCGTGCGCCCGGCGAGCGCGAGTCGTGCCTCAGCCGCCTGGCGGCGCTGGTCGCGGCCGCCTGACCTGCCAGCTCAGGCGGCGTGCGACACGCGCGCCGCGTCCGACGTCGCCGCCTGCGCGGGCGTCGCCCGCTCGTTGCGGTCGAACTTGTCCCAGCCCTTCTCGTTGCGGAGGAAGCCGATCGTGCCGCGGTACCGGGCCCAGAGCAGGATCGGCCGGTACAACGCGAGCTCGAGCGGCCCGAGCGCGAGCAGGCGCACGATGTGCCGCAGCCGGTAGGCGCGCGTCGAGATGTCCTCCATGAGGACGGCCGCGCTGGTCAGCACGGCCAGCCCGAACGACATCGACGCGAAGAACACGAGGTAGATCTGCCACGAGAAGATGCCCATCACCACGCCGGCGATCAGCGTCGCGATCCCGAGCAGCTCGAAGACCGGGCCGAGCACCTCGCTGAAGAGCATGACCGGGATCGCGACCAGCCCGACGAACCCATAGCGGGGGTTGCCGATCATGCGGCGGTAGCTCCAGAACGTCTCGAAGATCACGCGCTGCCAGCGCGTCCGCTGCTGCACGAGCGCGCGCACACGGCCGGGCGCTTCCGTCCGCGCGACCATCTCCGGGATCGACAGGATCCGGTACGGCCGGCCGTTGCGGCGCATGTGCTCGTGCACGCGGAACGTCAGCTCGAGGTCCTCGCAGCTGAACTCCGTCGACCACCCCCCCACCTCCTCGACCACGTCCCGCCGCCAGAGACCGAACGCGCCGCTGACGCACATCATGAAGCCGAGCCGGCTCCAGCCGAGCCGCGTGTTCAGGAACGAGCGCAGGTACTCGAGGTGCTGGAAGTTGCTGAGCAGCGTCGAGTCGATGAACTCCCTGTCCTCCCTGCGCGCACCGATCGTCGTCTCGGGCTCCGACGAGACCGAGATGTGCCCCGTCATGCCGATCACACGCTGCGGGTCGCGCGCGCAGAGCCGCATGCAGTTGAGCAGCGCGTCGGGCTCGTACAGCGTGTCGCCGTCCAGCAGCAGCACGTACCGGTACCGCGCGAAGTTGAGCGCGCAGTTGCACGCGTCGGCCTTCGTCCCTGCGTTTTCCTTGCGGACGACCTTCACGTGGTCGTACTTGCGACTGCGGTACGTGCCCGTCACCGGTGCGCAGTCGACGATGCGCCGCTCGTAGTAGCCGAACGGCTCCAGGTCGAGCTCACGTTCGAGCACCTCGAACGTGCGGTCGGTCGAACCGTCGTCGACGACGATCACCTCGAACTCGGGGTAGTCGAAGGCGAGGACCGACTCGACGGTCACCATCACCATGCCTTCCTCGTTGAATGCGGGCACGAGCACGCTGACGGGCGGGCTGAAGCGCGAGCGGCCGAGCACGTCGAAGTCCTCGGCGAGCGTCTCGCGGCTGCGGATCGCGTTGTCGAGACTCGAGATGATCAAGACCAGCGACGACGCCCCGAACACCGTCAGCATGTAGCCGAGGCAGATCAGAGTCCCCCAGTAGACGGCGGCGTGCATCGCGTCTACCGGGCGAGGGCGCCGAGGATCTCAGCGGCGCGCGTCGAGCCGGCGGCGACCGCCCGCTCCACGGCTGCGCCGGCGACCGCCTTGCCGCCGGCCTGGAAGATCGAGCGCAGCGCGTGGAGGGCGAGCTCGTCGTACGGCGCCTGCTCGACGCGGCCCGTGAGCGTGTCGATGACGCCGATGTTCTGCAGGACCTCGACCGCGCCGTCGCGCGCGAACCTGTCGTCGCTCCTGAGCGCGGGCATGACGGCCGGCGCCGCGGCCTCGCCCAGCTCCTGCAGCGACTCCTTCGCCGCCGTCCGCACCCACCACTGCGGGTCGGCGAGCAGCTCCACGAGCTCGGGCGCCAGCTCGGCCTGCCCGAGCCGGCCGAGCGCCCGCGCCGCGTGGACGCGGACGAACCACGTGTCGTCGGCGAGCGCCGTCACGGCGGCCGGGGCCGCGAACCTGCTCTCGAGCTGCGTGAGGCTCTTCAGGACCGCCGCACGCACCTGCGGGTCCTCGTCGGTGATGAGCGCGGCCAAGTCGAGCTCGACCTGCGGGTCGGGGTAGCGGCTGAGCAGCGTGGCTGCCCACTGCCTCGCCGCCGGCTCGGGGTCCTCGAGCAGCGGCCGGAGGAGGTCGTCGATCGGGAGCGCGAACGCGTCGAGCTGCGCCGCGATCCGCGAGCGGGAGTAGCGCCCCTCGCGGAGCGCGTCGACGAGCATGACGGCGCTCTCGCGGTCGTGGCGCGAGCCGAGGATGGCGACGGCGCCTCCGACGACGTCGGGGTCGCGGTCGCGGAGCGCACGGGCCAGCTCGGGCCGGGCGACGCTCGACCCGGCGAGCGAGAGGATCCGCAGAGCCGCCAGGCGCCGCCACTTGTCCGTGTCGCTCTTGTGCGACCGGGCCTGGTTCAGGATCTTGCCGCGACGGCGCCTCAGGAGGCGCCTGGCGGCCGCTTCCGCGATCTCGCGCGGCGTCGAGGCGTCCGCGGCGATCCCCGCCAGGGTGCGCCGCGGCAGGCGGGCCAGCGCCTCGTCGACCGAGGCGCCGCGGGCCAGCCGGCGGTCGAGGACGCGCCTCGCGGTGTGGAACGAGAGCCCCGCCAGGTCGAAGAGGGCGCGCGTGATCACGACGTACGCCGAGACGCCCACCCAGATCAGGACGAGCGCGCCGAGAGCGACCGTGTAGGAGGAGAGCCAGGGGCTCATAGCTTGTCCCCTCAGGTATCGACAGGCGAAGGGTCCGCCTGTAGGGCCGGAAGGGGCCGCTCAGGCCGTGTCTTGGGCAGCCTTCCGGCCCCTCACGAGGGGATCGGAAGCGGCACCCAGAACGCGACGGTTTCGGGCGTGAAGCGGCGGTCGACGTGCTCCGTCGGCAGCAGCCCCGGCCGGAACGCCGTCGGATCGACCGTCACGTCACGCGGCCGTCGGCGGCGACGCTCGCGCCCTCCTCCAGCAGCCGCTCCCGGACGAGGTACAGGAACGTCGCCCAGGCGCCGCGGCGGGCGTCGAAGAGGCGGTAGACCTGCCACTCGGTGAGCATCGCCGGGTCGGCCCGCCGTGCGGCCGCCCAGTCGCCGAACCGGGGAAGCCGGCCGAGGCTGCGTGCGAGGCCGCACCCCTGCTCGATCGCCCGCTCGAGCCGCTCCTCCCCCACGGCCACGTCGAAGCCGGCCTCGCGCAGCGCCGTCGTCAGCGACCCGAACGTGTGCCAGTACAGCGACGCCGAGGGCATCGTCCCGCGACGGTCGCGGATGTCCTGCGCGGTCGGGATCCGCCCGAGCTCCGCGCCGAGCCGCCGCAGCTGCGCCACCAGCTCCTCGCGGGTCGCGAAGCGGCGCGGCAGCAACCCGGCCGCGCGCTTGGCGGCGTTCCAGGTGCCGAAGTGCTCGACGACCGTCTGCGGATGCACCCGGGCTGCCTCGTCGGCCGCGAACTCCTTCATCGTCGGCGAGCGGCCGAGCCGCTCCGCCGACCGCCGCAGCTCGTCGAGGATCTCCTCGTCGCTGTACCGGCGGCGGATCCCCGCCTGGAACGCGGCGAGCGCCTCCGGGTCGACGCGGGGCGCCGCGCGGTACGGCTTCCTGGCCATGCAACCATGGTAGAGCGGATTGGAACAACGCCAACTGCGGGCGAGTCTCGTCGCGGGACGGCGCCGGCGAGGGCGGCGGCTACGGTTCGAAGCCATGCGCCTGCCGATCCCGCTCGCCGCCGAGGCGGCCGCCGCCCGCGCGGCCGGCGCGCTCTCCCGCGTGGCCGGCCGGGGCGGGGGGACGACGCTGCCCGGGAAGCTCCTCTGGAAGCTCGATCCCGGCGCGATCGACCTGCTCGCGCGGCGGCTCGGCCAGGGCAGCGTCCTCGTCTCCGCCACCAACGGCAAGACGACCACGACGGCGATGGCGGCCGCGATCCTGCGCCGCCGCGGCCCCATCGTGCACAACGCCTCGGGCGCGAATCTCGTCTCCGGCGTCGCTTCCGCCCTGCTCCGCGCGGGCGATGCCGAGCTCGGGCTGTTCGAGGTGGACGAGGGGGCCCTGCCGGAGGTCGCGCGGCGGCTTCGCCCGCGGGCGCTCCTGCTCGGGAACCTCTTCCGCGACCAGCTCGACCGCTACGGCGAGCTCGAGCTCGTCGCGGCCCGCTGGCGCGCAGCGGTCGAGTCGCTGGACGACGCTCTGCTCGTGGTCAACGGGGACGACCCGCAGGTGGGCGAGCTCGCGCGAAACCGCGCGGGGGCGCGCGTGTTCGGCCTCGACGACCCCGCGCAGGCGCGGCCGTCGCTGCAGCACGCGGCCGACTCGAAGTACTGCCTCCGCTGCGGCACCCCCTACGTCTACGCGGCGGCGTACGTCGGTCACCTCGGCGACTACCGCTGCCCGGCCTGCAGCCACGCGCGCCCCGCGCTCGACGTCCGCGGGCTCGACGTCGTCCTGCACGGCCTCGACGGCTGCAGCTTCACGCTCGAGGCGCCGGAGGGGCGCGCGGAGGTGCGGCTCGCGCTGCCTGGTCTTTACAACGTCTACAACGCGCTCGGCGCGGCCGCGCTGGCGCTCGGGCTGGGCGTGCCGCTCGACGACGTCGTCGCGGGGCTGCAGGGCTTCTCGGCCGCGTTCGGGCGCTTCGAGCGCATCGACATCGGCGACAGGCGGCTCTTGATGCTCCTGATCAAGAACCCGGCCGGCGCGAACGAGGCGGTGCGGACGCTCGTCGACGCCGCTGCGCCCCGCGTCGCGGTCGTCGCGCTCAACGACGCGATCGCGGACGGGCGCGACGTCTCCTGGATCTGGGACGTCGACTTCGAGCCGCTCCTCGAGGGCCTGGAGACGCTCGTCGCGACCGGGTCGCGGGCCGCCGAGCTGGCGCTCCGCTTCGCCTACGGCGGCTTCCCGCGGGAGCGGATCGAGCTGGTGCCCTCGCTCGAGCAGGCGCTCGACCGCGGGCTCGCGCTCGTGCCGCCCGACGGCGAGCTGACCGTCCTCCCCACCTACACGGCCATGCTGGCACTGCGGCGCATCGTCGCGCGCCGCGGCCACGTCACGAACTACTGGGAGAGCGCCGCGTGATCGTCCGCGTGGGCCATCTCTATCCCGACTACCTGAACATCTACGCCGACCGCGGCAACATCGCGGTGCTCGCTCAGCGCGCACGGGCGCGCGGCCACGAGCTCGAGCTCAGCTCGATCGGCATGCGCGATCCGGTGCCGGTGGGAGAGGTCGACCTCCTGTACGTGGGCGGCGGCCAGGACCGGGAGCAGGAGCTGGTCGCCCGCGATCTGGTGACGAAAGGGGAAGCGCTGCGGGCGTGCGTCGACGGCGGCGCGGCGTTCCTCGCCGTCTGCGGCGGCTACCAGCTGCTCGGGCGGTCGTACCGCGACGTCGCCGGGACGGAGCTGCCGGGGATCGGGCTGCTGCCGCTCGAGACCGTCGCGGGGACGACCCGCATGATCGGCGACGTGCTGCTCGAGTGCGGCTGGGCCGGCCGGACGCTCGCCGGCTTCGAGAACCACGCCGGCCGCACGCTGCTCGATCCCGGCGCGGAGCCGCTCGGCCGCGTCGTCGCCGGCTTCGGCAACGACGGCGCTTCCGGCTTCGAGGGCTGCCGCCGCGGCCGCGTCTACGGCACCTACCTGCACGGGCCACTGCTGCCGCGAAACCCGTGGTTCGCAGACCGGCTGCTCGCGGAGGCGCTCGCGCACCGCACGGGCGGCGAGCCGCCCGAGCTCCAGCCGCTCCCCGACGAGCTCGAGCGCACCGCGTTCGAGGTCGCCGCCGCACGCGCCCGCTCCCGCGGCGGCCGCTCGTAACGGTGCCAGACACCTTACGGTGCCTGGCACCGTTACGAAATCAGCGCGCCCAGAGCGCGCCGAGGTAGACGGCGGGGTCGCCCGGCTGCCAGCGGGCGAGGAAGCGCTTGATCGGCGGGTGCACGACCACGTCGCCGAGCTCCTCCGGGGAGAAGAGGCGCGCGCCGCGCACGGCCGCGTCCCGGGTCTCGATGTCCTCGAGCGAGCGGTGCGAGAGGTCGGTGGCGAAGATGATGTGGACGACGTGCTTGCGCGCGCCCGTGTCCCGCGGCGAGATCGAGTCGACGATCGCCACCGGCCCCTCGAGCTGCGTGCTCGCCTCGATGCCGAGCTCCTCGCGCAGCTCGCGGCGCAGCGCTTCGGCCAGCGTCTCGCCCGCGTCGACACCACCGCCGGGGAGCAGCCAGTATTGCTTGCCCGGCTTCTCCTGCCGGCAGAGCAGCACCCGGCCTTGCCAGCGGAGGATCGCCGAGACGCGGATGCGCGGCTCCATCAGTGGCGCGACGATCCGAAGCCGCGCTCGCCGCGCTCGCTGTCCGGCAGCTCCTCGACCTCGACGAGGTCGAGCGGCGGCACCGGCAACACGACGAGCTGCGCGATCCGCATCCCGGCCTCCACGACGAACGTCTCCCGCGCGTCCGTGTTCAGCAGCGCGACCTGCAGCTCGCCCCGGTAACCGGAGTCCACGAGCCCGGGCGTGTTGACGATCGAGATGCCGTGCCGTGCGGCGAGCCCCGACCGCGGCTGGACGAAGCCCGCGTACCCGTCGGGGATCGCCACGGCGACGCCCGTCGGCACGAGCGCACGCTCGCCCGGCGCGAGCTCGACGCGCGCGCACGACGAGAGGTCGAACCCGGCGTCGCCCGCGTACGCGCGCGCCGGCGGCACCGCCTCGGGCCGGAGCCTCCGGAACGGAAGCTCGATCAGGCGCTCTCCCGGCGCCCGGCGCCGGCGGCAGCCTCGGCGTCCGCGAGCAGGAACGGTGCGAAGCGGGGCAGGTCGCGGCGCGGCAGCCGCGCGACGATGAGCACGCCCTGGGGTGTGTCCTGCCGCTCCTCCACCGGCGTCCCGAGCGCGTACAGCTCCGAGAGCCGCGCGCCCTCCGCGTACGGCAGGAGCAGCCGCACGCGGCGGTAGCGGCCCGCGAAGCGCTCCGCGAGCTCCGCCTTCAGCTCCTCGAGCCCCTCCCCGGTCCGCGCCGACACCGTGAGCGCCGTCGGAAACCGGTTGCGCAGGCGGCGCCGTGCGAGCGGGTCGAGCAGGTCGACCTTGTTCAGCACGACCTCGACCGGCAGCTCGCCCGCGCCGATCTCGTGCAGCACCTCGTCGACCGCCGCGACCTGGTCGTCCTGCTCGTCCTCGGGCGCGGAGGCATCGACGACGTGCAGCACCATGTCCGCCACCAGCGTCTCCTCGAGCGTGGCCGCGAAGCCCTCGACGAGGTGGTGCGGCAGGCGGCGGATGAAGCCGACCGTGTCGGTGACGAGGTAGCGGCGCCCGTCGTGCTCGAAGCCGCGCGTCGTCGGATCGAGCGTCTCGAACAGCCGGTTCGCCGTCGACACGTCGGCGCCGGTGAGCGCGTTCAGCAGCGTCGACTTGCCGACGTTCGTGTAGCCGGCGAGCGCGATCGTCGGCGCCGCTGTCCGCTGGCGCTCCTTGCGGCGCGTCGCGCGCTGGCCCTCCAGCTCGCGCAGCCGGCGGCGGAGCACCGAGATCCGGCGCCGCGCCTGGCGGCGGTCGGACTCGAGCTGCGACTCGCCCGGGCCGCGCGTGCCGACGCCGCCGCCGAGCCGCTCGAGGTGCTGCCACATCCCCCGCATCCGCGGCAGGTTGTACTCGAGCTGCGCCAGCTCGACCTGCAGCTTCCCCTCTGCGCTCACCGCGTGCTGGGCGAAGATGTCGAGGATGAGCTGCGTGCGATCGACGACACGTGTGTCGAGCGCGTTCTCCAGGAATCGCTGCTGCGCCGGCTCGAGCTCGTCGTCGACGAGCAGGCTCTCGGCGTTCGCGTCGGCGAACCGCTGCTTCAGCTCCTCGACCTTGCCCCGGCCGACGTAGGTCCTCACGGCCGGGCGACCGCGCCGCTGCACGAGCTCGCCGACCGGCTCGACGCCCGCGGTGCGCGCGAGCTCGCGCACCTCGGCCAGCTCGCCGGCCGCGTCCGCCCCCTGAGCCAGCACGGCGAGGACGAAGCCGCGCTCGGGCTCCGGGGAACCTGGGATCATCACGGACGATTATGCCTCCCGTCCGCGCGGATCCGACCCTCGCCGACCGCGCTCTCGCCCTCGTCGACCTGCCCTCGGAGTCCGGCTCCGAGGCGGCGATCCACGACTACGTCCGCGATGCGGTGCCGCTGCCGCTCACGTACGGCGACGGCGAGACGCTGCTCTTCGCGACGCGGTCCGGGAAGCCACTCGTCCTCCTCGCGGGCCACCTCGACACGGTGCCCTCGCAGCGGAACCTGCCGGGGCGGATCGAGAACGGCGCCGTCGTCGGGCTCGGCGCCAGCGACATGAAGGGCGGGCTCGCGGTGATGATCGAGCTCGGGCGGCTCGCGGCCGAGACCGAGCTCGCCTACGACCTCGCGCTGCTCTTCTTCCCGCGCGAGGAGCTCGGCCCCGAGCAGAACCCGCTGCCGGCGGTGTTCGAGCGGGCGCCGCTCGTCGACGAGGCGCAGCTCGTCGTCTGCCTGGAGCCGACCGACAACACGCTCCAGCTCGGCTGCCTCGGCAACCTGACGGCGCGCGTCGTCTTCGAGGGCCGCTCGGCGCATTCGGCGCGGCCGTGGACGGGGGTGAACGCGATCGCGCTGGCGTTCGACGGGCTGCGCGAGGTGCTCGCCGCCGAGCCGCGCGACGTCGAGGTCGAGGGCCTCGTCTTCCGGGAGGCGCTGTCGGTGGTTCAGCTGCACGCCGGCATCGCGTCCAACGTCATCCCCGCCCGCGCGGAGGCGACGCTCAACTTCCGCTACGCGCCGGACCGCACGCCGGAGGAGGCGGAGCGGCGCGTGCGCGAGCTCGTCGGCCCCGGCGTGGAGGTGCTCTCCAACTCGCCTCCGGCCCACGTGCCGCGCCGGTCGCCGCTCGTCGAGGCGCTCCGCGAGGCGGGAGGCTTCGAGGTCGGCCCGAAGCAGGCGTGGACGAACGTCGCCGACTTCGCCGCACGCGGGCTCGACGCCGTCAACCTCGGTCCCGGCGCGACCCGCTACGCGCACGCCGCGGACGAGCGCGTGGAGATCGCCGAGCTGGAGCGGACGTTCGCGGCGCTCCGGCGCTTCCTCCTCGCTAGCGTCTAGCGGAATGGCGGTCACGCTCTCCCCCGTCCTCGCCGACCTGGCGCAGTACCCCTTCACCCGGCTCGACGACTGGAAGGCCGAGGCGACCGCGCGCGGAACCCGCCTGATCGACTTCGGCATGGGCGACCCGCGGGAGGTGACGCCGCGCTTCATCCGCGAGGCGCTGCTCGCGTCGGTCGACGCCGTCTCGTCGTACCCGCGCGCGACCGGGCTGCCCGAGCTTCGCGCCGCCGTCGCCGGCTGGCTCGGGCGGCGCTTCGACGTCGAGGTCGATCCGGAGCGCGAGATCGTCCCAACGCTCGGCTCGAAGGAGGCGATCTTCTCGTTCGCGCAGGTCGCGCTCGGCGAGAAGCGACTCGTCGCGATCCCCGAGCCGGCGTACCCGGTGTACGAGCGCGGCGCGCTCTTCGCGGGCGGCGCCGTCGCGCGCGTGCCGCTCCGGGAGGAGACCGGCTGGCTGCCCGACCTCGACTCGTTCGACGCGTGGGACGAGATCGCGCTCTTCTGGGTCTGCTACCCGAACAACCCGACCGGCGCCGTCGCGCCGCTCTCGTTCTACGAGGAGCTGGCGGCGCGGGCGCGCGAGCACGGCTTCCTGCTCTGCTCCGACGAGGCGTACTCGGAGCTCTGGTTCGACGAGCCGCCCGCGTCGGCGCTGCAGGTCGCGGACCGCGGGAACGTCGTCGTCTTCAACACGCTCTCGAAGCGCTCGTCGATGACCGGCTACCGCTCGGGCTTCGTCTGCGCGCCGCCGGAGGTCGTCGCGGCGCTGCGCGCGTTCCGGCCGACGGTCGGCACCGCGCCGCAGGAGTTCGTTCAGCGTGCGTCGGTCGCCGCCTGGAGCGACGACGCGCACGTCGAGGAGGTGCGCGCGCTCTACCGGCGCAAGCGCGACACGCTGCTGCCCGCGCTCGAGGCGGGCGGGCTCCGGCTCGCCGGCGGGGCGGCGACCTTCTACCTCTGGCTCGACGTCGGCGGGCCGTCGGAGCCGTTCGCGCGGCGGCTGCTCGAGCACGGCATCGTCGTCGCGCCGGGCTCGTTCTTCGGCGCCGCCGGCGAGGGCTACGTCCGGGTCGCGCTCGTGCCGACGCAGGACGAGTGCGAGCGCGCGGCGGAGATCCTGCGGCGGGTGCTGTGACCGACGCCGAGCAGGTCGTCGCGGCGCTCGACCGTGGCGAGGTGCGCGTCGCGGAGCCCGACGGCGACGGCTGGCGCGTCAACGCCGACGTGCAGGCGGCGATCCTCGACTACTTCCGGCTGCGGCAGATGGAGCCGCGCGAGGTCGGGCCGTTCGAGTACCACGACAAGATCCCGCTCAAGAGCGGCTACGAGCGCCTGGGCGTGCGCGTCGTGCCGCCGGCGACGGTGCGCTACGGCGCCTTCCTCTCGCCCGGCGTCGTGCTGATGCCGAGCTACGTCAACATCGGCGCCTGGGTGGGCCCGAACACGATGGTCGACACCTGGGCGACCGTCGGCTCGGGCGCGCAGATCGGCGCGAACGTGCACCTCGCCGGCGGCGTCGGCATCGGCGGCGTCCTCGAGCCGCCGGGAGCGCGTCCCGTCGTCGTCGAGGACGGCGCGTTCCTCGGCTCGCGCTGCATCGTCGTCGAGGGCGTCCGCGTCGGGCGCGAGGCGGTGCTCGCGCCGAACGTCACCCTCACCGCCTCCGTGCCGATCGTCGACGTCACCGGCCCCGAGCCGGTCGAGCACCGCGGGGAGGTCCCGCCGCGGGCGGTCGTCGTGCCGGGCACGAGGCCGAAGGAGTTCCCCGCCGGCACGTACCAGCTCGCCTGCGCGCTCGTCATCGGCCACCGCAAGGAGTCGACCGACCTGCGCACGTCGCTGAACGACGCGCTGCGCGAGCACGGGATCGGCGCCTGATCAGCCGACGCGCTCGGCCGGCCCGGTGAGGAGGGCGCGGCCCTCCTCGATCCGCACGTGCAGCTCGCCGCCCGGGAAGCGCACCGTCGCGGGCGAGACGCCGAGCGCGGCGGCGACGGCGACGGCGCTCGTGCCGGACGACGCCGTCTCGCCGACGCCGCGCTCCCACACGCGCGCCTCGACCAGCCCCGGTCCGACGATCCGCGCGACCTGCACGTTCGTCCGCCGCGGGAAGCGCGAGTGCGTCTCGAGCAGCGGGCCGACGCGCGGGAGTTCCGCGGGGTCGCCCTCGACGACGGCGTGCGGGTTGCCGACGTCGACGGCGCGGAACCGAACGCCGGCGGCCTCCTCGGGCTCGCCGACCCGCACCTCCCCCACGTCCTGCTCGATCATCCCGCCGTCGAGCAGCCGCGCGGCGACCTCGCGCCCGCCGACGCGCACGGTGACGGCCGGTGCGCCCGTGCGCGCCATCAGCCACGCCGCGGCGATCCGCGTGCCGTTGCCGGAGAGCTCCGCCTGCGACCCGTCGGGGTTCCAGATCGCGACCTCGACGCTGTCGTGCGTCGAGCCGAGCACGTCGAGGATGCCGTCCGCGTCGCCGACCTCCGCCCGAACGCGCTCGGCCGTCAGCGGGCCGTCATCGGCGACGAGGTAGACGTTCCCCTGGGCGTTCCAGCGCGACGACGGCATCCGCGAGCTCCTCGACCGGACGGCGGCCGTCGAGCGTAACCACGTTCGGGAGCCGCCGCAGCCACTTCCGCTGGTACCGCGCCAGCCGGCGCGTGGCGGCGGCGACTGCGGCGACCGCCTCCTGCTCCGGCAGCGTGGCGAACTCCTCGAGCCCGAGCACCTTGCGCGCCGTCGTCGAGAGCGGCCGCGCCCAGGCGCGCCGCGCCTCCTCGGCGGCGCCGGCGGCAGCCATCGCCCGGGTGCGCTCCTCGATCCGCCTGTCGAGCTCGTCGAGGGGAAGGTCGAGCCCGACGATCGTCGTCGGGAGGCGCGTGTCGTCCGCCCACAGGCGGTCACGGTCGGGCGCGAGCGACCGCCCGGTCGAGGAGAGCTCGAGCGCCCGCACGACGCGGCGCCGGTCGTTCGGGTGCACGCGCGTGGCGGCCGCCGGGTCGCCCTTCGCGAGGAGCGCGTGCGCCGCCTCCGGTCCCAGCCGGTCGTAGGTCTCCTGCCAGCGCCGCCGCTCGCCGGGGTCGGGCGGGGGCGGCAGCTCGAGCCGGGCGAGCGCGGCACGCAGGTAGAGGCCGGTCCCGCCGGCCACGACCGGCGTGCGGCCGTGCGCGGCGACCTCGTCGATCGCCTCGTGCGCCCACCGCTGGTACTCCCCCACCGACACGTCGCGGTCGAGCGGCACCACCCCGACGAGCCGGGCCGGGTAGGGCGGCGCCGCCGTCAGGATCGACAGTCCCTCGTAGAGGGCGGCGGAGTCGGCGGAGACGACCTCCGCGTCGAGCCGGTCGCGCAGCGCGCCGGCGAGCGCCGTCTTGCCGGCGGCGGTCGGGCCGAAGATCGCGACGACGCCGGCCGGGCTACGCGCCCGCGCGGGCGGCCTGCTTGAAGCCATGCGGGATGTCGCCCGGCGAGCGGTCCGGATCCTCGATCACCGCGACGTCCTCCTCCGGGTGCGCGTCGCGCCACTCCCGGAACCACGCGACCGCACGCTTGATGCCCTCGTCGAGCGGCACCTGCGGCTTGTACCCGAGCAGCGCCTTCGCCTGCGTCAGGTCGGCGACGTAGTGCGTCACCTCGCCGAGCAGCGGCGGGGCGACGGTGATCTCCGGCTCGACGTCGAGCTCCTTCGCGATCAGCTCCGCCGCGTGCAGCAGCCGGTTGCCCTGCCCGTAGGCGAGGTTGACCGTCCCCTTCCCGACGCGCCCCTCCGCGAGCGCCTCGATGCCGCCGACGATCCCGTCGACGCAGTCGTCGACGTACGTGAAGTCAAGCGTCTTGTCCTGCCCGTAGACGGTGATCGGCTCGCCGCGCGAGAGCTTGTGGATCCAGAGCGGGATCACGCGCACCATCCGGTGGAGGTCGTTGTCGTAGCGTCCGTAGACGTTCGAGAAGCGGAAGACGAGGTAGCGGACGCCGTAGCATCGCGCATACGAGTAGACGTACGCCTCGCCCGAGATCTTCGAGGCCGAGTAGGTCGACTCCGTGTAGGCGAAGTCGGCCACCGTCTCCGCGTACTCCTCGAAGCGGTGCACGTCGCCGTAGACCTCGCGGCTGGACGAGAAGATGATCGGCAGGTTCAGCCCGCGCGCGTACTCGAGCACGTTGAAGGTCATCACGGTGTTCTCGAGGGCCCGGTTCGGCTGGCGCACGAGCTGGTGCACCTTCGCGTGCGCCGCGAGGTGGACGACGATGTCGACCTCCGGGTACTCGACGCCGTTGATCCCGCCGCGGAACGACTGGTAGTGGCCTGCGAGGTCCTGCAGCAGCGTCGGGAACGCGTTCTTGACCCACGGGTTGAGGCGCTTGTCGACCCCGTAGACCTCGTGCCCGTCCGCGAGCAGCCGGAGCGCGAGGTTGGTGCCGATCTGGCCCGAGGAGCCGGTGACGAGGACCCGCATCGGCTAATCCTTGCGCACGGGCCTGACGGAGCGCCCTCTCACGCCGCGGCGAGCACCCGCTGCGACCCGCGCAGCGTCGTCGACGACGCGGACTCGATCAGCACGTCGACCAGCTCGCCCGGCGCGGCCGGGCCGGCGAAGTTCACCGTGGTGTTGCGTCGCGTCCTGCCGCGCAGCAGCGACGGGTCCGTCCGCGACGGCCCTTCGACGAGCACCTGCTCGAAGCGGCCCACCCGCGTCTGGTTCCGCTCGCGGGCGATCCGCTGCGTCAGCTCGACCAGCCGCTCCATCCGCTCGATCTTCACCTCGTGCGGCACCTGGTCCGGCATCGCGGCGGCGTCCGTGCCCGCGCGGGGCGAGTAGACGAACGTGAAGGCGCTGTCGTGGCCCACCTCCTCGACCACCTCGAGCGTCTGCCGGAAGTCGTCCTCCGTCTCGCCCGGGAAGCCGACGATGACGTCCGTGCCGAGCGCCAGGTCCGGCACCGCCTGCCGGAGTCGCTCCGCGAGCGCGACGTAGCGCTCGCGCGTGTACGTCCTGCGCATCGCCTTCAGGATCCGCGACGACCCGGACTGGAGCGGCAGGTGCACCTGCTCGCAGACCGAGTCGCACTCAGCGATCGCGCGGATGACGGGCTCGCGGAAGTCCTTCGGATGCGGGCTCGTGAAACGGATGCGCTCGATCCCGTCGACCGCGTCGCAGGCCCGCAGCAGCTCGCCGAACTCCGTGCGGATCTCCGGGAGCAGGTCGCGGCCCCAGGAGTTCACGTTCTGGCCGAGCAGGGTGATCTCGCGCACGCCCTCCTCCGCGAGCCGCGTCACCTCGGCCACGATCTCGCCGGGCCGCCGCGAGACCTCGCGGCCCCGGACGGCGGGGACGATGCAGTACGAGCAGACGGAGTTGCAGCCCATCGACACCTGCACCCACGCCTGGAAGCCGCGCTCGCGATGCGTCGGCAGCTCCGCCGCGAACGAGCGGTCGTGGAGGCCGAAGCGCCCGCGCGCGACCCCCTCCCCGCCGGCGCCGAGCCAGTCGGCGAGGTGCGCGATCGAGCCCGGGCCGAACGCGACGTCGACGGCCGGGTAGAGGTCGAAGATCCGCTCCCGCTGCGCTTCCGCGCAGCAGCCGCCGACGGCGATCACCAGGTCCGGCCGCTCGCGCTTGCGGGCCGTCGCGGCGCCGAGGTGCGCGGCCAGCCGCTGGTCCGGCTTCTCCCGGATCGTGCAGGTGTTGAAGACAACGACGTCGGCGCCGTCGGGCGTCGGCGCCTCGCCGAGCCCGAGCTCCTCGAGCATGCCCTTGATGCGCTCCGAGTCGTGCGCGTTCATCTGGCAGCCGAACGTCGTGACGTGGTAGCGCCTCACGCCGGCACAGGGTACCGGCGGAAACCCTGGAAACTGTTTGGTGACTTCGTCACCAAACAGTTTCGCGACTCCGTCGGCAAGCAGTTTCGCGACTCCGTCGGCAAACAGTTTGGCGACTCCGTCGCAAACAGTTTCGGAGCCGGCGGAGCCCCTGGAAACTGTTTGGTGACTTCGTCACCAAACAGTTTCGAAGTCAGCGGTCGGCGGTCGCCACGAACTCCCGCTCGCCCTCGCCCACGTAGAGCTGCCGCGGGCGGGCGATCTTCTGCTCCGGGTCCTCGAGCATCTCCTCCCACTGCGCGATCCAGCCGGGCAGCCGGCCGAGCGCGAACAGGACGGTGAAGTAGTCGGTCGGGTAGCCCATGGCCTGGTAGATGAGCCCGGAGTAGAAGTCGACGTTCGGGTACAGCTTGCGCGAGACGAAGTAGTCGTCCTCGAGCGCGATCCGCTCCAGCTCGAGCGCGATCTCCAGCTTCGGGTTCAGACCCGTCTGCTCGAACACCTGGTCGGCGACGCGTTTGATCAGCTTCGCGCGCGGGTCGTAGCTCTTGTACACGCGATGGCCGAAGCCCATCAGGCGGAACTTCCCCTCCTTCACCGCCTCGATGTACTCCGGCACACGCTCGGTGCTGCCGATCTCGTCGAGCATGCGCAGCACCGCCTCGTTCGCGCCGCCGTGCAGCGGGCCGTAGAGCGCCGCGATCCCGGACGACACGGCCGAGAACGGGTCGACGCCGGACGAGCCCACTCCGCGCACCGCGCTCGTCGAGCAGTTCTGCTCGTGGTCGGCGTGCAGGATCAGGAGGATCTCGAGCGCGCGCTGCAGGACCGCGTTCGCCTCGTGCCGCCCGCCGATCTCGAACGTCATGTTGACGAAGTTCCCGATGTAGTCGAGATCGTTCCGCGGCAGCACGTACGGCAGCCCGCGCGAGTGGCGGAAGATGTAGGCGGCGATCGTCGGCAGCTTCGCGATCAGCCGCACGCGCTGCAGATAGCGGTTGGCGGGATCGGTGATGTTCTTCGCGTCCGGGTAGAACGTCGAGAGCGCGCCGACCGCGCCGAGCAGCATCCCCATCGGATGCGCGTCGTAGCGGAAGCCCTCCAGGAACTTGGTCACGTTCTCGTGCACGTACGTGTGCACGCGCACGTCGTCCTCCCATGCGTGCAACTGGTCCGCGGTCGGCAGCTCGCCCTCCAGCAGGAGGTACGCGGTCTCGAGGAACGTCGCCTGCTCGGCTACCTGCTCGATCGGGTAGCCCCGGTAGCGCAGGATGCCGGCATCGCCGTCGATGAAGGTGATCGCGCTGCGGCACGACGCGGTGTTCAGGAAGGCCGGGTCGTACGAGCGCAGCCCGAGCTGCAGCAGGTCGGTGGCGCGGATCGCGCCGTCCGCGATCGGCACGACGATCTCGCGGCCGTCGCGGTCGTCGCAGATCGTGAGCGTCTCGTCGGCCACCGGCGTGAACGCTAATACACCGTGGTCCTATGCGGCGTCGACGCGCTGCTCGCGACGTAGGTCGAGCCGGTTCGAGGCGACGTCGACCGCGCGGCTCTCCCGGATCACCGTGACCCGGATCTGGCCCGGGTACTCGAGCTGCTCCTCGATCTCGCGAGCGATCTCGTGCGAGAGCAGCACCGCCGCGTCGTCGTCGATCTCCTCGGGCTTCACGAGAACGCGGATCTCGCGGCCGGCCTGGAGCGCGTAGACCTTCTCGACGCCCGCGTGGCTCGCCGCCAGCTCCTCGAGCGACTCGAGGCGCTTGACGTAGTGCTCGAGCCCCTCGCCACGCGCGCCCGGGCGCGAGGCCGAGATCGCGTCGGCGGCGATCAGCAGGACGGCCTCCACCGTCTGCGGCTGCACCTCGTAGTGGTGCGCCTCGATCGCGTGGCATACCGCCGGGCTCTCGCCGTACCGGCGCGCGAGCTGGGTCGAGATGGCCGCGTGCGAGCCCTCGACCTCGTGCGTCATCGCCTTGCCGAGGTCGTGCAGGAGCGCGGCCCGCTTCGCCGTCTTCACCGACGCCTCGACCTCCGCGGCCATGATCCCGGCCAGCTGCACCACCTCGAGGGTGTGACGGAGCACGTTCTGCCCGTAGCTCGTCCGGTAGCGGAGCCGGCCGAGGATCTTCACCAGCTCCTCGTGGATGTCGCCGCAGTTCGCCTCGAAGACCGCCTGCTCGCCTGCCTGGCGGATGTGCTCGTCGAGCTCCGCCTTCGACTGGTAGTACGTCTCCTCGATCCGCGTCGGGTGGATGCGCCCGTCCTCGATCAGCTTCAGCAGCGTCATCCGCGCGATCTCGCGGCGGATGCCGTCGAAGGACGAGAGCACGACCGCGTTGGGCGTGTCGTCGACGATGAAGTCGACGCCGGTGAGATGCTCGAGCGTCCGGATGTTCCGGCCCTCGCGGCCGATGATCCGGCCCTTCATGTCGTCGGACGGAAGCTCGACCAGCGTCACGGTCGACTCGGCGGCGGCGCTCGCGGCGACGCGCTGCAGCGCGTCGGCGACCAGGTTCCGCGCCCGCCGCTTCGCCTCGCTCGCGGCCTCCTCCTCGAGCTGGCGCACGCGCCCGGCCAGGGTGTGGCGCACCTCCTCCTCCGACTCGCTGAGCAGCCGCTGCCGCGCCTCCCCGACCGTCATCCGCGAGATCCGCTGCAGCTCTTGCCGCTGGTCCTCCCGCAGGGCCTTCAGGGTCTCCTGCAGCTCCTTGAGGTGGACCTCCCGGTCGGCGATCCCCTGCTCGCGCCGCGACAGCTCCTGCAGCCGCCGGTCGACCTCCTCCTCCTTCGCGAGCACGCGCTCCTCGATCTTGACGGCCGCGTCCCGCTTCGCACGCAGCTCCTCCTCCAGCTCGGAGCGCAGCTTCACCGCCCGCTCGCGCGCCTCGATCTGCGCCTCGCGCCTCGTCGCCTCCGCGTCCCGGCGCGCCTCCTCGAGCAGCAGCGCGCGCGTGCGGCGCGCCGACTCGAGCCCCGCGCCGCCGAGTAGCCGCAGCGCAACCAGCGTCCCCGCCACTCCGAGGACGACTCCGACGACGACTGCCACGAACTCGAGCATGGGGACTCCCTACGGGCTCGGCGCCCGCACCGCGTCACTCGCCGATCGGCGTCGTCGGGCGCGCGCTTCGGCGCGCCGCTCCTCTTCAGCTCAGCAGTCTCGTGCGGATGGGGCCCCGGCGGGCCGCTGCGCTGGGTGGTGGATGACGGAAACGGGTCTCAAGCTACGTGTTCGATCGTCGGAAGCGCCGTTGTGCAGGCAAAAAGGAATGTTCGACTCAGTCCCTCCACTATACGCGCCCGGCTTCGTCCCCCGCAACGACGACCGTCCTACGACGGCTCGAGGCCGACGGCGGACGCGACCGCCTCCTCGGCGAAGCCCTTCCGCGCCAGGTAGGCGGCCGTCCGCGCGTTCCGGCCGCGGCAGGCGGCGATCGCGGCCGCCCGGACGGGCTCGGGCTCGAGCCCGGCGAGCGCGGCCTCGACCTCGTCGGGGCCGACGCCGCTCGCCTCCAGGTCGTGCCGGATCGCGGCATCGCCCGCTCCGCGCTCCGCGAGCGCGGCCGCCCGCGCACACGCGAACCGGCCGTCGTCGAGGTAGCCGACCCGCTCCAGCGTCTCGAGCGCCTCGCGCCGCGCCGGCTCGTCCACGCCCGCCCGTTCGAGCCGCGCAGCCACCTGCGCGCGGGAACGGTCGCGGTGGCGCAGCGCCCGCGCCGCGAGGTCGAGCGGGTCGGGGTTCGCGGCCGTTACCCGCCTCCGCGCTACCCCGCCGCGGCCCGCTCCGGCTCGACGAGATCGACCGGCGTCACCTCGGTCGCCTCGGGCTGGGTCGGCAGGAGCCGAGCCGAGACGGTCTGCTCGGGCGGCGCGAGCGCCTGGATCTGCTGGAGGATCGCCTGCACGACGTCGGGATGCTCCTTCAGGAACGCGGTCGCGTTCTGGCGGCCCTGCCCGAGCCGCTCGTCGCCGAACGAGAAGTACGAGCCCGACTTCTGCACGATCTTCCGGTCGAGGCCGGCCTCGAGCACCGTGCCCTCCCAGGAGATCCCGTCGCCGTAGATGATGTCGAACTCGGCCTGCTTGAACGGCGGCGCGACCTTGTTCTTCACCACCTTCACGCGCACGCGGTTGCCGATCGCCTCCACGCCCTCCTTCAGCGTCTCGATGCGGCGGATGTCGAGGCGCACGGAGGCGTAGAAGCGGAGCGCGCGGCCGCCCGGCGTCGTCTCGGGGTTGCCGAACATGACGCCGATCTTCTCCCGCAGCTGGTTCGTGAACAGGCAGATCGTGTCGGTGCGGTTGAGCGTCCCGGCGAGCTTCCGCAGCGCCTGGCTCATCAGGCGGGCCTGCAGGCCGACGTGGGAGTCGCCCATCTCGCCCTCGATCTCCGCCTTCGGCGTGAGCGCGGCCACGGAGTCGATCGCGACGACGGCGAGCGCGCCGGAGCGGACGAGGAGCTCGCAGATCTCGAGCGCCTGCTCGCCCGTGTCGGGCTGCGAGACGAGGAGCTCGTCGATGTCGACGCCGATCCGCTTGGCGTAGACCGGGTCCATCGCGTGCTCCGCGTCGATGAACGCGCAGATGCCGCCGCGGCGCTGCGCCTCCGCGATCACGTGGTAGACGAGCGTCGTCTTGCCCGACGACTCGGGCCCGAAGACCTCGGCGATGCGGCCACGCGGCAGGCCGCCGATGCCGAGCGCCACGTCGAGCGAGATCGCGCCGGTCGGGATCACCTCGATCGGGGCGCGGGTCTCCTCGCCCAGACGCATGACCGCACCCTTGCCGTGCTGCCGCTCGATCTGCGCCAACGCGGTGGACAGCGCCTTGTCGCGGTCGATCCCTGCCATGTGCACCCCTCGGCCGTAGGTTCTGGACGCGGGTGACGTTAGGCGGACCCGACGACAAAATCCGATGTCGGCGACGACCTGTGGACACCCGCGCACCTTCCACAGTAGGCGAACACCTGTTCGAAACAAGGCGACACGCCGAGCCGCCGGCGAAGTGCGTATAGGAGGGATCGGCGAACGTGGGACCTCGCGCCGAGCATCGTCACTTCGGAGACCTGGTGACCAACTTTGTCGACTTTCATCGGCGTGTCGTGGTCACCAGCCCTCCGAAGTGAGAACTCCGGCGCCCGAGCGCACGGTTCGGCTGCCGCACGGCGCACGCAGGGTGCGTTTCGACGATCCCTTCTAGTGCCGTTCGCGCACCGGCACTTCGAAGTGCTCGCAGATCGCGAGCCACACGATTTTGGGATCCTCGCCGGCCACGAGAGCGTCGTACGCGGTGCGGTCATCGAGCGCGCGGATGACCTGGTCGCGCGCGACGGAGTCGGCGTACGCGGGGCCGAACCGGTCGCGCATCCGCTCCCAGAACTCGGTCACCCGCACCGGTCCACGTTAGCCGCGACGAGCGAGGCAACCGTTCGGGTCGCTCGCGCGTCTAGCCGTCATCCACAGCGCCGGGGGTGTTCGGGTGGACGCAGGCGAGTGGGCGTTCGACGCCTTCGTCCGCGCCC
>DASRDA010000026.1:0-82826 GCA_035652835.1 Gaiellaceae bacterium
TGACGCCCGACGAGCTCGGCGACCCGCACGATCTGCGCATGGAGCTCCGCGTCAACGGCGAGGTGCGGCAGGAGTCGCATTCGAGCCGCATGAGCGTGACGATCCCGGAGATCCTGTCCCGGTTCTCGGCGCTCGGCTACAGCGCCGGCGACGTGCTCTCGACCGGCACGGTCGCGGGAGTCGCCGGCTTCAAGTCGGAGGAGGAGCGGCGGCGGCTCTATCTCAGGCCGGGCGACGTGGTGGAGGCCGAGATCGAGAAGATCGGGGTGCTGCGAAACCCGGTGATCTCGTGGGAGGAGGGCCACGGGGAAGCGCCGCCGCCTCGGATCCGCCCCTGGGGCGAGGCGTGACCTGGGAGCGCGACGACGCGAAGCTCGACCGCGTCCGCGCGCTGATGGCCGAGCACGAGCTCGACGCGCTCGTCGTCCGTGCGCCCGACAACGTCCTCTACCTGACGAACTTCTGGGGGATGAAGGGCTACGACGCCTGCGTCTTCCCGCGGGAGGGCGAGCCCGTGCTGATCACGATCGAGGCGTCCGAGGAGGACGCCGCCCGAACCGCGTGGACGGACGACGTCCGGTTCATCGCGGGCTACGCGCCGGACGACCCGCGGCCCGTGCCCGCGCGCACGCTCGACGCGGCGCTCGCCGCCTCGAAGGACTTCGGCCTTGTCGGGCTCGAGCTGTCGATGGGGACGCAGGCGTCGGACCGCATGGTCGGCGAGCCGACGACCTTCACCGCCGCCTGGTTCGCCGCGTGGCCCGAGGCGAAGGACGCGATGTCGGTGCTCGTTCCTGCACGCGCGCGCAAGACCGCCCAGGAGGTCGAACGGATGCGGCTCGCGAACGAGATCTGCGCCGCGGCGATGGAGCACGTGCGGGCGGAGCTCCGGCCCGGGATGACGGAGGCGCAGGCGGCGGCGCTCTGGCAGGGGTTCGTGCACGGCGAGGGCACGGGCTGGCAGGGAAAGGTGGAGCTCGCGTTCGGCTTCTCGCTCGTCTGGTCCGGCCCCGGGATCAGGACGTTCACCGCCACCGGCCACCGCGCGATCCAGCCCGACCAGCCGACCCTCTTCGAGATCTGGGTGTGCGCCGACGGCTACTGGTGCGACCACACGAAGCTGCTCGTCCCCGGCGAACTGCGCGCAGACTACCGCGAGTACGAGCAGCGGCTGCTCGCGGTCTACGAGCAGGCGGTCACGCACTGCGTGCCGGGCGCGAGCTTCGCCGAGCTCGACGTGCTGATCCGGGACGGCCTGGCTGGGCTCGGCTACCCCGGTCAGCCCACGCATCCCGTCTGCCACGGCGTCGGCGCGCGCGCGCACGAGCCGCCGTACGCGCACCGCGCCAGCGGCGGGAGGATCGAGACCGACATGGTGCTCGCGATCGAGCCCGGCGCCTACTGGGACGGCGGCGGCGGGCTGCGGGTCGAGGACAACTTCCTGATCACCGAGGCGGGAGCCGAGAAGCTCTCGCCGTTCCCCGACGGAGTGGTGCGATGCGCGACCTGATCTGGACCGGCTCCCTGAACGACCGCTACGCGATCGGCGGCCGCGTCGGCCTCTACGACACCACGCTGCGCGACGGCGAGCAGACGGTCGGGGTCGTGCTCGACCCGGAGGAGAAGCTCGAGATCGCACGGCTGCTCGACGAGCTCGGCGTCGACCGGATCGAGGCGGGCTTCCCGCGCGTCTCGGACGACGACCGGCGCGCCGTCGAGCTCATCTCGAACGCCGGCCTGACCGCGGAGGTGTGGGGCTTCTCGCGCGCGGTGCCGGCCGACCTCGAGGCTCTCGTCGAGCTCGGCGTGCGCTACTCGGTGATCGAGTCGCCGATCTCCGACCTGAAGCTCGACGCGATCGGCGTGCCGCGCGAGACGATGCTGGAGCGGATCGCGAGCGCGATGCGCTTCGCGGACGCGCACGGCATCCACGCGGCGTTCTTCGGCGTCGACTCCACGCGCGCCGAGGCCGACTTCTACCGCCGCGTGTACGAGACGGCCGTCGAGGCGGGCGCGAAGGAGGTCGTCGTCGTCGACACGCTCGGCATCGCGTCGCCCGAGGCGGTCGCCGACCTCGTCGGCCGGACGCGCGAGTGGGTCGACGGCACGCCGGTCCACTTCCACGGCCACAACGACTTCGGCCTGGCGACGGCGAGCGCCGTCGCCGCGGTGCGGGCGGGGGCGGCGTGGGTCCACGGGACGATCAACGGGATGGGCGAGCGCGCCGGCAACGCGAACCTCGGCGAGGTCGCGCTCACCCTGCGCGCGCTGTACGGGGTGGAGAGCAACCTGCGCCTCGACCGCATCCGCGCCGTCGCGGAGCGCGTGCGCGAGCTGTCGGGCTACGAGCTCGAGCCGTGGAAGCCCGTCACGGGGAGCACGCTCTACCGGCGGGAGTCGGGCGCCGTGGCGAGCCAGTTCCACGACCCGCCGTCGATCGAGCCGTACTCGTCCGAGCTCGTCGCGACGGAGCGGGCGATCGTGCTCGGCAAGAAGAGCGGGCTCGACTCGATCCGGATCAAGGCCGAGGAGCTCGGGCTCGACGTCCCGGAGCAGCGGCGCGCCGAGGTGCTGGCGGCGGTGAAGGCCCTGGCGGTGGAGAAGCGAGGGCTCGTCAGCGACGACGAGTTCCGGAGCATCGTTGGCTGAGCATCGAGCGCGCGAACCTGGTTCGTCGCGAAGCGACGAACCAGGTTCGGGGGGTTTGCACGACGCGGTCGTCGTCGGCTCGGGCGTCAACGGGCTCGCGTGCGCGGCGCTGCTCGCGCGCGCGGGCTGGGACGTCCGCGTCCTCGAGCGCGAGAGCTGGTTCGGCGGCGCGATCCGCACGGCCGAGGTCACCGTCCCCGGCTACCGGCACGACGTCTTCAGCGCCTGGCATCCGCTGTGGGTCGGCGGTCCCGCGCACGCGCAGCTCGGCGACGAGCTCGCGCGCCACGGGCTCGAGTACCTCAACACCGACCTGCCGACGGCGACGCTCTTCCCGGACGGCGACAGCGCGTTCCTGCTGAGGACCGCCGAGGGGAACGCGGCGGAGGTCGGCCCCGAGTGGCCGGGGATGCTCGAGTCGTTCTTCCCGAAGGCCGAGCTCGCGTTCGGCATCCTCGGCACCGAGCTGTGGTCGACGGACGGCGCCCGGCTCGCGTGGAAGGCGATGCGGCAGCTCGGACGCACCGGCGCGCGCGACTACCTGGCCGAGCTCCTGATCTCCGCCCGAGACTGGCTCGAGGAGACATTCGCGTCGCCGAGGGCGCACGGGCTCCTCGCGCCGTGGGTGCTGCACACGGGGCTCGGCCCCGACGCCGCCGGCTCCGGCTACATGGCGCAGGTGATCGCCGTCGCCGTGCAGGAGGGCGGCATGCCGATCCCGCGCGGCGGCGGCGCGAAGCTCGCGGACGCGCTGATGTCGCTGATCCGCGCGCGCGGCGGCACGTGCGAGACGGGCCGCCACGTCGAGCGCGTCTTCACGGGCGGCGTCCGCACCGCGGACGGCGAGACGATCCGCGCCCGCCGCGCGGTGATCTGCAACGTCACGCCGACGCAGCTCTACGGCGACCTGCTCGGCGGAACGCCACCGCCGTTCCGCTACGGGCGTAGCGAGATGCAGATCCACTTCGCTCTGTCCGAGCCGCCGCGCTGGGAGGGCGACGAGAGGCTCGCACGCACCGCGATCGTCCACCTCACGCCCGGTCTCGACGGCGTCTCGCGCGCGGTCAACGAGGCCGAGCGGGGCCTGTTGCCGGCGGAGGCGACCGTCGTCGTCGGGCAGCCGCTGGCGATGGATCCTTCACGCGCGCCCGAGGGCGCGGGCATCCTCTGGGTGCAGCTCCAGGAGCTGCCCTGGCGGGTGAAGGGGGACGCGGCCGGGGAGATCGACGTCGGCGACGGCACGTGGACGGAGGAGCTGCGCGAGCGCTACGCCGACCGGATCCAGGCGCGGATCGCGCGCCACGTCCCGAACCTCGAGCCGGCGCTGCTCGGGCGCACCGCGCTCTCGCCCGCCGATCTCTGGGCGGCGAACGTGAACCTCGTCCACGGCGACCCGTACGGCGGCTCGCTGACGCTGAACCAGAGCTTCCTCTGGCGGATGCCGCACCGCACGAGCACGCCGGGCGTCTGGCACGTCGGCGCCTCGACGCACCCCGGGCCGGGCCTCGGCGGCGGCTCCGGCGCGCTCGTCGCGAGGCAGCTCCTCCGCGAGCCGCCGCTCGTGCGGCGCCTCGCCGGGCGCGTGCCTCGCTTTCGTCACGGTGCCTGACACCTCACGGTGCCAGGCACCGTCAACGGTCCGTCACGGTGCCTGACACCTCACGGTGCCTGGCACCGTCAACGGTCTGTGAGGGTCAGACGCCGCTCGGCGCCGGCGCCGCCCTTGTGTCGAAGATCCCCTGGCCGCCGAGCTCGGTCTCGAAGAAGACGCTCGCCAGCTCGAGGTGGTGGTAGAGCGCGTCCGCGGCGCCGGCCGGGTCACGGCGGCGGCAGGCGGCGAGCAGGTCGCCGTCGAGCGCGCGGTGGCGCTCCTGCGGCTCGCCGTCGCCGAAGAGGGCCGGGCGGAAGCGCTCCGAGCGGTCCCACGCCGGCCGGATCAGGCCGACCAGCCAGGAAGAACCGGAAGCGTCGTAGAGCGCGAAGTGGAAGTCGGTATGCGCGCGCATCGCCTCCCGCAGGTCGCCGCCCGCGCGCGCCCGGTCGAGGCGCTCGAGCTGGGCCGCCGCGACGTCGCCGTCCTCGTCGCCGAACCGCTCGGCCGCACGTCGCACGGCGAGCGACTCGAGCGAGAGGCGCACCGCGAACAGGTCGCGCAGCTCGTCGACGTCGAAGTCGAGCACGCGCGCGCCGTGGTGGGGGACGTGGCGCGCCAGCCCCAGGGCCTCGAGTTGGCGCACCGCCTCCCGGATCGGCGAGATGCTCATGCCGAGCGAGCGGGCGAGCTCGTCGAGGCGGAGGGGCGCGCCCGCGGGCAGCTCGCCCAGGATGATCGCCTCGCGCAGCTGCTCCAGCGCGTACTCGGCCATCGTCCGGTGGCGCATCCGGCCCTGCGGCGGGTCGCCCGTGCGGGTCATCTCGAGCGGACCGTCCCACGCTCTTGATCAGATGTCAAACGCCTGAGAGGATGACGGCGGTGCCGCGGGTCTCCGTCTCCGAGATCACGACCCTGTCGTCCAGCTTCGCCGAGGACCTGCGGGTCTACGCGGCCGCGGGCGCCGACGGGATCGGCATCTGGGAGCTGAAGCTTCCGGACGGCGGCGACGCCGAGGCGCTCGAGCTCTTCGAGGCGAGCGGCCTCGCCCCGGCCTCGGCGGTGCCCGCGGTCCCGTCGATCCTGCCCCTGCCGCTCCTTGGCGGCCCCGACGACCCCGCCGCCCGCGTGGAGGCGCTCTGCGCCTCGCTCGAGCGGCTCGCGCCGTTCCGGCCGTCCGGGATCGTCTGCCTGACCGGCACCGGCGCCGGCCGCGACCCGGACGACGCGCGGGCGACCGTCGCCGACGGCCTGCGCACGCTCGCCCGCGAGGCGGAGCGCCTCGGGCTGACGATCGCGCTCGAGCCCTACCAGCGCCTCGACGCGGCGCAATGGTCGATCGTCACCTCGCTCGGGGAGGCGGTCGAGCTGATCCGGGACGCCGGCGACTCGCCGGCGCTCGCCATCCAGTTCGACACGTGGCACCTGTGGAACTCGCCCTGCGTCCTCGACGACGTCGCCGAGCACGTCGGCCGCTTCGCCGGCGTCCACGTCGCCGACTACCGCGAGCCGAGCCGCTGCTGGGCCGACCGGGTCCTCCCCGGCGACGGCGTCGCCGACCTGCCGCGCCTGCTGCGCGCGCTCGACGAGGCCGGCTGGGAGGGGCCGTACGACCTGGAGCTGTTCTCCGACGACGGCCGCTTCGGCACCGCGCTCGAAGGCTCGCTGTGGGCGCAGCCGCCGGAGGAGCTCGTCGAGCGGGCGCTCGAGCGCTTCGAGCGGTGCTGGGACGCCGGCCTCGTCGCATGAGAGAGTCGCAAACCCCCCGTCCCCGTCGCCGCGGAGTCGCGGCGGCCGACCAGAAGGAGACCAGATGAAGGTGAGTTCGAAAGGCGTGCGCGCGGGCGTCGCCCTGCTCGTCGCGGCGGCCGCGCTGGTGGCGCTCGCCGCGACGGCGGCGGCCCGGGTGAGCGCCGGCTCGCCGATCGTCATCGGCTGGGCGCACGACTCGACCGGCCCGATGGCGCCGTTCGACGGGCCCGCGCTGGCGGCGGCGCAGATCCGCGTCAAGCAGATCGACGCGCGCGGCGGCGTCCTCGGCCATCCGCTCGAGATCAAGACGTGCGACACGCAGGGCAACAAGGCGCCGGTCGCGAAGGCCTGCGCCGACAAGCTGATCGGCCAGGGCGCGAAGATCATCTTCACGACGTGCGACGTCGACCTGGCGGCGCCCGTGGTGCAGGAGTCGATCAACCACGGCCTGCTGACCGTCGCGCCGTGCATCGGCACCGACCAGATGGGGCCGAGCCGGTTCGGCGCGAAGGGCAAGCTCGCGTTCAGCTTCGGCAACGTCGCGCAGGACGAGGGCTCGGCGATGGCGCAGTTCGCGTGGAACAAGGGGTGGCGCACGGCCGACCTCGCCACCGACACCGTCATCGTCTACTTCAAGAACGTCGTGCAGGCGTTCAAGGCGCGGTTCCAGCAGCTCGGCGGCAAGATCGTCGACGAGGAGAGCTACCAGGATCCCGCGTTCCACGGCAGCAACGTGCAGAACGCGGTCAGCCGCCTCAACGCGCACCACGCCGACGTGATCGTGACGTCGACGGCAGGCGCCTACGGCGCGCTCGCGCCGCTGATCACCGGGTTGCGCACGCTCGGCAACACGACGCCCGTGCTCAACTCGTGGGCCGGCGACGGGACGTACTGGCTGCCCAAGAAGCCGCCGGTGACGAACTACTACTTCGTCACGTACGCGAACGTCTTCGGCCAGGACCCGAACAAGGCGATCGACAAGCTCGCGAAGCAGATCCACGCCGCGACCGGCGGCTTCGTGACCGGCCCGGCGGCGATCGACGGCGTCGTCTCCGCGCTCAAGCGCGCTCACGGCTCGACGAACGGCGCCACGCTCGCGTCGATCATGCAGACGTTCCACAAGGTGCCGACCCTGTCGGGGCTCGTCAGCTTTTCGCCGAAGCTCCACTCGGTGTTCGGCCGCGCGTACCGAGTCATCGAGATCAACAACAACAAGCCGCGCGAGATCACGACCATCACGGCGAAGGTCGTGCCGAACATCCATTAGGGAGGTTGGCGGCGCCCGCGCTCGATGTCGAGAGGAGGCCCGGAGAGTCGCTCCGGGCCTCCTCCGTCTCGCGCTCCTTCGCGGGCGTGCAGGCGCTGCACGACGTCTCGCTGGAGTTGCGCCGGGGCGAGGTCGTCGGGCTGATCGGCCCGAACGGGGCCGGCAAGTCCACGCTCGTGAACCTCCTGAGCGGCTTCGACCGACCGACGCGGGGGCAGGTGCTGCTGGACGACCGCGACGTCACGCGCTGGCCGGCGCACCGCCGCGGCCGCCGCGGGCTCGCGCGCACGTTCCAGCACAGCCACGCCTTCGGCTCGCTGACGGTGCGCGAGAACGTCGAGGTGTCGGCGATCGGCGTCGGCGCCTCGCCGCGGGAGGCAGCGCGGCGATCGCACGCGCTGCTCGGCCTGCTCGGGCTGGACGGCTACGCGGACGTGCCGGCCCGCGCGCTCGCCCACGGCGACGAGCGCCGGCTCGGCGTCGCGCGCGCGCTCGCGACCGAGCCGGCCTTCGTGCTGATGGATGAGCCGGCGGCGGGCCTCCCGGAGGCGGAGGTCCCGGACTTCGCCGCCGTCGTCCGCTCCGTGCGCGACGACCACGGCGCCGGCGTGCTCCTGATCGACCACAACGTCGCGCTGATCATGGACGTCTGCGACCGCATCCAGGTGCTCGACCAGGGGCGGACGCTGGCCGAGGGCACGCCCGCCGAGGTGCGGGCGAACGTCGACGTCGCCGCCGCGTACCTCGGCGAGAGCGCGGTGAAGGAGGAGGACGAGTGACGGGCCTCGTCGTCGAGGGGCTCCGCGTCCGCTACGGCGCCGTCGACGCCGTGCGCGGGCTTTCGCTCGAGGTGCTTCCGGGCGAGATCGTCGGCCTGATCGGGCCGAACGGCGCGGGCAAGTCGTCGACGCTGCACGCGATCATGGGCGCGGCGCCGCTCGCCGGCGGCGACGTGCGCCTCGACGGCGCGTCGCTCGTCGGCCGCGCGCCCGAGCAGGTGGCGCGGGCCGGCGTCGCGCTCGTGCCCGAGGGTCGCCGCATCTTCGCCGAGCTGACGGTGGACGAGAACCTGAGGCTCGGCCTCGCCGGTCGGCGCAGCCGGGCGAACGGCGCCGCGCTCGAGCCGGCGTTCGACCTCTTCCCGGTGCTGCGCGAGTTCCGCTCGCGCACGGCCGGCGCGCTCTCCGGCGGCCAGCAGCAGCAGCTCGCGATCGCGCGGGCGCTCGTCGCGGAGCCCGAGGTGCTCCTGCTCGACGAGCCCTCGCTCGGGCTCGCCCCGCGCCTCGTCGACGTCGTCTTCGACGCCCTCGCCGCGATCCGCGAGCGCGGCCTCGCCGTGCTGCTCGTCGAGCAGCGGGCGCAGCGAACCGTCGCGCTCGCCGACCGCTCCTACGTGCTCGCCAACGGCGAGCTGCGGCTCACGCTCGGCCCGGAGGACGCGGAGGACACCGACCGCCTCGTCGCCGCCTACCTGTCGTGACGCTCGCTTTTCTCAACCTCTCGTGGCAGACGCTCGCCGACGCCCTCGCTCTGGGCGGCGTCTACGCGCTGATGGCGGTCGGGATCGGGCTCGTGTTCGGGATCCTGCGCCTCGTCAACTTCGCGTACGGCCAGCTCGTGATGGCGGGCGCCTACGCGCTCGCGTACTCGTCGACGTGGGGCTGGCCGAGCTGGGCGGGCATCCTGCTCTGCTTCGGCGTCGTCCTCGCCCTGACGATCGCGATGGACCGACTCGTCTTCCGGCCGCTGCGCACGCAGTCGCCCGCGGTGATGCTCGTGGCGACCTTCGCGGTTGCGTTCCTGCTGCAGAACATCGCCGTGCTGTCGTTCGGCCAGCTCGGAACGATCGCGTCGGCGCTCGCGCCGCTCAACCAGCCGTGGATCATCGGCGGCGTCGCGGTGCGGAAGATCGCGGTCGTCTCGGTCGTGGTCGCGGCGGCGTGCCTCGCGCTGCTGCAGCTCCTCCTCACCCGCACGTCGGTGGGTCTGCAGATGCGCGCGGCGTCGATGGACTTCCGCACCGCCCGGATCCTCGGCGTGCGCGCGAATCGCGTGATCGGCGCGGCCGTGCTCGTCTCGGGCCTGCTCGCGGCCGTCGTCGCCGTGATGCTGACCGTGCAGAACCCGCTCGTCACGCCGACGTTCGCGCTCGACGACACCATCGTCGTGCTCGCCGGCGTCGTGCTCGGCGGCCTCAACCGTCCCGTCCCCGCGACGCTCGGCGGGTTCTCGATCGGCTTCGCGAGCGGCCTCCTGGGCGGCACGCTGCCGACCAACCAGAGCCAGTACCTGCCGACGTTCCTCTTCGCGGCGGTGATCCTCGTGCTGCTCGTGCGGCCGAACGGGCTCTTCGCGCGCGGCCGCGCCGGAGCGGTGGAGCGGGTGTGAGGCGCGCTGCGGAGCTCGGCGGCCCGGCGGCGCTCGTCCTGGCGACGGCGCTGCTCGGTCTGGCCGTGACGAGCTCGCTGCAGACGTACTTCCTCGACACGCTCGTGAAGGTGGCGATCGTCGTCGGGCTCTACGTCTTCATCGGCAACTCCGGCGTGCTCTCGTTCGGGCACATCAGCTTCGTCGCCCTCGGCGCCTGGACGGCCGGCGTCCTCACCGTCCCGGCGACCGAGAAGCCGGCGATCATGCCCGGCCTCGCGCACTTCCTGCTCCACGCCCACGTCGGCAACGTCGCGTCGCTCGCGCTCGCGGCGGCCGCAGGCTTCGTCTTCGCCTTTCTCGTCGGCCTTCCGCTGATGCGCCTCTCCGGGCTCGCCGCGGGCATCGCCACCTTCGGCGTGCTCGAGATCACGAACAACGTGCTGCGCTACTACGACAAGATCGGCCCGGGCCTGAACGCGTTCTCGTCGGTGCCGCAGACGACGGGGATCTGGCAGGCGGCGATCGGCGCGCTCGTCTGCGTGGCGCTCGCGTTCGCGTATCAGCGCAGCCGCTTCGGGCGGATGCTGCGCGCGACGCGGGAGGATCCCGCGGCGGCGTCGGCGGCGGGCATCTCGATCTACCGCCAGCGCCTGCTCGCGTTCGCGCTGTCGGGCGCGCTCGCGGGCCTCGCGGGCGGGCTGTACGTCCACCTGCTGCCGATCGAGATCGACTCGCTCTACCTCGACCTCACCTTCCTGACGCTGGCGATGCTCGTCGTCGGCGGCTCTGGGAGCCTGCTCGGCGCGGTCGTGGGCGCGCTCGCGATCGGCGGGCTCGACTCGTTCCTCTCGGCGTCGGAGAACGGCGTCGACGTCGTCGGCATCCACCTCGACCTGCCGACCGGGACTGCGGTGATCGTCGTCGGGGCGCTGATGGCGATCGTGCTCGTGCTGCGGCCGAGCGGCCTGAGCGGCGGGCGCGAGCTCTCGCTGCCGCGCCTCCGGCGGCGCGCGCAGCGGCCCGCGGCCACGGAGCCGGCGGCGTGATGCGCACGCAGTCGAAGCTGTTTCGCGACTCCGTCGCGAAGCAGTTTCCCGCCGACGGGCGCGAGGGACGCGGGTGAGCGATTACTCCGATCTCGAGATCGGCCCCGATGTCGTGTTCGTGCGGGGGCTGCTCGAGCGCGACCCGCAGCTCGTCGATGCGGAGCGGTTCAGGACGGCGATGCGCGCGTTCGCGACCGGCGTCGTGATCGTGACCGTCGAGGAGGACGCGCGCGTCACCGGGCTCACGATCAACTCCTGCTGCTCGATCTCGGTGCGGCCGCCGAAGGTGCTCATCTCGCTCGCGCACGAGGCGAGCGTGCGCGGCCCGCTGCTCCGCCGGCGGCGCTTCGGGCTCTCGATCCTCGGCGAGGAGCATCGAGACCTGGCGGAGCTCGGCGCCGTCCCGGGCGGGCCGAAGGCGGTCGACGCGTTCGTCGAGCGGCGCGGCGAGGAGTGGCCGGCGACGATCGCGGGCGCGCTGGCGCACCTCCACTGCGCGGTGGCGGAGACGTTCGAGGTGAGCGACCACACGCTCGTGGTCGGCGTCGTGGAGCACGCGATCGTCGGCGAGTCGGGCGACGCGCCCGCGGACCCGCTCGTCTACTTCGACCGCACGTTCAGGAAGCTGGGCGACCCACTATGAGAAAGGACGGACGATGAGGTTCAGCATCTACAGCGAGCTCCAGAGCTGGCCCGGCAAGCCGTACGAGCAGCTGTACGGCGAGGTGCTCGAGCAGATCGAGAACGCCGACCGGCTCGGCTACGACGCGTACGCGGCGATCGAGCACGTCTTCTTCCCGAAGTTCTCCGCCTCCGCGAACGTCTTCGGGCTCTTCGGGATGGCGGCCGCCCGCACGAAGCGGATCAGGTTCCGGACGATGCTGCACATCCTCCCGTACCACAACCCGCTCGTCCTGGCCGCGATGATCCACGAGTTCTCGCTGCTGACGGGCGACCGGTACGAGTTCGGCGTGGGCCGCGGCCACGGCTGGATCCCGCTCGCCGCCGGGCTGCCGCTCGACGAGACGTCGCGGCCGCGGTACGAGGAGGCGCTCGACCTCTTCATCGAGGCGCTGCAGAACGATGTCGTCACCTTCCACGGCGACTACTGGAACGTCGACGAGAGCCTGATCGTGCCGTTCAGCGGCAACCGCTTCCGCGTCGTCCTCGGCGGCACCTCCGACCGCACGTACGACCTCGCCGCGAAGCACGGCTGGGCCGTCGCCGTGCCGCCGCTGCTGCCCTATGCGGCGCTCAAGGACCAGCTCGACCTCTACCGGTCGAAGTGCGCCGAGTACGGGACGGCGCCCGACATCGTCTGGATCCACGCCTGCTACATCGACGAGGACCGGGAGGTCGCGAAGCGGGAGGCCGAGCGGCACATGCGCGGCTTCCTCGAGGGCAACGCGTCGCCCCTCACGGACTTCACGCCGCCGCCGGCGGACGCGCTCAACGCGGCCGGCTACGGCTTCTACGCGTCCGGGATCATGGAGAAGCTGGCCGCGACGCCGTACGACGAGATGATCGCCGGCGACATCGTCTGGGTGGGCACGCCCGACGACGTGGTCCAGCGCGTGCGGGAGACGATCGAGATCTGCGAGGGGCTGACCGAGATCGCGATCACCACGAACCCCGGCGGCGCCGAGCACTGGAAGGCGATCAAGGCGCAGGAGCTCTTCGCGCGGCACGTCATCCCCGCGATCAGCGAGAGCGGGATGCGCGCGGAGGCCGCGGTCCCGGCGTGACGCGCGTCTGCGTTGCCGGCGCCGGGGTGATCGGCAGCCTCTTCGCCGCGCATCTCTCGCGCGTCGCCGACGTGTCGGTGCTCGTCCGGCGGCCGGAGCACGCGAACGCGCTGCGGGAGGAGGGGCTTCGCGTCAGCGGCCGCGACGACTTCGTCGCCCGGGTCGAGGCGGCGACGTCGCCGGACGAGCTAGCCGAGCCCGAGCTCGTGATCCTGGCGTGCAAGAGCACCGATCTGGAGGCCCTCGCGGAGCGGCTCGAGAGGCGGTGGGCGCAGGCGACGGTGATGACGGTGCAGAACGGCCTCGGCGCCGGCGACGTCGTCGCGCGGCACGGCGGCTGGCCGCTGCTCGTCGCGGTGACGTTCATGAGCGGCACCCGGCACGCGGACACGCACGTCGAGTACGTCCTCGACACCGCGACCTGGATCGGCCCGGCGCGCGGCACGACGCCGGGCGACGCCGAGGCGGTCGCCGAGCTGATCCGCTCGTCGGGGCTGCAGGCCGAGGCGTTCGACGACCTGCGCCCGGCGCTGTGGTCGAAGCTCATCTTCAACGCGACGGTCAACACGGTGGCCGCCTTGACTGGGCTGCCGCACGACGCGCACTTCGCCGCCGTCGCCGAGCCGACCGACCTCGGGCACCTCGTGAAGGCGCTCGTCGACGAGGGCAAGGCGGTGGCCGAGGCGACCGGCGTGCCGCTGCGAGAGGATCCGTGGGAGATGAACGTCCTGGCCACGCAGCGCGGCAGCGCCCACTACCCGTCCATGCTCGAGGACGTCGAGGCCGGGCGGCCGACCGAGGTCGACATGATCACGGGCTCGCTCGTCCGCGCGGCGCACGCCGCGGGCGTTCCGGTGCCGCTGCACGAGACGATGTACCGGCTCGTCAAGGCGAAGGAGGCGGCGCGGCGATGAGGGTGTGCGTGGTCGGCTGCGGCGCAGTGGGTTCGCTCTTCGCGGCGAACCTCGCGACGCTCGACGACGTCGAGGTGTGGGCATACGACGCCTCGCCCGAGCACGTCGACGCGATCAACCGGGACGGCCTTCGGCTGACCGGCGCCGGCGAGGTCGTCTCGCAGCCGCATGCGACCAGCGACGCGGCCGAGCTGCCGCCTTGCGACTTCGGCATCGTCGCGACGAAGGCGATGCACACCGAGCCGGCGATCCGCGCGACCGCCGGCGCGTTCGCGGACGGCTGCGTCGCGACCGTGCAGAACGGGCTCGGCAACGAGGAGGCGATCGCGCGGCACGTCGAGCGCGTGATCCGCGGCACCACCTTCCCCGCGGGCAAGGTGCTCGAGCCGGGCATCGTGCAGTGGGACGTGAAGGGCGACACGACGTTCGGGCCGTTCGAGGAGCGCCCGGCTCCGCTCGCTCGCGTCGCGGAGCTCGCCGACGCGTGCACGCGCGCGGGCATGCCGGCGGCCGCGGTCGCCGACGCGCGCGGGCCGCAGTGGCGCAAGGTGATCTTCAACGCCGCCACGAACCCGCTCGGCGCCCTCACCGGGCTCACGCACGGCCGTCTCTGCGAGCAGCCGGCACTGCGCGCGCTGGTCACGGGGCTCGTCGACGAGGGCAAGGCGGTCGCGGGCGCGCAGGGCATCGAGCTCGACGCCGACCCCGAGGAGCTGATCGACTACGCGGCGCGTCCGGATGTCGCGTACGGGCACAAGGCGTCGATGCTCCAGGACGTCGAGGCGCGCCGGCCGACGGAGATCGACTACCTGAACGGCGGGATCGTCGAGTTCGGGCGCAGGCTCGGCGTGGCGACGCCGCTCAACGAGGCGATCTGGTCGCTCGTGAAGGGGGTGGAGGCGTCGTGGGCGGCGTGACGCCGGCGGCGGAGGTCGAGCGGCGGTATGCGCTCGTCCGCGAGGCGCTCGAGCGGGACGGGCTCGACGCGGCCGTCGTCTCCGGCAACGAGTACACCGGCTTCGAGGGCGCGGTGCGCTACCTCTCCGGCTTCGTGATCGTCCACCGCTACGCGTACGTGCTGCTGCCGCGCGAGGGCGAGCCGGCGATCGTGTTCCCCAGCGAGGCGAGATACGTCGGCGAGCACGGGACGACGTGGATCGACGAGCAGGTCTTCGTCGACCGGCCGGGGGAGTGGCTCGCCGACCGCGTCCGCGGCAAGCGCGTCGGGGTCTACGGCCTCGACTACGTGATGACGGTGCGCGACTACGCGGCGCTGCAGGACGCGGCCGAGATCGTGCCGTGGGACGAGCAGTTCGACCATGCACGCGCGGTGAAGAGCGACCTCGAGCTCGAGTCGGTGCGCGAGAGCGTGCGCGTCAACGAGGAGGGGTTCTGGGTCTTCCTCGAGCACTTCGCGCCGGGCAAGAGCGAGCGCGACGTGCTCGCGCCGTGCGAGCGGTACTTCGTCGAGCAGGGCTGCGGGCGGCTGACGATGAACATGGTGCTGACCGGCGAGCGCGGCGCGGCGCTGCCGGAGTTCAAGATCGCGGGTGGGCGGCCGATCGCAGCGAGCGACATGGTGCTGCCATCGCTCGAGATCGCCGCCGCGGGCGGCCACTGGGTCGAGATCTCGCGCGCGATCTGCGCCGGTGAGCCGAGCGACGAGACGAGGCAGATGCTCGAGGCGTACGAGGAGTACCACGAGGCGGCGCGCGCGTCGCTCCGCGACGGCGCGACCGCGCACGACGTGCACCGCGCCGTGTCCCGGGGCTTCGTCGAGCGCGGCTTCACGCTCGGGCACGTCACCGGGCACTCGATCGGCATGACGATGATCGAGTGGCCGAAGATCGGCGAAGGTGACGAGACCGAGCTGCGGACGAACATGGTGTTCTCGATGCACCCGCACGCGATCTCGCAGGACGGCCGCGCGTGCCTCTACATGCAGGACACGTGGCTCGTGACCGCGGACGAAGGCGTTCCGCTCGCGAGCCTCCCCGTACGGATCTTCGACGGAACGGAGGTGCGATCGTGACTCTTCGGGGCCTGGCCCGTACCCGGTACATACCTGGCACCGGGGGTACGGCCGCGGACGGCGAAGTTGCTGCAAAACGGGGGCTTGTACCCGGTACGTACCTGGCCCCGGGGCTCGGCCGGAGACGGGCGTGAGCGAGGCCACGAAGCCGGTGCTCGACGGGAAGGGCGCGTCGGACTACGAGCGGTACCTGCGCACCGACGACCTCCTCGCGCTGCAGAAGCGCCCCGGCGAATGGGTGCACCGCGACGAGCTGCTCTTCCAGACCGTGCACCAGTCGTCGGAGCTCTGGCTCAAGCTCGCGTGGAACGAGATCGAGGAGGCGGCGCGGCTCGTCGAGGCCGACGACCTCGCAGCCGCGATCCGCCTGCTCCGCCGCGCCGTCGACTGTTACAAGCTCGTCACCGCCGCGCTCGACATGCTCGAGCACATGTCGCCGTGGGAGTACACCGAGGTGCGCAAGGTGCTCGGCCACGGCAGCGGCTTCGACTCGCCCGGCTTCCGCGAGCTGCGCCGCGTCGCGAAGCCGCTCGGCGAGGCGTTCCACGCCGCGCGCGAGCGCGCCGGGCTGTCGCTCGTCGACGTCTACACGCAGGGGCGCGAGCACGAGGAGCTCTACACGCTCGCGGAGCTGCTGATCGAGCTCGACGAGCGTGTGATCGTCTGGCGCGTCCGCCACTTCAAGGTCGTGCAGCGGACGATCGGCGGCGACGTCGTCGGCACCCAGGGCACGCCCGTCGAGGTGATGGGCCGCCTGATCCACCACTCCTTCTACCCGGAGCTCTGGGACGTCCGGAACGAGCTGACGCGCATGAACCTGCCCGAATGACCCCACCGTTCGGCGGCGTCGCGCTCGGCTGCGGCAACTTCGGCGGCGTCGGCTCCGCGCCCGCGTTCTTCGGCAAGGGCGTCCCGCGCCAGGAGGCGTTCAGGATCATGGACCGCGCGTGGGCGGCCGGGATCACCTGGTTCGACACGGGCGACGCGTACGGCGGCGGCGCGAGCGAGTCGTGGATCGGCGCCTGGCGCGCGGATCGCCGGCCGCAAGGGCTCACGCTCACGACGAAGGTCTTCCACTCGACGACCGGCACGCCGGGAGACACGGGGCTCGCGCCCGATCGCGTGCGCAGGCAGCTCGAGTCCAGCCTCGAGCGGCTCGGCGTCGAGTGCGTCGACCTCTACCTCGCCCACGAGCCCGACCCCGCGACGCCGGTCGCGGACACGATCGCCGCCTTCGAGCGGCTGCGCGACGAAGGCCTGATCGGCGCCTGGGGGCTCAGCAACTACGACCGCCCCCGGCTCGAGGAGGCGCTCCGGCACGGGCGGCCGGCGGTCGTCCAGAACGCGTTCTCGCTGCTCGAGCGCGAGGACGAGCGGGACGTGCTGCCGCTCTGCCGCGAGCGGGGGATCGCGTACGTCCCGTACGGGCCGCTCGCGGGCGGCTGGCTCACCGGCAAGTACCGCCGCGGCGAGCCGTACCCGGCCGGCTCGCGCATGACGCAGCGCCCCGAGCCGTACGCGCACCTCGAGGACGGCCGGGTCTTCGACGCCCTCGACAGGCTGCACGAGGAGGCCCGCGCGCGCGGCGTCGACATCGCGGCGCTCGCCTTCGCCTGGGTGCTCGCGCGCGCCGACGGCGCCGTCTGCGGCCCGAACACCGCCGCGCAGCTCGACCCGGTGCTCGCGGCGCGCGAGCTACGGCTGACCGACGACGACGCCGAGCGGATCGGGGCGCTGTTCGCGTGAGCGCGGTGCGCGTGCTGGACGAGCGAGACGTGCGGCGACTCCTGCCGATGGCCGAGTGCATCGACGCGATGACGGCCGCGCTCGCGGCGCTCGCGCGGGGCGAGGTGCACAACCCGCTCCGCTTCGTCGTGCGGCCGCCGGACGAGCCGAGCCTGATGGGGCTGATGCCGGCGCACCGCGGCGGCGGCGCGCCGCTGTGGTCGTTGAAGGCGCTCACGATCGTTCCAGGTAACAGCGCGCGCGGGCTCGACTCGCATCAGGGATTCGTGGCGCTCTTCGACGGCGAGACGGGCGAGCCGCGCGCGCTCCTCAACGCCGGCACGATCACGGCGGTGCGGACGGCCGCGGTCTCGGCCGTGGCGACCCGGCTGCTCGCGCGCGAGGACGTCCGCACGCTCGCCGTCCTCGGCACTGGCACGCAGGCGCGCTCGCACCTCGAGGCGATGCACGCGGTGCGCGACTTCGAGCGCACCCTCGTCTGGAGTGCGAGCGGGCGCAGCCTCGACGGCGCGGAGAGCGTCCCGACCGCGGAGGAGGCGGTGCGCGAGGCCGACGTCCTCTGCACGGTCACCGCCTCGCGCGAGCCGGTGATCCGGCGCGAGTGGCTGAAGCCCGGCGTCCATGTCAACGCCGTCGGCTCGAGCATCCCGGCGGCGCGCGAGCTCGACACGGCGACGATGGTCGCCGCGTCGCTCTACGTCGACCGGCGCGAGTCGACGCTGAACGAGGCGGGAGACTTCCTGTTCCCGCAGCGCGAGGGGGCGATATCGCCGGATCACATCCGCGCCGAGCTCGGCGAGCTGGTCCTCGCAACGGCGCCCGGCCGCACCTCGCCGGAGGAGATCACCGTCTTCAAGTCGCTCGGCCTCGCGGTCGAGGACCTGGCGGCGGCCGAGCACGTCCTCGCGCGCGCCGAGGCGGAGGACGCCGGGACGGTGGTCGAGCTGTGATCGCGCTCGACGAGATCGAGCGCGCCCGGCGCGTGCTCGACGGCGTCGCCCTCCGCACGCCCCTGGTCCGGCTCGACGTCGACGCCGACGCGGAGCTCTGGCTGAAGCTCGAGGTGCTGCAGCCGGTGCGGTCGTTCAAGATCCGCGGCGCCGGCAACGCGATCCTGCAGGCGACCGGCGCCGAGCTCGCCGACGGCGTGCTCACGGCGAGCGCGGGAAACATGGCGCAGGGCGTTGCGTACGCCGCGCGGCTGCGTCGAATCCCCGCGACGATCGTGGTCCCCGACCACGCGCCGCAGACGAAGATCGACGCGATCGAGCGCTACGGCGGCACGGTCGTGCGCGTTCCGTACGACGAGTGGTGGCAGGTGCTCGTGAGCGGCGCGTGCGACGGCGCGCGCGGCCGCTTCGTGCATCCGGTCGCCGACGAGCGCGTGATGGCGGGCAACGGCACGATCGGGCTCGAGCTGCTCCAGCAGTCGGACGACTTCGACACCGTCGTCGTCCCGTACGGCGGCGGCGGGCTCCTGACGGGGATCGCGAGCGCCGTGAAGGCCGCGCGGCCGGGCGTCCGCTTCTTCTCGGCCGAGCCGGAGACGGGCGCGCCGGCCGCCGCGACGCTCGCGGCCGGGCGGCCGACGGCCGTCGAGTACACGCCGTCGTTCGTCGACGGCTCCGGCAGCCGCGAGCTGATCCCGCGCGTCTGGGAGCACGCGTCGCAGCTTCTCGACGGCGCGTTCGCGGTGCCGCTCGCCGAGGTGGCGGACGCGGTGCGCCTCGTCGCGGAGCGGACGCGCGTGATCGCGGAAGGTGCGGGAGCGCTCGCCGTCGCGGCCGCGCTCGCGGGGAGGACGGGCGGCCGGAAGATCGTCTGCATCGTCTCGGGCGGGAACATCGACCACCACGTCCTGAGCCGGATCCTGATGGGCGAGCAGCCGTGACGGAGACCGCCTACCGCGTCGACGAGGCCCGCGCGCGCTTCTCGTCGCTCCGCGACGGCTTCGCCTTCCTCGACGCGCCCGGCGGCACCCAGGTGCCCGACGAGGTCGCCGAGGCCGTCGCGGCCGCGCTGCGCGACGCCGCCGGCAACCTCGGCGCGCCGTACCGCACCGGCCGCGCCGTCGAGGAGATCCTGGCGAGGGCGAAGGAGGACGCGGCCCGCTTCCTCGGCTGCACGCCGGGCGAGGTCTCGTTCGGCATGAACATGACGACGCTCGACTTCGCGCTCACCCGCGCCGCCGGCCGCGAGCTGCGCGAAGGCGACGAGATCCTCACCACCGAGCTCGACCACGACGGAGGCGTCGCCCCCTGGGTCGAGCTGGCAGAGGATCGGGGCCTCGTCGTGCGCGTCGCGCGCGCGACCGACGAGCTGACGGTCGACCACGACGACGTCGAACGGCTGCTCACGGAGCGCACGCGCGTCGTCGCGTTCGCGCTCGCCTCGAACGCGACCGGCTCGATCGCCGATGCCCGGCGCCTCTGTGAGCTCGCACGCGAGGCGGGCGCGCTCTCGTGGATCGACGCCGTCCACTACGCGGCGCACGAGCCGCTCGACGTCCGCGAGCTCCGCTGCGACGTCCTGCTCTGCTCGCCCTACAAGTTCTGCGGCCCGCATCTCGGGCTCGCGTACGTCCGCGAGGGCGCCGGCGAACGGTGGCGCCCCTACAAGGCGCGGCCGTCGCCGTCGGCGCCGCCCGGGCGCAGGTTCGAGACGGGGACGCTGCCGTACGAGCTGCTCGCCGGCTTCAGCGCGACGATCGCGTACCTCGACTCGCTCGGCGGGATGCCCGCGCTGCGCGCCTACGAGCGCGAGCTCGGAGCGCGGCTCCTCGAGGGGCTGCCCGAGAACGTGACGCTCCACGGGCTGCCGACGATGGAGGGCCGCGTGCCGACCTTCCTGCTCACGGTGGAGGGCGTGCCGGCCGAGCGCGCTGCGCGCACGCTCGCCGCGCGCGGCATCGGCGTCTGGTACGCCGACAACTGGTACTGCGTCGCGCTCGGGCCGCGGCTGCCGGAGCAGTCGCTGCGCGTCGGCCTGATCCACTACAACACGGCCGCCGAGGTCGACCGCCTGCTCGCCGAGCTGGCCGCGCTCGGCTGACCGCGGTCACGCCCCGCTCGGCCGCACGCGGAAGTCGGGGCCGTAGCGCCGGCGCAGCAGGGGGATCGCGGCGGCCGCCGGCAGGAGCGGCAGCCAGAGGTTGAAGATCCGGTAGGCGAACACGCCCAGGATCGCACCCGCAAACGGCGCCCCCGAGGCGAGCAGCGTGAGCGGCATCAGCACCTCGACCACGCCGGCGCCGGCGAGCGGAAGCGTCCGCCGCGTGAGGACGTAGCCGACCGCGTGGGCGATCACCACGCCCGCGAACGGCAGCGACGCCCGGTACGGCCGCAGGCACGCCCACAGGCAGAGGACGTCGCCCGCCCAGTAGACGGCCGCCCCGGCGAACCCGGGCCAGTGGCGCCGCCAGCCGGCGAGCAGCCGGAAGAGGACGTGGATCGCCTCGAGGACGTCGCCGAGCTTGCCGCGCCATCCCTCCCGGCCCGTGAACCTGTCGCGGTGCCGAACGCCGACCACGGCGAGCGCGGCGCCGAGCGGCACGAGGGTCGCCCAGGGGATCGTGAAGTCGAGGCCCGGCTTGCGCTTGCCGTTCGCGAGCAGCGCGATCGCCGCCGCCCACGCCGCGGGCGCGAGCGGGGCGTGCTCGAGCGCGTCGAGCGCCATCACGCGCACCTCGCCCTCGTGCTCGCCGCCGCGGCCGCGCCGGAGCGCGCGGCTGTCGAGGGCCGCGCCGCCCTTCGCGAGGAACGCGCCGAAGCCGACCGCGACGAGCTCGGCCGACTCGACCAGGCCGAGCTGCGGCCCGCCCTCGACCGCCGCGACCGACCGGTAGGCGAACACGTATGCGCAGAAGGCGAGGAGCTCGAGGCCGAACGCGACGGCGAACCAGATCGAGAGGTTCGGATGGAGCTGCGACGTCACCTTGCTCCATCCGGCGATCGCCGACATCACGGCCAGCGCGCCCAGGAACGCAGCGGCCGCGGCCCCGGTCGTGACGAGCAGGGGCAGCGGGGCGCGAAGCCGTGGCAGGTCCCCCACGCGCCTCGCGTACCCGCGCGCCGCAGCCTCGACACGGGTAGAGACCTCGCGGAGGGGAACGAGGCGGGGGGAATGGCCCTCCGTCGATCGAGCAGCGGGCTCCTCGCCCCGCACGGCATGACGGCCCTGGTCGCGGTGGCGGCCGCCCTCGCCGCCGGCGCGCTGGTCGGCCTCGCGTGGACGGTCGGGTTCGGCGCCGTCCTGCACCGGCTGATCCACCCGCACTGGTTCTGGCTCTGGATCGCGATCGCCGGAGAGGCGGTCGCGTACGTCGGGTACACGGCCGCGTACCGCGAGGTGGCGACGGCCGAGGACGGAGCGGAGCTGCGCGTGCCGCTGGCGGCGGCGCTCGTCTCGACCGGCTTCGGCGTGTTCGTCCACTCGGGCGGGTTCGCGCTCGACCGGATCGCCCTCGAGCGCGCGGGGCTGTCGGCGACCGAGGCGCGGCGGCGCGTGCTCGGGCTCGGCGCGCTCGAGTACGCGGTGCTCGCGCCGGCGACGCTCGTCGCCGCGGTCGTCGTCGTGTTCTTCCATCCCGGCGTGTCGAGCGGGCTGACGTTCCCGTGGATCATCGGGGTGCCGGCCGGGACCGCGCTCGCGCTCACCGCGCTCCACTGGCGCACGGTCGTCACGCGCTGGCCGCTGATCGGCAAGCGGCTGGAGCACGGCCTGCACGCGCTCCAGCTCGTGCTGCGGCTCGTGACGAGCCCGCTCCGGTACGGGCTCGGGGTCGTCGGCGCCGTCGCCTACTGGGCCGGCGACATCTTCTGCCTGTGGGCGGCGCTGCATGCGTTCTCGGCCCACACGCCTCCGGTCGCGCAGCTCATCGTCGGCTACTCGACCGGCTACGCGATCACGCGCCGCGCGCTGCCGCTCGGCGGCGCCGGGGTCGTCGAGGCGCTGCTGCCCTTCGCCCTCGGCTGGGTGGGCATCGCGCTCGCGCCGGCCCTGCTGGCCGTCTTCGCGTACCGGCTGATCAACCTGTGGCTGCCGATCGTGCCCGCGCTCGGCGGCATCCCCGCGCTCCGGCGCCTGGAGGAGGACTCACGGACACGGCGATCGGGCAAGCGCACCCGAGACACCCACCGCACCGGGAGGATCCGATGACACGCGATCTCGACGACCAGCTCACGAAGTACCTCACGGACGCGCACTCGATCGAGGTGCAGGCGCTCGCGCAGCTGCGAACGGCGCCGGACCTCGCCGGCGCGCCCGTCCTCGCCGACGCGTTCCGCGCGCACCTCGAGGAGACCGAAGGGCACGAGCGGACGACGCGCGAGCTGCTCGAGGCTCGCGGCGCGAGCCCGTCGCGGCTGAAGGACGCCGTGATGGGGCTCGGCGGCAAGGGGTTCTTGCTGTTCGCCAGGCTGCAGCCGGACACGCCGGGAAAGCTCTTCGCGCACGCGCTCTCGTACGAGGGGCTCGAGCTCGCGTCGTACGAGCTGCTCGGTCGCGTGGCCGCCCGGGCGGAGGCGGACGACGTCGTCGCGGCCGCGGAGCGGATCGGCGACGAGGAGCGCGCGATGATGCAGCGGCTGGAGGCGAACGTGGACGCGGCCGTCGAGGCCGCGCTCTCCGAGCACCCGCGCGACGATCTCTCGTCGCTGCTCCCACGGTATCTCGCGGACGCGCACGCGATCGAGGAGCAGGCGATCGCGCTGCTCGAGCGCGCGCCGGCGATCGTGCACGAGCCCGCGATCGAGTCCGTCTTTTCCGACCACCTCGCGGAGTCGCGCGACCACGCCGAGCTCGTGCAGGCCCGGCTGCAGGCGATCGGCGGCGCGCGGTCGTCGCTCAAGGACGCGGCGATGCGCCTGGGCGCGCTCAACTGGGGGACGTTCTTCCAGGGGCACCCCGACACGACGGGCAAGCTGACGGCGTTCGCGTACGCGTTCGAGCACCTCGAGATCGGCGGCTACGAGGAGCTTCGGCGCGTCGCCGAGCGCGCCGGCGACCACGAGACGGCGCAGCTCGCCGAGACGATCCTGGCGCAGGAGCGCGCGGCGGCGACGTCGCTCGCGGGCGTCTTCGACGCGGCCGCGAACGCGTCGCTCGAGGAGGTCGGTGCGACGAGCTGACCGGCGCCGGGTAGGGTCGCCCGGTGCGGCAGGTGGGCATCGGGATCGTCGGCTACGGGACGATGGGGCGCGCGCACGCGTACGGCTGGGCGCTCGCGCCTCGCATCCGGCCGCTCGAGGTCGAGCCCCGGCTCCGCGCGATCGGCGGGCGCGACGCGCGTGCCGTCGAGTCGGCGGCGGCGCGCTACGGGGTCGAGAGCTGGACGACCGACTGGCGCGAGCTCGTCGAGCGCCCGGACGTCGACGTCGTCGACGTCTGCACGCCGCCGGGCACGCACGCGGAGATCGTCGAGGCCGCGGCGGCGGCCGGCAAGGCGGTGGTGTGCGAGAAGCCGCTCGCGGCCGACTACCGCTCGGCGAGGGAGGCGTCCGATGCGGTCGAGCGCGCAGGCGTGCTCGGCGCCGTCGGCTTCAACTACCGCCGGCTGCCGGCGCTGGCGCTCCTCGCGCGCCTCGTCGGGGAGGGCGCGGTCGGCGACGTCCTGCTGTGGCGTGGGACGTGGCTCTCGGACGAGTTCCTCGACCCGGGCATCGCCTTCGACTGGCGCTTCGAGCGCGCGCAGGGCGCCTCGACGATCGCCGACCTCGGCTCGCACCTCGTCGACCTCGCGCTCTGGATCGCCGGGCCGGTCGAGGAGGCGGCCGCGCAGTCGGCGACGTTCACGCGCGAGCGCAGCGGGCGCCCCGTCGACGTCGACGAGGCGTCGTCGTTCCTCGTCCGGTTCGCGGGCGGCGCCCGCGGCACGTTCGAGGTGGCGCGCGTGTGCGCGCGGCGGCCGTGCGACTTCTGGGTCGAGGTGAACGGCACGCGCGGCACGCTCCGGTTCGATTACGCGCGCCTGAACGAGCTGTGGTTCGGCGACGCCGGCGACGAGCCCGGCCTGTACGGCATGCGCCGCATCCGCGCCGAGCATCCCGAGCACCCGTACGCCGCCGAGTGGTGGCCGATCGGGCAGGGAGTCGGCTACGGGACGAGCTTCGTGAACCAGGCGGCCGACCTGCTCGAGCGCTGGCCGGACGGTCCGTGGGAGCCCGACCTCGCGCACGGCGCGCGGGTGCAGGCCGTCTGCGAGGCGGCCGAGCGAGCGGCCGCGGAGCGCCGCTGGGTGCGGGTCGACGAGGTGACGGGGTGAGCGGCGAGGTGCGCGCGGCGGTGATGACCGCACCGGGGGAGATCGAGGTGCAGACGTTCCCGGTGCCGGATCCGGAGCCGGGCGCGGTCCTGCTGCGGCTGCGCCTCTCCGGCGTCTGCGGCACCGACAAGCACACGTTCCGCGGCGAGACGGTGCAGTACGCGGGCACGCCGCACGAGCGGACGATCCGGTTCCCGCTCGTGTGCGGGCACGAGAACGTCGGCGTCGTCGAGGCGACGGGCGGGCAGGTGCGCGCCGCCGACGGGCGTCCGCTGCGGACCGGCGACCGCGTCGTGCCGGGCGCCAACGTCCCGTGCGGCGCCTGCTGGTACTGCCTCGCCGGGCAGCCGTACTTCCTCTGCGAGCGGCTCGAGGACTACGGCAACTCGCTGAACGCCGCGCGTCCTCCGCACCTTTACGGAGGCTGGGCGGAGCTGATGTACCTGCTGCCCGGGACGCCGCTCTTCCGCGTGCCCGACGAGCTGCCGGACGAGCTCGCGGTGCTGACCGAGCCGATGGCGGTCACGCACGGCGTCGAGACGGCGCGCCGCCTGCTCGGCGGCGCCTTCGGCGAGAGCGTGGTGGTGCTCGGGCTCGGCCCGCTCGGCCTCTGCCACCTGCTCAAGTCGCGCCTGGTCGGCTGCGGCCGGCTGGTCGCGATCGACCTGCTCGCCTCGCGGCTCGAGCTCGCGGCCGAGCTCGGGGCGACGCTCACGCTGAACGCGTCGGAGCTCGACGAGGACGAGCTGGTCGCGCGCGTCCACGAGCACACCGAGCGGGGCGCGGACGTCGTCCACGACTGCTCGGGCGTGCCTGCCACGTTCCGGACGGCGCTGCGTATGCCGCGGCCGGGCGGCGTGCTCGTCGAGTCGGGCGCGTTCGTCGACCTCGGCCCGGTCGAGCTGAACCCGAACCGCGACGTGTGCACGCGCAGCATCACGATCGTCGGGATCGGCGGCGAGACGGCCGAGAGCTACGCGCCCGCCATGGAGCTGCTCGCGCGCAACGCCTCCCGCCTCCCGGTCGACCGGATCGTCACGCACCGCTTCGCCCTCGAGGACGTGCGCGAGGCGCTCGAGGTCGCGCAGCGCGACGGCGCGATGAAGGTCGTGCTCGATCCGACCGCCTGACTCGGACAGGTCGAACTGCCTGCTCGAGACGTGTCCGGCGGCTGCCGCCGGACACGCCTGCTCGGGACCTGTCCGGCGGCAGCCGCCCGACATGTCCTCGGGGGACAGTGGACACGTCCTCAGGGGGCATAGCCGAGGGCCTGGGAGATCTCCTGCGCTCCCTCCACCAGCAGCACGACGATCTCGTCGCGGTCGGCGCCGAGGACGAGCGAGCGGAGGCCGCCGATCGAGAGCGCGGCGCGGACCCGGCCGGTGTAGTCGAAGACCGGCGCGCCGAGCGAGGCGATCCCCGGCGTCACGTCCTCGTCGCTGATCGCGAATCCGCGGTCGACGGTCTCGATGAGCTCGCGGACGAGCGCCCTGGGCGACGCGGGCGTCTTCTCCGTGAACGCGGTCAGCGGCGCGTCGCGGAGGTACTCCTCCCAGAACCCGCGCGGCTCCCATGCGAGCAGCGCGCGCGGCCCGGCGCCGGCGTGGAGGGGCAGCGCGCCGCCGAGCCGCAGCGCCAGCGACTGCACGCGCAGCCCCTCGAGTCGCTCGATGCACACCGCGTCGAAGCCGCGCCGCACGAGCAGGAAGACCGTCTCGCCGACCCGCTCGTGGATCCGCTCCATCACCGGCAGCGCCGCCTGCCGCTCGTCGAGCCGCTCGACCACGGCCGCGCCGAGCCGCATCAGCTTCCAGCCGAGCCGGTAGGAGCCGGGCTGCGACCCGGGCTCGACGAGGTCGAGGGCCTGGAGGCTCCGCAGCAGCCGGTAGGTGGTCGTGCGCGGCTCGTCGAGCAACTCCGCGAGGCGACGCGGCGTCGCCTCCCGCTCGTCGGCGAGCTGCTCGAGCAGGTGCACCGCCTTCGCGAGCGCCTGGATCGGGTTGTCGCGGATCTTCGCCTTGCGGGCGTCGCGCGCCTGCGTCACCGGACCGCCGCCTCCGTTCCGCATCCTAGACAGGGTGTCCGCATGATGGTACGTTCGCCGCCAGGCCGCGGCAAACGCCCACCGAGTTGACGACCACCGTACCGACACCGCCACTCGACCGGAGCGCGTCCGCCGCCGCCGGCATCGAGCTGCGGGGGATCGTGAAGCGCTACGGCGCCGAGATCGCGCTGCGGGGGCTCGACCTCGAGATCCGCGACGGCGAGTTCTTCTGCCTGCTCGGCCCCTCCGGCTGCGGCAAGACGACGACGCTCAACCTGATCGGCGGCTTCGTGGCGCCGACCGAGGGCGAGATCTGGCTGCGCGGCCGGCGCATCGACACGCTGCCGCCGCACCGCCGTCCGGTCAACACCGTGTTCCAGTCCTACGCGCTGTTCCCGCACATGAACGTCCGCGAGAATGTGCGCTTCGGGCTGAAGATGGACAAGGTGCCGCGCTCGGAGTCGACGGCCCGCGTCGAGGAGGCGCTCGCGCTCGTCGGCCTCGACGACTTCGGCGACCGGATGCCGGCGCAGCTCTCCGGCGGGCAGCAGCAGCGGGTCGCGGTCGCGCGCGCGCTCGTGAAGCGGCCGGCCGTGCTGCTGCTCGACGAGCCGCTCGGCGCGCTCGACCTGAAGCTGCGGCAGCGGCTGCAGATCGAGCTGGCGCAGATCCACCGCGACGTCGGCACGACGTTCGTCTACGTGACGCACGACCAGGAGGAGGCGATGTCGATGGCCGACCGCATCGCCGTGATGAACGACGGCCGGATCGAGCAGCTCGGCTCGCCGGAGGGCATCTACCGCCGGCCGGCGTCGCGCTTCGTCGCCGACTTCATCGGCGATGCGAACTTCTTCCCGGCGACGGCGCACGGCGAGGTCGCGGAGCTGCGCGACGGCTCGCGCATGCCGTGCGCGGGCGGTGCGGGGGCCGCGACGCTGATGGTGCGGCCGGAGGCGGTGCGGCTCGACGCGGCCGGCGGCCTGCGCGGCGCCGTCGTCCAGACCTCGTTCCTCGGCAGCCACGTGCGGGTCGCGGTGGAGACGAAGGCCGTCGACGCGCCCGTCATCGTGACGCTGCACGAGGCGACGGTGCCCGCGGTCGGCGACGAGGTGGCGCTCTCGTGGGCGCCGGCGGACGGCATCGTGCTGGAGGGCTCGTGACCGTCACGGCCGCCGCGCCGCCGCGCCGCGTCCGCGTTCCGCGTGTCGGCACCGGACTCGTGCAGTACGTCGGCTTCCTGCCGGCGATCGTCCTGCTCGGGCTGTTCTTCCTCGTGCCGCTCGGGATCATCGTCTGCTACTCGTTCTGGGAGACGATCGACTACTCGGTCGTCCACCACTGGACGCTCGACAACTACCGCTACTTCTTCAGCGTCACCGCGTACGTCAGCACGATGTGGGCGACGCTGTGGGTCGCGGTGGCGGCGACGGCGCTCGCGATCGGGCTCGCGTTCCCGTTCGCGTACTGGCTGTCGCGCTATGTGCCGCGGCGGCTGCGGACGCCGCTGCTCGTGCTCGTGATCGTGCCCTTCTGGTCGAGCTACCTGCTGCGCGTCTACTCCTGGCTGACGATCCTCGGCGAGCAGGGCGTCCTCAACCGCTTCCTGCGCTGGATCGGCGTCACGCACCACCCGCTCGGCGTCTTCCTCTACGACCGGCCGGCGGTGATCCTCGTGCTCGTCTACCTCTACTTCCCGTTCGGCGCGCTGACGCTCTACTCGTCGATCGAGCGGTTCGACTGGAACCAGCTCCGCGCCGCGATGGACCTCGGCGCGTCCCCGCTGAAGGCGATCTTCAGGATCCTCGTGCCGCAGATCCGGCCGGGGATCATCACCGCGGTCATCTTCGTGTTCATCCCGATCCTCGGCGAGTACCTGACGCCGCAGATCGTCGGCGGGACGGGCGGCGTGATGATCGGCAACCTGATCGTCAACTTCTTCCAGGCGGCGGAGTACACGCGCGGGGCGGCGGTGTCGCTGCTGATCGCCGCGTTCATCGTCGTGCTGCTCGTCGTGTTCCGGAAGTCGCTCTCGGCGAAGGAGGCCTATGGCGCGTGACCTCGAGGTGCTGTCGCCGCGCGCGCGCGTCGCGCGGTGGCTGCTGAGCGGCTACGCCCTGCTCATCTACGTCTTCCTGTTCTTCCCGATCGTGCTGCTCGTGCTGTTCAGCTTCAACGCGAACCGCTACGGCACGTTCCCGATCACCGGCTGGACGCTCGAGTGGTACCGGCAGGCGTTCAGCGACTACCAGGTGCACGACGCGGTCTCGACGACGATCAGGGTGGCGCTGCAGGTGACGCTCATCTCGACGCTCGTCGGCACCGCCGCCGCGTTCCCGCTCGTCCGCTCGCACCTGCCGTTCCGCGAGGGCATTCGGATCGTGTTCATCCTCCCGATCATGATCCCGGGCCTGCTGATCGGCGTCTCGCTGCTCGTGCTGTTCACGAGCACGTTCCACTGGACCTTGTCGCCGGAGACGGCCGTGATCGGCCAGTCGGTCTACACGACGCCGTTCGTGATCCTGCTCGTCGCCGCACGCCTGCAGGGCTTCGACACGCGGCTCGAGAGGGCCGCCGCCGATCTCGGCGCGAACACGCTGCACCGGCTCGTGCGCATCGTGCTGCCGCTGATCCTGCCGGCGATCGTCGCGGGCGCGCTGTTCGCGTTCACGCTCTCGCTCGACGAGTTCATCATCACGTACTTCCTGATCGGCGGGCACAACACGCTGCCGATCTTCATCTACACGCAGGTGAAGTTCGGGATCACGCCCGAGGTGAACGCCGTCGCCTCGATGCTGCTCGTCGGCTCGCTGCTCCTGCTCGCGCTCGCGTTCGCGCTGCCGCAGCTCGTGCGGCGTGCGCGGCGCGCCGTCCTGAAGGCGAGGCCGGCATGAGGGTGGCGACCGCCCCGGTCAGCTGGGGCATCTGGGAGATGACGATCGAGCGCGCCGACCTGATCCCGGCGGAGACGTTCCTGGAGACGATCGTCGAGCTCGGCTACTCGGCGACCGAGACGGGCCCGCCCGGCTACTTCGCGCCCGACGGCGCGGCCGCGGTCGAGCGCGCGCGCCGGCACGGCGTCGAGCTCGTCGCCACCTTCCTGCCGCTGCGGCTCGACGACGCCGACGGGTTCGAGGAGGATCTCGGCGCGCTCGACCGCACGGTCGAGGTGCTGGAGGCGACCGGCGGCGGCATCGTGCTGCTCGCCGACATGGAGACGCCCGAGCGGGCGCGCGCCGCCGGCAGCGAGGAGCGGCGGCGGGCGACGGCCTGGGACGCCGACACGGTCGAGCGCGCCGCCGAGCGCCTGCAGCGCGCGGCCGACATCGTCCGCGCGCGCGGGCTCGAGGCGGCGCTGCACCCGCACGCCGCGACGCACGTCGAGTCGGAGGAGGAGGCGGAGGGGATGCTCGCGCGCACCGACGTCGCGCTCTGCGTCGACACCGGTCACACGGTCGTCGGCGGCGGCGACCCGGTCGCGTTCGCGCGCCGCCACGCCGACCGTCTTCGCCACGTGCACCTCAAGGACGTGGACGGCGCCGTGCTCGAGCGGCTCCGGCGCGGCGAGCTCGACATGGACGAGGCGTGGCCGCTCGGCATCTTCTGCGAGTTCGGCCGCGGGGTCGTGCCGCTGCGCGAGTTCCTCGCCCTGCCGGAGGTGCGCGGCCTCGACGGGTTCGGGGTGATCGAGCAGGACCGCGTCGCCGTGACGGTCGACGACATGCCGGATGTCCGCGCCGCCGACGAGCGCAACCGCCGCTACGTCGAGGAGGCGCTCGCATGACGGAGGCGGTGGTCGTCGGGCGAATCGGCATCGACCTCTACCCGAACCAGCTCCGCACGCCGCTCCGCGAGGTGCGGACGTACACGCGCTACGTCGGCGGCTTCGCGGGCAACGCGGCCACCGGGCTCGCGCGCCTCGGCGTGCGCACCGCGATCGTCTCCCGCGTCGGCGACGACCAGCAGGGGCTCTTCGTGCGCGACTTCCTCGAGGCCGAGGGGGTGGACACGCGCTTCCTCGCGGTCGACCCCGACTGGCCGACCCCGCCGACCTTCTGCGAAATCTGGCCGCCCGACCACTTCCCGATCACCTTCTACCGCAGGCCGACGGCGCCCGACTGGCAGCTTCGCGTCGAGGACGTCGACCTGGACGAGGTCGCCGGCGCGCCGGTCCTGTTCGCGACCGGGACGGGGCTCGCGCAGTCGCCGAGCCGCGAGACGACGCTCGAGCTGATGGCTGCGCACCGTGGCACCACGGTCTTCGACCTCGACTGGCGGCCGACGCTGTGGGACGACCCGTCGGCGTACCGCGACGCGGCCGGCGACGCGGCGGCGTACGCGGACGTCCTGATCGGCAACTCGGACGAGGTGGCGGCGGCCGGCGGGCTCGACGAGGTGCTCGGGCTCGCGCCGGCCGTGATCGTCAAGCGCGGCGCTGACGGCGCCGTGCTCCACGCAGACGGCGAGACGGTCGAGGTGCCGGGCCTGCCGGTCGAGGTGGTGAACGGGCTCGGCGCCGGCGACGCGTTCGCCGCCGCGGTCGGCTACGCGATCGTGCGCGGCCTCGGGCTGCGCGAGGGCGTCCGCCTCGGCAATGCCGCGGGCGCCTACGTGGCGCAGCGCGTCGCGTGCTCCGAGGCGATGCCGACGCTCGACGAGCTGCTCGCGGTGCAGGTCCCGTGAACCTGCTGCTGCGGCGCGGCGAGTGGGAGCGCGTCGGGCCGGCCGACGCCGGCTGGCGCCACCTCTCGTTCGGCGTGCTGCGCGTCGACGGCCGCGACACGATCGAGACGGGCGAGGACGAGCTGTGCATCGTGCCGCTCTCGGGCGACGTGTCCGTGCGTGCGGACGACGGGGAATGGGAGGTGGGCGGTCGCGCGAGCGTCTTCGACGCGCTGCCGCGCTGCCTCTATCTCCCGCGCGACACGACGGCGGAGATCGAGGGCAGCGCGGAGCTCGCGCTCTGTCTCGCGCGTGCGGAGCGACGCCGGGAGCCGCGCGCGATCGCGCCGGAGGACGTCGAAGTCGAGGTGCGCGGCGCGGGCAACGCGACCCGGCAGATCTCCCACATCGTGAAGCCGGAGTTCCCGGCCGAGCGGCTGCTCGTCGTCGAGGTGTACACGCCTGCGGGAAACTGGTCGAGCTACCCGCCGCACAAGCACGACGAGGAGCGCGGCGACGCCGAGGCGGTGCTCGAGGAGACGTACTACTTCCGCACGCGGCCGGAGCCGGCGGGCGCGTTCGCCGTGCAGCGGCTCTACAGCCCGCGGCACGGCCTCGACCTGACCGAGACGGTGCGCGACGGCGACCTGCTGCTCGTGCCGTACGGCTACCACGTCACCGCGGCGGCGCACGGGTACGACCTCTACTACCTGAACGCGCTCGCCGGCGACCGGCGGACGATGCAGGCGGCCGACGACCCGGAGCTCGCCTGGGTGCGGCCGGCGTGGCGCGAGCTCGAGCCCGACCCGCGCGTGCCGCTCGTCGGCCGGTGAGGCCCTTCCGCCTCGCGCTCGTCGGAGCGGGGAGGATGGGCGCTGCGCACGCCCGGGCGCTCGCGTCGTGCCGCAGCGTCGAGATCGGCTGCGTCGTCGACCCCTCCGACGCGGCCGCGGCCGCCGTCGACGCGCCGCGCGCGACGCTCGACACGCTGCCCGAGATCGACGGCGCGCTCGTCGCCGTGCCGACGCGCCTTCACGTCGCCGTCGTCTCGCAGCTCGCCGAGCTCGGGCTGCCGGTGCTGTGCGAGAAGCCGTGCGGGCTGACGGTCGACGAGACGCGGCGGATCGCCTCGCTCGGCGTCCGCGTGCAGGTCGCGTACTGGCGGCGGTTCGTGCCCGCGCTGCGTCGGCTGCGCGAGCGGATCGCGGGCGGCGAGCTGGGCGAGGTGGTCTTCGTCTCCTCGGCGCAGCTCGACGAGCTGCCGCCCGCGCGCGCGTTCCGGGACCCCGCCTCGAGCGGCGGCATCGTGGTCGACATGGGCGTGCACGAGCTCGACCAGCTCCGCTGGCTGACCGGGCACGAGATCGCGCAGGTCTCCGGCGCGGCCGGCTCGGTCGGCTGGGACGATCCGGTCGACGGCGATCCGGAGCTGGTGACGCTCTCTGCCGTCACCGACCGCGGCATCGCGGCCTCGATCACGCTCGGCCGGCGCCATCCGCCGGGCGAGGTCTGCCGCGTCGAGGTGATCGGCCTCGACGGCGCCGAGCGCTTCGACTTCGTCGCGCCGCCGGACGGCGACGAGACGATCGCGGCCGCCTTGCGCGCGCAGGCCGAGGACTTCGCCCGCGGCGGCGGCGAGGGGGCGACCGTCGACGACGCGGTCGCGGCACTCGAGGCGGCGCAGCGTGCGAAGTCGGCGCTCGGGCTGCCGTGACGAAATGCCCGTCCTTAGTTCACGTAGTGAACTAAGGACGCGAGTTTCCCGCCGCCGAAATGCCCGTCCTTAGTTCACGTAGTGAACTAAGGACGCGAGTTTCCCGCCGTCGAAATGCCCGTCCTTAGTTCACGCAGTGAACTAAGGACGCGAGTTCTCGGCCGCGAGGAACATCGCGGTCAGCAGCTCGGTGTCGACGCGCGCCTGCTCGGGCGGCGTGAGGCACTCGGCGCCGTCGACGCAGCAGGCGTGGAAATGGAGCAGCTCGCGCCGGAACGACTCCTCGAACGAGCGGTGGCGGCGCACCGAGTTCGCGTAGGCGTCCGCGTCCTGCCGCTCGTACACGGTCGGGCTCATCCGAAGCCACGGCGAGGGGAACGTCAGCGAGCGGATCGAGGTGTCGAAGAAGAGCTGGATCGACTCGCGGTACTCGCGCGTCTCGAGCAGCTGGATCCACGCGCTGTCCCAGCGCGCGCCGTTCGCGAGCTCGCAGTAACCGGCGACGGAGCGGCCGCCGTTCCACCAGGCGCCGTCGACGACGCGCGCGGGCAGCGGCTCGCCCATCCGCTCGAGGAAGCCGTTGACGATGTTGACGTGGTGGACGAGCGAGCCGAGGTAGCCGTCCGAGAACGCGAAGCACGCCTCCGGGTCGCCGCGTCCCACCGCTTCCTCGACCTGCTCGCTCTCGGCGCGTCGCGTCGCCTCGATCACCTCCACCGGGACGTCGTCGCCGCGGACGATGTCGCCCGGCAGGAAGTACGGCACCCACTCCGGGTCGTTGACGACGATGCTGACGTACCGCAGCCGCCCCGCCGTCTCGGGCAACTCCTCGAGCGCGCGCCGAAACGCGGGGTCGTGGCGCTTCATGTAGCCCACCTGCACGACGCGCGAAGCCCGGTCGCGCGCGTCGACGATGCGGTCGACGTCCGCGAGCGTGATGGCGAGCGGCTTCTCGCAGAACACGTGCAGCCCCGCGTCGAGCGCGGCGAGGACGGCGTCGACGTGCGTCGCCGCCGGCGACGCGATCAGCACCGCGTCGAGGCCGCCCGCATCGACGAGCTCGGGCCAGTCGGCGAAGCCGCCCGCGATCCCGAACCGGGCGCAGAGCGCGTCCCGGACGGTCGGCGAGGGCTCGGCGAGCGCGGCCACCGCGAACCGGTCCTGCAGCTCGTTCAGGTGCGGCAGGTGCATCGCCTGGGCGACCATGCCGCCCCCGACGACGCCGATCCTCAGCCGCTCGTTCCGAGTGCTGGACACGCTGTCCGCATCATGGTACGTTCGCCGCAGCTCGCGCAAGCGGGAACCGCCGCGGGCTGCGAACCCCCCGGAGGAGGAGGCAAGGGATGGAGCACCTCGAACGGCCGGTGACGCGGACGCGTTTCCTGGCCGCGGGCGCCGCTGGCGCGGCGGGCCTGGTCGCGGCGCGGTCGCTCGGCACCGCGGGACGCGCGTTCGGCGCGACGCGGGCACGGACGGCCGGCGTCACCCTCAACTGGCTGACCTGGTCCGACCACTACTTCTCGAACCAGCTGCAGCGCGTGCAGAAGCAGGTGGGCGTCGGCGCCCGCGTGCAGCTCATCTCGGACGACTCGGACGCCTACATCAAGGTGAAGCGCGGCGGGGGACAGTGGGACGTCTCGTCGGAGGACGCGCTCTGGGTGCCGAAGTTCTACAAGGAAGGGCTGATCGTCCCGTTCGACATCAAGTCGTTCCCGGTCGCGAAGCAGCTCTACCCGGTGGCGCTGCACGTGCCGTTCTGGAAGGCCGGCAACCTGCAGATGGGGTACCCGTTCGGCTGGTCGAGCCTGCAGATCTACTACAACCCGAAGTACGTCAAGACGAAGCCGACGTCGTACCACGCGCTGCTCAACACGGCGTACAAGAAGAAGATCGTCCTCGAGAACCAGCCGACCGACCTGATGGCGATGGCCGGCCTCGCGACGGGCGCGAAGCATCCGTACAACATGACGAGCGGCGAGATCTCGCGCGCGAAGGCGTTCCTCAAGCAGCTCAAGCCGAACGTCCTCAAGCTCGTCTCGCAGAACACCGAGGTCGTGCGGGCGCTGACCGACGAGTCCGCGTGGCTGACGATCGAGAACCTCGGCACGGACGCGCGGGTGAAGGACGCGCACGGGCCGCTGATCGAGGTCGCCGACCCGAAGGAGGGCCTCTACGGCTGGATGGACGCCGAGATGCTGCTCAAGGAGTCGCCGAACCAGAGCTCGTTCGAGAAGTTCATCAACGCCATGGAGCAGGCGCCGTGGATCGCGAAGAACTTCCTCACCAACGGGCGGCCGCTGTTCAACGAGAAGGCGTACAAGATCCTCGTGAACACGGGCCACAAGGAGCGCGCGGACCGGTTCTTCTACAACGACCCGGAGCGTCCGCTGAAGATGACGCTGAAGGGGCCGTCGGGGAACGCGCAGGCGTACATCGACGCCTTCAACGAGGTCTTCGCAGGCTGATCGCTAGCCTGACCTCGTGACGGCGAGCGCGGAGAGGGCGCAGGGCCGCGGCGCGCGCAGCGGCCCTGCGACCGTTCGCCTGACGACGGGGCAGGCGCTCCTCCGTTTCCTCGCGGCGCAGCACGTCGAGCGCGACGGCGTCGAGCACCGCTTCTTCGGCGGCTGCTTCGGGATCTTCGGCCACGGCAACGTGGCCGGCTTCGGGCAGGCGCTGCAGCAGAGCCCCGAGCTGCTCACCTACTACCAGGCGCGCAACGAGCAGGCGATGGTGCACGCAGCCGTCGGCTACGCGCGCGTGCGCAACCGGCTGGGCGCGCTCGTGTGCACGAGCTCGATCGGCCCCGGCGCGACGAACATGGTCACCGGCGCGGCGCTCGCGACGATCAACCGCCTGCCGGTGCTGCTCCTGCCCGGCGACGTCTTCGCCACGCGCGTCGCCGAGCCGGTGCTGCAGCAGCTCGAGCTTCCCTGGCGCGGCGACGTCTCCGTCAACGATGCGTTCGCGCCGGTGTGCCGCTACTTCGACCGCGTCTGGCGGCCGGAGCAGCTCGCACCGGCTGTGCTCGCGGCGATGCGCGTCCTCACGTCGCCGGCCGAGACCGGAGCGGTGACGCTCGCGCTGCCGCAGGACGTGCAGGCCGAGGCGTTCGACTGGCCGGCCGAGCTGTTCGACCGGCGTGTCTGGCACGTGCCGCGCGCGCAGCCCGACCCGGGCGCGCTCGCGGCTGCCGTCGAGCGGATCCGCGGCGCGAGCCGCCCGCTGCTCGTCGCGGGCGGCGGCGTCGTCTACAGCGGCGCGACCGACGAGCTCGCCCGCTTCTCGGAGCGGACGGGCATCCCGGTGGCGGTGACGCAGGCGGGGAAGGGCGCCGTGTCGCACGGGCATCCGCTGCTGCTCGGGCCGGTCGGCGTCTCCGGCTCGCTCGCGGCGAACCGGATCGCGCGCGAGGCCGACGTCGTGGTCGGCATCGGGACGCGCTGGACCGACTTCACCACCGCATCCAACACCGCGTTCCCGGCGGCGGAGCTCGTGTCGGTCAACGTCGCGGAGGCGGACGCCGCCAAGCGGGGCGTCGCGGTGACCGCCGACGCGCGCGCCGCCCTGGAGGCGCTCGCACGCGAGCTCGAGGGCTGGTCGGTCGACGCCGGGTACCGCGAGGAGGCCGAGCGGCTCGTGCGCGAGTGGGAGGCGGAGGTCGACCGGCTCGTCCGGCTCGGGCACGCGCCGCTCCCCGCGCAGAGCGAGGTGATCGGCGCGGTCAACGACGCGATCGCTCCGGACGGCGTCGTGATCAACGCCGCGGGCTCGATGCCCGGCGACCTCGTGAAGCTGTGGCGCACGCGCGACCCGCAGGGCTACCACGTCGAGTACGGCTACTCGTGCATGGGCTACGAGATCGCGGCCGGCGTCGGCGTCAAGCTGGCGGCGCCGCAGCGCGAGGTGGTCGTCCTCGTCGGCGACGGCTCGTACCTGATGCTCGCGCAGGAGATCGTCACGGCCGTGCAGGAGGGGCTGCAGGTGACGATCGTGCTGGTCGACAACCACGGGTTCGCGTCGATCGGCGGCCTCTCGCGCTCCGTCGGCGCGCACGGCTTCGGCACGCAGTACCGCCGCCGCCGCGACGGCTCGCTCGGCACCGACGACGACGCCGCCGAGGCCGCGCCGCCGCGGCTTCCCGTCGACCTCGCGGCGAACGCCGCGTCGCTCGGCGCGCACGTGATCCGCGCGCGCACGCCCGGCGAGGTGCGCGCGGCCGTCGTGGAGGCGCGCGGCGTCGAGGGGCCAACCGTCGTCTACGTCGAGGTCGACCGCTACGAGGGCGTGCCTGCCTACGAGTCGTGGTGGGACGTCCCCGTCGCGGAGGTCTCGGACGTGCCGGAGGCGCAGGCGGCGCGGGCCGAGTACGAGCAGCAGAAGCGCGCGCAGCGCCCGCCGCTCTGACGTCCCGCGTCAGGCGGGGCTCAGGTGCGCGCGCACGCGCCCGAGCACCTCGCGTGCGAGCGGGGGCTCGTGCGCGCTCAGCCATGCGAGCACCGCCTGCCCGCGCGGCTCGTCGCCGCGCGGCATGCCGTCGGCGACGTCGAGGTAGATGCGCGCCGCGCGCGGCGGCCCGACCAGCTCGGAGAGCGCGCGGTCGACCGCGGCCGAGAAGCGGGCCGGCCTCGCGACTGCGCGCGCGTGCGAGTGAACGCGCAGGACGTCGGGCAGCGCGCGCCTCTGCACGTCGAGGTCGAGGATGTCGAGCTGGTAGCCGCAGAGCAGGGAGAAGCGCCTGCGGTCGGCGAGGTCGTTCCACAGCTCCTCGAGCTCGAGCGCCGCCTCCCTGCGCCCGTCGTGCCAGAGCACGTCGACCATCTCGCCGAACGCGCGGACGGTCCGGCCCGGGAAGGCCGCCTCGATGCTCGCGATCAACCCGCCGACGACGTCCTCGAAGCGCTCCGCCGACGGCCGGTCGCCGTCGAGGATCCTGGCGAGCACCTCGTGCGCGTCGGCGCGCGTCAGCAGGCGCGTCTGCTCGAGGTCGTCCACCGGCCGGGAGCGCGCCTCGAGCGCCCGCGCGAACGCGGGCCAGTGGTCGGCCGTCGCGATCACCACCGCCGGCTCGCCGTCGCGGAAGCCGGCGTCCAGGAACGCCGCGAGCGAGCCGGCGAGCTCGCCGAGGTCGCGGTAGATCTGGACGGCATGGCCGTGGGCGGGCGCGTGGTCGAGGAAGCTGGCGAAGCGGCTCATGCCGGGGCGTCTTCCCGGCCGGGCCCGGTGCCTAACATCGGACCGGCCGGCCGGTCAGGCGGACGAGACGACGACCGCGCCGTCCTCGTAGCGCAGGGTCACGCGGCCGAGCAGGCGGCGGAGCAGTCCGAGCGCGGGGCGGTTCGAGGCCTGCACGAGCCCCTCCACCCGCGTGATCCCGGCGGCGCGCGCGTCCTCGAGCAGCATCCCGACCAGCGCCGTCCCGATGCCCCTACGCTGGTAGCGGTCCGCGACCTCGAAGGCGATCTCGGCCGCGCGCCGGTCGTGCGCGTCCCGGACGAGGCGGGCGCACGCCGCGGGGGCGTCGTCGCCCTCGACCCAGGCGACGAGGACGTGCCTGTCGGGCCCGACCGACGAGAGCGCGGCCAGCTCCTCGTCGCTCAGGCGCGGCTTCGCGCCGTGGAAGCGGGCGGCGCGCGACGCGACGCCCATGCGCTCGAAGAGCGCCAGGATCGTGTCGGTGTCGCCGTGCTCGAGCGGGCGCACGAGGACCCTCCTGCCGAGGCTCGCGTTCCGGACGGCGCGGGTATGCATGCGTCACACCTTTGCGGAGCGGCCCCGGGCTGGGCTTCGCCTGCTCCGGCCATCCTGCGCTGGCCGGATCCGGCCATCGTCAGATCAGGCCGGCGCGCGCGGCGGCGGCCGCGGCCGCCGAGCGCGAGCGGAGGCCCAGCTTGCGGCGGATGTTGGCGACGTGCCGGTGCACGGTGTGCGGGCTGAGCACGAGCCGGGCGCCGATCTCGGCGTCGCTGAGCCCCTCGGCGACGAGCCGCAGCACCTCCCGCTCGCGCACGGTCAGCCCGTCGAGGCCGGCGGTCGGCGCCGGCGGCCGCGGCGAGGGGACGCCCAGGAACGGCGCGAGCGCCGCCAGCACCGAGTCGGCGTCACCCTGCCACGGCAGGTGCGCGTCGCCCGGCAGGACGACCAGCTCGGCGCCGGGAACGAGCGCCGCGAGCGCACGCCCGTGCCGAACCGGAATCGCCCGGTCGTGCTCGCGGTGGACGACGAGCGTCGGAGCGGTCAGGGCCGGCAGCGTCTCCCGGATGTCGTACGCGTACGTGAGGTCGAGCAGGTCGGCCGCCGTCTGCGGCGTCGCAGCCGCGACCTGGTACGAGGCGAACGCGTCGCGGTCGGCCGACGCGAGGCCCGGACCGAACATGTCGGCGAGCGTGCGGCTGCCGAGCCCCCACGCCGAGCGGACGAGCGCGCTCAGCGCCGCGAGCGCCTCGGGGCGCCCGAGGTCGCGGCCGCACGGGTAGGCGCCGAAGAGCACGACCCGCTCGACGCGCTCGGGGTGGCGCACGGCGTACGTCACGGCGACCGGGCCGCCGCAGGAGAGGCCGAGGTGCGCCGCGTGCCCGATCTCGAGCGCCTCGAGCACCGCTTCCAGCACGGCGACCTCGTAGTCCAGGGTCAGCGTCTGCGGCGGCCGTTCCCGGTCGGACAGGCCGGTGCCGGGACGGTCGTAGCGGACGACGCGGCGGCGGACGGCGAGCGCGTCGACGAAGCGGCAGAAGTCGGCGCCGCGCCAGTCCTCGACGACGTTCGACACCCACCACGCAGGCAGCACGAGCGGCGGCCCGTCGCCGACGGTCGCATACGCGATCCGCCGGCCGTCGAACCGGACGAAGCCCGTCTTCTGCCGCGCGGGAATCGCTAGGTCGGCATCGCGGGCGGCTGGCTCGCGTCGTAGCTGTCCGCCGCCGTGTCGGCGGAGGCGGGCGCGGCGCCGTCGGCGTCCACCTTCGCGAGCAGCGTCTTGACCCGCTCCGCACCGGCCTCGAGCCGCGGGTGCGTCAGCTCGCCGCTCGACACGAGCTCGTACGCGGTCTTGCCGAGGTCGCCGTACGCCTGCGAGAGCTCCCGCTTCGTCTGGACGTCTTCGACGCCCTCCTTCGCCTTCGCAGCGGCCTGCTCGGCCGCCTGCTTCGCCTTGTCCAGGAATCCCATGTCGCCTCCTAGTCGAGTATCGATCCGAGCAGGCCGCCGGCGCCCGACTCGTCCCTGCCGCCGCCGGCGGCGGCGAGCACGCGGCGGGCCGTGCGCGAGAACGGCAGCGTCTGGAGCGTCACGTGCCCCGGCCCGGTCATGTGCACGAGGTGGAGGCCCTCGCCGCCGAACAGGCTCTTCGCGACGCCGCCCTGCAGCTTCACCTCGTAGCGCACGGTCGGCTCGACCACCACCATGCAGCCCGTGTCGACGATCAGCAGCTGGCCGGCGGCGAGGTCGAAGTCGAGGAAGTCGCCGCCGCCGTGGAGCCACACCGTTCCCTTCCCGGCGAGCCGCTGTAGGAAGAAGCCCTCGCCGCCGCCGAGCACGCCCATCCCGAGCCGCTGCGCGAGCGCGCTGGAGATCTCGACGTCGCCGTGGTGGCCGAGGTACGCGTGCTTCTCGCAGATGATCTCGCCGTCCAGCTCGTGTTGGCGGATCGAGCCCGGGAACGGCCCCGTGATGCCGACGGCGCCCGGTCCGTTCGCGGTGTAACGGGTGAGGAAGAGGCTCTCGCCGGCGAGCAGCTTCCGCTTCAGCCCGCCCGCGAGGCCGCCCGGCATCTCCACGTCCATCGCGATGTCGCCGGAGACGAACATCATCGCGCCGGCCTCCGAGGTCAGCCGCTCGCCGGGTTGCAGCGACACCACCACGGCCGGTGCCTGCCCCTCGCGAACCGTCGCCTCCATCGGCCGATGCTATCCCGTCGGCTGCGCACGAGCCAGCGCCGCGCCGCAGCTACTCTCAGCGCAGCCGTCCTGACGAGCGACACGTGGCGAGGAGCGGAGTGCTGGGCCGGGGTCGAATGCGGAAGAGGTCGAGCGGGCTCGGGCCGCTCGAGCTGGTCACGGCCGGACGCGCGCGGGGCCTGCGGCGCCGCCTGCGCCAGCCGACGCCGGGGTTCGTGCCGGCGCCGCGGCCGCTCGTCGAGCCGGTCTCCGCGGTGCAGGAGAGCTACTTCGCCAGCTTTTCCTTCTCCCGCCGGATCGGGTTCGTCGGCGCGATCGCGGTGGCGGCGTTCGCGCTCCTCGCCCTCCGCGCGTGGTCGCTCCAGCTCCTGCACGGGACCGACTACCTGCACCTGAGCCAGGCGCAGCAGGTGCGCGTCGTCGACCTGCCGGCGCCGCGCGGCGTGATCGTCGACGACCGGCTCAGGCCGCTGGCGACGCCCGGCGCGCAGCTCGCCGTGGTCGCCGACGCCTCGGCGCTCGGGCCGCGGCCGTTCGATGCGACGTGGGCTCCCGCGCCTCGCGGCCGCCGCGTCCTCGCGAGGCTGGCTCGGCTGACGCACGTCCCGGTGGCGAAGCTGATCGCGCGCGTGCGCGCGTCGCTCGTGCAGTCGCCGTTCGCGCCCGCCGTGATCGTGCCGCGCGCGACGCGGTCGCTCAGCTTCTACCTCGACGAGCGCGCGGGCAGCTACCCCGGCCTGCACGTCGTGCAGCTGCCGATCCGCGACTACCCGCAGGGCGCGCTCGGCGGGGAGTTCCTCGGGCTGCTCGGGCAGGTGAGCCGCGACGAGCTCGCCCGGACCCGGTATCGGTACGCGAAGGCGGGCGAGATCGTCGGCCAGTCCGGCGTCGAGGCGACCTACGACCGCTACCTGAACGCGGGCTTCGCACACGCGCACGTGCGCGTGAACGCGCTCGGCGCGATCGCCTCGCCGCTTCGTGCGGAGCCGCTGAAGAAGGCGCCGGCCGGCTTGCAGCTCACGATCGACGCGCGCATCCAGCGCGCCGCCGTGCACGCGATCCGGCACGGGATCGCGCTCGCGCACCAGGCGGGCTACGGCGACGCCGACGCCGGCGCCGCGGTCGTGATGGACGCGCACACGGGGGCGCTGAAGGCGCTCGCGAGCTACCCGTCCGTGAACCAGGTCGCCGCCGCCCGCGATCCCGGCTACCTGCAGCGGCTGATCAACGGCACGCAGCCGGGGCTGCTCGACCTCGCGACGCAGGGCCAGTTCCCGGCCGGCTCGACGTTCAAGCCGATCGTCGCCGAGGCGGCGCTCGCCGGCGGCCTGATCACGCCGTGGACGCCGATGGCGTGCACGGGCTCGCTCACCGTCGGGAACATCGTGTTCCACAACGTCGAGCCGTCGATCGACGAGACGATGGACCTGCCGCAGGCGATCGAGATGTCCTGCGACACGTGGTTCTACCAGCTCGGCGAGCAGTTCTACTTCCGGCAGGAGCAGGGGTGGCCGGGCATCCAGCAGTGGGCGCGCCTGCTCGGGCTGGGCCGGCCGACCGGCATCGACATCCCGGGCGAGCAGTCCGGGGTCGTGCCGACGCCCGGCTGGCTGAAGGAGACCTTCGGGACGTCGGACCAGGGCTACTGGTACGAGGGCACCTCGGTCAACCTGTCGATCGGGCAGGGCTACCTCGAGGTGACGCCGCTGCAGATGGCGGTTGCGTACGCGGCGCTCGCGAACGGCGGCACGGTCGTGCGACCGCACGTCGCGCAGGCAATCCTCGGCGCCCACCGGCGCGTGCTGCGCTTCCCGCCCGTCCGGAAGGTCGCGCTGCACGACGTCTGGGCGATCCGCGAGGGCCTCTTCCAGGCCGCGCACGGCTCGACGGGCACCTCGACGGCGGTGTTCGGGAGCTTCCGCGTGCCCGTCGCGGGCAAGACGGGGACCGCGCAGGACCCGCACGGCAGCGACGACTCGTGGTACGCGTCGTGGGCGCCGGCGGGCAACCCGCGCTACGTCGTCGTCGTGCTGATCGCCCACGGGGGCTTCGGCGCCGACGCCGCAGCCCCCGCCGCGCGCGACATCTACTCGGCACTCTTCCGGCGGTGAAGACCGTCGTCGTCCTCGCCGGCGGGCCGGGCGCGCCCGCCGGCTTCGTGCCGCCTGCGGGCGCGACGGTGATCGCGGCCGACGGCGGCGCGGAGCTCGCCGACGCCGTCGACCTCGTCGTCGGCGACCTCGACTCGATCTCGGACGCGGCGCTCGCGCGCGCGACGCGCGTCGAGGGGCACCCTCGTGAGAAGGACGCCACCGACCTCGAGCTCGCGCTCGACGCGGCCCTGCGCGAGCGGCCGGAGCGGATCCTCGTCGTCGGCGCCGACGCCGGGCGGCTCGACCACCTGGTCGGCACGCTGCTGCTGCTCGGCTCGGCGGCGTACGCGGGCGTGCAGGTCGACGCGCAGCTCGGAAGCGCGTCGGTGCACGTCGTGCGTGGGGAGCGGACGCTCGACGGCGAGCCGGGCGAGCTGGTCTCGCTCTTCGCCGTCCACGGCCCGGCGGAGGGCGTGACGACGGAAGGGCTCGTCTACCCGCTGCGCGGCGAGACGCTCGAGCCGGGCTCCAGCCGCGGCACGTCGAACGAGTTCGCCGCCGCCATCGCGCGCGTCGCGGTCGAACGCGGCGTCATCCTCGCGGTGCGGCCGCGCAGCGCTTCGGCAGGAAGCCCGCCGTGACGACGGACGCCGCGGCGATCCGGCGCTTCACGAGCCCGTGGGCGCGCATCCAGTCGCCGAACCGCTGCCACGCGGCGACGCTCACGCAGCCGGCGCCGTCCCGCCCAGCCAGCAGGCGCAGCGTCGCGGGCACCGCGTGGGAAAGGAACTTCGGATCGGACGCGGTCACCTTCTCCATGATCCCGAGCGCGCGCGCCGGGTGGGCGCGCGCGTCGGCCGTGCCCGCGAGGAACGCGCCGACGAAGCGCCGCACCTCCGACCGGTAGCTCGCGTCGCGGAGCCGCGTCTTCGACGCGACGAGGACGAGCTCGTCGTAGCTCGGCACGCCGGCACGGTCGACCGGGATGATCGTGGGGTGCAGGCCGCGCAGCTCGAGCTGCACGCCCTCCACGTTGCGGTAGACGCCGAGCACCGCGTCGACGCGGTGGGCGAGCAGCGCGGGGAGGAGGCTGTAGCCGACGTCGACCACCTTCACCTTGCCGGCGAGCCCCGCCGTCTTCAGCGTCGCGTAGTCGGAAGGGACGCCGGTGATGCCGACGGTGCGGCCGCGCAGGTCGCGCAGCGTCCTGACGTGCGGGTCGATCGACATGAAGGAGTTGAGCGGCTGAGGGACGACGGCCGCGACCGCCTCCACGGGCAGCTTCTGCGCGGCGGCGAAGAAGACCTCCTGCTCGTAGCTCACGGCGAGGTCGGTGCGGCCGGCCGCGACGAGCTTGAGCGGCGCGGTCGGATCGGAGGGCGCGCGGATCGTCACGTCCAGGCCGGCGCGGGCGAAGCGGCCCGTCTGCTGCGCGTCGTAGAGGCCGACGTGGTCGGGATTCGGCGTCCAGTCGAGCGTCAGCGTCAGCTTCTGCGCGGCGCCGCGGGCGAGCCCGGCGGCGGCGACCGCGGCCGCGGCGACGGCGGCGAGCGCCGCGGCCCTACGCATGCCAGGGCACCAGCACGCGCTCGGCGAGCGTGACGAGCGCGTAGAGCGCGAGCGCGAGTGCGCTGAGGATGACGACGGCCGCGAAGATCCGCGCCGTCTCGAGCGCCGGCTGCGCCTGCAGGATCACGAAGCCGAGCCCGGCCGACGAGCCGGCCCACTCGGCGAAGACCGCGCCCACGGCGGCGTAGGTCGCGGCGACGCGCGCGCCGGAGAAGATCGCCGGCAGCGCGCCGGGCAGCTCGACGCGGCGGAAGATCGCGAGACGTCCGCCGCGCAGCGTCCGCATCATCCGCACCGTCTCGGGATCGGCGGAGCGCAGGCCGTCGACGGCGTTGACGACGATCGGGAAGAAGCAGACGACCGCGACGACGACGAGCTTCGGCTCGAGCCCGTAGCCGAGCAGGATCGCGAGGATCGGCGCGAGGAGCACGGTCGGGATCGTCTGGGAGAGGACGAGCAGCGGCAGGAGGGCGCGGCGCAGGGCGCGCGAGGCGTGCAGCAGGACCGCGATCGCGATTGCGCCCGCGACGGCGAGCAGGTAGCCGAGCACGACCTCGCGCACGGTCACGAGCGTCGCGTGCGCGAGCAGCGCGTGGTCGCTCCCGAGCGAGCGCGCGACGGCGGCCGGCGCGGGGAACAGGTAGTCGGGCACGTGCGCCGCGCGGACGACGAGCTCCCACAGCCCGACCGCCGCGGCGAGCAGGGCGAGCGGCGGGCTCCAGGCGCGCAAGCGCGTCATGACTCCACCGAACCTGGTTCGCGACGAAGTCGCGAACCAGGTTCGCGCGTTTCGCCGATCGCCGCCAGCGCCCGCTCGCGCAGCTCGAGGAAGGGTGCGCTCGTGACGATCTCGCGACGCGTGCCGCCGCGGGGGACGCCGACCTCGATCTCGTCCGCCGCCCGGCCGTGCGCGAGCACGACGACGCGGTCGCAGAGGAGCAGCGCCTCCTCCACGTCGTGCGTGACGAGGAGGACGGTGCGCGGCTCGCCGTCGAGCGCGGCGGCGAGCCATTCCTGCAGCTCGGCGCGCGTGATTGCGTCGAGCGCGCCGAACGGCTCGTCGAGGAGCAGCACCGGCTTGTCGGCGAGCAGCGTCCGCGCGAACGCGACGCGCTGCCGCATCCCGCCGGACAGCTTGTCCGGGCGCAGCCGCTCCGCACCGGCGAGGCCGAGCCGCGCGAAGAGCGGCAGCGCGCGCCGCCGCGCCTCGCGCCGCGAGTGCCCGGCGTTCTCGAGCGCGAGCCCGGCGTTGTCGAGCGCGGTCCGCCAGGGGAGCAGGCAGTCGCGCTGCGGCATCAGCGCGCAGCGGGCGAGGCGGCCGAGGGCATCCGCGGCGCCGTCGACCCAGATGCGGCCCGCGTCGGGCTCGTCCAGGCCGGCGACGAGCGAGAGCAGCGTCGACTTTCCCGCGCCGCTTCGGCCGACGATGCCGAGCCGCTCGTCGGCCGCGACGCGCAGGTCGAGGCCGTCGAGCACCGCGCGCCCGCCGAGCACGCGCCGGACACCGTCGGCGGCGACCCCGCCGGGAGCCTCGACCTTCGCTTCCACCAACGTCTGCGTCGTCCGCTCCCTTCGCCGGCATGACCCGGATCAGGTTCGACGGGTACGCGCTAGGAAGCGCTGTCTCAGCCCCTCGGGATAGGGGCTCCCCGGTGAGGCCAGTCTACCGCGTCACTGCGAGTAGGCGATGTCGGCTGGAGCGAGGTGCTGCGGCCGAAGATCGCGAGCGAGCCGGCGAAGCTCGCGCGACGCCGCCGAGGGCACGCGGTACCACCAGCTCTGCGTGAACTGGTCGAGATTGACGCCGTAGCTGAGAAAACTGTCGAGGCGCGCACCCGCGACAAGGCCGGTCGTGTAGCCGTCGCGGAAGCGAAGCACGAAGAACCGTGAGTCGTAGCGCGGACGCGGAACGTGGGTCGGCTGCGGCGACCCGTAGTAGAAGCGGCCGATCGCGTCGAGGGCGCGCCGGTCGCGGATCGGCACGCAGCGGGCGAGATCGCAGAGCCGCAGGTCTCCGGGCCGGAGGTCCTTCGCGTCCGCCGCCGGGACGGCGAGGAGCACGGCGACGCACGCGAGCAGCGCGACCCTCACGCCGGAGATACGTCGGAGCCGTCCCGTGGCGGGTCCAGCGACGGTGTCAGGCACGTCACGGTGCCTGACACCGTCACGGAACTGTCACGTCCGCTCGATCGCGGGAGTCGGTGGCGCTTCGCTGCGCGGGATGAAGAGCGCCCGCCGCGTCCAGTGCGGCATCCACCAGTTCGCGTTGCCGAGCAGGCGCATCAGCGCCGGCACGAGCAGGGCGCGGATCACCGTCGCGTCGAAGATGATCCCGGCGGCGAGCCCGATCGCGAACTCCTTGATCTCGAAGCCCGGGCTCGACGAGAGCACGAGGAACGCGAACATCAGGATCAGCGCCGCGCTCGTGACGAGCTTGCCCGTGCGCGCGAGGCCGAGCTCGATCGCGCGCTCCGTCGAGCCGCTCTCGTCGTAGGCCTCCCGCATGCGCGTGAGCATGAAGACCTCGTAGTCCATCGAGAGTCCGAACAGGAACGCGAAGATCATCAACGGGATCCAGGCGGTGATCGCCTGCGTCGCGGTGATGTTCCAGAGCGACGAGCCGTGGCCCTCCTGGAAGATGAACACGACGATCCCGAACGCGGCCGCGAGCGAGACGAGGTTCAGGATCGCCGCCTTGATCGGCAGCACGATCGACCGGAACGCGCGGGCGAGCAGGATCAGCGTCAGGACGACCACGAACGCGAGCAGGTACGGGAAGTTCCCGTACACCGCGTGCACGAAGTCGCGGTCGACCGCGGCGGTGCCGGTGAGGGTGGCGTTCGTCCCCTTCAGCGCGCCGTTGACCCGGTTGATGATCCCCTGGATGCCGGGCGCGGCGCCGTCGACCGCCGGGAAGGCCTCGACGAGCGAGTCCCGGCCGCGATGCCAGCCCGCGGGCACGGCCGCGCCGACGACGCCGTCGATGCCGCGAACCCGCTGCGCGACCGCCTGCGCGTTCCCGCCGTGCTCGACCAGCACGTCGAGCGGCTTCATCACGCCCGGCGAGATACCGGCGTCGGCGAGCATCTGCCGCCCGGCGATCGCCGTGCCGGTGCCGGGGAAGTTCTTGAGCTGCGACTCGTTCGGGTTGAGCTGCGTGCCGATGCCGGCGAGGACGGCCACGACGACCAGCCCGACGGCCGCGACCGGAACGGGGCGCCGCAGCACGAACCGCGCCCAGCGACCCCACGCGCCGTCCTCCGGATGCCCGCGGTCGACGAACCGCTTCGGCATCACGCGCAGGCTGTTGATGCGCGTCCCGAGCGTCGCCAGGAGCGCGGGGAGCAGGGTGATCGCCGCGATCACCGACACGGCCGGGATCAGCATGCCGCCGATTCCGATCGAGCGGATGAACGGCAACGGCAGGATGATCATCGACAGCAGGCCGACCGCGACCGTCGAGCCCGAGACGATCACCGACCGGCCGGCGTGCGTCATCGTCTCGACGAGCGCCGTCTCCACGTCCTCGCCCTCGCGCAGCTCGTCGCGGAAGCGGAAGATCATCAGCAGCGCGTAGTCGATCGCCACGCCGAGCCCCACCAGCGCGATCAGGAACTGCACGATGATCGAGACGCTCGTGATGTAGGTGAGGCCCCAGATCAGCGTGAACGTGTTCAGGATGGCGGCGACCGCGACGGCGATCGGCATCAGCACCGCCGGCAGCGTCCCGAAGACGAAGAGCAGGATCACCAGCGCGCCGGCGCCGCCGATCATCCCCTCGACGAGCACGCTCGGCCCGCCGCCCCCGCCGTGCGTCGACGCCTCCTCGAGTGGGTCGTGGCCCGTCACGTTCACGGTCACGCCGGCCGGCAGCCCATCCCGCGCCTCGGCGAGCATCTGCGCCGCGCCGCTCTTCGTGTCGAACTTCGGCGAGCCCGGCGGGTAGACGTTCATGAACGTCGTGTGCCGGTCGCGCGACACGTACATGCCCTCGTGTGTCGAGAACCACGAGCTCGTCAGCGCGCCCGGGTTCGCGCCCGCGACCCGCTGCATCGCCGCGTGGATCGCCGCGCTCTTCGTCGCGTCGCCGTTCGTGCGGAAGACGATCACGTTCGGCGGGCGGACGCCGACGCCGAATGCCTTCAGCGTCCGCTGGCTCGCCTCGTAGGCCGGCTTGCCCGGAATCGAGAAGCTCTGGTACCAGCGCTTCGACACGCGCCCGGCCGAGTACGCGCCGAACACGGTGAGGACGATCCAGACGCCGATGACGAGCTTGCGCCGGCGTGCGATCAGGTGTGCGAGACGAGCGAGCAAGCGGCGACCTCCCTCGGGCCAGGAGCCTGGAACCTACAGGCGCTAAAAGATTTCTGCAACTGTAACGATCGGGCTAGACTCCGCGCGTGGGGCTGCGCGAGACGAAGAAGCTGGCGACGCGGCAGGAGATCGCCGACCGGGCGATGCAGCTCTTCGCCGAGCGCGGCTTCGACCACGTCACCGTCGCCGAGGTCGCGGCCGCCGCGGGCGTCTCCGAGAAGACCGTCTTCAACTACTTCCCGACCAAGGAGGACCTCTTCTTCGACGAGGTGCCGCAGCGGGAGGCGGCGCTGGTCGACGCGGTGCGCGGCCGGAAGCCGGGCGAGTCCGTGCTCGGCGCGGTGAGGCGCCTGCAGGCGGCGGAGTGCCCGCGGCTCTGCAGCCCGGGATTCGCCGTGTTCGCGCGGATCATCGAGGAGTCGCACGCGCTGCAGGCGCGCGAGCTCGAGGTGATGGCGCGCTTCGCGCAGGTGCTGGCGGCCGAGATCGAGCGCGCGCTCGCGGTCGACGAGCGCGACGCGCGGCTGGCGGCGAGCCTCGTCGTCGGCGTCCACCGCCAGCTCTTCCGGACCGCGCGGCACCGCGCGCTCGAGGGCAGGCACGGGCCGGCGGCAGTGCGCAGGCTGCGCGCCGACCTCGACCGCGCCTACGAGCTGCTCGAGCACGGGCTCGGCTCGCTCGAGCAGCCCTCCGAAGCGCCTCTCGCCGTCCATCGGTCGTAGAGACGGCGGCCGCGCCCGGAACTCATCGGGCCGGCCGGCCGTTCCATCCAGACACCGAACGGAAGGAGGTCCTCATGCCCGCATGGGGATGGGTCCTGATCGGCCTCGGGATCTTCGCGGTCGTCGTGCTCGCCGTCTGGCGGGGGCTCGCGGCGCGCCGCACGCAACGCCTGCGCGCGCGGTTCGGCCCCGAGTACGACCGCACGGTCGAGCGCGCCGACGGGAGGAGGAACGCCGAGACCGAGCTCGCGGAGCGCGAGGCGCGCCGGGAACGGCTCGACGTCAGGCCGCTTCCACCCGAGTCGCGCGAGCGCTACCTGGAGCGGTGGCGCGACGTGCAGGCGCAGTTCGTCGACGCGCCCGCGGCGGCGGTCGGCGCCGCGGACGCGCTCATCCAGACGGTGATGGTGGAGCGCGGCTACCCGGTCGAGGATTTCGACCGCCGCGCGGCCGACCTCTCCGTCGACCACCCGCGCGTCGTCGAGCACTACCGCGAAGGCCACGCGCTCGCCGGCCGCGCGGGCGAGGACGGCACCGAGGAGCTGCGCCGCGCCATGCGCCACTACCGCGCGCTGTTCGAGGAGCTCGTCGAGTCGCCCGAGGACGAGCCGGTCGCGCGCGACCGCGAAACCGCGGACGAGGACGCCGGCGCGCGCCTGACGCGCTAGGGGCGAGGCTCACGAAACTGGTTCGCGGCTCTGCCGCGAACCAGTTTCCGACCGGTCGACGGTCGCGGCGCCGTCCTCGACACGCACCGTCCACGTCTCGCCGAAGGCGTGGACGTTCGAGAGCGTCAGCCCCTCCGTCCAGCGCGGGAGGCCGCAGCCGTCCGCCCGCAGCGTCCGCTCCGCGCGGTCGGGCTCGATGCCGAGCAGGACGCGCAGCAGCAGCACGGGCGTCGCCGCGGCCCATGCCTGCGGTCGCGACGCCGTCGGGTAGGCGACCGGCACGCCGGTGCGCCGCCGTTCGAACCCGGCGAACACCTCCGGCAGCCGGTGGTCGAAGTGCACGGCCGCCTCGACCATCCGGCGGAGGATCAGGTCGAGCTCGCGCACGCGGCCCGCGCGCGCGAGCCCCCACCCGATGAGCGAGTTGTCGTGGGGCCACACGGTTCCGTTGTGGTAAACGAGCGGGTTGTAGGCGACCTCTCCGGCGGCCATCGTGCGCACGCCCCAGCCCGACCACAGGCGGTCGCCGAGCAGCAGGTCGGCGACGGCGTCGGCACGCTCCGGCGGGACGATCCCGCTCCACAGCAGGTGGCCCATGTTCGAGGCGAGCGCATCGATCTGCCGCTTGTCGCGGTCGAGGCCGAGCGCGTAGTAGCCGTCCTCGACCCAGAACGCCTCGTCGAAGCGGCGGTGCAGCTCCGCGGCCTCGAGCTCGAGCCGGTCGGCGAGGGCCCCGTCGCGCCAGACCTCGCGCGCGAGCTCCGCCGCCCGCAGCTTCGCGTCGTAGACGTAGCCCTGCACCTCGACCGGCGCGATCGGCGCCTCGGCGAGGCTGCCGTCGCGGAACGCCATCGAGATCTCCGAGTCCTTCCACGACTGGTTGCGGATCCCGCGCCGCGCACGCCGCGCGTACTCGACGAAGCCGTCGCCGTCGCGGTCGCCCGGCCCGTCGATCCACCCGAGCGCGCGCCGCGCCGCCTCCTCGAGCTCGAGCGGCAGCGTGTCGTCGCCCGTCCAGCGCCAGAGCTCGGACAGCAGGATCAGGAAGAGCGGCGTCGCGTCGGCGCTGCCGTAGTAGCGGTCGGTCCAGGCGAGCGCCGCCTTGCCGCGCCGCATCTCGTGGATGATCTTGCCCGGCTCGGCGTCGCGCTCGGGATCGTCCTCGGTCGCCTGCAGCGCCGCGAAGACCCGCAGCGCGCTCGTTGCCAGCGCGGGCCCGAACGGCATCGTCTGCAGGCACGTGATCAGCGTGTCGCGGCCGAACACGGTCATGAACCACGGCGTGCCCGCGGCGGGGAGGAGGCCGTAGTCGAGCCCGGCCGCGCGCATCCGCAGAGCGGCGAGGTCGGCGACCGAACGCGTCCACGTGGCGTCGAGGTCGGCCCAGCCGGAGCGGAGCTGGGGCGTCGAGCTGTCCCAGGCCTCGAGCGACGCCTCGGCCAGCCGCCGCTCCTCGGCGAGGTGCGGCGCGAACGCCGGCGCGGCGAGCGGTGCGTCGCCGTCGAGCAGCGGCTGCACGTCGACCTCCAGGGTCCACGACTCGCCGTGGTCGAGCGCGACGGCGAACCGGATCACACCGCCGTCGATCGCACACGGCTGCGAGAAGTGCACGATCGTCCGCGCGGGGAAACCGTCGTCGGCGAAGACCGCCGTCGTTCCCTGCTCGCGCCAGGTCGGCGTCCGCGGCAGCGGCAGCGTGACCGAGCCCGGATGGCCGAAGCCCGGATCGAGCTCCTTCACCGCGAAGATGTCCGCGAAGTCCGCCTCCAGCTCGAGGCCGAGCTCGGTCTCGATCCGGCGGCGGCCGTGGTTCTCGACGTGGATCCGCTCCTGCATGCAGTCGCCGACGAAGCGCTCGCGCTCGATCGAGAGCTCGTTCGGCCGGAGGCCGCCGGCGTCCGGGTTGCGGAAGACGAACCGCGCGAGGTGGGGCGCCGGCTGGCTCGACGAGAGCAGGCTCGGCCGGGCGCCGGCGACGGTCAGCAGGGAGCGGGAGAGGAAGCGCGTGTCGGCGGCGAAGAACCCGGACGCCGACGCCTTGCCGTCGACGTCGCCGGCCTCGTCGCAGACGCAGAACGTCGAGCCTTCCTGGACGGTCAGCGACACGGCGGCGTCGCGTCTGCCGCGGTCAGGCCGCCGCGCCGTCGGCGCGGCCGCTCTCGGCGTCGAAGAGCAGCACCCGCTGGAGGGGGACGGAGAAGGTCGCGGTGCTGCCTGCCTGCAGGCGCGGCTCGACCGGGAGCTTGGCGATCACGGCGGCGTCGCCGAGGCGCAGATGCGCGAGCTGCTCGTCGCCGAGGTACTCGACGACCTCGACCAGCGCGTCGTAGGACGCGGCGTTCGGCCGGCCGTTGCCGAGCTGCACGTGCTCGGGCCGGAAGCCGACGAGCTGGTGCAGCCCGCCGACGCCGATCGCGCCCGAGGGGAGCAGGTTCATCGACGGCGAGCCGATGAACGTCGCCACGAACGTGTTGGCCGGCTTCGTGTAGAGCTCCTCCGGCGTCCCGATCTGCTGCAGCACGCCCTTGCTCATGACCGCGATCCGGTCGCCCATCGTCATCGCCTCGACCTGGTCGTGCGTGACGTAGATGGTCGTGGTCGCGAGCCGCTTCTGCAGCTTCAGGATCTCGGCGCGCGTCTGCACGCGCAGCGCGGCGTCGAGGTTCGACAGCGGCTCGTCCATCAGGAACCCGTCGGGCTCGCGCACGATCGCCCGCCCGAGCGCCACGCGCTGCCGCTGACCGCCCGAGAGCTGCTTCGGCTTGCGCTTCAGGAGCGGCGACAGCTCGAGGATCTCCGCCGCCTGCGTCACGCGCCGGTCGATCTCGTCCTTCGGCACCTTGTAGTTGCGCAGGCTGAAGGCGAGGTTGTCGCGCACCGTCATGTGCGGGTAGAGGGCGTACGACTGGAACACCATCGCCACGTTTCGCGCGCCTGGCGCGACGTTGTTCACGACGCGGTCGCCGATCAGGATGCGCCCGGACGTGATCTCCTCGAGCCCCGCGAGCATCCGCAGCGCGGTCGTCTTGCCGCAGCCGGAGGGGCCGACGAGGACGAGGAACTCGCCGTCCGCGACCGCGATGTTCAGGTCGTCGACGGCGGTCGTCTCCTCGAATTGCTTGGTGACGTGCTCGAAGGTGATCGATGCCATGGCTTACGCCTCCGGGGTCGGGCGCGGCAGCGCGAAGTGCGCGACCGCGACGAACGAGTACGCGATCGTGAGCGTGAGGAACGGCATCACGGCGGCGGCGATGCCGGCGGCGTTGACGAGGAGCAGCGCGAGCCCGAGCGCCGCGGTGGCGCCCGGCCGCCGCGCGACGAGCTCCGCCGCGGCGCGTGCCGACTGCTTCAGGGAGCGGCCGGGCTCGGCGATCGCGAGCGTCCAGAGCACGACCTGGTAGACGCCGAGCAGGACGACGAGGTAGAGCGTGACGAACGCGAGCGGCCACGCGACCGGCGAGCCGCCGTAGACGCGGATCGCGACGAGCGCGAGCAGGACGAACGCCGCGCCCGCCCCTCCCAGCACGAGCCCGCGCTGCCAGTGCTCGCGCAGCCCCTCGAGCCCGTCGGCGAGCGTGAGGTTGCCGGTGCGGACGACCGTGACGGCGGCGTGCACGAGCGCCGCCGCGACCGGCCCCGCGAGCACGACCAGCAGCACGCCGGCGTGCACGGCGTAGGCGACCATGCCGACGCCGACGAGCAGCGCGCCGAGTGCCGCGTTCAGCGGCACGAGCCGCCACGAGTTCGCGTACAGGTCGCGCGCGGCGAGCCGGAGGGCGAGCGAGCTGCTCATCCCTTCACTCCTGCTGACACCTGCCCGGCGATGAAGTAGCGCTGGAACGCGATGAAGATCGCGAGGATCGGCAGGATCGCGATCACGCTGCCCGCCATCAGGTCGGGCCAGTTCGTCTGGTACGTGAGCTTGAACTCGGCGAGCCCGAGCTGGACGGTGTAGAGGTGCGGGCTGCCCTGGCCGAAGAGGATCAGCGGCCAGAAGAAGTCGTTCCACGTCCCCTGGAACTGCAGGATCGTGAGCGCGGCGATCGCGGGCAGCGCGAGCGGCAGCATCACGCGCCAGAACGTCTTGAAGTAGCCGGCGCCGTCGAGCTTGGCCGCCTCCTCGAAGTCCTTGGGGATCGTCGAGAAGTACTGGCGCATGAAGAAGAGGTTCGTCGCGGTGACGAGGTTGATCAGGATGTAGCCCTTGAAGCTCGCGATCAGGTGCCACTTCGTGAGCATTACGAACACGGGGATCAACCGGAGCTGGTCGGGCACCATCAGCGTGCCGAGCACGAGCAGGAACAGCAGCTCGCGGCCGGGGAACTTGAGCCGCGCGAACGCGTAGCCGCCGAGCCCCGCGAGGAACATGTTGCAGGCGGTGACGACGACCGCGAGGAAGAGGCTGTTCTTGATGAACGTGCCGAAGCTGTACTGCGTCCACACCTCGCGCCACGCCGCGGTCGTCCACGGGTGCGGGATCAGGGTCACGTTGACGCTGTCCGGAAGCGTCTTGAACGAGGTGATGATCGTCCAGATGAACGGGATGAAGAAGATCGCCGCGATCACGACCAGCGCGGCGTACGCGACCGTCTTGCGCGCAACCTCGCTGCGCGCGCGGCCCGGGATGTACGGCTGGGCGGTGGCGGCGGCCTGCGCCATCAGTACGACTGCCCCCGCCCGACCGTGAGCCGCTGCACGATCGTGAGCGCGAAGATGCCGATGAAGATCACCGTGCCCGCGGCCGCGGCGACGCCGAACTCGAACGACTGGAACGCCTCGCGGTAGATGTAGAGCACGGCGGTGTAGGTGGAGTAGTTCGGGCCGCCGGTGCCGCCGGAGGCGATGAACTGCTGGTCGAACACCTTCAGCGCGCCGATCCCGAACACGACCATGACGAAGAAGTGCGCCGGCCGCAGCAGCGGGAAGGTGATCTTCCAGAACGTGCGCCAGGTGCCGGTGTTGTCGACCGCAGCCGCCTCGTAGACGTCGGTCGGGATCGACTGCAGCGCCGCGAGGTAGAAGAGCATCACCGTCCCCGACGTCGTCCACGCGTTCAGGACGACGATCGCCCACGTCGCCGTGCTGGCGGTCGTGAACCACGGCGTCGAGGTGCCGAAGACGCGGTTGATGAGGCCGTCGGAGGCGGCGAGGTAGAGCGCGATCGTCGTGATCGCGACCGAGGAGGCGAGCGCGGGGAAGTAGAAGGCGGCCCGCCAGAACTTCTGCCCGCGGATGTTCTGGTTGACGACGAGCGCCATCACGAGCCCCATCGCCATCTCGAGCGGCAGCACCCCGGCCGTGTACTCGAGCGTGTTCTTGATCGCGGTGTGGAAGATCGGGTCGTGCAGGACCTGGTGGTAGTTGGCGAACCCGATCGACCCGGTGCCCGGCTGCTTGCCGAGGATCCCCCAGTTGAAGAAGCTGATGTAGATCGCGTAGCCGAACGGGTACAGGAAGAACAGCCCGAACACGGCCATCGGGACGAGGACGAACAGGTAGCCCCAGCCCGCCTCGCGGAGGCGGGCGCCGAAGAGCGACTCGCGCCGGCTGGGGATGGGTGTCGCGGCGGCGGCCATCGGTGAAACGAGCCCTCCCGCGCGACGGGCGCCGCGCGGGAGGGTCCGTGTTCGTCTCGACCCGGGTTACCCCTTGATCGCGGCGGCGGTGTCGGACAGCATCTGCTGCACCGTCTTGTTGCCGGTGATCACGGCGGACAGGTCGTTGTTCATGATCGTGTAGGCGGTGGCGAAGTGGGCGAAGCCCCACCCGTGCGCGTACTTGGCCGCGATGAGGAAGTTCTTGCGGCCGCCGATCGCCTTGACGTCGGAGCGGGACGGAAGCGCCAGGCCCTTCGAGACCCACAGCTTCTGGCCCTGCTGCCCGGTCAGCCAGGACAGGAGCGTCCAGGCCGCCTGCTTGTTCTTCGAGTCCTTGGCCATCGAGTACGAGACGGTGAACGCGAGGTTGCCGCCCGTCTTCTGCGAGATCATCGGGAACACGCCGTAGCGCGTGTTCGGGTACGTCGAGGACATGAACGGCAGGAGCCAGTTGCCCTCGAAGATGATCGCCGCCTTCTGCTTGCCGAGCGCCTCGCCGCACCAGCCGGAGCCGAGCTTGTCCGGCGTCTGGGCGAGCCCGCTCTTGATCAGGCCGACGTAGAAGTTCACGGCCGCGGCGGCCGCCGGTGACGTGATGGTCTGGAGCGACGCCCCGTTCTGGTACACGAACGGCAGCAGGCGCGCCCAGTCGGCCGACAGGCAGATCGGCTTCGCGCCGGAGGGCAGGACGCCCGACGCCGCGATCTTCTGGGCGGTCGTGCGTAGCTGCGCCCAGTTCTTCGGCACCGACGCGCCGGCCTTGCCGAGCATGCCGGTGTTGATCTCCATCGCGAGCGGCGACCAGTCCTTCGGGAAGCCGTAGATGGTGTTGCCCTGCTTGAACGCATTGAGCAGGCTCGGATAGAACTTGCTCACGTCGAACTTGCTCGCCTTGATGTAGCTGTTGAGCGGCTGCAGCACGCCCTGCGACGCCCACGTCGGGGCGAGGCTCGAGTCGACGTAGAAGACGTCGGGCGGGTTGTGGGCCGCGAAGCGGGCCGTCATCGCGGTCGAGTAGTCGCCGTTGATCACCGAGTAGTTGACCTTGATGCTCGGGTGCGTCTTCTCGAACGTGTTGACGATCTGCTGGAGCAGCTTGTCCTCGTCGGCTCCCGCCGACCAGCCCGCGAGCGTCACGGTCGTCGCCTTCGTCCCCGCCTGCGCCGTCGCGACGACGACGGCGACGATCGAGGCGAGGGCGAAGAGCACGAGGACTGCGGAAACCCTGCGCATGCATTCCCTCCTGATTGGAACCGGTTTCACCGATCTCGGGCGGCGAGATTACGCCGGTCGTGCAGCGAAATCAAGCTTTCCGCCGGCTTGACTTCCGACGTTCGCGCAGGCAAAAGGTTAGGCGTGAAAGCGGTTCCGGGGCCGCCGCCGGGGTCTCCGGCTCGGATCGCCGACGTCGCCGCGCACGCGGGCGTCGGGATCGCCACCGTCTCGCGGGTGCTGAACGGCCGCGCGAACGTCGCCGAGGCGACCCGGGAGCGCGTCCTCGACGCGATCCGCGCCCTCGACTACCGGCCGAGCCCGGTCGCGCGCAACCTCTCGCTCCGCCGCACGCTCGTGATCGGGGTGGTGATGCCGTTCCTCACCAACCCGTCGCCGATCGAGCGCGTGCGCGGGATCGTCACGGCGGTCGCGGACTCGCCGTACGACGTCGCGCTCTACGACGTCGAGTCGGCGGGTCGCGAGCGCCGGGCGTTCCGCCTGCTCGCGGACGCGCACCGTACGGACGGCCTGCTCGTCGTCTCGCTGATCCCTCCCGACGAGGAGGTGCTGCGGCTGCAGGCCGAGGGGATCGCGGCGATTCTCGTCGACGCGCGGCACGACGGGCTGCCGGCGGTGGTCGTCGACGACGTCGCGGGCGGCGAGCTCGCGACCCGGTACCTGCTCGAGCTGGGCCACCGCCGGATCGCGTTCATCGGCGACAAGCCGCCCGACGAGTTCCGGTTCGACTCGAGCCGCGACCGCACCGTCGGCTACGAGCGCGCGCTGCGGGCGGCCGGCGTGGCCGTGCGGCCGGAGTACGTCCGGGAGGGAACGCAGAGCCGCCACGTCGCGCGCAGCATCGCGGAGGAGCTTCTGCGGCTGCCCGAGCCGCCGACGGCGATCTTCGCCGCCTCCGACACGCAGGCGCTGGGCGTGCTCGAGGCCGCGCGCGGGGTGCGCGTCGACGTGCCGGGGCGGCTGTCGGTCGTCGGCTTCGACGACATCGAGATCGCCTCGTACGTCGGGCTGACGACGGTGCGCCAGCCGCTCTTCGAGAGCGGCCGCCGCGGCGCCGAGCTGCTCCTGCGGGCGCTCGCCGGCGAGGAGCCGGCGGCCCGTGTCGAGACGCTCCCGCTCGACCTCGTCGTGCGCGCGACGACCGGCGCCCCGCCGTGATGCGGGAACCTGGTTCGCGACTTCGTCGCGAACCAGGTTCCGGGGTTCGCTGCGAGACGGTGATGCGGGAACCTGGTTCGCGACTTCGTCGCGAACCAGGTTCCGGAGTTCTCCGTAGAGTCGGCCGCGATGGCGTCGACAGACCATCTCCTCGCGCTCTACGACGCGCAGCTCCGCGCGCACGTGCCGGCGCGGCTGCCGCCGGGCGCCCTCGTCGAGCGCGACGGTCCGCTGACGCGGACGCTCGGCTTCGGCCCGCAGGGCTGGGTCGAGTACCGTGACCTCGGCGAGCCGAGCGTCGAGGAGCTCGACCGCCTCATCCGCGCGCAGATCGACCGCTTCGCCGAGCGGGGCGAGTCGTTCGAGTGGAAGTTCCACACGCACGACCGGCCGGAGTTCCTGGCGGAGCGGCTCGAGGCGGCCGGCTTCGTCGCCGAGCCGCTCGAGACGGTCGTGATCGCCGAGACCGCCGCGCTCGCCGCGGACGGCGGCGTACCGGATGGTGTGGTGCTGCGCGAGGTCGTCGATCGGGGCGACCTCGAGCGGATCTCCGCGATGGAGACGGCAGTGTGGGGCACGGACGAGAGCTGGCACGCGGAGGTGCTGGGCGAGGAGCGCGCGCTCGATCCCGACGGCATCTCGATCTTCGTCGCCGAGGCCGGCGGCGTCGTCGTCTCGGCGGGCTGGGTGCGCTTCCCCGGCGGCACCGACTTCGCGACGCTGTGGGGCGGGGCGACGCTGCCCGAGTGGCGCGGCCGCGGCATCTACAAGGCGCTCGTCCTGCGCCGCGCGCGACTGGCCGCGGAGCGCGGCCGCCGCTACCTCGAGGTGGACGCGTCGGACGACAGCCGCCCGATCCTCGAGCGGCTCGGGTTCCGCGCCGTCACGCGGACGCGCCCGTACGTCTGGTCGCCGGTCCGTCCGAGCGGTGCCCGTGCCGCCGAACCTCCATCCTGAGTCGGTGTGCGGAGAAGGGTGTCTGACACCGTTGGTGTCAGACACCTTGTTGTGCGGAGGAGGTGTCTGACACCCGTTAGTGGCTCGTTCGCGTCTCGAGCGCCCGCCGCAGCTCGTCGCGCGAATGGATCGCGAGCTTGCGGTAGACGTTGCGCAGGTGGTACTCGATCGTCTTCGGGCTGAGGAACAGCGCGGCGGCGGTCTCGCGCGTCGTGCGGCCGCCCGCGAGCAGGACGGAGATCTGCAGCTCCTGCGGCGTCAGCTCGTCGAGCCGTCCCGCCACGCGCCGCCGCGCCGTCTCGCCGGTCGCAGCCAGCTCGCGGGAGGCGAGCTCGGCCCACGGCTCGGCGCCCAGCGCGTCGAAGGCCTCGATCGCCGCGCGGAGGTGCTCGCGTGCGCGCGAGCGCTGCCCGGCGCGGCGCAGGCGTGCGCCGTAGGCGAGCTCCGTGCGCGCGCGGGCGAAGACGTCGTTGGTCCGCGCGTGCTGCTCGAGAGCCTCCTCGAAGCACGCCTCGAACGCGTCGTCTCCCGCGGCGAGCCCACAGGTGCGCGCGGCCTGCGCGAGCGACCATGGCTGGCCCTTAGCGGCGGCCGCCGCGGCGTACGCCTCCGCGATCGACGCCGCCTCCTCGGAGCGTCCGAGGCGGAGGAGGATCTCGACCCGGTCCGGCGCCGCGAAGAGGTCGACGTCGGCGATGCGCAGCCGGTCGATCATCGACTGCCGCTCCTCGGCGCGTGCGAGCGCCTCGTCGAGCCGGTCGCCGATCAGCTCCAGCTCGCCGAGCGCCGCGAGGGCCCAGATCTCGCAGAGGCGCGCACCGCATTTGCGCGCGATCGCGAGCGCCTCGTCCGCGTGCGAGCGGGAGTCCGCCGCCCGGCCGAGCCGCGCCTCGAGCCAGGCGAGGCGGGCCAGAGCGCCCGCCAGCACCACCTCCTGGCCGCTCTCGCGCGCCAGGCGGATCGCCTCGTCGAAGCCGACCTGCGCCTCGACCCAGCGGTCGGTCGCCGCGTCCTGGATGCCGACGAGCATCAGCAGGTGCGGGAGCACTCCGACGGCGGCTCGGGCCCGGGCGGCGGCGACCGCGTCGTCGACCACCTCGTGCGCGGCGTCGCCTTCGCGCAGGAAGAGCGGCCCGAGCGCGGCCCACGCCACCAGCGCGGGGTCGGCGCGGAGCTCGACCGATCCCTCGAGCATGCGGGTCGCGGTTCGGATCGTCGCCGCGCCGGCCTCGCCGTCCCCCGCGACCACGTGCGACATGCCGTGGGCGACCGCGGCGAAGTACGACGCCCGGCCGGGCTCGCCGTCGACCGCGAGCGCCCGCGCCCGCGCGCCGCACTCGAGGATGCGCTCGGCGTCGGCGGCGTAGAACGCGCCCTCCGTCGCCTCGGCGATCATCACGGCCGCCCCGTCGAGGTCGGCGCGCCCGGCGGCGTCGAGCAGGAGGCCGACCGCTTCGTCGAGCGGGCCGCGGCGCAGCGCGATCCGACCGCGCAGGTGCTCGTTCGCGACGGCCAGGGATCCGTCGCCGACGAGCCGCAGGGAGTCGCCCGCCAGCGCCTCGGCGCGGTCGCCCAGGCCGGCGAGCCAGGCGGCGTCCGCCGCCTCGTGGAGCAGCGCGCCGCGGCGGCCGTCGTCCACCGCGAGTGCCGCCGCGCGCTCGAACGCATAGGACGCGACCTCGTAGGCGCTGCGCTCGCGCGCCCGGCCCGCGGCCTGCGCGAGCGCGGACGACGCGGTCTCGTCAGGGCCGGCTGCGGAGAGCGCGAGGTGCCACGCGCGGCGGTCCGCGTCGGCGTCGGGCAGCTCCTGCGCGAGGACGCGGTGGATCTCGCGCCGCTGCTCGCGCGGCGCGGCGCCGTAGACCGCGGAACGAACGAGCGGATGACGGAACTCCACGCGGTCGCCCCGCAACACGACGAGCCCGGCTTCCTCGGCCGCGTCGAGGTCGGCGATCGAGACGCCGACGCGGGCGCCCGCGCGTGCAAGGAGCGCGAGGCTTCCCCGGTCGGTGGCGGCGGCGAGGACGAGCGCCCCGCGCGTCGCGTCCGGCAGCCCCGCGGCGCGCTCGACGTACGCGTGCGCGACGCTCGTCACCACCGGAACGGGCGCGACCGGCGCCACGTCGGGGACCGGCCCGCGCGCCAGCTCGAGCAGCGCGAGCGGGTTGCCGCCCGTCTCGCGGTGCAGGCGCGACGCGAGCTCCGGCCCCGTCTGCCCGAGCAGCGCCGTGGCTGCGTCGACGTCGATCCCCTCCAGGGTCAGCGTGCGCAGCCCCGCGCCGTCGAGCGCGGACGGCTCGCCGTCCCGCGCCGCCAGCACCACCGCGATCGGCTCGGCGAGCAGCCGGCGCACCGCGAACAGCAGGGCGTCAGCGCTCGATCCGTCGAGCCACTGGACGTCGTCGACGAGGACGGCGAGCGGCTGCTCGTCGGCGTAGGCGGCGAGGAGGCTGAGCGTCGCGGCGCCGACGGCGAAGCGGTCCTCCGACCGGGCCGGGCGCAGCGCGAGCGCGCTCTCGAGCGCCGCCGCCTGGCGTCGCGTGAGCGCGCCGAGGCTGCCGAGGGCGGGCCGCAGCAGCTCGAACAGCGCGGCGAACGGAATCTGGGCCTCCGCGGCGACGCCCCGCGCGCGCAGCACGCGCATGTCGCCGGCGAGCGTGGCGACCTCGTCGAGCAGCGCCGACTTGCCGATGCCGGGCTCGCCGACGATCGCGAGGACGCCGCTTCGACCCTCCCGTGCGTTCGCGAGCAGCTGTTCGACGGCATGCCGCTCGCGTTCGCGGCCGAGGAGCATCGCTCGATTGTACGAGCCTCCTCAGGAGCCTTCAGGGTGCGGACCAGGTGGGGCACCCGAGGCGACCGGCGCCTGCGCGGTCGTACGTTCGGCGGTGTCATCGACCGAAGGAGCACTCGCATGGCAGTCGCAGAACGGCAGCTCGACATCGACAAGCTGCACGAGTTCGTCTTCCGCGCCGTCGACGAGGTCGGCGCGACGCTCAACACCGCGCTGGTGGTGATGGGGGACCGGCTCGGCCTCTACCGCGCGCTCGCCGGCGCAGGGCCGCTCACGCCGTCCGAGCTCGCCGAGCGCACCGGCACCGCCGAGCGCTACGTGCGGGAATGGCTGAACGCTCAGGCTGCGGGCGGCTACGTGGAGTACGAGCCGGACAGCGGCCGCTACTGGCTTCCGCCCGAGCAGGCCGTCGCGCTCACCGACGAGTCGAGCCCGGCCTACCTGCCCGGCTTCTTCCAGATCGCGCTCGGCTCGGTCACCGACTCGCCGCGGATCACCGAGGCCGCGAAGAGCGGGGAGGGGATCGGCTGGCACGACCACGTCCACGACGTGCACGAGGGCTGCGAGCGGTTCTTCCGGCCGAGCTACAACGCGCATCTGCTCACCGAGTGGCTGCCGGCGCTCGACGGCGCCGTCGAGAAGCTCGAGGCGGGGGCGTCGGTGGCCGACGTCGGCTGCGGTCACGGCTCGTCGACGATCCTCATGGCGCAGGCCTTCCCGAGGTCGCGCTTCCAGGGCTTCGACTACCACGAGGGCGGGATCGAGACGGCGCGCGAGCGCGCGCGCGCGTCGGGCGTCGCCGACCGGGCGACGTTCTCGGTCGCGCCGGCGGCGTCATACTCGGGCGACGGCTACGACCTCGTCACGATGTTCGACTGCCTGCACGACATGGGCGACCCCGCCGGGGCGGCGCGCCACGTGCGCTCCTCGCTCGCGCCGGACGGGACGTGGATGATCGTGGAGCCGCGCGCGGGCGACCGCGTCGAGGAGAACCTCAACCCGGTCGGCCGGGCGTACTACGGCTTCTCGACGCTCCTCTGCACGCCGTCGTCGCTCGCGCAGGAGGTCGGGCTCGCGCTCGGCGCGCAGGCCGGCGAGGCGCGCATCCGCGAGATCGTCGAGGGCGCCGGCTTCTCGAGCTTCCGGCGCGTCGCCGAAACGCCCTTCAACATGGTGTTCGAGGCGAGGCCTTGATCGAAGCGGTCCGGGAGACGCGGGCGCGCGAGCAGTCGCGCGCCCGCTACCCCGACTCCGAGGGGTACGTCGAGCGCGACGGCGTCCGCGTCTTCTACGAGGTCTACGGTGCGGGCGAGACGACCATCGTGCTGCTGCCGACGTGGTCGATCGTGCACTCGCGCGTGTGGAAGGCGCAGATCCCGTACCTGGCGCGGCACGCACGCGTCGTCGTGTTCGACGGCCGCGGCAACGGCCGCTCCGACCGGCCGGAGGGCGTCGCTCCGTACCTCGAGGACGAGTTCGCGGCCGACACGCTCGCCGTCATGGACGCGGCCGGCGTCGAGCGCGCCACCCTGATCACGACGTCCTGCGGCGCGCTCTGGGGGACCATCGTCGCGGCCGACCACCCGGAGCGCGTCGACGGGATCGTCTATATCGCGCCGGCGGTGGCGCTCGCGCCCGGCCACGAGATCCGCGGCGTGCATCCCTTCGACGAGGAGCTCGACACCGACGAGGGCTGGGCCAAGTACAACAGCTTCTACTGGTCGCGCGAGTACCGCGCGTTCCTCGAGTTCTTCTTCGCGCAGTGCCTCAACGAGCCGCACTCGACGAAGCAGATCGAGGACTGCGTCGGCTGGGGGCTCGAGACGGACCCGGAGACGCTCGCGAACACCTCCCGCGCGATCGGCGCCTGCCGCTGGGAGGGCTTCCGCGCGACCTGCGAACGCGTCCGCTGCCCGGTGCTCGTCATCCACGGCGACCAGGACCTGATCCGCCCGCACCGGCAGGGCGCCGCGCTCGCCGAGGTGACGGGAGGCACGCTGGTGACGCTCGAGGACGCGGGCCACCTTCCGCTCGCGCGCGACCCGGTGAGGATCAACCTGCTGCTGCGCGACTTCGCGTGCCCGCCGCCGCGCGCGTCCCGCTGGCGCCGCGGCCGCTCGCGCCGCCGGCGCGTCCTCTTCGCCTCCTCGCCGATCGGGCTCGGCCACGCGCAGCGCGACGTCGCGATCGCGGACGAGCTGCGCAGGCTGCATCCGGAGCTCGAGGTCGACTGGCTCGCGCAGCATCCGGTGACGGCGGTGCTGGAAGCGCGCGGGGAGCTGATCCACCCGGCAAGCCGCGAGCTCGCGAGCGAATCCGCCCACATCGAGTCCGAGTCCGCCGAGCACGACCTGCACTGCTTCCACGCCTGGCGGCGGATGGACGAGATCATGGTCGCGAACTTCATGGTCTTCCACGACGTCGTCCGCGACGACCCGTACGACCTGTGGATCGGGGACGAGGCGTGGGACCTCGACTACTTCCTGCACGAGAACCCGGAGCTGAAGACGGCCGCGTACGTCTGGCTCACCGACTTCGTCGGCTGGCTGCCGATGCCGGACGGCGGCGAGCGCGAGGCGTTCCTGACCGCGGACTACAACGCGGAGATGATCGAGCAGATCGCGCGCTATCCGCGCCTGCGCGACCGCGCCCTGTTTGTCGGCGAGCCCGACGACGTCGTACCGGAGCCGTTCGGGCCGGAGCTGCCCTCGATTCGTGCGTGGACGGAGCAGAACTACGCCTTCCCCGGGTACGTCACGGGCTTCGACCCGGCGGACTTCGCCGACCGCGAGCGGCTGCGCGCGGAGCTCGGCTACCGCGACGGCGAGGCGGTGTGTCTCGTCACGGTCGGCGGCTCGGGCGTCGGCGCCGACCTGCTGCGCCGCGTGATCGCCTCGTTCCCCCTCGCCAGGCAGCTCGTGCCCGAGCTGCGGATGGTCGTCGTGGCGGGGCCGCGCATCGACCCGCGCTCGCTGCCGCAGCACGACGGCCTCGAGGTGCGGCCGTACGTGCACGAGCTGTACCGCCACCTCGCCGCGTGCGACCTCGCCGTCGTGCAGGGCGGGCTGACCACGGCGATGGAGTTGACGGCGAACCGCCGCCCGTTCCTCAGCTTCCCGCTGCGGCACCACTTCGAGCAGAGCTTCCACGTGCGGCACCGCCTCGAGCGCTACCGCGCCGGCCGCGTGATGGACTTCGAGACGGACGGGCCGGAGGAGATCGCGCAGGCGATCGCCGAGGAGATCGGCCGCGACGTCGACTACCGCCCGGTCGACCCCGGCGGCGCCGCCCGCGCGGCCGCGCTGATCGGCGAGCTGCTCTGAACTCGCGTCCTTAGTTCACGAAGTGAACTAAGGACGGGCATCTTGGCCGCCCGCACACGGAATCTTCACGTCTCTGGCGAAGAATCCCGCGCGTGAGGAGGGTCGTCGTCGTCTCGCTCGCCGTCGCCGCCGCGTGCGCGCTCCTCGTCGCGGGCGCGTCCGGCGCGACGCGGCAGATCCGCGCGAACGTCTACACCGGCTACGGCTTCGACACCTGCCACGCGCCGCCGCTGACCGCGCTCTCCGCGTGGACGGCGTCGCCGTACCGTGCGATCGGCGTGTACATCGGCGGCGTCAACCGCGCCTGCGGCGACGGCAACCTCTCGGCTGCCTGGGTCGCCGCGGCGGTGGCGCAGGGCTGGAGCCTCCTGCCGCTGTACGTCGGGCTGCAGGCGCCGTGCGTCTCGCAGTCGGGGCTGGCGCACCTCTCGAGCGCGCCGGCGACCGCGACCGCGCAGGGCGTCGCCGCCGCGGACGACGCGGCCGCGCGCGCGGCGTTCTTCGGCCTGCCCGGCGGCAGCCCCGTCTACCTCGACATGGAGGGCTACTCCACGAAGAGCCCCGCGTGCTCGCAGGCCGTGCAGTCGTTCGTCACGGGCTGGGTGACCGAGCTGCGGGCGAGCGGCTGGGTCGCCGGCGTCTACGGCAGCGCGGCGTCGACCATCCGCGACCTCTCGAACCTCGGCGTCGCGACGCCCGACGACGTCTGGATCGCGAACTGGAACGGCGTCACCGGCGTCTTCGGCGACCCGTACGTGAGCGACGCGCTGTGGCCGAACCACCAGCGCATCCACCAGTACAAGGGCGGGCACCGCGAGACGTGGGGAGGTGTGACGATCGACGTCGACAGCGACTTCGTCGACGCCGCCGTCGTCGGCGGCGCGGCGCCGCCGCCGCCTCCGCCGCCCCCGCCGGCGGGCTCGGTCGGCAGCGGTGACGGCAACGCGACGGCGAGCTGGCCTGCCGGTGCATTCACCGCGGCCGTGGTCGTGACGCTGACGCCGGTGGCGCCCGCGCCGGCGCCGGCGACCTACGCGGTGCGGCTCGCCGTCGCGGCGGCCGACGGCGGCGCGCCGGTCACGAGCTTCGCGCAGCCGCTGACGGTCAGCTTCCTCGCGCCGCCGCCGGGCCTCGTGCCCGCGTTCTCGAGCGACGGCACGACATGGACGCCCGTGCCGCCCACCGCGAACGGGTCGCCGCCGCCCGGATCGGACGTCGGCTACGCGGTCGAGCCGGGCGGGCGGATCGACGTGCTCACCCGCGTCCCGGGAGTGTTCGGCCTCCTCCCCGACACGAAGCCGCCCACCCAGCCGACGGGCTTCTCCGGCCGGTTCTCGAAGGGATCGCTCACGCTGAGCTGGCAGCCGGCGAAGGACGACAGCGGCGCCGTCGCCTCCTACCGCGTGCTCCTGGACGGGACGCCGCTCGAGACGGTGCCGGGGAACGCGCGGCACGCGGCCGTGCGCGCGTTCCACCCGGAGGGGCAGACCGTCTACCGCGTGCAGGCCGTCGACGCGGCGGGCAACGCGGGCAAGCCGAGCCGGCCGCTCGTCGTCGTGCCGACGCCGCGGCCGTCCGGGCTGCCGCGGCCGCTGCCCGGGTGGGCCTGGTCGCTCTTCACCTGGCAGCGCGGCGCGGAGGCGCGGCGCCCGCCCGCGGCGCCGCACCGGCCGCCCGCCTGGTACTGGCGCTGGTCGGCCTGGCGCCTCCGGCCGTTCCACCTGAAACGGACATAGGAAACTGTTTCGGGGACATGTCCCCGAAACAGTTTCCGGGCTCTACGACGAGATCTGCTCCACGACCTCGCCCGTGCGCGACGCGTCGGCGTGCCGGGCGACGTCGGCCTGCGCGACGATGCCGACGAGCCTGCCGTCCTCCTCGCAGACGGGCAGCCGCCGCACCTGGTGCTGCGCCATCAGCCGCAGCGCCTCGTCGAGGCTCTGCTGCGGGTCGATCGTGACGAGGTCGCGCGACGCCAGGTCGTCGACGGTCGTCGACTCAGGATCGCGCCCCTCGGCGACGAGGCGGACCGCGATGTCGCGGTCGGTGACGACGCCGACCAGCTTCTCGCCGTCGACGATCGGCACGACGCCGGCGTCCTCCTCGCGCATGACGCGCGCGGCCTCGACGACCGACGCCCCCTTCGAGACGGTGCGCGGCCGCTCCGTCATCAGGTCGCGAATGCTCTTGCCCATGATCCCTCCTCAGCTCTTCCGCGCCGACGCCCGGCCGCCCTTGCGGCCCGCGGCCACCTTCTGCGCGTGGGTGCCGCCCTGCTTCGAGCTGGAGCGGGACGACGAGGAGTGCGACGCCTTGCCGCCGCGGCTCGAGGCGCCGGGCGAGTTCGCGATGCGCGCCGCCCGCTCCTTCGACATCCCCTTCTCCTTCAGCTTCTCGTACTGCTTCTCGTTCTTCACGCTCGGACGCTTGCCTGGCATCCCGCCTCCTTTCCGACTACGCTTCGGCCGTGAACGCGACCCGGACGACGACGACGCGCCGCCGCGCGCGGGCGACCGTCACCGGCTCGCGCGCGGCCTAGTCCGCCTGGGGATCGTCCTCGGCGGACCCCTCCGTGGCCTCGGGGTCCGGAGCAGGTGACTCGTCCAGCTCCTCGTTCCGATCGTCGTCACGGGGGTGACTAACCTTGTCCTCTTCCTGCATGCAGGTCGTGCTACCCGACAATTCGAAGCTTGAACTTCCGGAGGGCGCGACCGGCCTCGACGCCGCCCGCGCGATCGGTCCCAGGCTCGCGGAGCAGGCGGTGCTCGTGCGCTCCGACGGCGCCGTCCGGGACCTGCGGCTGCCGCTCCGCGACGGGCAGCGGATCCAGATCCTCACCACGCGCGACTCGGCCGATCCCGACGCGCTCGCCGTGCTGCGCCACTCGTCCGCGCACCTGCTCGCCGAGGCGGTGCGGCGCCTCTACCCCGGCGTGAAGATCGCGATCGGCCCGCCGATCGAGAACGGCTTCTACTACGACTTCGAGTTCCCCGAGCCGATCCACGAGGACGACCTGGAGCGGATCGAGGAGGAGGTGCGGCGCGAGCTCGCCGAGGGGCGCGCGTGGTCGCGCGAGGTCGTCTCGCGCGAGGACGCACGCTCGCGCTTCGTGGCCGAGGCCGAGCCCTACAAGGTGGAGCTCGTCGACACCGCCGAGGGCGACATCTCGCTCTATACGCAGGGCGGCTTCACCGACCTCTGCCGGGGGCCGCACCTGCAGGACTCGACGCCGATCAAGGCGTTCAAGCTGACCGGGCTCGCCGGCGCGTACTGGCGCGGCGACGAGCGCAACACCCAGCTCACGCGGATCTACGGGACCGCGTTCTACTCGCAGGCCGACCTCGACGCGTACCTGGAGCGGCTCGAGGAGGCGCGCCGCCGCGACCACCGGCGCCTCGGCGTGCAACTCGACCTCTTCCATTTCGACGAGGTCTCGCCCGGCTCGCCGTTCTGGCACCCGAAGGGCATGGTGGTCTGGAACGTGCTCGAGGACCTGCGCCGCCGAGAGAACGCACGGCGGGGCTACGACGAGGTGAAGACGCCGCTGATCTTCGAGCGGAGCCTGTGGATCACCTCGGGGCACTGGGAGAAGTTCCGTGACAACATGTTCTTCCTGCGCGGCGACGAGGGGGACGACCGCCTCTTCGGGCTGAAGCCGATGAACTGTCCCGGGCACTGCCTCGTCTACGGCAGTCGCGGGCGCAGCTACAGGGAGCTGCCCGTGCGGCTCGCCGAGGCCGGCACGCTGCACCGCAACGAGCCGTCGGGGAGCCTGCACGGCCTGCTGCGCGTGCGGCACGTCACCCAGGACGACGGGCACATCTTCTGCGAGCCCGGGCAGATCGAGCAGGAGGTGTTCAACTGCCTCGACCACGCGTTCTTCCTCTACGACTTGCTCGACCTGAAGATGCGCGTCGAGCTGTCGCTCAGGCCGGACAACCGACTCGGCGCCGACTCCGACTGGGACGCGGCGGAGGACGCGCTGCGCTCCGCGCTGCGGGCGCGGGCGATCGACTTCGTCGAGGTTCCCGGCGAGGGTGCGTTCTACGGACCGAAGATCGACATGCACATGGAGGACTCGCTCGGGCGGAGCTGGCAGCTCGGCACCGTGCAGCTCGACTTCCAGATGCCGCAGCGGTTCGGCCTCGAGTACGCGACGGCCGAGAATCGTGACGCGGTGCCGGCCATGATCCACCGCGCGCTCTTCGGGAGCATGGAGCGCTTCATCGGCATCCTGATCGAGCACTACGCGGGCGCCTTCCCGTTCTGGCTGGCGCCCGTGCAGCTGCGGGTGCTGCCGGTCGGCGAGGGCCACCGGGAGGCGGCCGCCGGCCTCGCGGCGCGGCTCGAGCCGTACCGGGTCGAGGTCGACGCCTCCGACGAGACGGTGGGCAAGCGCATCCGGAACGCCGAGGTGGAGAAGGTGCCGTTCGTCGTCGTCTACGGCGACCGCGAGTCGGACGAGGCGCTCGCGGTCCGCGAGCACGGCGGCGGGCAGGCGACCCTGTCGCTGGTTGAGTTACGGCGGAAGCTTGCTACGCTGAGTCTCTGGCAAGCAGGGGCGGAACCGTCTCTCACCTCCTAGCGGGAAGCCTCGGAGGTTCAATCGACGGGCAGGTCGAGAACGGGATGCCGCTGCCTGCCAGCGGCTTTTTCGTTTCGGTGAAGCAACGGAGGAGGTCAAGACGAGCTTGGTGAACGAGACTTGAGGCCGCGCAGAGGCTCGATCGAGCCACCGCGGCGTCCCGAGCCCCAGACGCGCATCAACGACGCGATCCGCGTCCCGCGCGTGCGGCTCATCGACGAGGACGGGACGCAGCTCGGCATCAAATCCACGGACGAGGCGCGCGACTACGCGTACGGCAAGAACCTCGATCTCGTGGAGGTCGCGGCCCAGGCGGACCCGCCGGTCACCCGGGTCATGGACTACGGCAAGTACCGGTACGAGCTGGAGCAGAAGGCGAAGCTCGCGCGGAAGCACCAGACACAGGTCCACGTCAAGGAGATCAAGCTCAGGCCGAAGATCGGGCAGCACGACTACGACACCAAGAAGGGCCACGTCGAGCGCTTCCTCAACCAGCGCGCGAAGGTCAAGGTGACGATCATGTTCCGGGGCCGCGAGCGCGAGCACCCGGAGCGCGGCCGCGATCTGCTGATGCGCCTGGCGGACGACATCAAGGAGATCGGCGCGATCGAGATCCAGCCGTTGCTCGAGGGCCGCAACATGACGATGGTGCTCGCACCCACGAAGAACGCAGGAGTCAAACGCGATGCCAAGACAGAAGACGAGCTCGGGCGCGAAGAAGCGGTTCAAGGTGACGGGCAGCGGGAAGCTGCTGCGCCGGTCGGCGAACCAGAGCCACAACCTGGAGCACAAGTCGCCGAAGCAAAAGCGAACGTTCGGTAAGGATCACGCCGTCGCGGCGGACAACGCCGCGAAGGTGCGCCGGATGCTGGGAGGCCGCTGATGCCGCGCGTGAAGCGTTCCGTCCACGCGCGCAAGAAGCGGCGCAAGGTCCTCGAGGAGGCGAAGGGCTACTTCGGCCTCAAGAAGAGCTCGTACACGTACGCGAAGGAACAGGTCGACCGCTCGCTCGTCTACGCGTACCGCGACCGGAAGCGCAAGAAGCGCGACTTCCGGCGGCTCTGGATCATGCGCATCAACGCCGGCGCGCGCGCGAACGGGCTCTCGTACAACCAGTTCATCGCCGGCCTCAAGGCGGCCGAGGTCGAGCTCGACCGCAAGGTGCTCGCCGACCTCGCCGTCAGCGACCCGGCCGCGTTCGGCCGGCTCGCCGAGCAGGCCAAGTCGGCGCTCGCGAAGTAGCCCGAGCAGGGCCGAGACTCCCGACCTTAGTTCACGAAGTGAACTAAGGTCGCGGGTTTCGACGATGAGCGAGCTGCGCGAGCACTTCCTGCGGCAGGCGGGCTGGTGCGCCGGCCGGTCCCCGCTGTACGAGGAGCTCTGCCGGCGCCTCGCCGGCGACCCGCGCGTCGAGTCGCTCGCGCCCGACGAGCCGCGCTGGGACTTCCCGCTGCGCCTGCTCGCGGGGCTGCACCACCTCGTGCTCGAGGGCCGGGCGAGCTGGGACGACGTCGGCGCGGCGCTGGACGGCCACGCGGCCTTCCTCCGCCGCTTCGCCGCCGAGCACGAGGTGCAGACGAACGAGGTTCAGCGCTCGTGGGCGCTGCTGCCGGCGTTCCTCTCGCTGGTCGACGGCCGTCCGCTCGACCTGCTCGAGCTCGGCCCCTCCGCCGGGCTGAACCTCGTCTGGGACCGCTACCGGTACCGCTACTCGACGGGCACGTGGGGGAGCGGCCCGCTCGAGTTGCGCGGCGACGACCGCCGGGCGCCGCCGGCGCGGCTGCTCGCGCGCGCGGCCACCGTCGCGCGCCGTCGCGGGGTCGACCGAAGCCCGATCGACGTCACCGACGCCGAGGGCGCCCTGCTGCTGCAGTCGTTCGTCTGGGCCGACCAGGCGGAGCGGCTCGCGCGCCTTCGCGCCGCGATCGACGCGGTGCGCGAGGAGCCTCCGGAGCTCGTCCGCGGCGACTACGTCGAGGAGCTGCCCGCGCTGCTCGCGGAGCGGCTCGAGGGCGCGCAGCTGATCGTCTACGAGACCGCCTCGACGCAGTACCTCGATCGCGCGCAGCGCGCGTCGCTGTACGAAGCCATGCACGAGGCGGGTCGCGCGGAGCCGCTCACGTTCCTCACCACCCGCTCGCACGCGGGCGAGGACCACTACACGCTCGACGCGATCGCCTGGCCGGGCGGCGCGCGGCGCGAGCTGGAGCGGTTCGACTTCCACGGCGCGTGGCTCGAGTGGCTCGCGTGACCGCGCGGTGATCACGTCGCGCGACAACGAGCGGCTCAAGCTCGTGCGCAAGCTGCACGAGCGCCGCTGGCGCGACAAGCTGGGGCTGTTCTTCGTCGAGGGCGAGGACGCCGTCGAGGCGGCGACGGCCGAGCCCGTGGACGTGCTCCGCGCCGGCGAGGACGTCGAGCCGGCGCTGCTCGCGTCCGTCGCGACGGCTCCCCATCCGCCCCGGGTGATCGCCGTCTACCGCCGCGCCGACCTGCCGGGGTGGGAGGAGCGGCCGGCGACGCTCGCGCTCTGGCAGGTCGCCGACCCGGGCAACGTCGGCACGCTCGTGCGCACCGCTGCCGCCTTCGGCGCGGCGGTCGCGCTCTCCGGGGGCTGCGCCGACCCGACGTCGCCGAAGGCGCTGCGCGCGAGCGCCGGCGCGATCTGGCAGGCGCCGCTCGGGACCTGGGACGACGTCGGCGGCCGCCGGGTCGCGCTCGTCGCGCACGGCGGCGAGCCGCTGCCCTCCGTCGCGCTGGACGGACGCGTGGCCTTTCTGCTGGGCTCGGAGCGCGCAGGCCTCCCCGCCGGCGTCGCGCGCGACGTCGACGCGCGCATCGAGGTGGCCGGCGCCGAGTCGCTGAACGTCGCCGCGGCGGGCGCGATCGCGCTCTACGAGCTCTCGCGCCGCGTGCCCATGTAGGCGGCCCACGCCCGCCGGTCGCGGCGCTTCACGCGGACGAAGATCCCGAGCGGGACCGTGACGACGAGGGCGCCGACGGCGGCCAGCACGATCCAGAGCCAGTGCGAGCCGATGCGCGCGTTGCTGTTGCCGAGCGCGGTGCCGCCGCTGCCGGGCGCGAAGTCGTTCGGGCCGCTGACCGCGCAGCTCTGGAGGCCGCAGCTGCCGTGGTGCGCCTTGCCCGCGCGAAAGACGGCGGTGCTGTAGAAGAGGTCGACGAGCCAGCGGCCGCCGATCTTGCGCACGTCAACCGACGCGGCGGTCTCGTCGTAGCCCGACCCCGGCTTCGGGTGCAGGATCACGGTGAGCTCGCCGCGCGTCGGGGACACGAGCTGGCCGGTCCACGCGTTGCGGAAGTCGTTGCCGCGGACCGGGAACGCCTCGACCGTGACGCCCGTGCCGGCGAGCCACGCCTTGCGCGTGGTGCCGCCGCGCAGGTCCGGCCCGGCGAGCTCCCACCCCTGCGCGAGGTTCCGCCGCAGCACGACGTCCTTCACGAAGCGGTCGACCAGGGTCGAGATCGCCGCGTGGTCGGCCGGGGTCATGCGCACCGCGGCGTCCGCCCCCGTGGTCGCGGCCAGCGTGACCGCGACGGCGAGGACGGCGAGCGCGAGGAGACGAAGCGCGGCGCGCACCCGCTTCACGATAGCGACGGCGTGCACACCCACACCGAGTCCTCGCCGCCCCGGTAGGGCTGCCCGTCGAACCAGGCGTAGAGCGCCTCGACCTCGAAGCCGCACTCGCCGAGGAGCGTCTCCCACTCGGGCACCGACAGCCACGCGAGCGACATCTCCGTCTCGCCGTCGTCGCCGCGCACGCGGAGGATCAGCGTGCGCGTGCGCTCGTCCCAGTCGGCGCGCTCCCAGATCCCGGGCTCGCGCTCGAGCCAGCGGCGGTGCGTGTCGGCGATGTCCTCCGCGCCGGGCTCGAAGACGTCGAAGACGAAACGGCCGTCCTCGGCGACGAGGGCGCGAGCGGCACGCAGCGCGGCGCGCCGGTCGGCGTCCGTCTCCATGTGCAGCAGCGCGCGGAAGGGGCTCGTCACCAGGCGGTGGCGGCCCTCGACCGGCGGCGTGCGCAGGTCGCCGAGCCGCAGGTCGAGCAGCTCGCGGACGCCCGCCGCCGCCGCCCGCTCGCGCGCGACCTCGAGCATCCCCGCGGACGAGTCGACGCCGATCACCCGCACGCCCGCGAGCGCGGTCGGCACGGCGATGCGTCCCGTGCCGACGCCCAGCTCGACGACCGGGCCGCCGGCGGCGAGCGCCTGCTCGACGTAGAACGAGACGTCCTCGACCACGCTCTGCGACCACGGGTCGTACAGGCGCGCGATGCGGTCGTACGCGGACACCATCGGTATTGTCGCCGCCGTGGACTGGGCGGCCTACGAGACGGACGCGACGCGCGCGATCGACGCCGCGGGCGCCGACGGCGAGCTCGACGCGGCGCGCGTCCGCTACCTCGGCCGCAGGTCCGAGCTCGCCCAGGCGCTGCGCGGCGTGCGCGACCGCGACACCGGGATGCTGCTGAACGGGATCCGCTCGCGGCTCGAGGAATCGGTCGAGGCCCGGGCGCGGACGCTGGCCGACGAGGAGCTCGACCGGCGCCTGCGGGAGGAGACCGTCGACGTGACGCTGCCGGGCGAGCCGCTGCCGCTCGGGCACCTGCACCCGATCACGCAGGTGCGGCGCATCGTCGAGGACGCGTTCCTCGGGCTCGGCTACGAGATCCGCGACGACCGCGAGGTCGAGACGACCGAGTACAACTTCGACAAGCTCGCGTTCGCGCCGACACATCCCGCCCGGTCGCACCGCAGCACGCTCTTCTTCGACGACGGCCGGCTGCTGCGCACCGAGACGTCGCCGAGCCAGATCCTCGCGCTCGAGGAGCGGCCGCCTCCGATCTACATGGTCTCGATCGGCCGCGTCTACCGGCGCGACGCGATCGACGCGACGCACTTCCCGATCTTCCACCAGTTCGAAGGCCTCGCCGTCGACCGCGGGATCACGCTCGCCGACCTGAAGGGAACGCTGCTGCACGTCATGCGCGCGCTGTACGGCCCCGACCGCCGCGTCCGCTTCCGCACGCACTTCTTCCCCTTCACCGAGCCGTCGATGGAGCCCGACGTGTCGTGCGGCGTCTGCGGCGGCACAGGGTGCCGCACGTGCGAGTTCTCGGGCTGGCTCGAGATGGGCGGCTCGGGGATGGTCGACCCGCGCGTGTTCGAGAACGTCGGCCTCGACCCGGACGAGTGGAGCGGCTTCGCATTCGGGTGCGGCCTCGAGCGGGCCGCGCAGCTCCGCCACGACATCCCCGACGTGCGCGCGCTGTGGGAGGGCGACCTGCGCGTGCTGCGACAGTTCTGATGAGAGTTCCGGTCAGCTGGCTGCGGGAGTACGTCCCGCTCGAGATGCCGCTCGGCGAGCTGGCCGCGCGGCTCTCCCTCTCGTCGGCCGAGGTGAAGGGGATCGAGCGGGTCGGCGTCGCCGACGACGACGGCAACCTCGGCCTCTTCCGCGTCGGCCGCGTGGTCGAGGCGGCGAAGCATCCGAACGCCGACCGGCTGCAGCTGACGAAGGTCGACGTGGGGGAGGGCGACGCGCGCTCGATCGTCTGCGGCGCCTGGAACTTCGGCGTCGGCGCGACGGTCGCGGTCGCGCTGCCGGGCGCGGTGCTGCCGCCGCGGCCGGGGCTCCCGGAGGGCCTCCGGCTCGAGCGGCGGAAGGTTCGGGGCGAGGTGTCGGACGGGATGATCCTGGCCGAGGACGAGGTCGGCCTGGGCGAGGATCACAGCGGGATCATGGTGCTCGAGGAGGGGCTCGAGCCGGGCACGCCGCTCGTCGACGTGCTGCCGATCGCCGACGACGTGCTGCTCGTCGAGTCGACCGGCAACCGGCCCGACCTGCTCTCCGTCTACGGCATCGCGCGCGAGGTGGCCGCGCTCTACGACCTGCCCCTTGCGGACATGCCCGGTGTCAGGCACCGGTCAGGTCCCGAAGAGACGGTCGACATCCGGATCGAGGACCTCGAGGGCTGCCCGCGCTACATCGGCCGGCTGTTCGAGGACGTCACGGTCGCGCCGTCGCCGGCCTGGCTGCGCGCCCGGCTGGTCGCGGCCGGCGTGCGCGCGATCTCGAACGTCGTCGACGTGACGAACTACGTGATGCTCGCGCTCGGCAACCCGCTGCACGCGTTCGACCAGGCGCGCCTGCGCGGCGGGCGCATCGTCGTGCGCCGCGCGCGCGACGGCGAGGAGCTGCGCACGCTCGACGGGGTCGACCGCGAGCTCACGCGCGACGACCTCGTCATCGCCGACGCCGAGCGTGCCGTCGCGCTCGCCGGGATCATGGGCGGCGAGGAGAGCGAGATCGGCGAGCGGACGACGAGCGTGCTGCTCGAGGCGGCGAACTTCGAGCCGTACGCCATCTTCCGCTCGAGCGAGCGCCTGCGCCACCGCACCGAGGGGTCGAACCGCTGGGAGAAGGGCGTCGACCCGTACCTCGCCGGGCCGGCCGCCAACCTCGCGACCGACCTCCTGCTCGAGCTGACGGGCGCCCGCTGGGTCGCCGACGCCGACGTGCAGGGCGAGCTGCCGCAGCGGCCGGTGGTGCGCTTCCGGCCGGAACGCGCGGACGCGGTGACCGGCATCGCGACGCCGCCGGCCGAGCAGCACGCGCTGCTCGCGCGGCTCGGGTTCGAGCGGAGAGGCGGCGACGTCGTCGTCCCGACCTGGCGCGCGCGCGACGTTACGCGCGAGATCGACGTCGTCGAGGAGGTCGCGCGCTTCCGGCTCGAGGACGTGCCGTTCACGCTGCCGTCACGGCGCGCGATGTTCGGGACGCTGACGCCCGTGCAGCGCCTGCGGCGGCGCGTCGAGGACACGCTCGTCGGGCTCGGCCTCGTCGAGGTGTACACGCCGAGCCTGCGGCCGGCCGACGGCGCGTGGACGCTGCCGGAGCCGATCTCCGCGGAGCTGACGTCGCTGCGGACGCGGCTGCTGCCGAGCCTCCTCGAGGCGGCCGGGCGGAACCGCGAGGCGGGCGCGAACGACGTGGCGCTCTTCGAGATCGCACGCGTCTACCTCCCCGGCGGCGACCTGCCCGACGAGCGCGTGCTCGTCGCGGCCGTCGCCGAGGGCGGCTTCGCGCACGCGAAGGGGATCGTGGAGACGCTGTACGCGGCGGTGAAGGCCGAGCTTTCCGTCCGGCGCGCGCACGACGAGCTCTTCCATCCGGGCAAGGCGGCACGCGCACCGGCGGGAGTGTTCGGCGAGCTGCACCCGCGGCTGCTCCAGGGGACGTGGTGCGGGCTCGAGCTCGAGCTCGCCGCGCTCGCCGAGGCGAGCGCCGAGCCGGTGCGCTACCGCGACGTGATCTCGTTCCCGGTCGTGCGGCAGGACATCGCAGTCGTGGTGCCCGAGGAGGTGGAGGCGGGCGCGATCGTCGCCGCCGCGCACGAGGCGGCCGGCGACGAGCTGCGCGAGGCGCGCGTCTTCGACGTGTACCGCGGCGAGCCGGTGCCGGCCGGGAAGAAGTCCGTCGCGTTCTCGGTCGCGTTCCAGTCGGCCGAGGGCACCCTGTCCGACGACGACGCGACCCGGCTGCGCGAGGCGATCGTCGCCGCTCTCGCCGATCGGTTCGGGGCCGAGCTGCGGGGCTGAAAACTCACGTCCTTAGTTCACGAGGTGAACTAAGGACGCGCATTTACCGGCCTAGGACTCGCGGCCGCGGCGGGCGAGGTAGCGCATGGTCGCGCCGATGCCGCCGAAGAGCACGAAGCCGGCCGCCGCGGCGCCGCCGGCGAGCGCCGGCAGCTTCGCGCGCACGTTCGTCGCCGCGCCCAGCTCGCCGCGCAGGTGCTCGACCGCGCCTGCGAGCTGCTCCCGCTCGGCCTCGATCTGCGTGCGCAGCTCGTCGATGCTCGGCGAGCTCACCGCTTGATCGCCTCGGTCGTGAGCTTGGCCTCGCGGATCGCGTGCTCGGGCACCGGCGGCGCGCCCTTCGCGAGGCGGCCGACCGCGAGCGCCCCGAGCACCCCGGCGAGCCCGAACAGGATGCCGGTGACGATCAGCAGCGCCAGCCAGGTCGAGACGACGAGCGCGAGCGCGGCGGCGGCCGTCGCGAACGCGAAGCCGAGCGCGAACAACCCGAACAGCGCGGCGCCCAGCCCCAGTCCGATCCCGAGCCCGAGCGCGATGCCCTTGCGCTTGAGCTCGGCGGTGGCGAGCTGGACCTCGAGCCGCGCGATCGCGCTCGCGTGCTCGGCGACCTGCTTGGCGGCGGCGCCGACGCCGCCGTTCATCGTCTCACCGGCGCGGGTGGGCATGGCCTCGCCAGTCGATGACCTTCGCCGCGAGCACGCCGGCCGCGAAGGCGGCGCCGATCACGAGCCACGGGTTCGGCCCGCCGCGCGACCGCTTCGTGCGCGGGGGCTCCGGCGAGACCGCCGGCTCGGGCGCGGGCGCGTTCCCGTTCGTCGACGGCCCGGCAGCCGGCGGCGCCGGCCGGCCGCGCGCGCGCGCCGCGACGAGCCGCGGCTTGATGCGGCGCAGGAACTCCGGGTCCTCGGCGAACGCCGCGCCGACCTTCGCCTTCAGGCCGCCCTGCCGCTCCGCCTCGCGGACGAACGCCTCGAGGCGGTCGGCGGCGGCGTCGAGCGCCTCGTCGACCCTGCTCACTTCTTGGTCGGCGGATCTTCGCCCGTCGCAACGCGCCAGACCTTCGACGCGAGCCGGCGAGACGCCATCGTCGCGGCCGCCCCGAGACCGGCGTAGAGGCCCGTCCACATTGCCTTGCGGAGCATAACGCCCCGGTTGCCGCATCGAGCCCCGCTCAAACGTTGTCCGGCCCGCGGACGGCGCCCCGCTGGCAGAGTCCGCCCGATGGGAGTCGCCCACTGGGACGACGTCGAGGCGCACCGGCTGGAGAAGGGCGAGATGGCCGCCGAGTGGCAGCGCCTGGGAGACGCCGCGGGCACGGTCGGCGTCGGCGTGAACCGGGTGCGCGTCGACCCGGGCCGGCTGTCGACGCCGCCGCACTCGCACAGCGTCTCCGAGGAGATCGTCTACGTCCTGGGCGGCGACGGGCTCTCCTGGCAGGACGGCGAGGTGCACGAGATCCGCGCCGGCGACTGCATCGTCCACGTCGCCGACCACGAGGAGCACACGCTGCGCGCCGGAGAGCAGGGCCTCGACGTGCTGATCTACGGCACGCGCGACAAGGCGGAGCTGGCCTGGCTGCCCCGCTCGCGCGCGGTGCGCATGGGCTGGCCGTGGGTCGAGGGCCGCGACGACGACCCGTGGGACGTCGAGGCGACCGTGCCGCCGCTCGAGGTCGGCGAGCCGTCGCCGCGCCCGGCCGGCATCGTCAACGTCGACGACGTCCCGGACCACGCGGAGAGCCCGGGCGAGAAGGCGCTCGCGGAGGCGGCCGGGTCGATCCGCGCCGGGCTGCACTGGTCGCGCATCCCGGCCGGCGAGGAGCTCGCCGTGCCGCACTGCCACTCCGAAGAGGAGGAGGTGTTCGTCGTTCTGGAGGGCGAGGCGACGCTGGAGCTGTGGCCGTCGCCGCTCGCCGCGGAGCGGGGCGCCGCCCGCGAGGACGTGCCGCTGCGCGCGGGCCACGTCGTCGCGCGGCCGCCGGGAACGCGCATCGCGCACTGCCTGCGCGCGGGGCCGCCGGGCATGACGGTGCTGACGTACGGCACGCGCGCGCCGAACGACATCGTCTACTACCCGCGCTCGAACAAGATCTCGTGGCGCGGCGTCGGCGTCATCGGCCGCATCGAGCACGTCGACTACTGGGACGGCGAGCGGCGCCGCCAGGGATGAGCCGCCTCGAGCTGCGCGGCGAGGCGGATGAGCACGGCCTCGCCCGCGGGCGGCCCGATCAGCTGCACGCCGACCGGTAGCCCGTCGACGACGGCGAGCGGCACGGTCGCCGCCGGCTGTCCCGTGACGTTGACGAGCGGCGTGAACGGGGTGAGCTCGCCGCCGCGGCGGAACTGCTCGCGCGGGTCGTCGGGCTCGAAGATCCAGCCGACCGGCACCGGCAGCTTCGCGAGCCCCGGCGTGAGCACGACGTCCACCTCCGACCAGAAGGCGACGACGCGCCGCGCGATCTGCTGCAGGCCCGCGACCGCCCGCGCGTGCTCGACGCTCGACGTCGCGTGCGCCCGCTCGAGGAGGTAGCGGTTGAGCGGCATCAACAGCGACGGGTCGCGCACCGGGTAGAGCGCCGGCGTGAGCTGCCACAGGAAGCCGAACAGATCGAGCAGCCTGTCGTCGCGCCACGGCGGCGTCGCCTCGACGACGTCGTGGCCGAGCGCGGCGAGCGCGTCGGCGGCGGCGCGCGCGACGTTCGCCACGTCGGGCTCGACCTCGACTGCGATCGGCGGCTCGACCGTGAGCGCGATCCGTAGCCGGCCCGGCTCGAGCTCGCACTCCTCGCGGAACGGACGCTCCGGCGGCGGCGGCCAGTGCGCGTCGCCGGGCTCGTAGCCCGCCACGACGTCGAGGAACGCGGCCGCGTCGCGCACCGAGTGCGCGAGCGGCCCGCTCTGCGACAGTTCGAGCGAGCCGCTGCCGAGCGGCGCCGGCGACACGCGGCCGCGCGACGGCTTCAGCGCGAACAGCCCGCAGCACGACGCGGGGATGCGCAGCGAGCCGCCGCCGTCCGAGCCGTGCGCGAGCGGCAGCACGCCCGCGGCGACCGCGGCCGCGGCGCCGCCCGACGAGCCTCCCGGCGTGCGCTCGGGGTTCCACGGATTGCGGCAGGCGCCGTTCAGGTCGGACTCGGTGACCGCGGTGATCCCGAACTCCGGCGTGTTCGTCTTGCCGATCACGACGAAGCCCGCGTCCTTCAGCCGGCGGACGACGGCAGCGTCCTGCTTCGGCACGTAGTCGGCGAACGCGCGCGAGGAGAACGTCGTGCGCAGGCCGGCCGTCTCGGTGAGGTCCTTCACGAGCATCGGCACGCCCGTGAACGGCCCGTCCGGGAGCGGCCGGCGCGCCCCGGCGAGCGCATGCTCGAAGCACTCGGCGACGAGGAAGTTGAGCGTCGGGTTCGACTGCTCGCAGCGCGCGATCGCCTCCTCGACCAGCTCGACCGCCGACACCTCGCCCGCGCGGACGCGCGCGGCGAGCTCGAGCGCCGTCTCCGTCGTCAGCGCCGTCCGGCGAGGCCGAGCCACTCGAGCGCGCGGCGCAGGGGCGTCACCCGGTGCGCCTGCGCCTTCGGCCGCAGCACCTCGCGCGTCTCGAGCCGCTGCCGGCGGGACGCCGCCTCCGGCTCGACCTCGATCTCCTCGGCCGGCTCGTCGAACTCCGGCAGCCGCTGGATCGCCGCGCGGTCGAGCTTCAGCCGCACCGCGCCCTGCGTGATCTCGCCCACCTGCTCGGACGGGACGTAGTGCTGCTTCCCGAGCAGCGAGAAGGAGATCGCGAGGCCGTCGAAGATGTCGGCGTTCGAGTCGCCCGTCACCTCCTCGACGCGGCCGACCTCCGTGCCGTCGGCGGCGTCGACGCGCCAGCCGGGCTCGATCGACAGCCAGGACGCCGGGTCGGCCATCAGACCGTCGCCCCCGACTGCAGCCAGACCGGGCCCTGCGTCGCGACCGGCCGCGTGTCGGAGAGCGCCTGCAGGACGACGACGCGGCCGCGGATGCCTTCGCGGTCGCAGCGCTCGAGGCAGCGGCGGACCATCTCCGGCGACGCGCCGTAGCCGAACCGCGACGCGGCGCGGAAGCGGAGCGCCGAACGGTTCCCGTCGCGGCGCAGGTTCATGGGGACGCAGAGCAGCGACGTTCGCTCGACGTAGTCGGACGACTCGAGCTCGATCCCGGCGACGAGGTCGCTCCAGTCGCGCGGCAGCCGCGCGAGCTCGTCGTCCCACGAGCGCGCGAGCGACGCCGGCGCGGTCGGCGCGGGCGCGGCGGGCGTCGCCGCGGCGACGAGGGACAGCGTTCCGAAGACGGGCCGCTCGTCGAGGCGGCGCAGGAGGCGCTGGATCCCATCGGGGCTCGGCGCGCTGCCGTCGCGCGCGACCCCGAACCGCAGCGTGGTCGGGCCGGCCCGGAACGGCTGCGCCGGGCCCAGCAGCGAAGCCGCCGCGTCGGCGTCCTCGCGGGTGCGCAGCTCGAGCCTCAGCTCCGCCGTTCGCCAGCCCGCCGGCAGGTCGGATCCAAGCTGGCGCCACGTGTCGACGAGCACGACGGAAACCGTACACTGGCGGCGCCGTGGCGAAGGTCGAGAGGAAGCGCGCCGTCAGCGAGGACCTCCTGCGGGACTTCCTGCGGGAGATGCTGCTGATCCGCCGCTTCGAGGAGCGCGTGGAGGAGCGCTTCCGCGCCGGCGAGCTTCCCGGCTTCCTGCACGTCGCGATCGGGCAGGAGGCGGTCGCGGTCGGCGTGTGCCAGGCGATGGAGGACGGCGATGTCTTCGCCTCGACGCACCGTGCGCACGGGCACACGCTCGCGCGCGGCACGCATCCGAACGCGGTGATGGCGGAGCTGTACGGGAAGATCGAGGGCTGCTCGCACGGGTACGGCGGCTCGATGCACCTCTACGACGTCGAGCGCGGCAACCTGGGCGCGAACGCCGTCATCGGCGGCGGGCTGCCGGCGGTGGTCGGCGCCGGCCTCGCGTTCAAGCTGCGCGACGAGCCGCGCGTCGCCGTTGCCTTCTTCGGCGACGGCGCGACGAACATCGGCACGTTCCACGAGTCGCTCAACCTCGCGCAGCTCTGGCACACGAAGACCGTCTTCGTCTGCGAGAACAACCACTGGGCCGAGTCGACGCCGGGCTGGCAGCACTCGCCGGTGTGGAACGACATGTCGAAGCGTGCGACGGCGTTCGACATGCCGTCGGTGAAGGTGAACGGGCAGGACGTCGAGGAGGTGTTCGAGACGGCGCGCGACGCGCTCGAGCGGGTGCGTTCGGGCGAGGGGCCGATGTTCCTCGACGTCGAGACCTACCGCATCGAAGGCCACTACATCGGCGATGCGCAGGTGTATCGCTCGAAGGAGGATCGCGCGGAGGCGGCCGAGCACGACCCGATCAAGCTGCTCCGTGCGAAGCTCGACGTCTCGGACGAGGAGTTCGAGTCGCTCGACGCCGAGGTGCGCGAGGTCGTCGAGGGCGCGGTCGAGTTCTCGAAGGCGGGGACGGATC
>DASRDA010000027.1:0-75514 GCA_035652835.1 Gaiellaceae bacterium
GCTCGCGCCTGCCGCTCCAGCTGAGAGCCGCGTTACCGTGCAGATCCATCCGGGTCGCCTCCTTGGGGCTGTTGCCTTCGTCAGCACTCAGCCTCCAAGGCGGCCCGGATGGAACCAACGTGCTCAGGAACTACAGCTAGCTCTCGCGTCCGCCGGCGAGCGCCGCGCCGACCGCGCCCGCGTAGGGGCCGAGCTCGGCCGCGACGATCGCGATCCGGTCGAGCGGCGCCACGCGCGCGCGGTCGCGTACCGAGCCGAGCAGCGGCTCGAAGAGGAGCTCTCCCGCGGCGGCGACGCCGCCGCCGACGACGGCCCGGTCGGGGCAGACGAAGATGAGCACGTTCGCGAGCGCGACGCCGATCAGCTCGCCCGCCCGGCGAAGCGCCTCCCGTGCCGGCTCGTCGCCTGCGCGGGCTCGCGCGAGCGCGTCGTCGAACGTGGGCGCGCCGGCGGCGGCCGCGATCGCCCGCGCGCCGGCGTAGAGCTCGAGGCAGCCGCGGTTGCCGCACTCGCAGGGCAGGCCGTCCTCGGCGACCGTGTGGTGCCCGAACTCTCCCGCCCGCGCGGCCGGGCCGAGGTGCAGCCGCCCGTCGAGGACGAGACCGCCGCCGATGCCCGTGCCGCAGGCGATGCCGATGACGTTCGCCGCGCCGCGCCCGGCGCCGAGCAGCGACTCTGCGAGGGCGAACGCGTGGCCGTCGTTGATCAGGGTGACGGCGCGCCCGAGACCGGCCTCGAGCGGCGCGCGCAGCTGCAGGCCGGTCCAGTCGCCGTGCAGGTTCGGCAGCAGCACCGCAGTGCCGTCGTCGTCGACCAGGCCGGGCAGCGCGACGCCGACGGTGTCGACCTCGCCACCGGCTCGTGCGAGCTCGACGAGCCGGCGCAGCGTGCGCTCCGGCCCTTCCTCCGAGAGCGTCGGCGCCTCGCGGCGCTCGACGACCTCGCCGTCCTCGAGGACGACGAGCTTCACGTTCGTGCCGCCGACGTCGAGCCCGAGGCTCCTCACCGCGCCGTCCAGCCGCCGTCGACCGTGAGCACGGCGCCGGTGACGAACGGCGCTGTCGCGAGATAGAGGCAGGCGGCCGCGACGTCTCCGGGCGACCCGAGCTCGCCCGTCAGCGGCTGCAGCTCGTGCAAGCGGCCGCGGATGCGCTCATCGCCCTGCGCACGCGCGCTCATCTGCGTTGCGATCAGCCCGGGCGCGACGGCGTTGCAGCGGATTCCCTCGCGCGCGTACGTGGAGGCCATCGCACGCGTGAGCCCGACGACGCCAGCCTTCGACGCCGCGTACGCGTGCGTGGCGAAGTCCTCGTCCCCGCCGACGAGGCCGAGCACCGAGGCGACCGTGACGATCGCGCCGCCGCCGTTCGCGCGCAGCAGAGGGATCGCCTGCCGTGCGTACCGGAAGACGCTCGTGAGGTTGGCCTCGATCACTGCGTCCCAGCCTGCGTCCGTGCACGAGTCGACGGGCCCGTCGCCGAGCGAGCGTCCGGAGATGCCGTGCGCGCAGACGAGGGCGTCGAGGCGCTCGAGCGGCGGAAACGAATCGCCGCGGTCGACGCCGTGGACCGTGAAGCCGGCCTCTTCGAACGCTGCGACCGTCGCGCCGCCGATGCCGCCGCGCGACCCGGTGACGATCGCGACGCTCACCGAAGCGCGTGCCTCGCGCACGCCGCGTCCGTGACGACGACGTCGAGGAGCCCGGTCCTGAGCGCGCCGAGGACGGCATCCCGCTTCCCGCTGCCGCCCGCGACGGCCATCACGCGCGTGCGGCGCAGCTGCCGCACGGTGAGCGCGATCGCGCGCTCCGCCGCCACGAGCCGCCCTCGGGCGTCGAAGACGTGCACCAGGAGGTGCCCGGCCGCGTCTCGGCGCCTCCCGATGCCGACGAGCGCGAGCGTGACCTCGTCGAACAGCGACGTCGTCGCCCGCACGGCGCGTCGCAGCGCCCGCGCGTCGGCGACCGCCGGCGCCTGGAGCGGGTGGAACGGGCCGCCCGTCTTCGCCGCGAACCGGGCCGCGAGCTCCGTCGGTCCCGTGCCCGGCACGATCCCGTCGATCGCACCGCAGATCTGCACGACCGGGATGCCGCCGCCGAGCGTCGGAAGCTGTTCCGCGACCGCCGCCAGCGTCTCGCCCCACGCGACGCCGAGGACGTCGGCGGGGGAGAGGAGCCGCGGCAGCACGGCCGCGGCCGCGTCGGCGATGCGCCGGTCGACCACGATCGCCGTCTCGAGGCCGTACCGCTCCTCGAGCCGACGGGAGAGGTCGTCGCGCACCGGCACCGGCTCGTCGATCTCGAACCGCACCACGCCCTCGCTGCGCGCCTGCTCGAGCAGGCGGAGCACCTTGAAGCGGGAAAGGCCGAGCCGTTGCGCGATCTGCTGCTGCGTCAGCTCGCGGACGTAGTAGAGGCGCGCGACCTCGGCCATCGTCGCTCTGCTCATTCGTGCATACTCTTGCACAGATGAGCAGTGCGGTCGAGCGCGTCGGCGTGCTCGTGATCGGAGCCGGGTCGGCCGGCTCGACGGCGGCGATCGCCGCCGCACGGACGGGCGCCGACGTCCTGCTCGTCGACCGTTTCGGCTTCCTCGGCGGGACGTCGACCGCCGTCCTCGACACGTTCTACGCCTTCTACACGCCCGGCGAGCGGCCGCGGAAGGTCGTCTCGGGGATCCCCGACGAGGTCGTCGCGCGGCTTGCGGCGCGCGGGATGGCGTTCGAGCGGCCGAACACCTACGGCGCGGGGACGGGCATCACGTACGACCCGGAGACGTTGAAGACGATCTGGGACGAGCTGACCGCCGAGGCCGGCGTGCGTACTCTGCTGCACGCGTTCGCGTTCGCGGTGCGCGTCGAGGACGGCCGCGTGACGGCGGTCGACGTCGCGGCGAAGGGCGGCGTGCGCCGCATCCGCCCGCGGGTGGTGGTCGACGCGAGCGGCGACGCGGACGTCTGCGCGCTCTCCGGCGCGCCGTACGAGCCGCCGGGCGAGGACGTGCAGAGCCTGTCGACGGTGTTCAGGATGGCGAACGTCGACGTCGCGCGCGCGGAGGCGGTGCCGAAGGAGGAGCTGTGGCAGCTGATGCGCGAAGCGCGCGACTCGGGCCGCTACGCGCTCACGCGCATCGAAGGCTCCGTCCACCGGACGCCGCACGAGGGCGTGATGATGGCGCTGATGACGCGCGTCCGGAACGTCGACGCGACCGACGCCGACAGCCTCTCGGCGGCGGAGCGGGAGGGGCGGCGGCAGGCGCGCGAGTACTTCCGGTTCCTGCGCGAGAACGTGCCGGGCTACGAGCAGGCGGTGCTCGTCTCGACGAGCCCCGCGATCGGCGTGCGCGAGAGCCGCCGCATCGTCGGCGAGCACGTCCTGACGGCGGAGGAGATCCTGTCAGCCGCGCGCTTCCCCGACCAGGTCGCGCGCTGCGGCGCGCCGATCGAGGAGCACCATGCGGGCGAGGACACGCGCTGGGTGTACCTCGGGGAGGGGGCGACGTACGGCATTCCCTACCGCTCGCTGCAGCCGCGCGGGCTCGAGAACGTGCTCGTCGCCGGCCGCTGCTTCTCGGCCACGCACGACGCGCACGCGTCCGCGCGCTCGATGGGCACGTGCATGGCGATGGGGCAGGCGGCGGGGACGGCGGCGGCGCTGTCGGACGAGCCGAAGCGGCTCGACCCGCAGGAGCTGCGCGACCGGCTGCGGCGGGACGGGGCGGATGTCGGCGATTGACCGCATCCGCGAGGAGCGGATCGTCGCGATCCTGCGCCGGGTCGACGACGTCGACGCGCGGGTCGCGGCGGCGGTCGCGGCGGGCGTGCGCGTCGTCGAGATCACGCTCGACAGCCCGGGCGCCCCCGAGGCGATCGCGCGTGCACGGGAGCGGGGCGATGCGACCGTGCTTGCGGGGACGGTGCGGCGGCCCGAGCAGGTGGACGAGGCGGTCGCCGCCGGCGCCGAGGCGGTGGTCGGGCCGGCCTTCGCGCCGCTCGTCCTCGAGCGCGCGCGGGCGCTCGGCGTGCCGGCGATTCCCGGCGCGCTCACGCCGACGGAGATCGACGCCGCCTGGCGTGCCGGCGCGGCGATGGTGAAGCTCTTTCCGGGCTCGCTCGGCGGCCCGCGCTATGTCCGGGACGTGCTGGCGCCGCTCGCCGGCGTGCAGCTGCTCGTCACCGGCGGCGTGACCGCCGACAACGCGGCCGACTTCCTCGCCGCCGGCGCGGTCGCCGTCGGCGTCGGCTCCGCGCTCGAGGATCCCGAGGAGGCGCGCCGGCTGGTGGCGGCAGTCCGAAAATGCGCGTCCTTAGTTCACTACGTGAACTAAGGACGGGAGTTTCCGGCTCTACACCACCACGTCCTCGAGGGCGCCGACCTGGTGGCGGCAGTGCGACGCTTCGAAACTGTTTCGTGACGAAGTCACGAAACAGTTTCCGTTCACACCACGACGTCCTCGAGGGCGCCGACCTGGTGGCGGCAGTCCGAAATGCGCGTCCTTAGTTCACTACGTGAACTAAGGACGGGAGTTTCCGCCCGCAGTCCGAAATGCACGTCCTTAGTTCACTACGTGAACTAAGGACGGGAGTTTCCGGCTCTACACCACGACGTCCTCGAAGGCGCCGCTCGCCTCGTCCTTGAGGATCAGCTTGCGGCGGCCGTCGGGCATCTGCTCCTCCTTGATCACCGTCTTGCCGTCGTGCTCGCGACGCGCGCGCTCGATGCGTGGCACGCCGCCGCCGCGCCAGTCGTCTAGCCGCACCGGCGCCCAGCCGCCGGCAGACGCGGACGCGTAGCATGCGTCCATCACCGAGTTGACGACGTAGCCGTCGTAGAACGTCTCGGTCGGCGCGCGCCCCGCGTCGAGCGCGTCGAACATGTCGGCGAACATGTCGACGTAGCCGAGCTCCGCCACCTCGTCGCCGACGGGGAAGAGCCAGCCGCTCGCGCTCTCGGCCTTCTCGGCGACGTAGCCGCCGCCCTCCCCGGAGGAGAACATCTCGAATCCGGTGCGCAGGAAGTGGTTCGTCCAGATCGTGCCCTCGGTGCCGGCGACCTCGTCGCGCAAGTCCATGCCGCCCCGGAACGTCCACGACACCTCGAACTGCCCGAGCGCACCCGACTCGAACTTGATCAGCGCGACCGCATTGTCCTCGGCCTCGATCGGGTGCACGAGCGTGTCGAGCCACGTCAGCACCTCGAGCGGCCGGTTGTCCTTGCCCATGTAGCTGCGCACGATCTCGATGCAGTGGCAGCCGAGGTCGACGATCGCGCCGCCGCCCGCCTGCCGCGCGTCCCAGAACCAGGCGGAGTGGGGGCCGGGATGCGTCTCGCGCGACCGCGCCCACGTCACCGCGCCGATCTGCCCCGCGCGCACCGCCTGCACCGCCTTCAGCGTCTTCGGCGTGTAGACGAGGTCCTCGAGGTAGCCGGCGAAGATCCCGGCTTCCTCGACGACGTCGAGGATCCGCTTCGCCTCGGCGCCGCTGCGCGCGAGCGGCTTCGTGCACAGCACCGCCTTGCCGTGCCGCGCGCAGAGCTCGACCGCCTCCAGGTGGAGGTGGTTCGGCAGCCCGATCACGACCACGTCCGTCTCCGGATGCGCGATCGCCTCCTGGAGGTCGGTCGTCGTCACCGGCACGTCGTTGTCGCGCGCGAACGCCTGCGCCCGCTCGCTCGAGCGCGAGTAGACGACGTGCACGCGGTCGAGGCCCCGCCGGCCGTGCAGCGTGCGCGTGTAGAAGAGGCCGATCAGGCCGGTGCCGAGCATCGTCACCCTGTGGCCGTTCACGGAAACCGCTGTCCTCCTTCCTTGACGGGAATCGGCGACCGGAGTAGCGTCGGCCTGTCTAAACGTCTAGACAGGTTGATGGGCCCCGACTCTACTCTCGCCGCTCGCCGCACGACAAGGTTCCTCGACGCTGCGCGCTCGCTGCTCGACAGGATCGCCGAGCAGGCCGACGCGATCGCGCGCGTCGCCGAGGCGTGCGCCGACGCGATCGCCGCCGACGGGCTCGTGCACCTCTTCGGCACCGGCCACTCGCGCATCCCCGTGGAGGAGATGTTCCCGCGCTACGGCTCATACCCCGGCTTCAATCCGATGGTCGAGCTCTCGATGACCTACCACACGCAGGTCGTGGGCGCGAACGGGCAGCGCCAGGCGATGTTCATCGAGCGGATGCCGGGGCTCGCCGAGGCGATCCTCGCCAACTACGAGCTGCGCCCGACCGACGTGATGATCGTCTTCTCCGCGAGCGGCCTCTCCGCCGTCCCGATCGAGATGGCGCTCGGCGCGCGCGACCGCGGGCTCACCGTCGTGGCCGTCACGTCGGTTGCGCAGTCGCTCGCGGGCGAGCCGCGCCACGAGGCGGGGAGGCTGCTGGACGTCGCCGACCTCGTGCTCGACCTCGGCACGCCGCCCGGCGACGCGCTCGTCGAGATCGACGGGCTCGACACGCCGGTCGCGCCCGGCTCGACGGTCGCCGCGGTCGTCCTCGTGAACGAGATCAAGGCCCAGACCGCAGCGCTGCTCGTCGAGCGGGGCGCCATGCCGCCCGTGCTCACGAGCGCCGCGATCGTGGGGCCCGAAGCTTCCGCCCGGCTGTTCGACGACGCCTACGCCGAGCACGCCCGGCGGTATGCCCGGTCGCTCAAGGGGAGTGGATGACGAGAGGAGGAGCGATCCCCCGGCGGCCGCACGACCCCCCAACCGCAGCATCCAAGAGATCCCGAGAGGAGGGACACGTGAGGCTCAGAACGAACGGCACGCGCCTGGCGCTCGTGCTCGTGGCGGCCGTCGCGGTCGCCGTGACGGCCGCGGTCACGGCGTCGGCGCGGTCGAGCGCCAAGTACGTGATCGGCGTCTCCAACACGCTCGTCGGCAACGGTTGGCGCGAGGAGATGATCTGCTCGGTGAAGGCGCAGGCCAACGCCAGCGGGAAGGTGTCGAAGGTGATCGTGGCCGACCGCAACGGCAGCGCGGCGGAGCAGGCGGCGGACATCCGCAACCTGATCTCCGCGGGCGTGAACGCGATCATCATCGACCCGGCCGACCCGACGTCGCTCAACAGCGTGATCGCGCAGGCCGCGTCGCGCGGCATCAAGGTCGTCTCGGTCGACCAGACCGTGACGGCGCCGCAGGCCTACAACGTCACCAACGACCAGACGAAGTACGGCTACCTCGGAGCGCTGTGGCTGTTCAAGCAGCTGCACGGGCACGGCAACGTCGTCGAGATGCGCGGCATCGCGGGCGCGTCCGCCGACACCGACCGGCACAACGGCTTCGAGCAGGCCCTGAAGAAGTACCCGGGCATCCACGTCGTGAAGAGCACGTTCACCGGCTGGCAGTACGCCACCGGCGGCAAGCAGATGCTCGACATCCTCAACTCCGGCGTGAAGGTCGACGGAGTGTGGACGTCGGGGATCGACTACACCGTCGTCAACGCGTTCAAGACGGCCGGCAAGCCGCTCGTGCCGATCGTTGGCGCCGACAACAACCAGTTCCTGAAGTACCTGCTGACGATGTACCCGAAGCTGAAGGGCGCCGCGGTGACGAACCCGGCGACGATCGGCGGCGCCGGCACCGCCGTCGCGCTCAAGCTCCTCCAGGGCAAGAGCGTGAAGAAGAACACCCTGCTCACGCCGCAGGTGTGGACGATGCCGAAGTCGAAGGCGATCATGAAGAAGTTCTACTCGGCGTCTCTGCCACCGACCTACAGCGACACGCTGCAGCTGCCGGGGCTGACGACGTACTCGATCGCCCAGCTGAAGAGCGCGTGCAAGTAGCAGCAACCGCGAGCGGGGAGGGCGGCGGCGACGCCGCCGTCCCCCCGCTGCTTCGCGCCGCCGGCGTCGCGAAGAGCTTCGGCCCGGTCGTCGCGCTCCGCTCCGCCGACCTCACGGTCGGATCCGGCGAGGTGCACGCGCTGCTCGGCGCGAACGGAGCCGGCAAGAGCACGCTGGTGAAGCTGCTGACCGGCGTGCTGCGGCCGGACGCGGGCTCGATCGACCTGCAGGGATCGCCGGTGAGCTTCTCCTCGCCGGCGCAGGCGGCGCGACTCGGCCTCGCGCCGGTCTTCCAGGATCCGGCGCTCCTGCCCGACCTCACGATCGCGCAGAACATGCGGCTGACCGGCGCCGACCCGGCCGCCGTGCGCCGCGAGCTGCGCGCGCTCGACCTCGACGTCGACCCGGCCGCGCAGGCGGGGGAGCTCCCGCTGCCGATGCTGCGGATGGTCGACCTCGCGCGCGCCCTCTCGCGCGATCCGAAGCTCCTGCTGCTCGACGAGGTGACGGCCGCGCTGCCGTCGGACCTCGCCGAGCGCGTCTTCACGGTGATGAGCGCGCTCCGCGAGCGAGGCCGCTCCGTACTGTTCATCACGCACCGCCTGAAGGAGGTGATCGCCTCGTGCGACCGTGCGACGATCCTCCGCGACGGCGGCGCGGTCGCCTCGATCGACCCGCGCGAGGCGGGCGAGGGGCGCATCGTCGAGCACATGCTCGGGCCGGAGGCGGCCCGCGCCGCCGCGGTCGCGCGCGAGCAGGACGCGGACGCGGTCGCCCCGCGCACGGTCGAGCGGCTCGCCACGGGCGACGCCGCGCTCGAGGTGGACGAGCTCGCCGTCGGCCGGCTCGAGGCGGTCTCGTTCGCGCTGCGGCCGGGCGAGGTGCTCGGGATCGCTGCGCTCGACGGCCAGGGGCAGGACGAGCTGTTCCGCGCCCTCTCGGGCCAGCAGGCGCCGGACGCGGGCACGATCCGCGTGGCGGGCCGGCCCCTCAAGGCCCGTCATCCCTACGACGCGATCCGCGCCGGCGTCGTGCTCGTGCCCGCCGACCGGCTGCAGGCGCTGCTGCCGCAGCGGTCGGTGCGCGAGAACATCGCGTCGCCGCGCTACAACAGGCTCGCGCGCTGGGGCGCGATCAACATGCGCGACGAAGGCAGGCGCGTGCGCAGCGCGATCGACTCGCTGCAGATCGACATCCGCGCCGCGCGCCAGGTGCGGCGGCTGTCGGGCGGCAACCAGCAGAAGGTGACGATCGCGCGCTGGCTCGCGAGCGGCTTTCAGACCATGCTCTGCTTCGACCCGACACGCGGCATCGACGTCGGCACGAAGCGGCAGGTGTACGCGCTCCTTCGCCGCCTGGCCGACGAGGGCGCCGCGATCCTGTTCTTCTCGAGCGAGCTCGCCGAGTTCCCGCTCGTGTGCGACCGCGTCCTCACGCTCTTCGGCGGCCGCGTCACCGCCGAGCTCCCCGGCACCGCGGCCGACGAGGCGTCGCTGCTGCGCGCGATGCACGGGCTGGTCGAGGCGGGCGAGGAAGCCGCGTGACGTCGGCAGCGGCCGGCGTCGCCGCCGCGATCGACCGTCGGGGCACGCTGCGCCGGCTCGTGCGCCGGCACGGCTGGACGATCGGCGTCTACCTGCTCCTGCTCGCGCTCGTCCTCTACTGGCGCGGGCAGACGAAGCTGCCGTGGGGGCCATTCGACGTGCAGTCGCTCGCGATCGACGCACTGCCGTTCGCGTTCGCCGCCTGCGGCCAGGCGGTCGTGATCCTGAGCGGCGGCATCGATCTGTCCGTCGGCTCGCTGATGTCGCTCGCCAACGTGGTCTCGGCGAAGTACATGCTGCACATGAGCTTCACGCAGGCGCTGCTCTTCTCGCTCGCGGTCATCGCCGGCTCCGCGCTCGCCGGCGCGCTCACCGGCCTGGTGACGGTGGTGACGCGCGTCGCGGACATCATCGTCACGCTCGCGATGCTGTTCGTGTGGGCCGGCGCCGCGCTCGCGGTGCTGCAGGTGCCGGGCGGCGGCGCGCCGCTCCGCTACCAGAACCTCGTCCAGTTCGACACGGTGCTGACGAAGTGGCTGCCGTCGGCGATCGCGATCCTCCTCGTCGCGTACGCCGTGCTCTGGCTGACGGTGCGGCGCACGAAGCCCGGGCTCGGGCTGTACGCGATCGGCTCGAGTCGCAGCGCCGCCTATCTGGCGGGCGTGCACGTCTCGCGGTCGCGCATCCTCGCGTACGCCTACTCCGGGCTGTTCGCGGGCCTCGGCGGGTTGGCGCTCACCGCGGCGTCGGGGATCGGCGACCCCAACGCGGGCAGCATCTACACGCTCAACTCGGTCGCCGCGGTCGTGCTCGGCGGCGTGTCGCTGCTCGGCGGCGTCGGCGGGCTGATCGGCCCGATCGGCGCTGCGTTCGTGCTCACGCTCGTGAAGACGCTGATGATCCTGAAGGGCGTCAACCAGAACTACGCGCAGGTCTTCCAGGGCGCGCTGATCGTGCTCGTGGTGATGGTCGGCGGCCTCGCGATCCGCCAGAAGGGGAAGGGGACGTGACCGCGATCCCGTCGCGTCCGCAGCTCCGGCGGTTGTTCGGCGACAACCCCGCGGTCGTGCTGACGCTCGTCTTCGTGGGCATCTTCGTGCTCACGGACATCGTCAACCGGGCGCAGGGCGACGGTGCGTTCCTGACGCCGCGGCAGGTGTCGACGACCTTCCTGTTCGCCGCGGTGCTCGGGCTGATGTCGGCAGGGCAGACGCTCGTGATGCTGACCGGCGGCGTCGACCTCTCCGTCGCGACGACCTCGACGACCGGCGCGTTCCTCATCTCGCGCTTCGGCACGCACGGCTCGGGCGCGGCGATCGGCATCGCGCTCGCGGTCGGGCTGCTGATCGGCGTCGCGAACGGGATCGGCGTGGCCGTCTTCCGCGTCAACCCTCTGATCATGACCCTCGGCGTGTCGACGATCACGCTCGGCCTGCTCACGGTGCAGGCGCAGAAGCAGTTCACGTCGCTCGTCCCCGGCCTGGTGGTGACGATCGGGTCGCAGCGCTTCCTCACCTACGTGCCCTACGACCTGCTCGTGTGGGCGCCGGTGGCGGCGCTGATCATCCTCGGCCTGCGCTACTCGGGTATCGGGCGGATGATCTACGCCGTCGGCGACAACCCGGTCGCGTCACGGCTCGCCGGCGTTCGCGTCTGGCAGGTGCTGCTCGTCGTCTACGCGCTCTCGGGGCTGCTGTCGGCGGCCGCGGGAGTGCTGCTCGTCGGCTTCAACGACGCCGCCGACCTCGGCATCGGCTCGCCGTTCCTGCTGCCGTCGGTGGCCGCGGTGGTGATCGGCGGCACGTCGATCTTCGGGGGCCTCGGCGGCTACGCAGGCACCGTGCTCGGCGCGCTGATCCTGACCGTGCTCGACTCGCTGCTGACCATCCTCAACGCGTCGCAGGCGGTGCGCCAGATCATCTACGGGCTCATCGTGCTCGCGCTCGCGGCGATCTACGCGCGCGCGACCGCCGCGTCGGAGTGATCGGGCTCGCTAAGGTCGCGCCCGGCGCCGGGAACGTCGCGCTGGCCGAGCGGCCCGAGCCGGAGGCGGCGCCCGGCCACGTCGTCCTCGACGTGCTCGCCGCGGGGATCTGCGGCACGGATCTGCACATCGCCGACGGCGAGTACGCCGCGCGGCCGCCCGTGACGATGGGCCACGAGGTGTGCGGCGCCGTCGCCGAGGTGGGGGAGGGCGTCGACGCGGCGTGGCTGGGGAAGCGGGTGGTCAGCGAGACGTACTTCTCGACCTGCGGCTCGTGCGAGTGGTGCCGGTCCGGGCGGACGAATCTCTGCCCCGAGCGCCGGTCGATCGGCTCGTTCGTCGACGGCGCGTTCGCTCCACGCCTGCACGTCCCCGCCGGCGGCCTGCATCGCGTGCCCGGCTGGCTCGAGCCCGAGGCGGCGGCGCTCGTCGAGCCGCTCGCCTGCTGCTGCAACGCGCTGCTCGACCCGGCGCGGGTGCGGGAGGGCGACCGCGTGCTCGTCGTCGGGCCGGGGCCGGTCGGGCTGCTCGCCGCCCAGGTGGCGCGGGCGGCAGGCGGCGACGTGCACGTGCGCGGCACGCCGCGCGACGGGGTGCGGCTTGCGGCAGCGGCGCGGCTAGGGTTCGAGGCGTCGACCTCCGAGGATGGCGCGCCCGGCGAGCTCGATGTCGTCGTCGAGTGCTCCGGCCACGAGGCGGGGATGGCCTTCGCGCTCGAGTCGGCGCGCCGCGGCGGCCGCTACGTCCAGATCGGGCTGGCGGGGAAGCCGGTGTCGATTCCCTTCGACCTCGTCTGCTTCAAGGAGCTGACGGTCACGTCCGGCAACGCGTCGACGCCCGCGTCGTGGGGCCGCGCGCTGGCGCTCGTCGAGGAGCGGCGGGTCGACCTCGGGGCGCTCGTCTCGGAGGCGGTGCCGCTCGCCGACTGGGAGCGCGCCTTCGCCGCCACCCGCACCGGCGCCGGCATCAAGTACGTGCTCGTGCCGTGAGCGAAACTCCCGTCCTTAGTTCACTACGTGAACTAAGGACGCGGGTTACACGATGAGCGGCGACAAGGTGTTGCGCGCGAGCAGGAAGCCGCGCTCGACCAGCTCGGGCGTCCCCTCGAAGCGGCGGTCCTCGTGCTCGACCGAGAGCACGTGGTCGTAGCCGACCGCGTACAGCGCCGCGACGAACCGCGACCAGTCGACCTCGCCGAGCCCGGGCAGCCGCGGCACCTGCCAGCCGATGCCGGCCGAGAACGCGCCGTGCCGGTAGAGGCCCTCACGGCGGACCTCCAGGTCCTTCGCGTGCGCGTGGAAGATGCGGTCGCCGTAGTCGTAGACCGCGCGTTCGTAGTCGATCTGCAGCCACACGAGGTGCGACGGGTCGAGGTTGAGGCCGAAGTTGTCGTCCGGGATCGCGGCGAAGAGCTCGTCCCAGATCGCGGGCGACCACGCGAGGTTGTTGCCGCCCGGCCACTCGTCCCAGCTGAAGATCATCGGGCAGTTCTCGATCGCGATCCGCACGTCGCGCTCGCCGGCGTACGAGACGAGCGGCGGCCAGATACGGCGGAAGCGCTCGAGGTTCTCCGGCAGCGGCCGGTCCTTGTCGTTGCCGACGAACGTCCCGACGACGGAGACGCCGAGCGCCTGCGCTGCGTCGATCACCTTCCGCAGGTGCGCGTTCGCGGCCTCGCGTCGCTCGTCGTCGGGGTCGAGGTTGTTCGGGTAGTACGCGAGCGCCGAGATCACGAGGCCGTGGCGTTCCATCGTCGCGTGCACCGACTCGGGATCCAGCGCGTCGACGTCGACGTGCGAGACGCCGGCGTAGCGGCGTCGCTCGGCGCCCGCCGCCGGCCAGCACGCGATCTCGAGCGCCTGGAAGCCGTTCGCCGCCGCCCACGCGGCGACCTCCTCGAGCGACCGGTCCGGGAACGCTGCCGTGAGCAGTCCGAGCTTCATGACGCAGTCACCTCCACCCATCGTCCTGTGCGGTTCGACCCCGCGACGGCCTCCGCAAGCACGTTCTCGCGATGGCCGTCGCGGAAGGTCGGATAGCCGTCGCCCGGCTCGCCCGCGGCGACCGCACGGTAGACGGCGCGGTACAGCTCGCGGAACGTGTCGGCGAAGCCCTCGGCGTGGCCCGCCGGCAGCTGCGTCGCCGCGCGCGCGGCCGCGCCGAGCAGCGCCGGGTTCCGCAGGAGCGTGCCGTTCGGCGCGTCGCGCGCGCCGAGCCACAGCTCCTCCGGCCGCTCGCCGTCCCACGCGAGCGCGCCCTGCGAGCCGTCCACCTCCAACCGGATCGCGTTCTTGCGGCCGGCCGAGACCTGCGAGACGACACACGAGCCGCGCGCGCCGCCGCGGAACCGCACGAGGATGTGCGCGAGGTCCTCCGTCGACATCGGCGCGTCCGCGCGCTCGACGTCGGCCGCCGCCGCGAACGTCTCGACCTCGCCCGTCGGCCGCCGCCGCACCGGGACGACGGTCGCCAGGTCGGCGAACACCTGCTCGACCTCGAGCCCGGTCACGAACTGCGCCAGGTCGAGCCAGTGCGAGCCGATGTCGGCGACCGCCCGCAGCGCGCCGCCCTTGTCGGGCTCGAGGCGCCAGTTCCAGTCGGTCGGGAGCAGCAGCCAGTCCTGCAGGTAGCCGCCGTGGACGTTCCAGATCTCCCCGAGCTCGCCCCCGAGCACGCGCGCCCGCGCGTCCTGCACGAGCGGGTAGAAGCGGATGTTGAAGTTCGTGCAGTGCACGAGCCCGCTGCGTTCGGCCCGCTCGACGAGCTCGGCCGACTGCGCCGCGTCGAGCGCGAGCGGCTTCTCGCACACGACGTGCTTGCCCGCCGCGAGCGCCGCCTTCGCCTGCGAGTAATGGAGGTGGTTCGGCGTCGTCAGGTGGACGACGTCGACCGATGCGTCCTCGAGCAGCGCCTCGAAGCTCTCGTACGCGGGCGCGAGCCGCTTCGCAGACGCGCGCTCCGGCGTCGAGCCGACGACGCCCGCGACCTGAACGCCGAGCCGTCGCAGCGCGTCGACGTGCACGGCGCCGATGAAGCCGGTGCCGACGACGCCCGCGCGCAGCTCGTGCAGCTCGCGCGTCACGGCGCCTCCACCGCGATCTCGAGCGTCGACTCGCGCTCCTCGCCCGGCGCCAGCAGCGGCAGCCGCCCCTCGGCGCGGTCGTGCGCGCGGCCGAGCACCGAGCAGTTCGCGGGCTCGAACGCGACCACGCCGTAGCTCGGGTGCACCCACTGCCAGAGGCGCGGCAGGCTCGACCGGACGGTGACGCGGGCGGCCCCGTTCGCGACGACGGCGCGCGTCGCGCCCACGTGCTCGTACACGCGCTCCGGCCCGGGCGGGCCGAGCTCGCGCCAGTCGCCGGCGCGCGCGTCGTCGTCGCGCGGCAGCACCTCGACGGAGTCGACGTCGACGGCGCCCCAGAGGAGGTTGACGTGGTAGAGGAGCGGAGCCGGCTCGGGCTCGGCGCCCTCGTTTCGCACGAGGTCATGCACCTCGACGGACGCATCGCCCACGCGCAGCTCGCGCTCGAGCGCGAGCGTCGGCCCCGGCACCTCGGCGTCGACGACGCGGCCTCGGGCCGCCGCGGCCTCCAGCGTCACGTCGCGGGCCGCCTGCGAGCTGTACCAGCCGTGCTGCGGCTGGCCCTCGGAGGGGACGCCGACGTTGCGCAGCCCGCACGTCACCAGCAGGCCGCCGCCGAACGAGCGCGCGAAGCCGCCCTGCCACGGGATGTGGCCGAGCGGCGACTCCCAGGTGAATCGCTCGCCCCGGAACGTCGCCTGCGCGAGGTCGAGCCCGCGCTCCGGCAGCACGTCGACGCGCAGCCCGCCCTCGCCCAGCGTGACGACCTTCACCGCGGCAGCTCGACCTCGAAGTCGACGTCGAGGCCGTAGCGCGAGCCGACGTAGCGGCTCTCGGTGAGCTCGAGCGGCGCCCCGTCCTGGTCGCGGATCAGCCGCCGCTCGACGAGCAGCGGCTCGCCCTTCTTCACGTCGAGCAGCCGTGCGTCCTCGGCGGTCGCGGCCTCGGCGGCGATCGCCGCGCGCCCCGCGGTCGGCACGTTGCCCGACTCGGCGAGCGCCGCGAAGACCGAGACGTCCTGGAGGTCTCGTTCGGCCAGCACGGCGGCCCGGTCGGCCGGGAAGACGGCGGTCTCGAGCGCGACCGGCTCGCCGTCCGCCTCGCGCACGCGTCGCACGACGAAGACCTCGCCGGCCTGCAGGCGCCGCTCCTCCTCGTCGGTCGCCGCGCGCCGGCCGGCCTCGACCACGCGCGAGCGCGGGACGCGGCCGCGGCGGCGCATCTCGTCGCTGAACGAGAGGATGTGGCTGGCGGTGCGGTTCGCGCGCGCGGGCGCGACGAACGTGCCGCGCCCGGGCACGCGGTAGACGAGCCCTTCCTGCACGAGCCGCTGCACCGCGCCGCGCGCGGTCATCCGCGACACGCCGAACTCGTCGCAGAGCTGCGAGTCGGACGGCAGAGGCGCGTGGGGGTCGAGCGCGGCGATCCGCGCGCGCAGCGTCTGCTCGATCGCGTAGTAGCGGGGGACGAAGTTGGTCATGCGTCGACGGCCCAGCGCTCGGGGTGGTGGAGGGGCGCGCCGCGAAGCCCGACGTCGAGCAGGGTGAGGTGCCAGCGGCCGAGGTTCGCCGAGACGAGCCGGTCGCGCCGCTCGCCGACGAAGACGACGTTCGTCGGCGCGGCGAGCAGCGTGCCCTGCGGGTCCTCGGCGATCGTCTCGGCACGGCCGTCCGCGTCGAGCAGGACGATCCGGTCCGGCCGGTAGCAGGAGACGACCACGCGGCCGTCGTCGGTGAACGCGATCCCGTCGGGGACCGTGCCGTCGAGCCGCGTCACCTCCTCGAGCTCGCCGGTGGCGAGGTCGAAGCGGCCGACGACCGGCGCGTGGCTGCAGACCGTCCAGAGATGGCGGCCGTCCGGCGTCACGGCGCAGCCGTTCGGGAAGTCGGCGAGCCGGTCGGAGAACAGGTCGAGCTCGCCGTCCGGCGACAGGCGGTAGACGCGGCCGCCGCCGTTGCCCCAGCGGCCCGAGTCGGAGAAGTAGAACGCGCCGTCGGGCGCGAAGGCGCCGTGGTTCGGCTGCGTCAGGCCGTCGTGCAGCGTGCGCACGCCGCCGTCCGCGAGCGCGCAGAGCGCGCCGGCGCCCGGGCAGCAGACGGCGAGCCGCCCGCGGCCGTCGACGGCCAGCCCGAGCACGAAGCCGGGCGCGCGTGCGACCTCCTGCCACATGCGCGCGTCGAGGTCGACGCGGTAGAGCTGGCCGGCCTCGCCGCCCGCCCAGAGCGCGCCCGACCGCGGATCCCAGCAGACGCCCTCCGGGTGGTCGAGCCCGTCGACCAGCACCTCGCAGGCGGCGAGCGTCTCAGTCGCGGGCATGGCCGACCGCGCCGTTGATCGTCAGCCCGCCGTCGACGACGAGCTCCTGCCCCGTCACGTAGCGCGCGGCCGCGGTCGCAAGGAAGAGCACGGCGCCCGCGACCTCGCTCGGCGTGCCGACGCGCCGCATCGGGATCCGCTCGCCGTACGTCCGCCGGACGGCCGGCGTCCATGCCGTCGCGTTGAGCGGCGTGTCGATCGCGCCGGGCGCGACCGCGTTGACGGTGATGCCGTGGGGCGCCAGCTCGAGCGCGAGCGTCTTCGTGAGCGCCTCGATGCCGCCCTTCGCGGTCGCGTACACGCCGAAGTCCGGCACGGCGAGGATGCGGGAGGCCGAGGTGACGTTGACGATGGCGCCGCCGCGGCCGGCGGCGAGCATGCGCCGCGCGGCGGCGCGGCACCCGTGGAAGTAGCCGTGGAGGTTCGCGCGCAGCACGCCGTGCCAGTCGTCGTCCGACGTCTCGACGAGCGGCTTGACGAACAGGCGCGCGGCGTTGTTGACCCACACGTCGATGCCGCCCCACGCCTCCTCCACGCGGTCGGCGAGCGCCTCGACCGCGGCCGGGTCGCCGACGTCGCCGGCGACGAAGATCCCGTCCGCGACGGGCGCGCCGCCGTCGAGCGAGATGCCGGCCACGCGCGCGCCCGCGGCTGCGAAGGCGCGCGCGACCGCCTCGCCGATCCCGCTCGAGGCGCCGGTGACGACGACGCGGCGACCCTCGAGGTCGAACGGCGCGTCCATGGGGCGACTGTATAGCTGTCTAGACGGGCGTTCAATACCGGGCCGTTCCCTCAGCCCGGCCGGGCGAAGGCTCGCGCTGGGTTGGCGACGAAGATCCGCTGCGACAGCTCGAATCCGAGCTCGCGCTCGAGACGCGGCTTGAACCGCGCGAAGACGTAGTCGAGGCCAGGGCCGCCGCCGTAGGCGCGCAGCATCCCGCGGCGGCCGACGTCGCCGCCGAGCAGCAGGCGGTCGGCGTGGCCCGCCTCGGCGAGGTCGGCGATCAGGCGCAGGATCGTCGAGTCGGGCCAGTACTTCGTGCGCCCCGGCCCGTCGAGCTGGAGCGTCGCGCCGGTCGACGCCGTCTCGGCATGCTCGCCCGCGTCCGGGTTGCGGTCGACGTGTGCGAGCACGATCGAGGCCGGCGGCACCCCGAGCGCGGCCAGCCGCTCGACGATCTGCAACCCCATCGTCCCGTGCTGCGTGTGGACGCAGACGGGCGCGCCCGTGCGCCGGTGCGCCTCGGCGCCCGCCTCGAACGCCTTCTGCTCGAAGGGCGTCAGGTGGTGGTAGCTCGCGCCGAGCTTGAGGATCCCGCAGCGGTCTCGGAGCTCCGCCGCGAAGCGGTCGGCGAGGTCGTCGACGCTCGCCGTGCGAAACTCGCTGTCGGGCCGATAGTGCGCGTCACGGTGCAGGCCGGTCGCCGCGACGACGTGGAGGCCCGTCTCGCGCGAGACGAGCGCGAGCCCGTCGAGGTCGCGGCCCAGCCCGAGCGGGGTCCAGTCGACGACCGCGCGCGCACCGGCCGCGGCGAGCGTCCTGGCCTCCTCGACCGCCTTCTCGCGGTCGACGAACTCCTCGCCCGGCTGCGCCGGCGTGTCGAGGAACAGGTGCTCGTGCGCGTCGCACGGCCCGAGCTCCGACGGCTCGACGTCGCCGAGGACGGTGCGCACGATCATGCCGCGATGCTACGGAAAGCGCAGCAAATCGCTACTCTCGGGCGTCGATGACCCGCGTGACGCGCGTGACCACCGAGCGCTCGTGTGCCATCTGCGAGCGGACGCTGCTGCTGGGCGAGCGCGCCGTTCGCTTCTCGCCGAACGGCGGCGGCGACTACGTCGACGTCTGCCCGCTCTGCGCCGAGACCGCCGTCGAGTCGGGCTGGGTGCGCGAGGGCGCGCCGACGACGCCGACCGTCGCGAGCGAGGGGCGCCGGCGCCGCGGGGGCGCGGGCTGGCTCGCCGCGCTGCTCGGGACGAAGCCTCGCGCCGCGGAGGCGACCGTCTCCGAGCCGATCCTGCGCAGGCTCTCCGACCGCGAGCTGGAGCTCGTCGAGGCCGCCGACGTCTTCAACGCGTCGCAGTACCGGCGGACGATCGGCGGGATCGGCAAGTCGCTCGGCGCGCCGCGCGTCTCGCTCGTCCTCCTCTCCGGCGTCAACGCCGAGGTCGTGGTGACCGTTGCCTGGGAGATCTCCTGGTACCAGTACCGCGTCGCGCCCGACTCCGACAACCCGGTCAGGCTCGAGGGACGCGGCCACGACCCCGCCGAGCTCGAGGGCTCGTTCACGGACTGGAACGCCCACATGGACGGCGAGGGGCGGATCGTCCCGGAGATCGCGAAGGTCTGACCCCGAAAATGGGGGTGGCGTCCGCCGGTGCTCCTCCTACACTGAGAGCGTGATCTACTGCGTCGTCCCTCCGGAGCTCGAGTCGGAGCTCTACGACCGGCTGGTCGACTACTACCGCGACAACCCGAACGTCACGGTGATCGTCGACCGCCGCGAGGGGCCGAACCGCCGGCAGGGCGAGCCGCCGGCGGGAATGCGGGAGCGCCGCGTCGTCCGCGACCGGCGCCGCGCCCGCGTACCGGGAACCTTCCCCAGCACCGACCCGGTCGACTGAGGCCGACGGCTACGATCGCGGCGTGGCGGCCGCGACGTTCGACTCGCTGAACCCGGCGACGGGCGAGGTCATCGAGTCGTTCCCGCGCTCGACCGCGGAGGACGTCGACCGTGCCGTCGCGACCGCGCGTGCGGCGTGGGAGGAGTGGCGTCTCGTGCCGGCGCCCGAGCGCGGCAACATCCTCTTCCGCTTCGCCGAGCTGCTGCGGCGCGACAAGCCGGCGCTCTCCGACCTGATGACGCGCGAGATGGGGAAGGTGAAGGCCGAGGCCGGCGGCGACGTCCAGGAAGCGATCGACATGAGCTACTACATGGGCGGCGAGGGGCGCCGCCTCCATGGCCACACGACGCCGTCGGAGCTGCGGGACAAGTTCATGATGAGCGTGCGGATGCCGGTCGGCGTGGTCGGCGCGATCACGCCGTGGAACTTCCCGATCGCGATCCCGGCCTGGAAGCTCTGCCCGGCACTGGTCTGCGGGAACACGGTGGTGCTGAAGCCGGCCGAGGACACGCCGCTCCTCGCGCAGCGCTTCGTCGACCTGCTGCACGAGGCGGGGCTGCCGGAAGGCGTCGTGCAGGTCGTGCACGGGTACGGCGAGGAGGCCGGCGACGCGCTCGTCCGGCATCCGGACGTGCCGGTGATCACCTTCACCGGCTCGCGCGAGACCGGCGTGCTGGTGACGAAGGCCGCGGCCGACCGGCTCAAGCACGTCCACCTCGAGCTCGGCGGCAAGAACGCGATCATCGTCCTCGACGACGCCGACGTCGACCTCGCGGTCGACGGCATCTGCTGGTCGGCGTTCGGCACGGCCGGGCAGCGCTGCACGGCCGCGTCCCGCGTGATCGTGCAGCGCGGCGTGTACGAGGAGCTGCAGCGGAAGCTGGTGGCGCGGGCCGAGCGGATGATCGTCGGCGCTCCGTGGGAGGACGCGACGGAGATCGGCCCGGTGATCAACAAGGCCGCGGTCGACAAGATCCACTCGTACACCGAGATCGGGAAGTCCGAGGGTGCGAAGCTGCTGACGGGCGGCGAGCCGGTCGGCGGCGCCGGCTTCTACTACCGGCCGACGGTGTTCGCCGAGGTCGATCCGCACATGCGGATCGCGCAGGAGGAGATCTTCGGGCCCACGACCGCGCTGATCCCTGTCGGCTCGTTCGAGGACGCCGTGCGTACCGCGAACAGCGTCGAGTACGGCCTGTCGTCGTCGATCTTCACGCGCGACGTCAACCGTGCGTTCGCGGCGATGCGCGACCTGCAGACGGGCATCACGTACGTGAACGCCGGCACCACCGGGGCGGAGGTGCACCTGCCGTTCGGCGGCATGAAGCAGACCGGCAACGGCCACCGCGAGGCGGGCCAGGCGGCGCTCGACGTGTTCACGGAGTGGAAGTCGATCTACGTCGACTACTCGGGGCGCCTGCAGCGCGCGCAGATCGACAACGCCGAGCGCCCCGCGCCGCGCTGACCGCGAACAGGAAGCTCGTCGTCTTCGTGCCGGCCGAGGCGCTCGAGGCCGTCCGCGATGCGATCTTCGCGGCCGGCGCGGGGCGGATCGGCGACTACGAGCGCTGCTCGTGGTACGCGGAGGGAACGGGGACGTTCCTCGGCGGCGAGTCGACGCGCCCCGCGATCGGCCAGCGTGGCGTGGAGGAGCGCGTGCGCGAGCTGCGGCTGGAGACGGTGTTCCCGTCCGACCGGCAGGCCGAGGTGCTGGCCGCGCTGCGCGCCGCCCATCCGTACGAGGAGCCGGCGTTCGACGTGTACGAGCGGCTGTCGTGAAGGCGCGGCTCTACACGGACGGCGGTGCGCGCGGCAATCCCGGCCCGGCGGCGTTCGGCTACGTGCTCGAGGCGGAGGACGGGACGGTGCTCGCGGCGCGCGGAGAGAGGATCGGGGTGGCGACGAACAACGTCGCCGAGTACCGGGGGTTGATCGCCGGCTTGCGCCGCGCCGCGGAGCTCCATGTTCCGGAGGTCGAGGTGATATCCGACTCGGAGCTGCTCGTGAAGCAGATGCGCGGCGAGTACAGGGTCAAGAACGAGACGCTGCGGGGGCTGTCGGTCGAGGCGGCGCGGCTCGGGCGCGAGCTCGAGAAGGTCGAGTACCGCCACGTGCGCCGCGCGCACAACGAGCTCGCCGACCGGCTCGTGAACGAGGCGCTCGACGGGGTCTGACCCCGCCTTTCGGCCTGCGCCGCGGCGCTACCCTCAGGGCATGGCCGCTCGTCTCGTCGGCCCGTCGATCGCCGAACGTCGCGCCTGGCTGCTGGCCGGCGCCGGCTCCGTCGCCGCAGTCTCGCTCGAGCTCGCGCGCGTGGCCGTCTTCGGCTCGAACTCCATGCAGGGGCTGCTGTGGAACCTCGTGCTGGCGTGGGTGCCGGCATTCGTCGCCCTGCGGTTGCGCACGGTCGTCCGCCGCGGCTCGACCGCGGCGCGCCTCGTCCCGTTCGGGCTCGTCTGGCTGCTCTTCCTGCCGAACGCGCCGTACCTCGTCACCGACGTCGTCCACCTTCGCTACGACGACGTGACACGCTGGTACGACGTCCCGATGTACCTCGTCTTCAGCGGGACGGGCTTGCTGCTCGGCTTCCTGTCGCTCTTCGTCGTCCACTCGCTTGTGCGCGCCCGTCTCGGCGAGCGCGCCGGCTGGCTGCTCGTCCTACCGACGATCGGCCTGACCGGCATCGGCGTCTACCTCGGGCGCGCGCTCCGCTGGAACAGCTGGGACGTCGTCGTGCAGCCGGAGCGGCGGATCGCGGAGCTCCTGCCGCACGCCTCGCTCGCGACCGTCGGGCACGGCCTGCTCGTGAGCGCGTTCGTCGCGACGCTGCTCGCGGTCGGCTACGCGTGCTTCTACGCCCTCCTCGGCGCTCGAGTCGAGCCCGCCTGACCGGGGCTATACTGCGCTCCGCTCGCGCGGATGTAGCTCAGTTGGCTAGAGCGTCTGCTTGCCATGCAGAAGGTCGTGGGTTCGAGTCCCATCATCCGCTTCAAAGAAGGCCCCGGAAACGGGCCGCACACTAAGCTTCGCCTTACGATGCTTCGTCGACTGCTGGCGAGGTTGCGAGGTCAGTCGCCTCTGGCTCGCGCGCACGAGCACATGCTCGACGCGCGCGCCGGGTACGTCGACGGCAAGATCCGAACGCGAGGCCGGTACGTCGACTACGAGCGCGACTCGAAGCCGCCTCCACACTATCGGTAAGCGGACTTCGCGTTGCCGCGAACGCCCGTTGCCCACTCCGCACCTGGATCGGCGAACGTCAGTATGTGAGAACCTCTCGGAGTGGCGGTCGAGATCGGTCTGGCGGACGGAACGAAGATCGTCCTCGCCAACCTAGACGCGGTCGAGGACGACGTCGTCGACTCCGTCCTCGCCAACCCGAACGGCGTGATGACGCTCCTGACCGACGACGGGTCGTACCGGGTGCTGATCCGACACGTCGTCTACGTTCGCACCGTCGACTGAGTCTGCGCTGCGCCCGCCGCATAGGATCGCCGCGGTGACGGCGACCGAGATCCCGCAGTCCGAGCTCGCGGAACGCCGCGCCCGCCTGCTCGAGCAGGCGCGCGACGCCGGCGCGAGCGGGTTCGTGCTGTTCGCCCCCGACTACATCCGCTACTTCACGAACTTCTGGTTCCTCTCGAACGAGCGGCCGATCGTGTACGCGGAGAGCGCCGGCGGCGGGTCGGCGATCTTCGTGCCGGAGTTCGAGATCGAGCGGACCCGGGCCGAGACGTCCTTCGAGCGCATCGAGTCGTACCCGGAGTACCCCGGCCGCGAGCACCCGATGGCGATCCTCGCGCGCGTGCTCGCCGACCTCGGAATCCGCGGCACCGCCGGTGCGGACGAGGACGGCTACCCCGGCATCCTCGGCTACCGAGGCCCGGCGCTGAGCGACGCCGCAGGCCTCGACGTCGTCCCGCTCGGCGACGCGATCGAGCGGCTGATGGCGCGCAAGAGCGCGGTCGAGATCGAGCTGATCCGCGAGAGCGGCCGCTGGTGTGCGCACGCGCACCGGCTGCTGCAGGAGTACACCCGCGTCGGCGCGACGGAGGCGGAGGCGAGCCTGCGGGCGGGCGCGGAGACGACGCTCGCGATGCTCGCCGAGCGAGGCGAGGGAGGCCAGCTCGGCTCGGCCGACGGCGCCAAGGCCGGCTACCGCGGCCAGATCGGCAGGCGCAGCTCCTGGGCGCACGCGATCGCACACGACATCGCGTTCGCGCAGGGCGACCTGCTCGTCAGCGAGACGGGCGCGCCGATCCTCGGCTACAACGCCGAGCTCGAGCGCGGCATGGTGATCGGGCCGCCGAGCGACGAGGTGAAGCGCCTGTTCGAGCACACGGTCGCCGCGCAGCAGGTCGCGTTCGACGCGCTCCGCCCGGGCGTCACCTGCGCCGACGTCGACGCGGCCGTCATGCGCTACTTCGAGGAGAACGACCTGCTGCCGTACTGGCGGCAGCACACCGGTCACGGCATCGGCCTCCGGAACCACGAGGCGCCCTTCCTCGACGTCGGCGACCGGACGCCGATCGAGCCCGGGATGGTGTTCACGATCGAGCCGGGCCTCTACGACTCGGAGCTGGGCGGCCTGCGCCACTCGGACACGGTCGTCGTGACCGACGATGGCATCGAGCTGCTCACCGACTACCCGCGCGACCTCGAGAGCCTCACGCTGCCCGCCTGAGGGCCGGCCGCCGCGCCTCGCGGTTTTACGCCGCTTTACATTCCCGGCCGGGGAGGACGCCGATCACACGATGTGAATCGGAAGACGCGCAGGCACCGACACATCGACCCCCCAAGCCAAGGAGCAGCAGATGAGAAAGCGCCTCCTCGCCGTCGCCGCCGTGGCCGCGTTCGTCGTCACGGTGCCGGCGGCGCTCGCCGACGACGGCGGTTCCGCGAACGGCAAGTGCCAGGGCCAGACGACGTCGACCATCGACACGTCGCAGGTTCAGGCCGACATCACGAAGCTCGACACCGACATCCAGACACGCCATCACGACCTCGACGCCGACATCCAGGCCGTGACGACCGACGCACAGAACGGCGCAACCGTCGACACGCTGAAGGCGGACCGCGCGAAGACGCGGTCCGACTTCGACGCCAACGAGGCGGTCGTCAAGCAGGACCGCGCCACCGTCCGGTCGGACGTCAAGGCGCTGATCCAGGCGGTCACGAAGGGCTGCGGCGCGCGGAAGTCGGCGCGCGGGCAGCTCAGGACGCTGCTGCAGAGCGCCAGGCAGTCGATCCGCACGGAGCTGGTCCAGTTCCGGCAGGAGAACCAGCAGCTCCGGCAGCTCGCCAGGGCCGCCGTCAAGCAGGATCGCCGGCAGCACCGGACGACGACCACCAACGGGTAGCCGCTCGCGCGGCGCGGGGACCCGGGCGCCGCCGGCCCCGGGTCCCCCTCACCCGGCGGGCGCGACGGACGTCTGCGCGAGCAGGCCGTCGACCTCGGCGACGAGCGCGACATACGTCAGCTGCTCGAACCCCTCGCGCGACTCCCGCAACACCTCCTCCGCCTCAGGCTCGCCCAGCGCCCGCAGGCACCGTCCCTGCCCGAGCAGCGCGTAGGCGCGTTCCGGCGGCGTTTCGAAACGGTCCCAGCGCTCCGCGGCCTCGGCGTAGAGCGCGGCCGCCTCACGCATGCGTCCGGACGCAGCAGCGATCGCCGCCCTCGCGTGCGCGACCGCGTGCTGAGCGATCGGCGTGACGACCTCTGTCCCGTCGAGGAGCCGCTCGGCGAGCGCGACGTCTCCCAGCCTGCACGCCGCGCGCGTCGCGGCGGGGAGCAGCGCGGCGTAGTACCGATCTCTCCGGATGACCCTCGTGCGGGCTGCCTCTTCCAGGAGACGACGCACGTCCTCGAGCCGCCCCGCTGCGACCGCCGCCTCGGCGGCGGACGGCAGCACGATCGCGACCAGCTGCGCCTCGCCCTTTGCACGGATGCGATCCGCGAGGCGAACGGCCTGCTCCACGCGCGCGCCGTCGAGCTCGCCGCGCCGGATGCGGAGCCGCAGCTCGGCGCAGAACGGTTCGACCTCGAGGTCGACCCGATCGAACGTTCCGATCCGATCCGCCGCGGCGCGTGCGGCCTCCAGCGCCTCGGCGGTGCGACCGGCCTCCGCCAGGAACTGGACGTTCTGGCCCGCGATCGCGAACGCCATCGCCGTGATCCCGCGCTGCTCGCAGAACGCCAGGCCCTCGCGCCCGACCTCCAGGGCCCGCTGCGGCCCGTCGTACGCCCAGACCACGCCGGCCAGGTTGTTGGAGAAGGCCGCCGCACGGTAGGTCTCTCCGCGCTCGACCGCGCGCTCGCAGGCGCGACGGAGGTCGTCGATGCCGCCGCGGTCGCCGAGCTGCGCGCGCGCCTCGCCGCGGTAGCCGAGCGCCCGCGCGGACTCGTCCAGCCCCAGTCGCTCGGCGAGCTCGAGCGCCCTCTCGGCCGCGGCGAGGGCGAGCTCGTGCTCGGAGGCGACGTTGCGATCGCTCGCGAGCCGGCAGTACGCGGTGACGAGCTCCGCCGACGGAGGCTCGGCTTCGAGGACGCGGATCGCCTCGTCGATGAGCCGCGTGCGCGACAGGTCGCCGAGAGGGTGGAGCACCAGCGCCAGCGCCGACAGCGCCCGCCCGACGCCGTACGGGTCTCCGGCGTGACGATGGAGGGAGACGGACTCCTCGAGGGCGTCCCGGGCGTCCTCGAGCCGGTTCTGATGCCGCGCGACGTCCGCCGAACGCTCCAGCAGCCGCGCCCGCTCCGGATGCCCGTCCGGAGCGAGCGCGAGGGCGCGCTCCACACGCGTCGCGGCGGCTGCGGCGTCGAGGGGCAGCGCGCGCTGGGCGGCGAGGGCGAGGTAGTGAATCGTGCGGTCGGCGAGCGGTGCGACGTGGTCGTCGCCGGCTGCCGTCCGTAGCTCGAGCGCCGTGCCGTAGTGGTGGGCGAGGACGTCGGCGACGTCGTCGTCGCGCTCGCCCGTGAGCTCCCGCAGCCAGCCCGCGGCCTGCTCGTGCTTCGTCGCCCGGGCGCGCCGCGGTATCTGCCCGTAGCAGACGTCGCGGATCAAGGCGTGCCAGAACGAGTACTCCTGCTGCCCGGGAACCGACGACGAGCGCAGCGGCCGGACGAGCTCCTTCCGCACGAGCTCTCGCAGCTCGCGCTCGACGTCGCCGCGGTCGCGTCCGCCCATGGCGGCGAGCGCGCCCGTCCAGAACACCTTGCCCACCACCGACGCGTCCTGCAGCAGCGACTTCCGCGCGGCGCCGAGCGTGTCCAGGCGGGCCGCGATCAGGGCCTGGAGCGAGCCGGGCAGCCCGGGGGCATGCGCATCCGTCGGCGTGGTGCGGTCCGCGAGCAGGCCGACGAGCTCCTCGGCGAACAGCGGGTTTCCCTCGACGAGGTCCCGGAGCGCCTCCAGCTCCGCGGGCACGCGCGCCCGGCCTGCCAGCAGCGTGAGCAGCTCGACGGTCTCGTCGTCGGTCAGCGGCGCGAGGTTGATCCTGCTCGCGTTTCGAGCCCCGCCGCCGAACGCCGGCCACCGCTCGTAGAGCTCCGGCCGCGCCGTGCAGACGACGATCAGCGGGACGTCGTGGCACTCCTCGGCGAGGTGCTCGAGGAACTCGAGCATGGCGTCGTCTCCCCAGTGCAGGTCCTCGACCACCAGCACCGCGGGGCTGTCGAGGGCGAGGAGCTCGAGGAACCGCCGCCAGGCCGAGAACGATTCTCCCTTCGCGGCCGGCTCCCCCGGGACGCCGACGAGCGGCGCGAGCCGGGTCGCGAGCCAGCCGCGGTCCTCCAGCGCAGCCGGCAGCGCCCGGTCGAGCTTCGCCGCCGCCTCGGAGGGAGAGTCCGACTCGAGGATCCCCGCCTCCGCCTTGACGATCTCGCCCAGCGCCCAGAACGCGATCCCGTCGCCGTAGGGGAGGCAGCGGCCCTGCCGCCACCGGACGAGGCCGGGTCGCTCCGAGAGGTAGCCGAAGAGCTCGCCGACGAGCCGGCTCTTGCCGATCCCCGGCTCCCCGACGATCGTCACGAGCTGGAAGAGGCGCTGCGCCGCCGCACGCTCGAAGATGCTCGTCAGCAGCGTCCGCTCGAGCTGCCTGCCGACGAGCGGCGTCGCGAACGACCGCGTGAGGTCGGGCCCGAGGCGCGCACGCGGAGCACGCGCCCGCCACAGCTCGAGCGCCTGCGCCTTCCCCTTGGCGGCGACTGGCGCCAACGGCTCGTACTCGAAGACGCGCTCCGTCAGGTCGTGCGTGCGCCTCGAGACCGCGACCGCGCCGGGCGGCGCCGCCGTCTGCACGCGCGCCGCGGTGTTCACCATGTCCCCGGCGACGACGCCCTCGCCGAGGTCGACTCGGGGAACGAGCGAGACGAGTGCCTCGCCGGTGTTCACCCCCACGCGCACCTGGAGTTGCAGGGCGGGGTCGCGCTCGCTCAACTCGCCGATCACCTCGACGATGCGCAGCCCCGCTCGCACGGCGCGCTCGGCGTCGTCTTCGTGGGCAACGGGCGCGCCGAACACCGCCATCACAGCGTCGCCCACGAACTTCTCCACGAGGCCGCCGTGACGCTCGAGCACGGCCCGCACGTGCTCGTGGTACGTCCGCAGCCGGGCCCGCACGTCCTCGGGATCGGCCGCCTCGGACGAGGCCGTGAAGCCGACCAGGTCCGCGAACAGCACCGTGACGACCTTGCGCTCCTCGCCCTGCGTGCCGGGCTCCGGGAGGAGCGGCGCCGCGCAGAAGCCGCAGAAGCGGAAGCCGGGCGGGTTGTCGTTCCCGCAGCGCGCGCACACCGCCATCTCGGCGAGTCTAGGAGAGTGGATCCGCGCCGCCAACGCCCGTTGCAACCCGGCCGCGCCGGGAACAGGGGAGACGTGAGCGTCGCCGCCGCCGTGATCGCCACCATCTCGGCGCTCGTCACCGCCGCGATCGTCATCGGCCTGTTCGTCTGGGCGGCGCGCAAGGACGGCGAGTTCGACCGCGACATGCAGCGGCGGCTCGGGATCCGCCGCCGAACGCGCCTCTGATCGCGTCGACCACGCGGCAGCCACTTCAAAAACGATAGTTTTGGCGCCTTCCGCAGACGAAGGAGGCACGGATGGCCCGCTGGACCCCCGACCCGAGCTTCTACCCATCGCCGACGCTCGCGATGGAGGCGCCGCCGGAGACGCTCGCGTACGTCGCGCTGCTCGAGCCCGATCAGACGTCGCGCCCCGACGCGCTCGGCGTCGTCGACCTGCAGCCGGGCTCCGGCAGCTACGGGCAGATCGTCTCGACGCTCGAGCTCGCAGCGCCGGGCGACGAGCTGCACCACTTCGGCTGGAATGCCTGCAGCGCGGCACTCTGCCCGACCGCGCCGCGGCCACACGTCGAGCGCCGCTACCTCGTCGTCCCGGGGCTCAAGTCGTCGCGCACGTACGTCGTCGACACGAAGGACGACCCGCACGCGCCGAAGCTCGTCAAGACGATCGAGCCCGAGGAGCTGACGGCGAAGACCGGCTACTCGCGCCCGCACACCTCGCACTGCGGCCCGGACGCGATCTACATGAGCGGCCTCGGCGGCGCGAACGGCGCCGACGAAGCAGGCGGCATCTTCCGGCTCGACTGCGAGACGTTCGAGCCGCTCGGGCCGTGGCAGACGGAGCCCGGGCCGCAGCGTTACCAGTACGACTTCTGGTGGCACCTCAACCAGGACACGCTCGTCTCCAGCGAGTGGGCCACGCCGGCGATGTTCGAGAACGGGGTGGTGCCCGAGAAGCTGCTCGCCCGCGAGTACGGCCACGCGATGCACGTCTGGGACCTGCGCCGCGGCAAGCACCTGCAGACGCTCGACCTCGGCGACGAGCACCAGATGGTGCTCGAGCTGCGGCCTGCGCACGACCCGAGCCGTGAGTGGGGCTTCGTCGGCGTCGTCGTCTCCGTCGAGGACCTCTCCGCGTCGGTCTGGCACTGGTACCGGGACGGCGGGGAGTGGAGGATTCGCAAGGCGCTCACGATCCCCGCCGAGCCCGCGGAGGCCGAGCTCCTGCCGCCGCTCCTGCAGGGCTTCGGCGCCGTGCCGCCGCTCGTCACCGACATCAACCTCTCCCTCGACGACCGCTTCCTCTACGTCTCCTGCTGGGGGACCGGCGACTTCGTGCAGTACGACGTCAGCGACCCCTTCGACGTGCGGGAGACCGGGCGCGTGCGTCTCGGCGGCATCGTCTCCCGGGCCCCGCATCCCGCCGCGGGCGCGCTGAAGGGCGGCCCGCAGATGGTGGAGGTGAGCCGGGACGGACGCCGGGTGTACGTCTCCAACTCGCTGTACTCGACCTGGGACCGGCAGTTCTACCCGGAGGGCCTCGACGGCTGGATCGCGAAGCTCGACGTCGGGCCGGACGGCGGCCTGACGCTCGACCCGGAGTTCCTGACGACCGACTTCGACGGGCGGCTGCCGCACCAGATCCGGCTCGAGGGCGGCGACGCCTCCTCCGACTCGTACTGCTTCAGTTGAGCTGCGTCCACACCATGCTGATGCACGGCGTGCCGATGCGCATGCGGATGCCCGGCGCGTGTCCCGGCCACGCCGCGCAGGCGATGAACGCGTGGGACGTGGGCGCGCTGCTCGCGCTCGGCGCGTTCCACGGGCTGAACCCGGCGATGGGATGGCTGTTCGCCACCTGGACCGGGCTGCAGCACAGGGCGCGCCGGGCGCTGTTCGGCGCGCTCGGGCCGATCGCGGCCGGCCACGCGGCCTCGATGGGGCTGACCGTGCTGGCGGTCGAGGAGCTCCGCGTGCTCGCCTCGGACGCGTCGATCCGGATCGCCGGCGCGGCTGCGCTGGCGGCGGTGGCGATCTGGCGGATCGTCCGCTCGCACCGCCATCCGCGCTGGGTCGGCATGCGCCTGCGGCGGCGCGAGCTCGCGCTCTGGTCGTTCCTCATGTCGACCGCGCACGGCGCCGGGCTGATGCTGATCCCGGTCGTGATCGGGCTCGGCGTGCGGTCGCGCGGCGACATGGTTATGCCGTCCTCGCTGACGCCGCTCGCGGGCGCGGTTCTCCTGCACACGCTGGCGATGGTGGCGGTCGCGGGGGCGATCGCATTCGCGGTCTACGAGTTCCTCGGCGTGGGCGTGCTGCGGCGCCGCTGGCTCAACCTCGATCGGCTGTGGCCGTACGCGCTCGGCGCCGGCGCGGCCGCCACGCTCTTGCTCGCCTAGTCTCGCGGGAGGCTGCGCTCGGCCGCGCGTGCGTAGATCGTCGAGACGCCGACGCTGGAGGAGTGGTCGCCGTCGCCGGGCGAGAGCGCCGCGAGCAGCTCGCGTGCCGCCGCGTCGATCGCCCGCAGCGTCGGCTCGTCGTCGATCGCGGCCACGGCCGCGGCGAGGTCGGGCCGCCGGGCGGCGTGGAGGTGGCTCGCGATCTCGTCACGCAGCGCGGCGGTCGCCGCGGCGCGGCTGTCGCTCCCCGTCGAGCGGATGACGTAGTCGTGGAGCGTCGTCCGCCGCCGGAAGAAGAAGACGGCGCGGCGAAGGCTGCGCGCCCGCTCGAGCGCGGCCTCGACCGCGGGGACGGCGATCGACGCGGCCACCTCGGCCGGAAAGCCGTGCGCGCCCGCGCCGATCGCCGGCAACGCGACGCTCTCGCAGCCGAGCCGGTCCGCCACCCCGAGGGCCTGCTCGTGCACGAGGCGGAGCGCCGCCCGCTCACGCTCGCGGCCGCCGTTCCAGAGCGGGCTCGCGACGTGGACGACGTACCGGGCCTGCAGCCTGCCGGCGCCGGTGATCAGCACCCCGGACCCGGTCGCGGCCCGTTCGGGCAGCTTCGCGCACTCCTTGGTGAAGGCCTCGCCGCCTCGCGAGGCGAGCGCGCCGTTCACGCCCGCGTAGCCGAGCAGGAAGCCGCTGTTGCAGGGGTTGACGATCGCGTGGCAGTCGGCCTCGGCGATGTCGCCGAGCCTGAACTCGACTCCGGGTTCTCCGGGATCCACCTCCACGGATCATTCAGGCTCCGGGCGGCGGCCCGAATCACCCCTTGGAGCGATCCCCGCCGGGCGCCGGCCGCGGCTGCGCTAGGCTCGCCCCGACGGCCCGAGGCGGCCGAGCGGGGGTTCTGCGGGAGCGAATGCGGGAGCACTGGCGGGAGCTCGAGTTCTGGCGCTGGTGGTGGCACGACCGCGTGCCGCCGGAGCTGCGCGCGGGCGCGATCATCGCCGCGCTCGGGCTGGCGCTCGGCGGCGGCCTCTTCGCCGCCTCGCTGCTGATGTCGAGCGACAAGACGGCCCGCGCCGAGGTGCTGTACGCGACGACCGACCGCAAGCTCGTCACGGTGCGCGAGAAGGGGCGCATCGTGCGGAAGGTCGTGCCGGTGGTGAAGGTCGTGCGCCTGCGGCCGTCGACGGCGTTCGAGACGCAGACGGCGACGGCGACGCGGTACGTCACGACTCCGGGCGGCGTGCGGGTCGTCGAGAAGCGCGTCGTCCACTACGTCCCGGTCGTGAGGAAGCGGGTGGTCACCATCGCGGGCAAGACCCACACGACCTCGGTCACGGTGCGCGTGCCGACGACCCGCGTCTTGACCCAGACGCAGACGCAGACCCAGACGCAGACGCGGACGAACGTCGTGACGAACCAGCAGACCGTCACGAACACGCAGGTGACGACGGTTCACGAGCACGACACGCAGACGCTGACGCAGACCGTCACCCAGACGCAGACGGTGACGAACACGCAGACCGAGACTCAGGCCGTCACGGTCACCGTGCCGACGACCGTCACCATCCCGACGACGGTGACGGTCACGACGACCGGCCCGTAGAGCCTCCCGGCCGGGCCGCTCAGGCGGCGTGGAGGCGCTCGCCCTCGCGCGACCGATCGCGCGCGAGCGGCCGGTCGGCGTCGGCGCCGAGGTCACCCTGGATCTGCTCGAGCGACCGGTCCTTCGTCTCCGGCACGACGGTCAGGAAGAACAGGACGGCGCAGATGCCGAAGAAGGCGTACAGCCAGAACGTCCCCTGCTTCGTGATCACGTCGGTCAGCGTCAGGAAGGTGTACGAGATCGCGAAGTTGAAGCCCCAGTTGAACATCGTGCAGACGGCCATCGCCGGCCCGCGCATCTGCAGCGGGAAGATCTCGGAGATCATCAGCCAGAACACCGGGCCGAGACCGACCGCGAAGCCCATGATGTAGGTGAGCAGGCAGGCGAGCGCGAGCCAGCCGACGGCGTGTTGCACGCCGGCCGACGCGAAGAAGATGCCGAGCCCCACGAGCGCGACCGTCAGCACCGACGTCCCGAACACGAGGAAGAAGCGCCGTCCGAGCTTGTCGAGGAGCAGGATCGCGACGATGGTGAAGAAGACGTTCGTGCAGCCGATGTAGACGCTCTGCGTCAGCGCGCCCGTGTTGTGCTGGCCCGCGAACTTGAGGATCGTCGGCGCGTAGTAGATGACGGTGTTGATCCCGACGATCTGCTGGAACACCGCGAGCGCGATGCCGACGATCATCATCCGGCGGAGGCCCTTCGATACCAGCTCGCGGAGCGGCACCTCGGTCTCCGACACCTCCTTGATCTCCTCGATCTCGGCGTCGACGTCGTCGTCCTCCATGCGGTAGCGCTCGAGCACGGCGCGCGCGTCGTCCTCCCGTCCCTTCTCGATCAGCCAGCGCGGCGAGAACGGCATGAAGTACATGCCCGTCGCGAGCGCGGCGCCCGGGACGACCGCGAGCGCGAACATCCAGCGCCAGTTGTTCGCGAACGGCGCGAAGCCCCAGTCGACGATGTACGCGGAGAGGATCCCGAGCGTGATCATCAGCTGGTTGAAGCTGACGACGCCGCCGCGGATCCGCGGCGGGACCAGCTCCGCGATGTACATCGGGCCGACGAACGAGGCGCAGCCGACGGCGAGGCCGAGCCAGAAGCGGCCGGCGAGGATCTGCCAGTACGACTGCGCGAGCGCGCAGCCGATCGCGCCGATCACGTAGACGCAGCCGGCCATCATCTTCGTGCGGCGTCGGCTGATCAGGTCGGCCGACCAGCCGGCGATCAGCGCGCCGGTGACGGCGCCGAGGAGGAGGATGGCGACCGTCAGCTGCTGCTGGCCGTGCGTGTGCAGGCCGAGGTCCTTCTTCATGAACAGCATCGCGCCGCCGATGACGCCCGTGTCGTAGCCGAACAGGAAGCCGCCGATCGCGGCGATCGCGGCGACGCCCAGGAGCCTCCGGTTGCGCAGCGCCTCGCGGTAGAGGCTGTCGCCCTTCGGCTTCGACGACTGCGTGGCCTCGGCCGGCATACGTGGAGAAGAACGTGGATCGGAGCCCGATGGATACGGTCAGTGGACGCCCCACGAGGAATCGGTGTCCGACACCCTCACCGGCGGGGTGGCAGGCGCGCCCGGAGGCTGCGCGCGCGGATGTCCGCCGCCGCCCGCCGGTCGGCCTCGCGGGCGTCCGCCGCCCGCAGGGCGTGACCTGCGACCGCCTCCACGCCGTGCGCGAGCACGGCCGCGCCGAGCGAGCGGTCGCCCGCGCGCACGCGCTCCGCGTGTCGCCGCGCCTCTTCGGCCGCGGACCTCGACCGCGCCGGCTCCGTCTCGCGCACCGCGTCCGACGCGGCCCGCGCGGCCGCCGAGAGCTCGGCCGTCGAGGCCGGCCGGCCGTCGAGCACCCGGATCGCGCCCGTGCCGATCGCGCGTGCGTCGGCCACCGCGAGCTCGAGCTCGCGCCAGGCGACTCCGAGCGCGTCGAGCCGCCGCCGCAGGGGCCGCCGCCGCGGCGCCTTGCGCACGACGTCGCGGGCGAGCGCGATCGCGTCGTCGAGCCCGCGGTCGTCGATGCCGTCGATCGCTGCGAGCGCGTCGTCGGCCCGCTTCGGGTCGCGCTCGGCGAGCGCGACGGCGACCTCCTCCAACGCGTCCGCGAGCCTCTCGCGCAGCGCGCGGGCCTCGTCTCGCACCAGCTCGAGCGGGTCGACGGGGAAGAGGAAGCGCGCGATGACGATCGCCATTCCGCCGCCGATCAGCGCGTCGATCAGCCGCTGGATCGCCGGGTTGGAGCCGGGACGGTGGAGCGCGACGACGAGGATCGCCGAGGCCGCCGACTGCACCCGCACGACCGGCGGCGCCGCGGCGGCGGTCGCGAGCGCGAGCGTCACCACCGTGCCGACCACGAGCTGCCACGCGCCCGTCCCGAACGCCTCGACCAGCCCCGCGCCGACGAGGATGCCGAGCGAGACGCCGACGATCATCTCGAGCGCCTGCCGGCCGCGCCGTCCCTGCTGCGCGCCGAGGCCGATCACCGCCGCGATCGGCGCGAAGAACGGCTGCCCGTGCCCCGGGATCTGCAGCGCGATCTCCCACGACGCGCCCGCGGCGAGCGCGGATTGCGCGATGCGCCCGAGCACGCGCCGGTCGAGCCGCGCGAGCACGCGGCGGGCACTCACCCGTGCCTCCACTGCGGCGACGCTACTCGTCCGCGCGCGCCGAGGCGGCCGCGGTGGCGACGTCGCGCGGATACGTCGGCAGCGCGTGGAAGAGCAGGTACGCGCTGCCGGCGAGCGGCAGCAGCATCACCACGAACGTCCACTGCAGCCCGGTGCGGCCGCCGCCGAAGACGTAGTCCGAGACGGCGCCGAAGAGCAGCGGCGCAAGCGCCTGCGCCATCGAGCGCAGGAACGTGCGCACGGCCTCGGCGCGGCCCCACAGCGACGGCGGCATGATGTCGAGCCGCGCCGCGTCGATGGGCGGGTTCTGCGCGGAGAGCGCGAAGCCGGCCGCGATCAGCGCGATCACAGCCGTTCCGCTGACCCGCGTGAAGATGGCGGGCACGAACAGGAGCGTCGTCGCCACCGCCGCCGCCGCCGCGACGAGGATGCGCGCGTCGAGCCGGCCGCGGCGCAGCAGCCAGTCGCCGACGGTGCCGCCGGCGAGCGTCCCCAGGACGCAGCCGACGCCCGTCACGAGCAGCAGCGCCGTCGCCACCACCTGACCCACGCGGTACTGCTCCTTCGCGAACTCGAGCCCGAAGGTCTCGACGCCCGCGAGGAAGTAGTAGCCGCAGGCGCTGGAGGCGATCAGGACGACGTTCGTCCGGATCCGGAGCACGTAGCGCACCGCGTCGAGCAGGTGCATGCGGTACGACTCGCGGCCGACGACGAGGTCCGGGTCGGGCTGCACGCCCTTCTCGCGCGCGAGGCGCTGCGCGTCCGTCGGGCCCGCCGTCTCGCCCTCCGCCGAGCGGCGCCCGCGCGGCGGCTCGGGCAGCCGGAAGACGAAGAACGAGAGCGCGAACGCCGGCAGGGCGAGCACGACGAAGGCGGCCCGCCACGACAGCGCTGCGATCCCGCCCGTCACGGCGAAGCCGAAGCCGACGCCGATCAGCTCGCCGGTGAGGATCCAGCCGTAGATGCGGCCCCGTTCGTTCGGGGAGAACGCGTCGCCGACGAGGGAGGCGACGAGCGGCCCCGCGGCCGCCGTCACCGCGCCGAGGAACAGCCGCGCGAGGAGCAGGTTGCCGAAGCTCGTCGCGGCCGCGCTCCAGATCATCGCGAGGCCCCAGAAGACGATCGCCCCGGCGAGCGTCCACGTGCGCCGGACGCGGTCGGCGAGGATGCCGAACGGCAGGGTGGCGGCCGCGCCGACGAGCGATGTGACCGACACGAGGAGGCCGATGTCGGTGTTGTTGATGTGGAGCGAGTGGCGCAGCTCGGTCGCCGACGCGCCGACGGTCGCCGTGTCGGCGCCGCTCAGCGCGAGGACGCACGCGAGCAGCAGGATGACCCGGGTGCGCCTGGCGCCGCCGAGGACGCGGACCAGCGCGTCGAGCGCCGTTTGCAGCACGGGACTCTTATAAGTGCTGCGCGACTGCTCCGAGCGCTGCGTGAGGCGCGACCGGCAGCGCGTGCACCGGCACGCCGTAGTCCGCGAGGCCGCGGGCGATCCGGTCCGGGGTCGCGTCGTCGCGGAGGCGGTACGGGGGTGCCGCGACGTAGATCTCCCGTGGATAGGCGCGCGCCGCCCGCCAGCCGCGCTCGCACTCGATCACGGTCCCCCACAGCAGGACCCGGCCGAAGACGTACGGAGGCGTCGGCCACGTGCGCTCGTCGAGGAACCAGTCGAGGCGTTCGAGGTCGGTGGCGTAGATGCCGCACGAGCACGTCTCCGCCGGCGCCGGATGCTCGCTTCGCCTGCGGAGGCGCGGCAGCAGGCGACAGCGGCGACACGACGCGCGGAGCTCGTCCCGCGGCGGCCACATCACCTCCTGGGCGAGGCTCAGGAGGCGGAACTCGCGCTCGTCGCCCGCACGCGCGACACGCCAGACGCGCCAGCCCTCGAGGGGGCCGGCGTAATCCGGCGCGGCGTCGCTCACTTGGCCGGGGTCTCGGTCGGCACCGGCTTGCGCTCCGGCCGCGGCTGCGGCTTCTCGCGCCGCGGCACCGGGTCCTCCAGCGGCTCGACCTCGTGAATGCGGATCGGCTTTCCGACGTCCATCGTTCCCATCCGGCGGGCTCGAACCCACCGTCAGTCCTACTACCGCCGCGCCGGGCGAGTCAAACCGGCGCCGCGGCGCTGATACCCTGGCCGGGTATGGAGCGCCCCGGCTACGCCGACGACAAGGCCGCTCTGATTCGGCGCCTGCACCGGATCGAGGGGCAGGTGCGCGGCATCGAGAAGATGGTCGAGGACGACCGCTACTGCGTCGACGTCCTCACGCAGATCGCCGCCGCGACGACGGCGCTCGACGCGCTGGCCCTGCGGCTGCTCGACGATCACGTCCGTCACTGCGTCGCCGGCGCGCTCGCCTCGGGCGACGACCGCGAGGCGGACGAGAAGACCGAGGAGCTGCTGCGCGCGGTCCAGCGGTTCGCCCGCATCCGCTGAGTGAGCGCTCACAAACTGTGAGTGAGCACTCACATACCGTAAGTGAGCACTCACATACCTTTAGTGAGTGCTCACTCACTCGGTCTCGACGTCGCCGCGCACATGGTTCGCGTGCAGGACGAGGAGCGCGTCGGCGAGCTCGGGGGACGTGAGCGCCGTCTTGTGCAGGAAGCCCGCCGCACCCGCCGCGTCCGCGCGGGCGACGTCGTCGTACTCGTCCGAGCCCGTGTAGATGACGACGTGCTGCCCCGCGTCGCGTGCGCGGATGGCGCGGGTCGCCTCGATGCCGTCGAGGCCGGGCATGCCGATGTCCATCAGCACGAGGTCGGGCGCCTCGCGCTCGACCAGCCGCACCGCCTCGGCGCCGTCGGCGGCGCGGCCGACGACGAGGAAGCGGCCGTCCTCCTGCAGCGCCTGCTCGACCGCCGCGGCGAGGCCGTCGTCGTCCTCGGCGATGAGGATCCTCAACGGAACATCCGTCACGAGGTAGAGGAGCCTGACACACAGCTTCCTAGGATGCGGCGGTGATCGTCGACGGCCACAACGACCTCGTGCTGCGCGCGTGGCGCGGCGAGCCGCCGCGGCACGTCGACCTCGACGCCGCGGCGGAGGCGGACTTCGCGGGCGGCTTCTTCGCGCTCCACGTCCCGTCCCCGCATCCGCCGGAGCCGACCGAGGTGCCGTATGCGGTGCCGCTCGCGGAGCCGATCCCGACGGACGAGGCGGCCGGCGTCGCGGCCGAGCTCTACGACGTCCTCCGTTCGCTGCCCGTCGAGATCGCCACGTCACCGGACGACTTCCGGCCGAATCGTGTCGCCGCGATCGTCCACCTCGAGGGCGCCGACCCGCTCGCGGTCGATCTCTCCGACCTCGAGGCGTGGTACGAGCGTGGCCTCCGTTCCGTCGGCCTCGTCTGGTCGCGGCCGAACGCGTTCGCCGAGGGCGTGCCGTTCCGGTTTCCGTCCTCGCCGGACACCGGGAGCGGTCTGACTCCTGCCGGCCGCGAGCTGGTGAAGGCGTGCAACCGGCTCGGCATCCTCGTCGACACCTCGCACCTGAACGAGGCCGGCTTCTGGGACGTCGCGCGCCTGTCGGACGCGCCGCTCGTCGCGACGCACTCGAACGCGCACGCGCTCTGCCCGTCGACGCGCAACCTCACCGACGCTCAGCTCGACGCGATCGGCGCGTCGGGTGGCGTCGTCGGCGTCAACTTCGCGGTCTCGTTCCTGCGGGGAGACGGCCGGCAGAAGCCGGAGACGCCGTTAAGCGAGATCGTGCGCCACGTCGACCACATCGCCTCGCGCATCGGGGTCGAGCACGTCGCCTTCGGCTCCGACTTCGACGGAGCGGTGGTGCCCGCCGAGCTGGGCGGCGTCGCCGGCCTGCCGAAGCTCGTCGCCGTCCTGCGGAGTGCCGGCTACGGCGACGACGATGTCGCGGCGATCACGCACCGCAACTGGCTGCGCGTGCTCGGCGACACCTGGCGCTACTGAGGCGGCGGCTCGCGCCGCGCGAAGAAGCCGCGCACCCGCATCGTCATCACGAGCACGCCGTCCTGGTTGAAGACCTCGCCGTGGGTGAAGACGGTGCCGCGGCCGCGATGCTTGGCGGACGGCCTGACGTCGGTCACCGTGACGCGGGCCGTGAGCGTGTCGCCCGGGCGGACGGGAGCCGTCCAGCGGATCTCGTCGGCGCCGGACGACCCCATCGACGCTGCGTCGAGCAGGATCGTGCGGACGAACATGCTCATGAAGAGGGCCGTCGTGTGCCAGCCGCTCGCGACGAGGCCGCCGAAGGGACCGTCGAGCGCGGCGACCGGGTCGACGTGGAACAGCTGCGGGTCGTACCGGCGCGCGAACTCGACGATCTCCTCCTCGCTCACCGACACCGGCCCGAGGTCGGTTACGTCGCCCGGCTTGAAGTCCTCCCAGTAGCGCACGAGCGGGGACGCTATCTGTAGGTTCGAGCCGTGCGCACGCGGAAGCTCGGGCAGCTCGAGGTGCCGGTCGTCGGCCTCGGCTGCAACAACTTCGGCGGCCGCGTCGACGAGGCCGGAACCCGTGCCGTCGTCGACGCGGCGCTCGACGCGGGCGTCACGTTCTTCGACACCGCGGACATCTACGGCCGCCAGGGCGGCAGCGAGGAGCTGCTCGGCCGAGCGCTCCGGGCCCGGCGCGACCGCGTCGTCCTCGCGACGAAGTTCGGCAAGCCGATGGGCGACGGCGTCGAGCGACGCGGCACGCGCGAGTACGTGCGCGCCGCGCTGGAGGCGTCGCTGCGGCGCCTGCAGACGGACCGAGTCGACCTCTACCAGCACCACGAAGAGGACCCGGACACGCCGCTCGAGGAGACGATCGGCGCGCTCGAGGAGCTCGTCGGCGAGGGGAAGATCCTCGCGTACGGCACCTCGAACTACGCGGTCGAGTCGCTCGAGCGTGCGAAGGCGCTCGCCGGGCCGGCGTACGTGTCGGAGCAGAGCGAGTACTCGTGGCTCGAGCGCGATGCGGAGCGGGAGCTGCTGCCGGCGTGCGAGCGGCTCGGGCTCGGCTTCATCCCGTACTTCCCGCTCGCGAGCGGGCTGCTGACCGGGAAGGTGCGGCGCGGCCGTCCTCCGGAGCCGGGCACGCGCCTCCACGGCCGCGAGATCTCCGACGACGAGCTCGACCGCGTCGAGCGGCTCGCCGACTGGGCCGAGGCCCACGGCGTCTCGCTGCTCGACGTGGCGGTCGGCGGCCTCGCCGCCGTGGCGCCCGTCGTCAGCGTGATCGCGGGCGCGACGAAGCCGGAGCAGGTGCGCGCCAACGCGGCGGCGGGCGAGTGGGTGCCGTCACCGGAGGAGCTGGACGAGCTCCTTAACGGTGCCTGGCACCGTTAGGTGCCTGACACCGTTACAGCTTCGCCACGACGTGCTTGGTGGTGTCGACGTCCGCGTCCTTGGCTCGTCGCTTCGCGACGAACCAAGGACGCGAGTTCTCACAGCTTCGCCACCACGTGCTTGATGTTGGTGTACTCCTCCATCGAGTACGCCGACATGTCCTTGCCGTAGCCGGACTGCTTGTAGCCGCCGTGCGGCATCTCGGAGGTGATCGGCACCAGGTGGTCGTTCACCCAGACGGTGCCGAACTGCAGCTTCCGCGACGCCTCGAGCGCGCGCGAGACGTCGCGCGTCCAGACGGACGCGGCGAGCCCGTAGCGGACGCCGTTCGCCCACGCGATCGCCTGCGCGTCGTCGTCGAAGCGCTGCACCGTCACCACCGGCCCGAACACCTCGTCCTGCACGATCTCGTCGTCCTGCTCCACGCCCGTGACGACGGTCGGCTGCACGAACCAGCCCTTCGAGCCGTTCGTGCTGCCGCCCGTGAGCACGGTCGCGTTCTTCGCCCGCTCGAGGAAGCCGAGCACCCGCTTCTGCTGGTCCGCGGAGATCACCGGGCCCATGTCGACGTCGTCGCTCTCGGCCGGGTCGCCCACCTTGAGCGACTCGACCGCCGGCACGAGCGCCTCGAGCAGCGTGTCGTAGATCCCCGGCCCCGCGAGGACGCGCGAGCCCGCCGTGCAGTCCTGGCCGGAGTTCGCGTAGCCGGCGATCTTGATTCCCTCGGCGACCGCCTCGGGATCGGCGTCGTCGAAGACGACCATCGGCGCCTTGCCGCCCAGCTCGAGGTGGACGCGCTTGAGCGTCTCGGACGCGTTGCGCGCGATCAGCTTGCCGGTGGCGACGTCGCCGGTCAGGGAGACGAGCCCGACGTCCGGGTGCGTGACGAGCCGCGCGCCGGTCGGCACGCCGTCGCCGGTCACCGCCTGCAGCACGCCTGCCGGGATCGCGTCGGCGGCGAGCTCGAGGAAGCGGAGTAGCGAGAGCGGCGTCTGCTCGGCCGGCTTCAGGATCTGTGCGTTGCCGGCGGCGAGCGCCGGCCCCATCTTCCACACCGCCATCATCAGCGGGTAGTTCCACGGGCAGATGCCGGCGACGATGCCGATCGGCTCGCGCCGCACCATCGACGTGTAGCCCTTGATGTACTCGCCGGTCGACTTGCCCTCGAGCAGCCGCGCCGCGCCGGCGAAGAAGCGCAGGTTGTCGGCGCAGAACGGCATCTCCTCGCGCGCGAGCGCGATCGGCTTGCCGACGTTGCGCGACTCGATCCGCGCCAGCTCCTCGGCGTTGTCGTCGATCACGTCGGCGAGCCTGAGCAGCAGCTCCGACCGCTCCTTCGGCGTCGCGTCGAGCCACTCCGGCAGCGCCGCCTTCGCGCGCGCGACGGCCTCGTCGACCTCGTCGGCGGTCATGTTCGGCACCTGGGCGATCGCATCGCCGGTGGCGGGGTTGTAGACGTCCATCGTCGTCATACGGGTCTCCTATTCGGTGCGGAGGATGCCGCTCTCGCGCGTCAGCCGCTGCGCGAAGAGCACGGGGACGATCGTGAAGGCGAGGATGAAGAGCACGACCACGTTCACCTCGGGCAGCTGCTGGCCGAGGCGGATGTTGCCGAGGATCCACAGGGGGAGCGTGTTCTGCGCGCCGGCGGTGAAGGTCGTGACGATCACCTCGTCGAACGACAGTGCGAACGCGAGCAGACCGCCCGAGACGAGCGCCGTCGACATCGTCGGCAGCGTGACGTAGCGGAACGTCTGCAGCCCGTCTGCGCCGAGGTCCATCGACGCCTCGGCGAGCGACGCCGGCACGCGCCGCAGCCGCGCGAGCACGTTGTTGTAGACGATCACGACGCAGAAGGTCGCGTGGCCGATCACGATCGTCAGCAGGCCGAAGCTCGTCTTCCAGAACGTGAAGTACGAGTTGAGCGCCATGCCGGTGATGATCCCGGGCAGCGCGATCGGCAGCACGAGCAGGAACGAGACCGCCTCGCGGCCGAAGAAGCGGAACCGGTGGACGCCGAACGCCGCCATCGAGCCGACGACGATCGCGATCGCCGTCGCGAGCCCGGCCGCCTTCAGCGACAGCCACAACGACTGTTGCATCGCCGGGTCGTGGATCGCGGGCGAGAACCAGCGCGTGGTGAAGCTCGTGATCGGCCAGCTCTGCACGTTGGAGCGGTTGAACGCATAGACGCAGATGAGCGCGATCGGCACGAACAGGAACGCGACCACCAGCGCCGTGAACGCGCCCAGGGCGATGCGCGTCGCGCGCGTCTCCATCAGAGCGCCTCGAACGCTCCCAGCCGCCGCGCGACCAGCAGGTAGGCGCCCATCACGACGAGCGGCACGGTCGCGTACGCGGCGGCGAACGGCAGGTTGCTCGAGATGTTGACCGAGTCGTAGACGACGTTGCCGATGAACTGCGAGCTCGAGCCGCCGACCAGGAGCGGCGTGATGTAGTCGCCGAGCGTCAGCGAGAAGGTGAAGATCGATCCGGCGACGACGCCGGGCAGCGCGAGCGGCAGGATCACGGTGCGCAGCGTGCGGAACCCTTTCGCGCCCAGGTCGCGCGAGGCTTCGATGTAGGAGTGGGGGATGCGCTCGAGCGCCGCGTAGACCGGCAGGATCATGAACGGCAGCCAGATGTAGGTGAAGACGATCCAGACGGCTGTGTTCGAGTAGGCGAGGTTGGCGGCGGGGAGCCCGAGCTTGCCGAGCGTCCAGTTGAGGATGCCGTCGTGGTCGAGGATCAGCCGCCACGCATACACGCGCGCGAGGTACGACGCCCACAGCGGCAGCAGCGTCAGCACGAACAGCGCAGTGCGGACGCGGCGTGAGGCGAGCCGCGCCATGAAGTAGGCGAACGGGAACGCGATCAGGGCGTCGGCCGCCGTGACCGCCGCCGCGATCCCGATCGTGCGGAGCGCAACCGTGCGGTAGACGGAGCCGTGCCAGAGCGTCGAGAAGTTCGAGCCGGTCCACGTGTGCTCGAGCAGCCCGGTGAAGCTGTTGACCGTCCAGAACGCGGAGACGAAGAGCGCGACGAGCGCCGCGACGTAGATCGCGACGAACAGGCCGACCGGCGCGCCGAGCAGCGTCAGCCCCTTCAGCCACGGGTGGCGCCAGAGCGCGCCGCCGAGACGGCGGCGCGCTCCGATGCCTGCGGGGGTCAGCCCTTCAGCTGCGTCCAGGCCTGCTGCCACTTCGTGTAGTCCATGCAGTCCTTCTTGCCGTTCCCGCAGTCCGAGATCGGCGTCTTCCAGAAGTAGATCTGCTTGAAGTACTTGAGCGGCGCGTTCGCGTGGTACTTGGCGCACGAGCCCTTCGAGAGCTTGTTCATCCACGCGCACGCCTTCGAGTTGACGGGCGTCTCCCCGAAGTAGATGGCCTGCTCGGCCTGCACCTTCGGCGTCGAGATCCACGCGAGCCACTTGTAGGCGCAGTCGAGGTTCTTCGTGTGCGACGACACCATCCACGTGTCGAGCCAGCCGGTCGCGCCCTCCTTCGGCACCAGGTCCTTCACCGGCGCGCCGTCCGCCTGCAGGGTGTTCGTCTGGTACGGCCACGACGCGCCGACGACGGCGTCGCCGTTCTTGAACAGGTCGATCTCGTCGGAGGCAAGCGCCCAGTACTTCTTGATCAGCGGCTTCTGCTTCTTCAGGAGCGCGATCGTCGCGTTGAACTGGGCCTGGTTCAGCTCGTAGGGATCCTTGATGCCCAGCGACGGCTGATGAGATTTGAGGTAGAGCGCCGCGTCGGCGATCTGGATCGGGTTGTCGGGGATCGTCACCTTCCCCTTGTACTTCGGGCTGTAGATCACCGACCACGACGTCGGCGCGGGATGCACCTTCTTCGTGTTGTAGAGGAGCGTGTTCGGGCCCCACTGCAGCGAGATCCCGTAGTGCTTGCCGTCGACGGTGTTGTTCGGCGGCGACTGGAACGCCTTGCCGAAGTTCTTGAAGTCGGGGACCTTGCTCGGGTCGACCTGCTGCACGTCGTGCCCGTAGATCAGGCGCAGGCTGGCGTCGCCCGAGGCGGAGACCATGTCGTACTGGTTGCCGCCGCCGGAGCGCATGAGCGTCACCATCTCGTCCGACGAGCCGGCGTACTTCTGGTGGATCGTGCAGCCAGTCGACTTCTCGAACGGGTTCACCCACTGCGGCTGCAGGTAGCCCTCCCACGCGATCATGTTCAGCGTCCCGCCCCGCTGCTTCGAGACGCCGGCGGCCGGGAGCGCGAGCGCGATCGCGAGGGCCGCGAGCACGGCCCACGGCGTTCTTCTCATGTGACCTCCTGTCGAGGGGGGTTGGGGGGTTCGGCTTCGGCTTCGATCTCGTAGGCGTCCTCGTCGCGCCACGCGAGGCGCACCTGGGCGCCGGCGGGGAGCCGGCTGCCGTCGTTCGCGCGCACGACCGTCAGCCGCTCGCCGCGCTCGGTGTCGACCAGGTAGCGCGTGAACGCGCCGACGAACACCACGTCCGCGACCACGCCCGGCTCGCCGCTGCCGTTCATCGCGATCCGCTCGGGCCGGACGCTGAAGCGGCGGCCGTCGCGCTCGAGGATGTTCGACGTGCCGACGAAACCGGCCACGAACTCCGTCTGCGGGCGCTCGTAGATCTCGGTCGGCGTGCCGACCTGCTCGATGCGCCCCTCGTTGAAGACGGCGACGTGGTCGCTCATCGTCAGCGCCTCCTCCTGGTCGTGCGTGACGTAGAGGAACGTCATCCCGAGCTCGCGCTGCAGCCCCTTCAGGAACATCTGCATCTCCTGGCGCAGCTTCAGGTCGAGGGCGCCGAGCGGCTCGTCGAGCAGCAGCACCTGCGGCCGGTTCACGATCGCCCGCGCGAGCGCGACACGCTGCCGCTGGCCGCCGGAGAGCTGCACCGGCTTGCGCGGGCCGTACCCGCCGAGGCGGACGCGCTCGAGCACGTCGTCCACCCGCGCCTTCCGCTCGGCGCGGTCGACGCCCTTCACCTTCAGGCCGTAGGCCACGTTCTCGGCCACCGTCATGTGCGGGAAGAGCGCGTAGTCCTGGAAGACGGTGTTGACGTCGCGCGCGTACGGCGGCCGCCGCGTGATGTCGTCGCCGCCGAGGAGCACGCGGCCCTCGTCCGGCTGCTCGAAGCCGGCGATGACGCGCAGCGTCGTCGTCTTGCCCGAGCCCGACGGGCCGAGCAGCGTGAAGAACTCACCCGCGGCGACGTCGACGTCGACGCCGGCCACCGCGACGACGTCGCCGTACGTCTTGCGTACGCCGCGCAGGGAGACGTCAGCCGGCAAGACAGGCTTCCAGGATGTCGAGGCCGCGCTCGAGCTCCTCGTCGCCGATCGTGAGCGGCGGCAGCAGCCGGATCACGTTGCCGTAGATCCCGCACGAGAGCAGCACGAGCCCGCGTTCCCGCGCCTGCCCCGTGATGCGGGTCGTCTCCTCGCCGTTCTGGTCAGGGAGCTCGATCGCGAGCATCGGGCCGAGGCCGCGCACGTCGCTGCCGGCGGGCGCGATCGCCTCGAGGCGCGCGCGCAGGCGCCTGCCGAGCTCCTCCGCGCGCGGACGGAGTGCCGGCAGCTCGTCGAGGACGGCGATCGCGGCGGCGCACGCGAGCGGGTTGCCGCCGAAGGTGCCGCCGAGCCCGCCCGCCGCGACCGCGTCCATTACCTCGGCGCGGCCGGTGACGGAGGCGAGCGGCAGGCCGCCGCCGATCGTCTTCCCGGCGACGAGCAGGTCGGGCTCGACGCCGAAGTGCTCGATCGCCCACGCCGGCCCGGTGCGTCCGCAGCCGGACTGGACCTCGTCGGCGACGAAGAGGATCCCGTGTCGGTCGAGCAGCTCGCGGAGGCGCTCGAGGAACCCCTGGGTCATCGGGATGAAGCCGCCCTCGCCCTGCACCGGCTCGAGCACCGCGCAGGCGATCGACTCGGGGTCGACGCCGCCCTTGAAGAGGTGCTCGAGCGCCTCGATCGCGTCGTCGTCGGTCACGCCCCGGTACGGGTACGGCGCGGGCGAGCGGTAGACCTCCGGCGCGAAGGGGCCGAAGCCGCGCTTGTACGGCACGACCTTCGCGGTCATCGTCATCGTGAGCAGCGTCCGGCCGTGGAAGGCGTTGTCGAAGACGAGCACCGCCGGCCGGCCGGTGGCGGCGCGCGCGACCTTGACGGCGTTCTCGATTGCCTCGGCGCCCGAGTTGAGGAGCAGCGACTTCTGGTCGGCCCCGCGGCAGGGCGACAGCTCGGCCAGCCGCCGGCAGACCTCCGTGTACGGCTCGTACATGCCGACCATGAAGCACTGGTGCAGGAAGCGGTCGGCCTGCGCATGGACGGCCTCGACGACGGCGGCGGGCGAATGGCCGAGGTTCGCGCAGGCGATGCCGCCCGCGAAGTCGACGTACTCGCGGCCGTCGGCGTCCCAGATCGTCGCGCCCGAGGCTCGCGCGACGACGAGCGGAGGCGTCGCGACGCCGCGCGCGACGTACCGCTCGCGCGCCTCCTGGACCGCCTGCGCAGCGCTGCGCTCCTGCACCGACACGGTGGCGTGACTGTATACGGGACATGCGCGTCTCGCACGGAATCCGCGGTCCTAGGCGGCATACGGTGCCGCAATGCGCAGGTCGTCGACCAGCCCGGCGAACAGCTCCTCGCGGTCCTCGCCGCGCAGCACGGCGCTGGGATGGATGGTCGCCGTTACGAGCTCGGCCAGCTCCGACGCGAGCGCCTCGCCCCGGTGCTGCGTGAGCCGGAAGTCGCGCCCGAGGAGGCTCTGCGCCGCGGTCGCGCCGAGCAGCACGAGCGCGCGGGGCTTCACCAGCGCCAGCTCCGCCTCGAGCCAGGGCCGGCAGGCGGACTGCTCCGACCAGGTCGGCTTGTCGTGGATGCGCCGCTTGCCGCGCGCCTTCCACTTGAAGTGCTTCACCGCGTTCGTGACGTAGGCCTTGCGGCGGTCGATCCCGGCCTCGTCGAGGGCGCGGTCGAGGATGCGGCCGGCGGGGCCGACGAACGGCGCGCCCGCCTGGTCCTCCTGGTCGCCCGGCTGCTCGCCGACGAGCATCACCGCCGCGGAGAGGAGGCCCTCGCCGAAGACCGCCTGCGTGGCGTTCGCGTAGAGCGGACAGCCCTCGCAGCGCTGGACGGCATCGCGCAGCGCGCCGAGCGTCAGCTTGTCCGGGAGGTACGGCTCGGCGGTCGGATAGGGGTTCGCCCGCGGCACGCGGGGGACGTACCCGGGGCCCCGGATACCATGCTCTCCGCTCCCGGCGCCTTGGCCGAGTGGTTAGGCAACGGCCTGCAAAGCCGTGTACGCCGGTTCGACTCCGGCAGGCGCCTCTTTCTTTCTGCTTTCTTGCGGACCGCTCCGGGCCACCCGGTCGAGGGATGCGGTTTCCGCCTCGCTCGGCCAGGATCGGTCTTCGATGCTGCGGTGAGCGTCGGAGAGATCGACGGGCTGACGGGGCTGCTGAGCCGCCGCGCGGTCGCGGCCGCGCTGGACGACGCGGTCGGACGCACGCGTTCGATCGGCCTGCTGATCGTCGATGTCGACGGTCTGAAGGTGCTCAACGACCGGTACGGCCACGCAGCCGGAGATCGGCTGCTGGTCGACCTGGCGGAGCGGCTCCGAGAGCCGCTCCTCGAGGGTGACCTGGTCGGCCGGATCGGCGGTGACGAGTTCGTGATCCTCTGCCCCCGCGTCGCTGACGAGCAGCAGCTCGGGGAGCTTGCGCAGGCGTTGAGGCTCGCCGTCTCCCGACGCCCGATCGAGCTCCGTGAGGGAGACGTCCCCGTCACCGTGACGGTCGGCGCGGCGCTGATCCCACCGGGCCTGGGCAGCACGGAGGCGCTCAAGCTGGCCGACCAACGCCTCTACCTCGCCAAGTGGCGTGCGGGCGCGGACGCGCACGACCGCGTGTCGGAGCTCGTCGTCGGCCTGCTCGAGGCGCGTGGCCGGACGATCGAGACGACGTTGGCGTCCGCCGTCGCCGAGGTGGCGCTGGCACACCGTGCCTACGTCGACACCGGCGAGCGGGAGAGCTGGTGGCCCGACGAGGAGCCCGCGCGGGCGGATCGGTACCGCGAGGGGGCCACACGCGCGCGTCTCCTCGACGAGCTGGTCGACCTCGGCTGGGGGCTCGCCGTTCCGCTGCGCGGTGACGGCGAGGCGATCGGCGGCTTCGTCGTGGCACGAGAGTTCGCTTTCACGAAGACCGATCAGATCGCGCTTTCGCGTGCCGGGATCGCGCTCGGGCAAGCGCTGCTGCGGCTGAAGGAGACGGCGGCGGTGCGCCGTCGCATCGCCGAGCTCGAGTTCCTCGCCTTCCGGGACGAGAACACCGGACTGGCGAACCGCCGGGCGCTGCTGCGCGAGATGGAACGCCTCGACGCCGACGATGTGCCGGTTGCGCTGATGTTCGTCGACTTCGACGGGCTGCGAGCGGTCAACAACAACGTCTCGTACGAGGCGGGCAACGAGTTGCTGCGCGCCGTCGCAGCCGAGATCGAGCGCGGGTTGCAGGGGGTGCATGCGGGAGAGTTCGCGGCCAGGCTTCACGGCTCCGGCGGGGACGAGTTCATCGTCGTGTGCCCGAGCATCGCTCAGCCGGAGCTGGCCGGGCGCGCCGCCGACCTCGAACGCCGCCTCTCTCCCGGCGAGATGAACCTTCCCGCGCCGCTCGGACGCTGGTACGGCGGCGCCTCGGTCGGATACGCCCTGCGCGACCCCGGCGAGACGCCGCTCGACCTGCTCGAACGCGCTGCCAGGCTGATGCGCACCCGCAAGGCCGCCAGAAAGGCAGGGGTGACTTACTGCGGCAGCGAGCGGCCGAACAGCGAGCTCTCGAGCACGTAGAAGAGCGCGATCGCCGCGTAGAGCGCCACGGCCAGGTACGCGGAGGCGAGCGACGACAGCGTCGCCAGGCCGTACATCGCCGAGCCGGGCAGGAACGAGCGCGAGATGCCGGAGACGACGCGCTGGTCGGCGTCCGGCGCGATCAGCCGCCGCCCGACGGCGGCGTAGAACCAGAGCGCGCCGTAGCAGACCGCCATCAGCGTGAACGTCAGCCCGTAGGCGAAGGCGCCCGCGCGCGAGCCGCCGCGCAGCGTCTCCGCGAGCACGCGCGTCGGGAAGGGGCTGAACGCCACCACCATCAGGAACACGATGTTGATGAACAGGAACGTCCGGTCGACCGCGCCGATCTGGCGGAAGACCGTGTGGTGGTTCACCCAGATGATCCCGATCGTCACGAACGAGATCGCGTAGGCCGCATACGACGGCCAGGCGTGCACGAGCCCGTGCGCGACCGATCCGTGCGCGCGGTGCACCTCGAGGATCAGCAGCGTCGCCGCGATCGCGAACACGCCGTCGCTGAACGTCTCCAGGCGGGCGGTCTCCACAGGCCCATTGAAACGGTTTCGCGACGGAGTCGCGAAACAGTTTCCATCGGTACCGGTACGCTCGCGGGTCGTGGGCTTCAGCGGCGCGCTGATCCAGAACGCGATCTACATCGCCCGGCAGCCGTACGAGTGGCCGGTGCAGGCCGCCGACTGGGAGCGGGCCGCGGAGGAGAAGCTCGACCCGGGCGCCTTCGGCTACATCGCCGGCGGTGCGGGCTCGGAGGCCACGATGCGCGCGAACCGTGCGGCGTTCGACCGCTGGCGGATCCGGCCGCGGATGCTGACCGGCAACGTCCAGCGCGACCTCTCCGTCGACGTGCTCGGGCTGCGCTCGCCGGCGCCGTTCCTGCTCGCGCCGATCGGCGTCCTCTCGATCGCGCATTCCGACGGCGAGCTGGCGGTGGCGCGCGCGTCCGCGTCGTCCGGCGTGCCGATGGTGCTGTCGAGCGCGTCGACCGCGTCGCTCGAGGACGTCGCGGAGACCGGCTGCCCGCGCTGGTTCCAGCTCTACTGGGTGTCCGACCGCGAGATCTGCGCCAGCTTCGTCCGGCGCGCGGAGGAGGCCGGCTACGGCGCGATCGTCGTCACGCTCGACACGCTCACGCTCGGCTGGCGGCCGCGCGACCTGCGCCTCGCGTACCTGCCGTTCCTGGCCGGCGAGGGCTGCGGGCAGTTCTTCTCCGACCCCGTGTTCTGCTCGCGCCTCGACCGGCCGCCGGACGAGGACGTGCTCGCCGCCGCCGCGACCATGCTGGCCACCTTCCCCAACATCGGCCTCACCTGGGACGACCTCGACTGGCTGCGCGCGCAGACGTCGCTGCCCCTGCTCGTGAAGGGCGTTCTGAGCGCGGACGACGCGCAGCGCGCCCTCGAGCACGGCGTCGACGGCATCGTCGTCTCCAACCACGGCGGCCGGCAGGTCGACGGCGCCGTGGCCGCGCTCGACGCGCTCGTCGAGGTACGCGAGGCGTTGCCGGAGGCGGTCGTGCTGATGGACGGCGGCATCCGCGGCGCGGCCGACGTCGTGAAGGCGCTCGCGCTCGGCGCCGACGCCGTGCTGCTCGGTCGGCCGTACGCCTACGCGCTGGCCGTCGGCGGGCAGCGCGGCGTCGAGGAGCTGCTCCAGAACCTGCTCGCCGAGCTCGACCTGACGCTGGCGCTGATGGGCGCCCCGTCGGCGCGCGAGCTCGACCGGTCGTGGATCGCGGCGTCGTCCTGAGCGAGCCCGGGCGCGTCGCGCTCGAGGAGATCGACGTCGCGGAGCCCGGCCCGGGCGAGGTTCTCGTGCGCATCGAGGCAACCGGCGTCTGTCACAGCGATCTGCACGTGATCGAGGAGGACGGCTGGGGGCACCGGCTGCCGGTGCTGCTCGGGCACGAGGGCGCGGGCGTCGTCGAGGCGATGGGCGAGGGAGTCGACGGCATCGCTCCGGGCGAGCGGGTCGTGATCGGCTGGAAGACCGCGTGCGGCACCTGTCCGCAGTGCGCGCGGGGACGGCCGCGCCACTGCAGGACGCCCCCGGCGGCCGCCGGCAGGCTCCGCCGCGCGGACGGCGCCGTCCTCACGCCCGTCCTGCGCACGGGCACGTTCGCCACGCGCACCGTCGTGCCGGCGGTCGCGGTCGTTCCGATCCCGCGCGAGCTCCCCGTCGAGCAGGCGTGCCTGCTCGGCTGTGCGGTGGCGACCGGCGTGATGTCGGCGCTCGAGACGGCCCACGTCGAGGAGGGCGCACGCGTCGCCGTCATCGGCTGCGGCGCGGTCGGCCTCTCCGTGATCCAGGGCGCGCGCATCGCGGGCGCCGGAGAGATCCGCGCGTTCGACCTGGACGAGCGCAAGCTCGAGCAGGCGAGGAGGCAGGGCGCGGCCGACGGCGAGCCCGGCGACCGGGTGGACGTCGCGTTCGACGTCGTCGGCCGGCGGGAGACCTTCGAGCTCGCGCTCTCGCTGCTCGCGTCGGGCGGGACGGCGGTGCTGGTCGGCCTTTCGCCGGCCGGCGAGCGCGCCGAGGTCGACCTGCCGCGCCTGTTCGCGAGGCGTGCGCACATCATCGTCTCGCACGGCGGCGACCACCTGCCCGACGACTTCCCGCGGCTCGCGCGGTGGGCGCTCGACGGGACGCTCGATCTCGCGTCGATGGTGACGCGCGTGGCGCCGCTCGACGAGTGGGAGCAGGCGCTCGACGCGATGCGCGACGGCCGGACCGTCCGTACCGTCCTGACGCCGTAACATCACGCCGTGGACCTGCGCGACACGCCCGAGGAGGCCGCCTTCAGGCAGGAGGTGCGCGACTTCATCGCGGCGAACCTGCCCGATTCGTCGCGCGTGCGCGGCGCCCGCCGCTTCGAGGACGCCGACCGCGACTGGAGCCGCAAGCTCGGCGAGGCCGGGTACGTCGGCCTCACCTGGCCGAAGGAGGTCGGCGGCGCGGGCGCGCCGTACAGCCACCAGGCGATCTTCCTCGAGGAGCTCGCCCGCGCCGAGGCGCCGCCGCACGTGGGCGTGATCGGCGTCGCGATGGCCGGGCCGACGATCATGGCGTTCGGCAGCGACGAGCAGCAGGCGCGGTACCTGCCGAAGATCCTCACGGCCGAGGAGATCTGGTGCCAGGGCTTCTCCGAGCCCGGGGCGGGCAGCGACCTCGCGAGCGTGCGCACGCGGGTCGAGGACCGCGGCGACCACTTCGTCGTCAACGGCCAGAAGGTGTGGTCGTCGTGGGCGCACATCGCCGACTTCTGCATCCTCGTCGGCCTCGGGCTGCCCGACGCGCCGCGCTACAAGAACCTGACGTACGTGATCGTCGACATGCACGCGCCGGGCGTCGAGGTGCGGCCGCTCGTGCAGATCACCGGGCACGCCGAGTTCAACGAGATCTTCTTCACCGACGTGCAGGTGCCGAAGGAGAACCTGCTCGGCGAGATCGGCGGCGGCTGGCAGGTGGCGATGACGACGCTGCTGCACGAGCGCGGCACGCTCGGCTTCGCGCTCGCGGCGACGCTCGACGTCGCCGTGCGCAAGCTGCTCGCGCTCGCCGCCGAGCGCGGCGTGCGCGACCCGATCCTCCGCGACCGCATCGCCCGCGAGTGGATCGAGCTGCAGGCGCTGCGCTACACGAACTACCGCGCGCTGACGACCCTGACGAAGACGGGCATCCCGGGGCCGGAGGGGTCGATCTCGAAGCTCGTCTGGTCGGAGGCGAACCAGCGCCTGACGAAGCTCGCGCTCGAGATCCTCGGCTCGCACGCCCAGCTCACCGACGGCACCGGCTACTCGGACGGCTACTGGCAGTACCAGCAGCTTCGCTCGCGCGGCAACACGATCGAGGCGGGCACGAGCGAGATCCTGCGGTCGATCGTCGCCGAGCGCGTGCTCGGCCTGCCGAGGAGCCGCTGATGGACTTCTCGTTCACGCCCGAGCAGGAGGACCTGCGGCGCGAGGCGCGCGCGTTCCTCGAGCAGCATCCCGCGCCGACGATGGACCAGCTCGCCGAGCTCGGGTGGGTCGGGATCCTGCGTTCGGACGACTTCTCGTTCCTCGACGCCGCGGTGCTGTTCGAGGAGCTCGGCCGCGCGCTCTACGCGGGGCCGTACCTGCTCAACGAGGTGGCGGCGCAGCCGGGCGACGACGTCTGGTCGATCGAGATCGACGGCTTCGTCCCGCACCTCGACGCGGTCGACCTCGTCCTGCTCCCGGACATGCGCGGCGCGGTCGCGGCGGGCGAGGTCGTCGCGACGGTCGACGAGACGCTCGGCCTGGGGCGGCTCTCGCCGAACGGCGCGGAGGCCGCCGCGGGCACGTGGCCCGAGGTCGAGCGGCGGCTGCTCGCGGCGCTCGCGCTCGAGGCGGTCGGCATCGGCTCGAAGGCGCTCGAGCTCGCCGTCGACTACGCGAAGGAGCGGCAGCAGTTCGGGCGCAGGATCGGCGAGTTCCAGGCGGTGTCGCACTCGCTCGCCGACGCCTACGTCGGCGTCGAGCTGGCGCGCTCGCTCGCGTACTGGGCGGCGTGGTGCGTGGCCGAGGCCGACGAGCAGGCCGACGTGGCAGCGCGGGCGGCCAAGGGGCACGCGGGAGAGGCGGCCGTCGCCGCGTGCGAGCGGGCGATCCAGGCGCACGGCGGCATCGGCTTCACCTGGGAGCACCCGCTCCACCGCTACTACAAGCGCGCGCTGTGGCTGGAGGGCGCGCTCGGGTACGGCCGCGAGCAGCGCGCCGAGGTCGCTGCATACCTGTTGCCCTCGTAACCGGCGCGTCGAGCGGCATCGGGCGGGCGACCGCGATCCGCCTGCGCGACCGCGGCTGGACCGTGTACGCGTCGGTGCGCGGACCCGGCCAGGCGCCCGAGGGGACGCAGGAGCTCGTCTTCGACGTCACCGATCCGGTCGCGATCGGCCACGCGTCGACGCAGGTCGACGAGCTGGACGGGCTCGTCGAGAACGCCGGCATCGCGGTGGCCGCGCCGCTCGAGTTCCTGCCGGCCGACGAGCTGCGGCGGCAGCTCGACGTGAACGTGGTCGGGCAGCTGCGCGTGCTGCAGGCGTTCCTGCCCGCGGTGCGGCGGCGGCACGGCCGCATCGTGCTGATGGGCTCGATCGCCGGCCGCTCCTCGCTGCCGTTCCTCGGTGCGTACGCGATGTCGAAGTTCGCGCTCGAGGCGCTCGCCGACGCGTTGCGGGTCGAGCTGGAGCCGTGGGGGATCGACGTCTCGATCGTCGAGCCCGCCACGATCGCGACGCCGATCTGGACGAAGCCGCAGCCGGCGATGCAGGAGCTGCCGCCCGAGGCGGCCGAGCTGTACGGCGAGCGGGCGGAGCGGTTCCGCGCGCTCGCGGCGAAGCGCTCGTCGACGGCCGCGGTGCCGCCGGACGAGGCGGCGAAGGCCGTCGAGCTCGCCCTCACCGCGCGCCGTCCGCGCACCCGCTACGTCGTCGGGCCCGACGCCCGCCGCCGCGCCCGGCTGCAGCGGCTGCCCGACCGGCTCCGCGACCGCGTGCTCACCCGCTTTCTGTTCGGTTGACCGGGGCGCCGCGCGGGCTCTTCCTCGGCTCAGGTGGGGCCTACGCCGCCGCGGCGGGTAGCTCGACCGTGAAGGTCGAGCCGCGGCCGGGCAACGACGAAACCGTGAGCGAGCCGCCCATGCGCGCGACGAAGTCGCGCGTGATGGGCAGCCCGAGCCCGGTACCGGAGACGCCTCCCGTCAGCTGCGGGTCGAGGCGGACGAACCGATCGAAGATCCGCCGTTGGTCGGCGGCAGGGATGCCGATCCCCTCGTCGTGGACGAGGAAGCGGAGGCGGCCGCCGCGCGCTTCGAGCTCGAGCGCAACCCGTCCGCCGTCCGGCGAGTATTTGACCGCGTTCTCGAGCAGGTTGACGAGCGCCTGCCGCAGGTGCGTCTCGTCTGCGACCACCCGGGGCAGGTCGTCGGGCAGCTCGAGCTCGAAGCGGTGCCGCGTCGAGAGCGGCCGGACGAGGTCGAGCGACCGACGTGCGATCTCGCCGGCGTCGAGCAACTCGAGCCGCAGCGGCAGTTCCGAGTTCTCGAGCTGGGCGGCGAGCAGGATCTTCTGGACGATGTCGCTCAGCCGCTCCGACTCCGTCTCGATCAGCTCGATCAGCTCGCGCTCCACCCCGTCGGCGGACGCCGCCGTCCGCGCGAGCGTCTTCGCGGCACCGTAGACGGCAGTCAGCGGCGTCCGCAGCTCGTGCGACGCGGTCACGACGAAGTCCGTTCGCGTCTGCTCGAGCCGCTCCGACTCGCGCCGTGCCGCCAGCCGCAGCTCGAGCTCGTCGACGACGATCGAGGCGAGGTCGGCGAGGGTCGCGGTCTCGTCAGCGGTGATCGCGCGCGGCTCGCGGTCGATCACGCAGATCGTGCCGAGGTTGTGGCCGTCGCGGGTCTTCAGCGGGGCGCCGGCGTAGAAGCGCAGCCCGAAATCTCCGGCCACGAGCGGGTTCGCGAGCGTCCGCGGGTCGATGTCCGCGCGCTCGACCGTCCAGACGTCGTCCTGGAGGATCGCCGAGGCGCACAGACCCGGCACGCGGTCGATTTGCGTCACCCCCGGTACGCCCTGTTGCGACTTGAACCAGATGCGGTCCTCGTCGACGAGCGTGACGATCGAGATCGGCACCCGGAAGTGCCGCGCCGCGATCGCCGTCAGGCGGTCGAAGGATCCATCCGGCGGCGTGTCGAGGATCTCGTAGCGGCGAAGCGCCGCGAGGCGCTCGGCCTCCGACGCCGGGACCAGCTCCGCCGGGATTGCCACGGCTCCGCAGCGTAACAAGACCTACCGGAGCAGCTTTCAGGCTCCCATGACCGGAAGTTGGGGACACGAGCCGCGAAAGTCGGAGAGCGGCGGCGGTCGTGTCGAGAGTCGAGAGCGGGCTTCGAATCGAGAAGAGTGGGCCGCTCTCGGCGGTTCGAGTTCCGCCCTTGATCGGCTCCAACGGCTCGATCAGGGCGGAGAAACGCTGAGGGTGAGGAAGCGTTCGATCATGGCGTTCACCTGCTCGGGTACTTCGAGTTGGATGAAGTGGCCTGCGCCGACGGTCATTCCTACTTCGATCTCGGGTTTGATCGCCTGGAGTCTGACGACGTCGGCTGCCCGGTCGCCTCCGGCACGACTCAATAGCAGTGTGGGGATCTCGCAGAGTTGGAAAGCGCCCACTCCATTCCAGTCGTTGAGGTTGCGTATCACGGCAGCCGCTACTGGCAGCGGCGTTGCGCACATGTGCTCGCTGATCCAACGGGCCAGCTCTGGATCACGTGCACCCATACCATCGGTCCAGAGCCGACGCACTTCTTCTCCGCACGGGCCTTCGAGTTGATCCGCGGCGGCATCGAAGAACCTGACGGTTTCAGGCAGCGGATCGATCGGGTTCGGGTCGACGAGGACAAGGCCGCGCGGCAGGGAGGGATAGCGTGCGGCCAGTTCGATGGCGATTCCGCCGCCGAGGCTATGGCCGACGACGACTGGCCTCTCGATCCCGACGTGCTCGCAGAAGCGGGCGAGGTCGTCGGCGAAGTCGCGGATGTGGTAGCCGCGCTCGGGGCGGTCGCTCTTTCCGAAGCCCCGCGGGTCGAGCGCCGTCACCGTGTGCGTCCGCGCGAAGTACTCGAACTGCGGCTTGAACGCCCGCCAGTCGCACGACCATCCAGGAACGAAGAGCAGTTCCAGCTCGCCGTCGCCGGCCCGCTCGTAGTGCAGCCTCGGCCCGTCGATCTCCGCAAACGGCATTTCGAAGCGATCGTCTCACGAGCCTGGCGGGAAGGCCAATCGCCGTTACCCGATCACGAGCTACGGGGAGCTGACCGGGGAATCCCTTTTCGGCGTAGCATCCGCACATGGGCTACGCGATCTCGTCGTTCGACGAGCTCGGCTCGGGATCCGGCTTCCGCAAGGTCCGCAAGGCCCTCGGCGTGACGGCGTTCGGCGTCAACTTCCTCGTGTTCCCGGCGGGCTACGAGGGGCCGCGCCACTACCACGACACGCAGGACGAGCTGTACCTCGTGCACCGCGGGACGGCGGTGTTCGAGCTCGACGGCGAGGAGCACGTCGTGGGCGAGGGCGGCGTCGTCCACGTGGAGTCGACGACGCCGCGCCGTGTCTCGAACCGCGGCGACTCGGACCTGGTGCTGTACGTCGTCGGCGGCAAGGGCGGCTACGTCGAGCGGGACGGTCATCTGACCGACGACTCCGAGCTCGAGAAGCGGCAGGCGCTCGCGCGGGGGGAGGCAGAGCCGGCGTGAAGGGCCTGATGATGGAGTACCAGCTCACGCTGCCGACGGTGCTGCGGCGCGCCGAGACGTACTTCGGCGACAAGGAGATCGTCTCGCGCGCCCTCGACCGGAGCTTCCAGCGCACGACGTACGCCGACGTCTGCCGTCGCTCGCGCGCGCTCGCCGTCGGGCTCGCCTCGCTCGGCCTCGAGCGCGGCGACCGCGTCGCGACGCTCTGCTGGAACCACTACCAGCACCACGAGGCCTACCTCGGCATCCCCTGCGGCGGGTTCGTGCTGCACACGCTGAACCTGCGGCTGCACCCGAACGACCTGGCGTACGTCGCGACGCACGCGGGCGACCGCGCGGTGATCGTCGACCGCTCGCTCCTGCCGCTGCTCGAGCTGTTCCGCGAGCGGACGCCGATCGAGCACGTCCTCGTCGTCGAGGGCTCGTACGAGGAGCTGCTCGCGGCGAGCGATCCCGACGCGTGGCGCGACCCGGAGCTGCACGAGGAGGAGGCCGCGGCGATGTGCTACACGAGCGGCACGACCGGGCAGCCGAAGGGCGTCGTCTACTCGCACCGCTCGACGATGCTGCACACGCTCGGCGTCGCCGCCGGCAACCCGCTCGGCCTCGGCGTCTCGGAGCGCGACGTGATCCTGCCGGTCGTGCCGATGTTCCACGCGAACGCGTGGGGCTACCCCTATGTCGCCTCGATGATCGGCGCGAAGCTCGTCTACCCGGGGCCGTTCCTCGATCCCGAGAGCCTGCTCGAGGACTTCGAGGCGGAGGGCGTCACGTGGACCGCGGGCGTGCCGACGCTGTGGCTCGGCATCCTGCAGCTCCTCGACGAGCAGCCGGGCCGCTGGGACCTGTCGAAGCTGAAGGGCATGCTCGTCGGCGGCTCGGCGGCGCCGCGCGCGATGATCGCCGGCTTCAAGGAGCGGCACGGCCTCGACGTCGTGCACGGCTGGGGGATGACCGAGACGTCGCCCGTCGCGACGACCGCGCAGCTCCCGGGCGACCTCGCCGACGCCGACCCGGACACGCGCTACGACACGATCGCGATGCAGGGCCTGCCGCTGCCGCTCGTCGAGCTCCGCCACCGCGACGTCGACGGCAACCTCCTGCCCTGGGACGGCGAGTCGATGGGCGAGCTCGAGGTGCGCGGGCCGTGGGTCGCCTCGGCGTACTACGACACGCCCGAGCAGGCGGAGCGCTGGACCGACGACGGCTGGTTCCGCACCGGCGACGTCGTCTCGATCCATCCGCGCGGCTTCGTGCAGATCAAGGACCGCGCCAAGGACGTGATCAAGTCCGGAGGCGAGTGGATCTCGTCGGTCGACATCGAGAACGCGCTGATGGCGCATTCGGCCGTCTCGGAGGCGGCCGTGATCGCCACGCCCGACCCGAAGTGGGGCGAGCGGCCGCTCGCGGTGGTGGTGCTCAGGAAGGGGGCTTCGGCGACGCCCGAGGAGCTGCGCGAGTTCATCGCCCCGCAGTTTGCGAAGTGGTGGCTCCCCGACCGCTTCGAGTTCGTGGACGAGATCCCGAAGACGACCGTCGGCAAGTTCCGGAAGACGGAGCTCCGCGCACGGTTCGCGCAGGAGCCGGCGGCCGCGCAGTGATCGAGACCGTCTGGCTCGACAACCCGCCCGTGAACGCGGTCTCGGCCGAGGTCACGGCCGCGCTGTGGGAGTTCTTCGAGGGCCTCGGCGACGACGTGCGCGCGGTCGTCGTGCGCGGCCGCGGCGAGCGCGCGTTCTCGGCCGGCGCGGACATCGGCGGTTTCGGCGGCGGCTCGGCCGACGGCGACCGGCCCGCAGGGATCCAGCCGCTCGCCGACATGATCGAGTCGGTGCCCGTCCCGGTCGTCGCCGCGATCCACGGCTACTGCCTCGGCGGCGGCCTCGAGATCGCGCTCGCCTGCGACTTCCGCATCGCCGTGCGCGAGGCCCAGCTCGGCTTTCCCGAGGTGAAGCTCGGCCTGCTGCCGGGCGGCGGCGGCACGCAGCGCGCCCCGCGACTGATCGGCCACGGGAGAGCAGCCTGGCTGATCATGTCGGGCGAGCGGATCCCGGCCGAGCAGGCGCTGGAGTGGGGGCTCGTCGACTTCGTCGTCGACGACCTGGAGGAGGGGATCGCGCGCTACGTCGAGCCCCTCGACCGCCTCAGCCCGCACGCCCTGCGGCGGATCAAGCGGCTGCTGCGGGAGACGCGCGACGAGCGGAGCGACGAGCGCGAGCTGGAGGCGTTCGCGGCGTGCCTGCAGTCCGAGGACGGCCAGGAGGGCGTCGCCGCGTTCCTTGAGAAGCGGCAGCCGAGCTGGACCGGCCGGTGAGGGCGGCCGTCCTCCGCGAGGTCGGATGCGCGCTGTCGGTCGAGGAGGTCCCGGAGCCTGAGGGCGAGCACGTGCTCGAGGTGCGGGCGGCCGGGATCAACTTCGCCGACCTGCTGATCCGGCGCGGCGCCTATCCGCAGATGCCCGAGCTGCCGTACGTCCCCGGCTGGGAGGTGGCCGGGCGGTTCCGGGGCCGCGACGTCGCGGCGCTCGTCTCCGGGGGCGGCGGCTACGCCGAACGGATCCCCGTCGACCCGGACTGGACGTTCCCGCTGCCGGACGGCGCCTCGTACGCGGCCGGGGCGGCGTTCCTCGCCACGCACCTCACCGCGTACATCCCGCTCGTGCACCAGGTGCGCGTGACGCCGGCGTCGACGGTGCTCGTCCACGCCGGCTCGGGCGGCGTCGGCTGCGCCGCGATCCAGCTCGCGAAGCACCTCGGAGCCCGCGTCGTCGCCACCGCGAGCACGCCCGAGAAGCGTGCCTTCGCGATCGAGGTCGGCGCCGACGAGGCGCGCGGGTACGACGAGCTCGACGACCTGCGCGTCGACGTCGTGCTCGACCCGGTCGGCGGCGACGTCTTCACGCGGTCGCTGCCCTTGCTGAACCCGCTCGGGACGATCGTCGCGATCGGCTTCGCCGGCGGCGCCTGGGAGGACCCGAGCGTGCAGTGGCTGGTGGGCCGGAACGCGGCCGTCGCCGGCGTCTACCTCAACCGGCTGATGCGGCTGCGGCCGGGCCTCGTCCGCGAGTGCGCGCTCGAGCTGCTCGGCCTGTGGGCGCAGGGACACGTGCAGCCGGTCGTCGGCGCGCGCTTCCCGCTCGAGCAGGCGGAGGACGCGTACGCGCTCATCGAGTCTCGGCGGCACGTGGGCAAGGTCGTCCTCGAGCCGTGAAGGCGCTCGTCACCGGCGGCGAGGGCGGGCTCGGCCGTGCGATCCGGGCGAGGCTCGAGGCGGAGGGCTACGACGTCGAGTCGCTCGACCTCGTCACCGGCTTCGACGTGTCCGATCCCGCCGCGTGGGAGCGGATCGGTCCGGTGGACGTCGCCTGTCTCAACGCAGGGGTGCTCACGGGCGCGGCGGATCCGCGAGAGCTGACGGTCGACCGGTACCGGCGCGCGGTGGCGGTCAACGTCGACGGCGTCGTGCTCGGCGTGATGCGGCTCGCGCGGGTGATGGCACGCGGCTCGATCGTCGTCACCGCCTCGCTCGCGGGCCTGACCGCGATGCCGAGCGATCCGGTCTACTCGCTGACGAAGCACGCGCTCGTCGGCTTCGTGCGCAGCGCGGCGCCGCTGCTCGCGCCGCTCAGGCTGAACGCCGTCTGCCCCGGAATCGCCGACACGCCGATGATCGACGCCCAGCGCGACGCGTTCGCCGCCGCCGGCTTTCCGCTGCTCGCGCCGGAGGAGGTCGCCGAGGCCGTGTGGCTCGCGGCGACGTCGCCGGGGACGGGCGAGTGCTGGTTCGTGCAGCCGGGACGCGAGCCGGGCGTCTTCCGCTTCCCGAGCGTCCCCGGGCCGCGGCGGGGCGGTGAGCGCGTGGGCGAGCCGCCGGAAACTGTTTCGCGACTTCGTCGCGAAACAGTTTCGAACGACGCTAGTTGAGCCCCGGGAAACTCCCGTCCTTAGTTCACTTCGTGAACTAAGGACGCGCATTTCTCCCTAGTTGAGCCCCGGGTCGAAGGGCATGGTCTCCATCAGGGAGAACGGCCCGCCCTTGCGGTGCAGCACCGTGCGCCAGAGCTCGTCCGGGTCGTCGGCGAACGGATCGTCGGTCTCGGCGCCGACGACGATCCACGACGGCTCCTCGAGCTCCGCCTCGAGCTGGCCCGGGCCCCAGCCGGCGTAGCCGGCGAAGAGCCGCACGCGGCGGATCGACAGGCCCTCGGGCTGCGCCTCGGCAGGCATGAAGCCGACGTCGCCGAAGATCGGCGCCGCCGCGTCGGCGACGTCGTCGAACTCGGCCAGCGCCATGAACGCCTCGGGCTGCACGGGGCCGCCGACGAACACCGGGTCGGCGGCGCCGGGCAGGCCGCCGAGCGCCGGCACGGCGTCGGCCGCCGGAACGGAGGACGGCCGGCTCAGCACGAGCCCGATCGCGCCCTCGTCGTCGTGGTGCGCGACGAGCACGACCGTCTTGCGGAAGTTCGGGTCGACGAGCGCAGGCGACGAGACGAGGAGCTTGCCCTGGAGGGAGTCCATCTACGAGAACTGCCACTCCTCGCCGGTTGCAAACGCCTTCAGGACGCGGCGCGCGACGACCATCCGGTGCACCTCGTCGGGGCCGTCGTAGATGCGTGCGCCGCGGGCCTGGAGCAGCATCCGCGCGAGCGGCGTCTCGTCGGTGAGCCCGCGTGCGCCGTGCACCTGCACCGCGCGGTCGATCACGTCGTGCAGCACGCGCGCCGCGAAGAACTTGATTGCGGAGATCTCGACGCGCGCCTCGTCGCCGGCGTCGAGCTTGTGCGCTGCGTCGAGGGTCAGCAGGCGGCACGCCTGGATCTCGGCGTAGCTGTCGGCGATCCAGCTCTGCACCGTCTGCTTCTCGGCGAGCGGGCCGCCGAACGCCTCGCGCTCGAGCGCGTAGGAGCACATCAGCTCGAACGCGCGCTGCATCTGGCCGAGCCAGCGCATGACGTGGTGGATGCGGCCCGGGCCGAGCCGCTTCTGCGCGATCGCGAACCCCTGTCCGGGCTCGCCCAGGGTGTTCGCGACCGGCACGCGCACGCCGTCGTACCGCACCTCGCAGTGCGCCGACCAGCCGCGGCCCGCATGCCCCAGCACCGGGATCCGCCGCACGACCTCGAGGCCCGGCGCGTCCGCGGGCACGAGGATCTGCGAGGCGCGCGCGTGCGGCGGCGCGTCCGGGTCGGTGACGGCCATCACGATCCCGAACGCGGCGCCCTCGGCGCCCGACGAGAACCACTTGCGGCCGTCGATCACCCACTCGTCCCCGGCGCGAACCGCCCGCGTGCGAAGCGTGGTCGGGTCGGAGCCCGGCACCTCCGGCTCGGTCATCGAGAAGAACGAGCGGACCTCGCCCGCGACGAGCGGGCGCAGCCAGCGCTCCTTCTGCTCCGCGGTGCCGAACAGGTGCAGGATCTCCGCGTTGCCCGCGTCGGGCGCCTGGCAGCCGAAGACGAGCTGCCCCCACGGCGAGCGGCCGATCTGCTCGTTCAGGTGCGCGTAGTCGAGGAAGCCGGTGCCGGTGCCGCCCGCCTCGGGCGGCACGTGCGGCGCCCAGAGCCCGAGAGCGCGCACCTCGTCGCGCAGCGTCTCCACGAGCGCGTCCGCCTCGTCGTCCTCCCGGTCGAGAACCGCTTCGTTCGGCACGACCCGCTCGGCCATGAAGGCCCGGGCCCGCTCGAGCCGCTCCGCCGGGGGCGCGCCTGCGCTGGCGATCACGCCACTAGGATCGCATGCGCGATGCGGCTCGGCTTCTCGATGGGCTACGCGCAGCCGGGGGAGTCGCCGCTGCAGCTCGTCGAGTTGGCGCGGGAGGCGGAGCGGCTCGGCTACGAGTCGGCGTGGGCCGCCGAGGCGTGGGGGACGGACGCGGTGACGCCGCTCGCGTGGCTCGGGGCGCTCACGGAGCGGATCGCGCTCGGCTCGGCGGTGATGCAGCTCGCGGCGCGCTCGCCGGCGAGCACGGCGATGACGGCGGCGACCCTCGACCTGCTCTCGGACGGCCGCTTCCGGCTGGGCCTCGGCACCTCCGGGCCGCAGGTGGTCGAGGGCTGGCACGGCGAGGAGTGGGGGCGGCCGCTCGAGAAGACGCGGGAGTACGTCGAGATCGTGCGGGCGGCGCTGCGGCGCGAGCGGCTCGAGCACCACGGGGCGCACTACGACGTCCCGCTCGAGGGCGGAACGGGGCTCGGCAAGCCGCTGCGCCTGCTCGCGCGCCCGCGGCGCGCCGACCTGCCGATCTACCTCGCGGCGATCGCGCCGAGGGCGGTCGAGCAGGCGTTCGAGATCGCCGACGGCTGGCTGCCGATCTTCTGGTCGCCGGAGCGGGCGCGCGACGCGTTCCCGCTCGACCGTGCGCGGCCGGGGTTCGACGTGGCGCCGTCGGCGCCCGCGCTGCTGACCGACGACGTCGCGGCCGGCCGCGACGCGCTGAAGGAGTACTACGCGTTCTACGTCGGCGGCATGGGCGCCCGCGGCCGGAACTTCTACAACGACCTGCTCGCCCGTTACGGCTTCGAGGCCGAGGCGCGCGCGATCCAGGAGGCGTTCCTCGGCGGCGACCGGCGCGCCGCGGTCGCGGCGGTGCCCGACGCGTTCGTCGACGAGGCCGCGCTCGTCGGGCCGCGCGAGCGGATCGCGGACCGGATCGCGGCCTGGCGCGAGTCCGGAGCGACGACGATGCTCGTCTCGACCCGCGACGTGGCGACGCTGCGCGCTGTCGCGGAGGTCACGCTCTGAGCCGTTCGACGGCCGCGGCCGCGAGCTGCGGCACGACGTGCTCGAACGCGGCCGCGCGGCGGTCCTCGGCCTCGAGCTCGCCGCGTGAGTAGCGGCCGTAGATCGCCTCGCAGAAGACGGCCGCCTTCCAGAGCGCGAGCGCCTCGAACCAGCCGAGCGGCTCGACGTCGCGCCCGCTGCGCGCCGCGTACCGCTCGGCGAGCTCGCGCCGCGTCGGGAAGCCCGGCTCCGCGGTGACGGACGAGGAGCCGAGCGGCGACGGCGGCGCGCCGGGCTCGCTGTACATCGCGAGCAGGTAGCCGACGTCGGCGCGCGGGTCGCCGACGGCGCCCATCTCCCAGTCGAGCACCGCGGCGATGCGTGTCGGCTCGCCGGGCGCGAGCATCGCGTTGCCGAGCCGGTAGTCGCCGTGGACGACGGTCGGCGCGAGGGGTGCCGGCGTGCGGGCCGCCAGCAGGCGGCCGGCCTCGTCGACGTCCGGCAGCTCGCGCGTGCGGTTGACCTCCCAGAGCTGCGCGAACCGCCGGAGCTGGCGCTCGAGGTAGCTGCCCGGCCGCGCGAAGCGGGCGAGGGCGGGGTGCGCGACGTCGGCCGCGTGGATCTCGACCAGCGTGTCGACGAGGTCGTCGCCGAGCCGGCGGCGCGCCTCGAGGGTCTCCAGGCCGCGCGGCAGCTCGTCCGTCACCACGACGCCGTCGAGGTAGCGCATGACGTAGAACGGCACGCCGAGCACGGACTCGTCTTCGCAGACGGCGACGATCTCGGGGAGGCGGGCGAAGCCGGCAGCGCGGAGCGCGCGCTGCAGCGCCGCCTCACGCACCATGTCGTGCGCCGACGGCGGCAGAGGCGGGCGGGGAGGTCGGCGCAGCACGAACCGCTCGCCGCCGCGCTCGACGAGGAACGTGAAGTTCGAGCCGCCGCCGGCGCCGATTCGGCGCACCGAGACGGGCCCCTCGCCGAGCCCGTGCGCGTCGAGGAACGCCCCGACCCGCTCCTCGACGATCAGCGGCGCAGGCTCGGTCTCCGGAAACTGTTTCGAGGACATGTCCTCGAAACAGTTTCGCTCCTACGCGGCGGAGATCGCGGCCACGCCGGCGACGGCGGCCGCGACCCCGACGCGCTGCAGCACGGTGAGCCGCTCGCCGAGCAGGACGTGCGCGAGCAGGACGGTGACGACGGGGTAGAGCGACCCGAGCACCGAGACGAGCGCGAGCAGGCCGTGGCCGCTCGCGAGGGCGAACAGGGCGTTCGCCGACACGTCGGCCAGCCCGACGGCCGCGACCGCGCCGAGCGACGCCCGCGGCACCGTCATCGGCGCCCGCGCCGCGAGCGAGGCGACGACCAGCAGCGACAGCGAGCCGACGCGCGCGCCGAAGAGCGTCGAGAGCGCGTCGCCCTCACGGCTGCCGAGGCCGAGGAAGTAGACGAAGAGCCCCAGCACGGCTGCGGCGAGGATCGCGAGCGCGACGGCCCTCGTGCGGTCCGGCGACTCCGAACGTCCCTCCTCGACCGAGGCGAGCACGGCGCCGGCAAGCGCGACCGCCGCGCCCGCGAGCGCGCCCGCGCCCGGCCGCTCGCCGGTCGCGATCGAGATCGCAAACGGCACGACGGCGCCGCACGCCGCGATCGGCGAGACGATGCTCATCGTGCCGAGCGACAGCGCGCGGTAGAACGCCGCGAGGCCCGCGCCGCCGCCGAGGCCGCCGATCACGCCGAGCCAGAACGAGCGCGCACCGACCTCGCCGCGAACCGCGACGGCGACGACGAGCGCGACGATGCCCGCCGCCTGCGAGACCACGGTGACGCCGAAGGTCGGCAGCCGCCGCGTCAGCGAGCCGCCGGAGAAGTCGGCGATGCCCCAGACGACCGACGAGCCGGCCGCGAGGACGAGCGCGAGCCCGCTCACCGGGCGAAACTCACGAACCTGGTTCGCGACTCCGTCGCGAACCAGGTTCGGCGGGCGCTCAGAGCCGCTCGACGAGCATGGCCATGCCCTGCCCGCCGCCGACGCACATCGTCTCGAGCCCGATCGTCCGGTCGAGCGTCTCGAGGTCGTTGAGGAGCGTGCCCATGATCCGCGCACCCGTCATCCCGTACGGATGGCCGAGCGCGATCGCGCCCCCGTGCGGGTTCAGCTTCTCGCCGAACGGGTCGATGCCGAGCTCGCGGCAGACCGGCAGGACCTGCGCCGCGAACGCCTCGTTCAGCTCCACCACGTCGACGTCGTCGATCGTCATGCCGGTCTGCGCCAGCACGCGACGCACCGCCTCGATCGGGCCGATGCCCATCACCTCGGGTGCGACGCCGGACACGCTCGAGGCGAGGATCCGCGCGCGAGGCCGGATGCCGAGCTCGGCCGCGCGCCGCGCGGACATGACCACCACCGCCGCCGCGCCGTCGTTCAGCGGGCACGAGTTGCCGGCGGTGACGCGGCCGCCCGGCTTGAACGCCGGCTCGAGCGCGCCGAGCTTCTCGAGCGTCGAGGAGCGCCGCGGCCCGTCGTCCGCGCTCACGCCGTCCCACGGCGTGATCTCCCTCGCGAAGAACCCCGAGTCCTGCGCCGCCACGGCCCGCTCCTGCGAGCGCTGCGCGAAGCGGTCCATGTCCTCGCGCGAGACGTCGAAGCGCTCGGCGACGTTCTCGGCCGTCAGGCCCATCGGGATGTAGACGTTCGCGATCGGCGCGCCGTCGCCGAAGAGCGCGGGGTGGAGCTCCTCCTCCGACTTGGGGTAGCCGTCGACCTGCGTGATCGACTCGACGCCGGCGGCGACGAACGCGTCGCCCTCGCCGGCGCGGATCGCGTGGAACGCCATCCGGATCGTCTGCAGCGACGAGGCGCAGAAGCGGTTCACGGTCGTGCCGGGCACCGTGTCGGGCAGCCCGGCGAGCAGCGCGACGCGCCGGCCGAGGTTCATGCCCTGCTTCTCCTGCGGGAAGCCGCAGCCGACCATCACGTCGACGATCTCCTCGCGCGGCAGCTCCGGCACCTGCTCGAGCGCGGCCCGTACCGCGAACGCGCAGAGGTCGTCCGGCCGAGCGTCGACGAGCGAGCCCTTGCGCGCCCGCCCGATCGGCGTCCGCGCGGTCGAGACGATCACCGCCTCGGGCTGAGCTGTCGACGCCTGCGCCATGGCACTAGGGTACGGGCGGCGATGCCGCCCCTGCTGGCACTCCGCGACGTGGAAGCCCGCTACGGCCCGCTCCGTGCCCTGCACGGCGTCACGCTCGAGGTCGAGGAGGGCGAGATCGTCGCGCTGCTCGGCGCGAACGGCGCCGGCAAGACGACGACGCTGCGCGCCGTCTCGGGCACCGTGCGCCGCGGCGGCCGCGTCGAGCTGGCCGGGCGTCCGCTCGCGCGGGAGGGGCCGGAGACGGTGGCGCGGCTCGGCGTCGCGCACGTCCCGGAAGGGCGCGGCACCTTCTCCGAGCTGACCGTGTGGGAGAACCTGCGCCTCGGCGCGATCACCCGCCGCGGGCGGCTCGACGGCGACCTGCGCCGCGTGCTCGGGTTCTTCCCGTGGCTCGACGGGCGTCGCAACCAGCAGGCGGGCACCCTCTCCGGCGGGGAGCAGCAGATGCTCGCGCTCGCGCGCGCGATGATGCAGCGGCCGCGGCTCCTGCTCGTCGACGAGCCGTCGCTGGGCCTCGCGCCGCTCGTCGTCGCCGAGATCTTCCGCATCATCCGCGAATTGAACGAGCGCGAGGGGACGACCGTGCTGCTGGTGGAGCAGAACGCGCGCCACTCGCTCGCCGTCGCGCATCGCGCCTACGTGCTCGAGACGGGGCGCGTCGCCTTCGGGGCGCCGACCGAGGAGCTCGCGCGCAACGAGTCGATCCGCAAGAGCTACCTCGGCTACTGAATGCTGGGCGTCGCCGCCATCCGCCGTCCGCGCACTCCCTCCGGCTGGATCGTGCCCGGGCTGCTCGCGGCGTGCTGCGTCTTCCTGCTCGTCGGCTCGCTCTCGAGCTCGCTGTTCGCGCAGCAGACCGTCTCCGGGCTCGCGAACGGCGGCATCTACGCGAGCCTGGGCGTCGCGCTCGTCCTCATCTACCGCGCGACGCAGGTGATCAACTTCTCGCAGGGGGCGCTCGCGACCTTCACCACCTACGTCGCCTGGCAACTGATGAGCTGGGGGCTCGGCTACTGGCCGGCGTTCGTGCTGACGCTCGGGATCGCGTTCGTCGGCGGCATCGCCGTCGAGCTGGTCGCGATCCGCCCGGTCGAGCGGCGGGGCAACGTGCTCACCGTCGTGATCGCGTCGATCGGCGTGCTGATCCTCGTCGAGGGCGCGGTCGGCTGGATCTGGGGCTCGGAGGTGAAGTTCATGCCGTCGGCGTTCCCGGCGCGCGCGATCCACGTCGGCGGCGTCGCGTTCTCGCTGCAGGACCTCGGGACGATCGGCGTCTCGATCGCGGCCGTCGTCGTCCTCTGGGCGCTCTTCCAGTTCACCAAGGTCGGCCTGGCGATGCGCGCGGCCGCGCTGCGCCCGGAGGCCGCCCGGCTGGTCGGCGTGCGCGTGAGCTGGATGCTGTCGCTCGGGTGGGGGCTCGCGGCCGTGCTCGGCGCGGTGGCGGGGATGATGGCCGCCGCGAGCCCGAGCGTCCTGCTGCAGCCGTCGATGATGGACGGCGTGCTCATCTACGCGTTCGCGGCGGCCGTCCTCGGCGGGCTCGAGAGCGCGGCGGGAGCCGTCGTCGGCGGGCTCGCGATCGGCGCGCTGCTCAACCTGCTCGGCAGCTACGTGAGCTGGGTGACGCCCCAGCTGCTGCTGCCCGCCGCGTTCGTCCTCATGCTGGTCGTCCTGCTCGTGAAACCGTCCGGCCTGTTCGGCCGTACGCAGGTGCGGAGGGTATGAGGGCGCGCCTCGCCTGGCAGCTCGCGGTGATCGCCGGCGTCGCGGTCGCGATCGCGCTGCTCCCGTTCGGGCTCAGCGACTACCACCGCTCGCAGGGAGCCGACGTCGCCGTCTACGTGATGGCGATCCTCGGCCTGAACATCGTCACCGGCTACACCGGCCAGATCTCGATCGGCCACGGCGCCTTCATGGCGCTGGGCGGCTACACGACCGCGATCCTCACGCACGACCACGGCTGGAACGACCTGGCGACCCTGCCGGTCGCGCTGGCGGTCGGGTTCGGCGCCGGCGTGGTCGTCGGGGTGCCGGCGCTCCGCTTCCACGGCGCCTACCTCGCGCTCGTCACGTTCGCGGTCGCGCTCGCGGTGCCGCAGCTCGCGAAGAACTACTCCCACTTCACGGGCGGAACGGAGGGCCTCGCGCTGCCGACGCACACCGGGCTCTGGCTCTACGGCGTCGGCTGGGCGGCCGCGGTGATCCTCTACGTCCTCACGTGGCTGCTCCTGCGCGGCCGCACCGGCCGGGCGTTCCGCGCCGTGCGCGACAGCGAGATCGCGGCCGCGTCGGCCGGTGTCAACCTCGCCGTGCACAAGACGCTCGCGTTCGGCATCTCGGCCGCCTTCGCCGCCGTCGCCGGCTCGGTCTACGTGCTCGTCAACAACTTCGTGAACCCGGACGTGTTCGGGCTCCAGCTCTCGCTGTACGTCCTGATCGGGGCCGTCGTCGCGGGGCTCGGGTCCCTCTGGGGCATCCTCGCCGGCGCGGCCTTCGTGCAGCTGCTGCCGATCGGCCTGACCAGCTCGCACGCGGTCTCCTCGCAGGCGGTGCCGGTGATCTTCGGCGCGATCGTCGTGCTCGTGATGGCGCTGATCCCGCGCGGCTCCGCCGAGGTGCTGCGCGCCGCGCTCGGCCTACCAATCCGGATTCGCAGCGGTCATCATTCGTCCACCCCCCACAGTCTGGAGGCCAGATGAGCAGAAGGACGAGGTTCAGCCTCGTAGCCGCCCTCGGGGCTCTGGCGGCCGTCGCGGCGGCGGCGGCCGTCGCGTCGACCGCCGCGACGCCGGGCGTGACGGCGAAGACGGTCACGATCGGCGGCACGTTCCCGCTGACCGGGCCGGCGCAGCTGTACGGCGTGATCCCGAAGGCGGAGAACGCGTACTTCCAGTACGTCAACGCCCGCGGGGGCGTGAACGGCCGCAAGATCGTCTTCAAGGTCTACGACGACCAGTACAACCCGGCGCTGACCGTGCCGCTGACGCACAAGCTCGTGCAGCAGGACCACGTCTTCGCCGACTACGGGGCGCTGGGCACGGCGCCGAACCTCGCGATCCGCGACTACCTGAACAAGGCCGGCGTGCCGCAGGTGCTCGTCGCCACCGGCGACTCGTACTGGGGCTCGCAGTACAAGAAGTACCCGTGGACGATCGGCTTCCAGCCCGACTACCCGGGCGAGTCGCGCGTCTACGGACAGTTCATCCGCAACAAGGTGCCGCAGGCGAAGATCGGCGTCCTCATGCAGGACGACGCCTACGGCCAGAACTACTACGACGGGCTCGTCCAGGGGCTCGGCGACGCGAAGGCGAAGATCGTCGACGTCGAGAAGTACGACTCGACCCAGACCGACGTCAGCCAGCAGGTCGTGAAGCTGAAGGCGTCGGGCGCCAACGTCTTCGCGCTCTTCGCGATCCCGACGCAGACGATCGACGCGCTCGTGGTGGCGACGAAGATCGGCTGGCATCCGACGACGTTCATCAACAACGTCTCCAGCTCGCCGCTCTTCATGGGGCTCGCGCAGAAGTCGGGCGCCGACGTGCAGGGCGACATCACCGCGGGGTACGTCTACGACGTGTGGAACAACCCGAGCTCCGCGACGACGAAGCTCTACAAGAGCATCCTGGCGAAGTACGACCCGGGCGGCGACCCGCTGGACGCGAACAACGTGTACGGCGTGGCGAGCGCGTGGACGTTCGTGCAGGCGCTGAAGCAGGCGGGAAACCCGCCGACGCGGGCCGGCCTGATGAAGGCGCTGACGCATCTGAACACGGTCAACCCGTTCCTCTATCCGGGCGTGAAGCTCCAGACGACGCCGTCGGAGCGCTTCCCGATCGACCAGCAGATCCTCGAGCAGTACAAGGGTCAGACCTGGAAGCCCTTCGGCCACGTCTTCTCGAAGGCACGTTGATCTGAGACTCCCGAACCTGGTTCGCGGCGACGCCGCGAACCAGGTTCGCGCGTCTAGGTTTTCCCCCGATGGAGGAGGTCGCGGACGGCGTCCTGAGGGTCACGTTCGACCTGCCGCTCGGCATCGACCACGTCCACTGCTACCTCCTGCGCGCGTCTTCCGGCGGGTGGACGCTCGTCGACACGGGGCTCGGCGTCGACGATCCGGAGGCGCTGTGGCGGCCGGTGCTCGACGCGCTCGACGGGCCGGTCGAGCGCATCGTCGTCACGCACATGCACCCGGACCACGTGGGCGGCGCCGGGGACGTCGGCGCGCTCGCCGGCGCGCCGGTGCTACAGGGCCGCGAGGACTACGAGCAGTGCTTGCGCGCGTGGGGGCCGGAGCGGTCGGCGGACCGGCTCGCGGCGTACTGGGTGGAGCACGGGCTGCCGCCGGACGAGGTGCGGGCGGTCGTGCGGGAGTCGGACGCGCTCGCGGCCGCGGTGCACTACGCACGCGACCCGGAGCCGCTCGAGCCGGGCGACGAGGTCGACGGCTGGCACGTCGAGCTGCTGCGCGGCCACGCCGACGGCCACCTGGCGCTCGTCCGCGACGGCGTGCTGATCGCGGGCGACGCGGTCCTCGCCGGCATCACGCCGACGATCGGCCTCTACCCGGACGGACGGCCCGACCCGCTCGGCGACTACCTCGAGACGCTCGACCGGCTGGAGTCGATGCCGTTGCGTGTCGCCTTCGCGGGACATCGCTCGGCCATCCGCGATCCCGCCGGCCGCGTCCGCGAGATCCGCCTGCACCACGCCGAGCGCCTGGAGCGCGCGCTCGCCGCGCTCGACGGGCGCCCGCGCTCGCCGTACGACGTCTCGCTCGCGCTGTTCCCGTCGGAGCTGTCGCCCGCCGGCCGGCGCTTCGCGCTCGCCGAGTCGCTCGCGCATCTCGAGCGGCTCGCGCTCGACGGTCGCGCGGCACGGGCCGACGGCGGCTACGTGGCGGCCTGACCCCGCCTCGATACGATTTCCGCATGAAGCCGCTCAGGATCGGCGTCCTCGCCGTGCAGGGAAACTTCCGCGAGCACGTCGCGATGTTGCGGCGCCTGGGCGCGGACGCGGTCGAGGTGCGCAAGCCGGAGCAGCTCGAGGGGCTGGACGGGCTCGTCATCCCCGGCGGCGAGTCGACGACGTTCATGCGGCTGATGCGGCTGTACGGCCTCGACGACGCGATCCGCCGGTTCGACGGTCCGGTGTTCGGGACGTGCGCCGGGATGATCGTGCTCGACCGCGACCACCTCGGGCTCGTCGACGTCGGCGTGCGGCGGAACGCGTTCGGGCGTCAGGTCGCGTCGTTCGAGACGGATCTCGACGTCGCCGGCGAGGACGAGCCGGTGCGGGCGGTGTTCATCCGCGCGCCGTGGGTCGAGGACGTCGGGCCGGAGGTGGAGGTGCTCGCGGAGGTCGACGGGCATCCCGTGCTCGCGCGCGAGGGGCGCTTCCTCGTCGCCGCGTTCCACCCCGAGCTCACCGACGACACGCGGCTGCACGAGCGGTTCCTCGAGCTCGTACGGGAGGGAAGCGTTGTCGGGGCATAGCAAGTGGTCGTCGATCAAGCACAAGAAGGGCGCCGCCGACGCCAAGCGCGGCAAGCTCTTCTCGAAGCTCTCGCGCGCGATCATCGTCGCGGCCAAGGAGGGCGGCCCGGACCCGGCGAACAACCTCGCGCTGCAGAACGCGATCGAGAAGGCGCGCTCCTACTCGATGCCCAAGGACAACATCGACCGCGCGATCGCGAAGGGATCCGGGTCGGGCGCGGACGCGGAGGCGTTCGAGACCGTCGTCTACGAGGGCTACGGGCCCGAGGGCGTCGCGGTGATCGTCGAGGCGCTCACCGACAACCGCAACCGCACGGCCTCGGACGTTCGGCATCTGTTCTCGAAGCACGGCGGCAACCTCGGCGCGACGGGCGCCGTCGCCTGGCAGTTCGAGCGGCGTGGGGTGGTCGTCGTGCCCGCCGGAGGCGTGGACGAGGAGGAGCTGCTGCTCGTCGCGGCCGACGGCGGCGCCGACGACGTCGAGCAGGACGGCGACGTGTTCCAGGTCACGTCCGCGCCGGAGTCGCTGGCCGCCGTGCGTGAGGCGATCGAGGCGGCCGGGTTCTCGGTCGACTCCGCGGAGCTGCAGATGGTCGCGAAGACGACCGTCGCGGTCGAGGACGAGGCGAAGGCGCGCCAGGTGATGCGGCTCATCGACGCGCTCGAGGACAACGACGACGTGCAGGACGTCTACGCCAACTTCGACATCCCCGAGCGCGTCCTGGAGGCGGTCGCCGGCTAGAGGGGCTAGAGGCGGATCAGCGGCGCGAGCCAGTCGACGCCTTCGGTCTGGTTCCGCCAGAACAAATCCTCCCAGAGGTAGTGCACGGCGAGCACGCGCCAGGGCGACCAGCCGGCGATGCGCTCGAGCAGGGCCGGGACGGGCGCCGGGTCGTCGACGGCTCCGCCCAGCAGCCGCGTGTAGATGACTTGCTCCCACGGCGAGATGTGCGAGAGCTCGTCGAAGGCGTGGAAGACGTCGACCAGGATGTAGCCCACCGAAGCCGGGCCGACGCCGTACAGCGAGAGCAGTGCGTCGCGTTGCTCGCCGAGGGACGCGGCTCGGAGCGCGTTCTCGTCGATCTCGCCGCGCGCGATCGCCTCGCTCACGCGCAGCAGGGACTTCGCGCGGTACCCGACCTTGAGCGCACGCAGCTCCTGCTCGCTCGCTCCGGCGAGAGTCGCCGGGTCCCAGAAGGCGTACAGCTCGTGCCGGTCGAAGCGCAGCAGCGTGCCGAAGCGCTCGAACAGTGCCTGGAGCATCTGCACCGAGCGCCGCACCGTCGCGTTCTGCAGGACGATTGCGATCACGAGGTACTCGTACAGCGAGCCCATGTGCATGGGTCGCATGCCGCGCCAGCGGCGGACGACCGGAGCGAGAACGCGGTCACGCCGCGCCCGGCGCTCGAAGTCGGCCAGGTCGAGGCGCAGGTTGGCGCGCCAGGCGAGCTCGTCCGCCAGCTCCGCAAGGAGCTTTGGAGGCAGGTGCGCCTCCGCCCAGACGCCGACCCGGACCGTCGGCGCCGCATCCTCGATCCGCAACCCGAGCACGCGATCGCGGAAGCGCATCGTCTGCCAGCGGACGCCGGGCTCCCAGGCGGTGTCCCGCGTCGGGAAGTGGTCCGGCTTGTGGAAGGTCGCGTCGAACGCGAACGGCCGGGTCGGCTCGATCTCGAGCGTCCCCCGGTGTCGCAGCGGCGCCGTCCTCGCCACGGGCGGATCATGCCGACCGCCTGCGGAGGAACGTCCGCCTCGGTCCCTAACGTCGGGACGTGAAGGTCCTCGGCATCGACCCAGGGACGGCTGCGTGCGGGTACGGGATCGTCCACGAAAGCGACGGGCGCCTCCGGGCTACTTGCCACGGCTGGTGGCGGACGTCCGCGCGGTCGCGGGTCGAGGCCCGGCTGCTGACGATCTACGACGGGGTGCGGGAGCTGATCGCCGAGCACGCGCCGGATGCGGTCGCGCTGGAGGAGTCGTTCGTCGGCGCCGACGCCCGCATCGCGCTCTCCGTCGGGCAGGCGCGGGGAGCCGTCCTCGTCGCCGCGTCGTCCGCCGGCGTCGCCTGCGCCGAGTACGCCCCCGCGCGCGTGAAGCAGGCGGTGTGCGGCTACGGCCGCGCCGAGAAGGATCAGGTCGCGAGGATGGTGCGCGCGATCCTCGCGCTCGAAGCGGTCCCGGAGCCGAGTCACGCCGCCGACGCGCTCGCCGTTGCCATCTGCCACGCGCTCGCGCCGCCGCTGTTGCGTGTGGCTGGTTAGCTCACGTCGTGAACGGTGTCTGACACCTCCGGTGTCAGACACCCCGATCGGCCACGACGGCTGGCCGCGCGAGAGGAATCGTCCGCCGCCGCCCGTACCGTTACCCGGATGAACAGGGATAGAGCCCGATGATCGCGAGGCTCCGCGGCCGGCTGAGCGCGCGCGGCGACGGCGCCGCCGTCGTCGACGTGAACGGCGTCGGCTACCTCGTCCACGCGACGCCGTCGGTGCACCGGCTCGGCGGCGCCGAGGTGACCCTCGAGGTGCATACGGTCGTCCGCGAGGACGCGCTGCAGCTCTACGGCTTCGCGACCGCCGAGGAGCGCGAGCTGTTCGAGCTCCTGCTCGGCGTGAACGGCATCGGCCCGAAGGTCGCGCTCGCGATCGTCTCCGGCTCGCCGGCGGACGAGCTGCGCCGGGCGATCGTGCGCGAGGACACGGCGCGCTTCGTCGCCATCCCCGGCATCGGCAAGAAGACGGCGGAGCGCATCGTCCTCGAGCTGAAGGAGAAGCTCGGCCCGCTCGAGGCCGTTCCTGCATCTCCGACCGGCGAGCTGATGGCGCGCGACGCGCTCGTCGAGCTCGGCTGGTCGCTCCTCGACGCCGAGCGCGCGCTCGCCGACGTGGACGACGAACTGCCGCCGGAGGAACGCGTCCGCCAGGCGTTGAAGAGGGCTGCATGAGCGCTGTCCCTTTCCTCACGCCCGA
>DASRDA010000028.1:0-19037 GCA_035652835.1 Gaiellaceae bacterium
TGAGCGCCCACGGCATCTTCCGCGTCCCCGATCCCTACAACGAGCCGGTCCGCGGCTACGAGCCCGGCAGCCCGGAGCGCGCCGAGCTGCGGCGGCGGCTGGACGAGCTCCAGTCGCAACGGTTCGAGATCCCGCTCGTGATCGGCGGCGAGGAGGTGCGGACCGGCGACACGTTCGAGGCGGTGATGCCGCACCGGCGCAGCCACGTGCTCGCCGACGTCCACAAGGGCGGTGCGGCCGAGGTCGAGCGCGCGATCCAGGCGGCCGCCGACGCCTGGGAGGACTGGTCGCGGACGCCGTGGGAGGATCGCGCCGCGGTCTTCCTGCGCGCGGCGGAGTTGCTCGCAGGCCCGTGGCGGATGACGCTGAATGCGGCGACGATGCTGGGCCAGTCGAAGACCGCGCACCAGGCGGAGATCGACTCCGCCTGCGAGTCGATCGACTTCTTCCGCTTCAACGTCGAGTTCATGACGCGCGTCTACTCCGAGCAGCCGATGTCGTCGCAGGGCGTCTGGAACCGGCTCGAGTACCGCCCGCTCGAGGGCTTCGTGTTCGCCGTCTCGCCCTTCAACTTCACGGCGATCGCGGCCAACCTGACGAGCTCGCCAACGCTGATGGGCAACACCGTCGTCTGGAAGCCCGCGTCGACCGCGATGCTCTCCGCGTACTACCTGATGCGCCTCTTCCAGGAGGCCGGGCTGCCGGACGGCGTCGTCAACCTCGTCTACGGCTCCGGCTCCGACATCGGCGACGCAGCGCTCGCCAGCGAGCACCTCGCCGGGATCCACTTCACCGGCTCGACCGCCGTCTTCAACGGCATGTGGAAGACCGTCGGCTCGAACATGGGCCGCTACCGCAGCTACCCGCGCATCGTCGGCGAGACCGGCGGCAAGGACTTCATCGTCGCCCACCCGTCCGCCGACCTCGACGCGCTCGCGACCGCGATCGTCCGCGGCTCGTTCGAGTACCAGGGCCAGAAGTGCTCGGCCGCGTCGCGCGTCTACGCGCCGTCGAACCTCTGGCCGAAGCTGCGCGAGCGGCTGCAGGAGCAGGTCTCGACGATCAAGGTGGGTGATGTCACCGACTTCTCGAACTTCATGGGCGCCGTGATCGACGCCTCGGCCTACAAGACCCAGGTCGACGCCATCGCGGAGGCGAAGGCGCACGAGGAGACCGACGTCGTGGTGGGCGGCGGCACCGACGACTCGCGGGGCTGGTTCGTGCAGCCCACCGTGATCGAGACGCGCGACCCCGACTTCCGCCTGATGCGCGAGGAGCTCTTCGGGCCGGTCGTCACGACGTACGTCTACGACGAGAAGCGCTTCGACGACACGCTCGAGCTGATCGACCGGACGGCGCCGTACGGGCTCACCGGCTCCGTCTTCTCCGAGGACCGCGCGGCGATCGACGCGGCCGCCGAGAAGCTCCGCTACGCGGCCGGCAACTTCTACGTCAACGACAAGCCGACCGGCGCCGTCGTCGGCCAGCAGCCGTTCGGCGGCTCGCGCGCGTCGGGGACGAACGACAAGGCCGGCTCGATGTGGAACCTCATCCGCTGGGTCAGCCCGCGCGCGATCAAGGAAACCTTCACGCCGCCGCGCGACTACCGCTACCCGTTCATGGACGCGGAGCGCGACTCGGCGGGGACATGACCCGCGAACCTGGTTCGCGGCTCTGCCGCGAACCAGGTTCGGGCTCTCAGCGCACGCGGAACGACCAGGCGACCGCGGTGCCGGTCGCCCGCGTGCGGCCGTAGGCGACCGCCACGTGCGTCCCGCGGGTGAGGGGCGCCTCGGGCGCGCCGTACACGGTGACGCGCGACGGGCTCAGCCCGCCGCCCTTCTCGAGCAGCTCGCGCCCGTCGACCCACAGCCCCTCCTCGACCAGGCGCGCCGGCCCGCTCAGCTCCGCCGCGACCTGCGGTTGCCGCGCGGCGACGGCGCCGGGGCGAGGCCCGAGCACGTCCACCTTCACCCGCCCTGACCGGTCCGCCTTCCAGGCGCCGCCGACGAGGTGGGCCGCCACGGCGGTGCGCCCGCGGAGGACGACCGCCCAGGCGCCGCCGTCGTAGAGCGTCCTCGCGCCCGCGCCGAGCACGCGCGCCGGGCTCGGCGGCTTCGGCGCCGCCGTCGTCGTCGCGGCGGCGTGCTTCGAGCCGCCGCAGCCCGCCAGCGCGACGGCCGCGGCGCCCACCAGCACGGACTTCCCGATAACTGTTATCGAACGATAACTGTTATCGATTCTCACGCCCGCCCTGCCTTGTGGAGCTGCGCGTAGATGTTGCGCGCCGTCTTCGCCGGCACCCCGGGCACGCCCTCGAGCTCCTCCTGCGAGGCGTTGAGCACGCGCTCGGCCGAGCCGAAGTGGCGGAGGAGCGCGCGCCGCCGCGCGGGGCCGACGCCCTCGAGCTGGTCGAAGACCGATTCGCGCGCGGCGGCGTCGCGGCGGCGCCGATGGAAGGTGACGGCGAAGCGGTGCGCCTCGTCGCGCAGGCGCTGCAGGAGCTGCAGCCCCGCGGAGTGCGGCTCGAGCAGGATCGGGTCGGGGCGGCCGGGAACGAACACCTCCTCGATCCGCTTCGCGAGCGCGATCACCGCGACGCGCGGCAGGTCGAGCTCCTGCATCGCCGCGAGCGCGGCGCTCAGCTGACCCTTGCCGCCGTCGACGACGACGAGGTTCGGCGTCGCCGCGAACGACTCGTTCCACTCCTCCGAGCCCAAGTCGGCGGTGAGGCGCGTGAACCGCCGCTCGATCACCTCGCGCATCGCCGCGAAGTCGTCCTGCCCGTCGAGGCCGCGCACGACGAACTTGCGGTAGTGCGCCTTCTTCGGCAGCGCGTCCTCGAACACCACCATCGAGCCGACGATCTCCCGGCCCTGCAGGTTGGAGATGTCGAAGCACTCGATGCGCAGGGGCAGCGACTCGAGGTTCAGCGCCTCGCGCAGCTCCTCGAGCGCCTCGACCCGCCGCAGCCGGCGTGTCTCGGAGACGAACGTCTCCGACTGGAGCGCCAGCTCGGCGTTCTGCATCGCGAGGTCGAGCAGCCGCCGCTTCTCCCCCCGCTCCGGCACGCGCACCTCGACGCGCGCGCCGCGCCGCTCGGAGAGGAACTCCTGCAGCGCCTCGGTGTCGCCGGCGCTGCGCGGCACGAGGATCTGCGGCGGCACCGACGGCGCGGAGCCGTAGTACTCGAGGCAGAACTGCTCCAGCACCTCGCCCGGCTCCTCGCCCGCCGCGTTCTCGAGGTGGAACGAGTAGCGGTCGACCATCCGGCCCTCGCGGAGCGGGAAGACCTGCACCGCCGCCCGCTCGGCCGACACGGCGACGCCGATCACGTCGATCGTGCCGATCGACCTGCGCTCGACCGCCTGCCGCTCGCTGAGCCGCTCGACCGCGCGCAGCCGGTTGCGGTAGCGCGCCGCGTCCTCGAACCGCTCCTCCGCCGCCGCCTCGCGCATCTGCTGCTCGAGGCTGCGCCGGATCGGGCGGTCGTCGCCGGAGAGGAACTCGACGACGCCGTCGATCACCGCGCGATACTCGTCCTTCGAGATGTAGCCGACGCACGGCGCGTAGCAGCGCTCGATGTGGTAGTCGAGGCACGGGACGCCGCTGTGGCGGCCCGGCTTCGGCCCCTCGCACGGCCGGTAGCGGAAGACGCGGTTGAGCACGTCGAGCGTCTCTCGCACCTTCTTCGCATTCGCGTACGGCCCGAAGTACACGACACCCCGCCGGTGCCGCTCGCGCGTGAACATCACGCGCGGGTAGTCGTCCTCCACCGTCACGGCGATGTACGGGAACGACTTGTCGTCGCGCAACCGGACGTTGAACGGCGGCCGATGGCGCTTGACGAGGTTCTGCTCGAGGTGGAGCGCCTCGACCTCGGTGCGCGTGACGATGGTCTCGACGTCGGCCACGCGGCCGGCCATCTGGCGGATGCCGGGGCGCGTGTCGCTCGACCCCGGCTGGAAGTACGAGCGGACGCGCGGGCGCAGCGACTTCGCCTTGCCGACGTACAGCACCTCGCCCCGCCCGCCGCGGAAGAGGTAGACGCCGGGCTTCGCGGGAAGCCGCTCGAGCTGGCTTTCGACGCGGTCGGTCGGCACGCGCCCACGGTACCCTGGCCGTCTGGTGCGGGGTCCGCTGGTCGCCTTGGTCGTCTTCTTCGCGTGCGCGGCGCCCGCCTGGGCCGGCGGCCCGTACATGCTCGTGGGCGCCGCAGACGACGTCGTCGAGCAGCCGAGCCTCGCCGCGGCGAAGCTCGAGGTCGACAAGGAAAAGCTCGCCGGCCTCGACGCGATCCGCATCAGCGCGACGTGGCGCACCGGCCAGCGCGTGCCGACGGCCGGCCAGGAGAACGTGCTCGACAACGCGATCGACGCCGCACAGTTCGGCGGCATGCGCGTGATCATCTCGATCTATCCGTTCGGCTCGAGCGTCACGCCGCTCACCGACTCCGCGCGCTCGGACTTCGCCGCCTTCGCCGTCGCGCTCGCGAAGCGGTACCCGCTCCTCCACGACTTCATCATCGGCAACGAGCCGAACCTCAACCGCTTCTGGCTGCCGCAGTTCGGGCCGAACGGCGAAGACGTCGCCGCGCCGGCCTACGAGCAGCTCCTCGCGACGACGTACGACGCGCTCAAGGCGGTGCGGCCGCACTCGACGATCTACGGCGGCGCGCTCGCGCCGCGCGGCATCGACCGCCCGGGCAGCGGCCGGGACACCCACTCCCCGACGGCGTTCATCGCCGATCTCGGCGCCGCGTACAAGGCGACCGGCCGGGCCGTGCCGATCATGAACGCGTTCGCGATCCACCCGTACCCCGAGAACTCCTCGATCGGCCCCGACTTCGCGCACCCGAACTCGACGCCGATCGGCCTCGCAGACTACGACAAGCTGGTCGGGCTGCTCGGCGCGGCCTTCGACGGCACCGCGCAGCCCGGCTCGTCGCTGCCGATCCTCTACGACGAGTTCGGGATCGAGACGCAGATCCCGGCGAGCAAGGCATCGCTCTACACGGGCCACGAGCCGGCGACGACGAAGCCGGTCGACGAGGCGACCCAGGCGCGGATGTACCAGGAGGCGATGTCGATGGCGTTCTGCCAGAAGACCGTCCTCGGGCTGCTGCTCTTCCACTTCCAGGACGAGCGCTCGCTGCTCGCGTGGCAGTCGGGCGAGTTCTACGTCGACGGGACGCCCAAGAGCTCGCTCGCCGGCGTCCGCGCCGGCGCGGCCTCGGTCCACCGCGGCATCGCCGCGACCTGCGCCGGGATGCAGCTGACGCCGAAGCTGACGCTCGTCCCGGCCGCGCGGACGACCTCCGCGGGGCTCTCGGTCAAGCTCACGTGCTCGCTCGACTGCTCGTACACCGTGCGGCTCGACGCCGGCGGCACGCTGAAGGGAACGGCCATCGGCGGCTCTCCGAAGACCGTTCTCTTCCACGGCCGGATCGCCGCCGGCGCCCACACGCTCACCGGAACGGCGACGGCGGCGATGAACGCGGGGCCGCCGGGAACGGCGCACGTCGCGTTCGCGTTGCCGGGGTAGCATGGCCGCCGTGAGCGCCGCGCAGGGTCAGTACGTCGCGTACGGCTTCTACCGCGTCGATCCCGCCTGGCGGCGGCTGCCGGTCGAGGAGCGCGCGGCGGCGAAGGACGCGTTCGCCGACGTGATCGAGGAGCACGCGCCGCGCTTCGACGCGCTCCGCGTCTACTCGACCACCGGCGTCCGTCCGGAGGTCGACTTCTTCCTCTGGAAGATCACCACGCGCTACGAGGACCTGGGCGAGCTCGGCACGGCGCTGAACGCGACGCCGCTCGCGGGGTGGCTCGAGACGCCGTACTCGTATCTCGCCACCACGAAGGCCTCGCAGTACACGCAGGCTCGCCGGCCGCGGAAGATCGTGCCGAAGGGGTCGCCGTACCTCGTCGTGTACCCGTTCGTGAAGGTGCGGCCCTGGTACGCGCTGCCGGTCGAGGAGCGGCAGCGCGCGATGGACGAGCACATCCGCACCGGCCACGAGTTCGCGACGATCCACAACCACACGACGTACTCGTTCGGCATCGACGACCAGGAGTTCATGACCGCGTTCGAGTGCGACGAGCCCGCCGACTTCATGCACCTGATGCTCACGCTTCGCGAGTCGGAGGCCTCTCGCTACACCGAGCGCGACACCCCGATCTTCGTGGGGCAGCACATGCCGGTCCGCGAGGCGCTCGACCGCCTCGACGGGGTCGGCGCGCTCGCGCGCTACGAGTAGCGCCGCTGGTCGCGCCAGGTGCGGACGCCGACGTAGGCGCAGATCGCCGCGACCACGATCGAGATCAGGGCGTTCCGGCCCTGCGGCGCAGACACGACCCACCAGCCGACGTCGACCACGAGCAGCGCGCACGCGCCGTAGAAGACGCCCTGCGCGCGGTCCGACCAGGTGCCGATCTCGCGGCGGCCGAAGTCGCGCCAGAAGAAGTAGAGGACGACCGCGACCGCGATGAAGAAGGCGACCCGGAGCAGGACCGTCGCCGTCGCGAGCGCCGTCTCGGCGTTCAGGAGCACGATCGCGAGCGCGATCAGCGCCAGGATCGCCAGGTTCCGCCAGAAGGGGTTGATCCTCATGCCGTCATGTACGCGCGCACGGCGAGCGCGGCGGCGACCAGGGTAGCGACCGCGAACCAGAGCAGCCGCGCGCGTGGGTCGCTCGGGGCGTAGAGCCACGGCGAGAGCACCGCGAGCAGCGCGAACGTGCCGTAGGCGTAGTGCAGATGGTCGCTCGCGCGGCGGTGGTCGGAGAGGAGCAGCAGGCCGAGCGCGACCTGCGCCACCACGAGCGTCTGCGCCAGCGCGAGCACGTGCGCCACCGCCCCACCCGCACCGCGGCGGCGCGCGAGGAACGCCGTCGCGGACGCGAGCACGCAGATGCCGATCACCAGGAAGGCATTCACGTGGTGCGCCGTTAGCATCGGCAGAGCAGGCTACAGAGAGGACGGGGATGGTCGAGGAAGGGAAACCGGCGCCGGATTTCGAGCTGCAGACGGACGCGGGCGAGACGGTGAGGCTGTCCGACCTGCGCGGCCGGCGCGTCGTCCTCTACTTCTATCCGAAGGACGACACACCCGGGTGCACCGCGCAGGCGTGCGGCATCCGCGACGCGTTCGAGGAGCTCGAGCGGACGGGCGCCGTCGTCCTCGGCGTGTCACCCGACGACGTCGCGTCGCACGAGCGGTTCCGGCAGAAGTACGCGCTGCCGTTCACGCTGCTCGCCGACCCCGACCACCGCGTGGCCGAGTCGTACGGCGTCTGGGGCGAGAAGAAGTACATGGGCCGCACCTACATGGGCATCGAGCGGTCGACGTTCGTGATCGACGAGCAGGGCGTCGTGACGAAGGTGCTGCGGAAGGTGAAGCCCGCGAGACACGCGGACGACGTGCTCACCGTGCTCCAAAGTGCGGGTGTCTGACACCGATGGTGTCGGACACTTCACGGAGCTGACGCGCTGCTTCTAGACGAGCGAGACGGTCTCCTCGGAGCGACGGCCCTGGTAGCCGTCCCCGAGCTTGTCGCGCAGCGTCGCCTCGAGCTCGCCGTTCGCCTCGAGCTCCTCGACGATGTCGGCGCCGCCGACGAGCTCGCCCTTCACGAAGACCTGCGGGATCGTCGGCCAGCCAGAGATCGCGCTCAGATCCTGGCGGATCTGCGGGTCGGGCAGGATGTCCACCGCCGTCACCGGCGCGCCCGCGCGCCGCAGCGCCTGCAGCGCCCGGTCGGAGTTGCCGCACATCACGAACGACGGCGTCCCCTTCATGAACAGCGCGACGTCCGAGCCTTCGATGACGTCCCTGATCTTCTCGCTGTAGCTCATGTCGCCCCCTTTGTCCGGATGCGCAGCTCGTGAATCGTTCCGTCGGCCAACGGCTCCGCGAGCGCCTGGTAAACGCGCCGGTGCTGCTCGACGAGGGAGAGCCCGCGCAGCGACGGCGCCGTCACGACGACCTGGAAGTGGTCGCCGCCGCCGGTACGGTCGACGACGTCCAGCTCCGTCGCGTCGGGAAACGCGGTCCGAAGCAGCCGGCGAAGGGGCTCGACGCTCACGACCGCCGATCGTACCGGCGGCGAAAGCGGCGACGACGCACGGTTACAATGCCGCTTCCCGCGGATGTGGCGGAATTGGTAGACGCGCACGGTTCAGGTCCGTGTGCCCGTAAGGGCGTGGAGGTTCAAGTCCTCTCATCCGCACTCTGAACAGGCTCCTCCTCCTGCTTGCGGCGGCGGCCACGGCCGCCGTCGCCCTTTCCGGGGACGGCTTCGGCGCCCCGGCGCGCGGTCCGCTGACCGAGGTGGTCGTCACCCTCCGGCCGCCGGCGCTGGCGCGCTTCGGGCGCTCGCTGCAGTCGGCCTCGCACGCCGCGTACGCACAGAGGCTCGCCGCTCAGCAGAACGCGGTCGCGCGGACGGTGCAGACGAGCCTTCCGGACGCGACGGTGCGCTGGCGCTACCGGCTCGTGCTCGACGGCTTCTCGGTAGTGCTGCCGCGGAGCGACGTCCCTGCGCTCTCGCGCCTGCACGGCGTGGCGCAGGTGTGGCCGAACCTGCGCTACCACGCGCTCGCCGCGACCGACGGCGCCGGACAGATCGGCGCGCCCCAGCTCTGGGGGCCGGCGCTCCAGACGGCGGGCCAGGGCGTGAAGATCGGGATCATCGACGACGGCGTCGACGCTCGGCACCCGTACTTCGATCCGGCCGGCTTCCACTATCCGCCCGGCTTCCCGAAGGGCCAGGTGCGCTACGCGACGCCGAAGGTGATCGTGCAGCGGGCGTTCCCGGCGCCGGGCCAGACGTGGAAGTACGCGGACGTGCCGTTCGACCCGGTCAACTCGTTCCACGCGACGCACGTGGCGGGAATCGCGGCCGGCGACCACGGCGCGAAGGCCGGCTCGGACGTGATCTCCGGCGTCGCCCCCGACGCGTGGATCGGCAACTACAAGGCGCTGACGGTGCCGACGCCCGAGTTCGGCCTCGACGGGAACAGCGCCGAGATCGCCGCCGCGATCGAGGCGGCCGTTCGCGACGGCATGAACGTGATCAACCTCTCGCTGGGCGAGCCGGAGGTCGACCCCTCGCGCGACCTCGTCGTGCGGGCGCTCGACAACGCCGCGCGCGCCGGCGTCGTGCCGGTGGTGGCCGCGGGCAACGACTTCGACGACTTCGGCTACGGCTCGGTGACCTCGCCGGCCAACGCGCCCGCCGCGATCGCGGTCGCCGCGGCCGACTCGGGCGACGTCGTCGCCGGCTTCTCCTCCGGCGGCCCGACGCCGGTCTCCCTGCAGGCGAAGCCGGACGTGACGGCGCCGGGCGTCTCCGTCCTCTCGTCGCTGCCGGCGAGCCAGGGCACGTGGGGCGTCCTGAGCGGGACGAGCATGGCCGCCCCGCACGTCTCCGGCGCGGCGGCGCTGCTGCGGCAGCGGCATCCCGCGTGGTCGGTCGCGCAGATCAAGTCGGCGCTCGTACAGACGGGCGATCCCGTGCGGACGGGCGCAGGCGGCGCGGAGGCGCCGGCGATGCGCGAGGGCGGCGGCATGATCGACCTGCCGAAGGCGGACAGCCCACTGCTGTTCGCAGCGCCCACCTCGGTGTCGTTCGGCCGCGTCCCGGCCGTCGCCGCCGTGAGCCGGACCGTCACGCTCGCCGACGCGGGGGGCGGCGCGGGGACCTGGTCGGTGAGCAGCGTCGTGCAGCTCGGCGCCGGATCGGTGGCGACGCCGCCGACCGTCGCCGTCCCGGGAGCGCTCACCGTCACCGCGACGGCCGGGTCGACGCCGGGCGACGTGACCGGCTTCGTCGTCCTCACGCGCGGCGCCGACGTCCGGCGCATTCCGTTCTGGTTCGAGGTGTCCGCGCCGAAGCTCGCCCAGGAGGCGCGCCCGCTGCTCGTCCATCCCGGCGTCGTCCACGGAACGACCGCCGGGGCGCCGTCGCTCGTCACGACCTACCGCTATCCCACCGGCGGCGACGTGACGTACCCCGGCCCGGAGCGCGCGTACCGGGTGCGCATCACCGGCCGCCCGGCGAACCTCGGCGTCGTCGTCCTCTCCGGCCGCGCGATCCCGCACCTCACCCTCGACGGCGGCGAGGACCGGCTCGCCGGCTACACGGCGCTCCCGCTCGACCTCAACCCGTACCGGAGGTCGTACGGCAGCCGGATTCCGGTCGCCGGAGCCGTCCTGCCCGCACCCGGCGTCTACGACCTCGTCTTCGACACGCGCTCGGCCGCCGCGGCGGGGCCGTTCACGTTCCGCTGGTGGGTGGGAGACACGACGCCTCCCCGGTTGCGGCTGCGCGGCACCCACGGCGCGATCGTCGTCTCCGCCGCCGACGCGGGCTCCGGCGTCGACCCCTCGTCGATCGCGGCGACGGTCGACGGCCGTCCTGCAGCGACGGCGTGGAGCGACGGGACGATCCGCGTCGCCGCCCGCCCGGGCATCCACCATCTCGTCCTCAGCGTGGCGGACTACCAGGAGACGAAGAACATGGAGGACGTCGCGCCGGTCCTGCCGAACACGGCGACGCTCCGGGCGACCCTGCGCGTGCGTTAGCGGATCTCGAAGCCTTCCGCGCCCTCGGGCTCCTCGTCGCTCGCCTCGACGCCGTCAACCCGCGCCCCTCGCGGGCCGTCCTCGCACCAGCGCACCACCGAGGCGACGTCGTCGGCGTCGCCCTCGAGCGCCGCCTCGACGGCGCCGTCGGGCCGGTTGCGGACCCAGCCGCTCACGCCGCGCGACCGCGCCGCCCGGGCGAGCGAGACGCGGAAGCCGACGCCCTGGACGGCGCCGCGCACGACGACGCGCCGCCGGACCACCGCCCCGGCTAGCGCCGCTTGTCGGCGTCGCGGGGGTCGATCGTCGGCAGCGACGCCAGGTCGCGCTGCACCGAACGCGCGAACTCGTCCGACTCGTCCGGCTGGCTCCGGATCACCCGCAGCCGCGCCTTCCGGCGCGCGCGCCTGCGGGAGGCGAGCGCGTCGCCGCCGAAGCGGCCGGACAGCCGCGGCCACTCCGCGGCCGCCAGCAACACGACCGCGGCCGCGAGCAGGACGACCGCGAACACCGTCACGCCGACAGGATAGAGGCGGTCGCAAGGGCCCGGAATCGACCCGTCGGGCGGCACCGGCAGACTGTCGCGCATGCTGCGGCGCCGCCGGATCGCGCTCCTGCTGCCCCTGGTCCTGGTCGCGGCCGGCTGCGGCCCCCGGAGCTCGAGGCCGACGGCGCCGACCACCACCGCCGGCGCGCCGCCGATGACGGTCACCGTCTTCCGGGTCGTCCACGGCGCCCTGCGTGCGGAGAGCGTCTCCGTCCCCCGCACCGTCGCCGTCGCGCAGGCGTCCCTGCGCGCGCTCGGGCTGAGCGCGACGGTGGCGGTCGCCGGCGGGACGGCCCGCGTCGACCTCCCCGGCGCGACACCCGCGCAGGTCGCCGAGGTCGTCTACACGCTGACGCAGAACCGCGGCATCCGGCGCGTCGACGTCGCGGGCCGCAGGGGGCTCACGCGCCGGGACGTCGCCGCCTTCGTCCAGCCGATCCTGGTCGAGTCGCCGGCCGCGGGCGCGAAGGTCGCGCCGACGTTCCACGTGCGGGGCGTCGCGAGCGTCTTCGAGGCGACCTTCGTTCTGGAGCTCGTCGTCGCGGGGAAGGTCGAGGAGCGGCAGACGGTGACCGCGTCGGAAGGCGCGCCGCAGCTCGGCACGTTCGAGGCCGTCGTGCACGCGCGGCATCCCGGGCCCGCCCGGCTCGTCGCGTTCGCGCCCTCCGCCGAGAACGGCGCGCCGCAGCACCGCGTCGCGGTGCCGCTCACCGTCACGCCTTGAGTTGCTGCGCGAGCACCCAGAGGCCGGCGAGCGTGTAGAGCACCATGAGACCGACGAGCGGCGCCTGCGCGACGAGAGCGCGCGCCCGCGTCGAGCCGCGCAACGCAAGCCGGTGGGCGGCGAAGACGGCGGCGACGTGGCCCCAGACGATCACGACGATCTGCGTCCACCACGTCACCGCCGGCGGCGCGATCCCCTTCCACAGGGCGTACTCGCCGAGCCCCCACGGGTTCCAGCTGTGCCCGAACGGGTCGACGAGCGTGCCGAGCGTCGCCTGCCCGTCGATCAGGAAGTAGGCGAAGTAGTGCGCCGTGAAGTAGACGGCGGCGATCGGGATCAGCGTCGGTGCGACCACGCGCGCGTGCCGGCGCGCGACGAGCAGGTACGCGGCGACGAAGATCACGACGACGGCGACCATCGAGAGCGTCCGCAGCACCTGCGGGTGGTGGAGCAGGAACGTCCAGCGCGCCCAGAACCAGTGCTGGACCGACGCGAACCGCGACGTCTGCGACCAGCCGTCGTAGACGACCGTCGCGAGCGTCGCGAGCACGAACGCGCCGCCGCCCGCGGGAAGCCGCGGATCCGTCCGCAGGCCCGAGCCGTACAGCCGCAGCCGCGCCGTCCGCGCCTCGGGCTCGGCGGCTGCCCACTCCTCGGGCGCGAACGGCCGGAGCTCGAGCGGTGAGAACCGCGACAGCGTCCGCGCGAACACGCTGAACAGCTCGGCGTTGCCGAGCCACGCCTCGGCGCCGAAGAGCGCGCAGCCCGTCAGCGTGGCGACGACGTAGCCGACGACGATCAGCGCGAGCGTGCGCGGCTCCTTCGCGTTCGGCCAGACGAGCTCCATCCACGACCAGACGAGCAGGAGCGCCACCGCGGGCCACTGGCCGAGCCGCTCCGGGTACCGCAGCGGCTCGACGCCTGCGCGGGCGAGCGCCCCGTCGAGCGCGCGGGCGGCGCGGTTGACCGGCGACACGTGCTCCCAGACGTCGCCGACGAGCCACGAGACGATGCCGAGCCCGACCCAGAAGTCGATCCAGGTCACGACGGTCATCGGGTTCTCGAGGAACTCGCGGCTCTGGTCGGTCGGCGTGGCGAGGCCGCCGACGAGCGACCATGCGAACAGGAGGGCGACGATCGCGCCCGCGAGCGGCCCGAGGCGGAGCCGCCGCACCGCCGGGTAGAGGTTGCCGGACCGCGGCTCGCGCGCGGGCTCGGCGCCGACCGCGAGCGCGGCCGCCGGCGCCGAGAGCAGCACCGCCGCGCCGCCGGCGACGACGTACATCCAGATCGGCAGCGGGAACTTGTAGGTGAACGGCGCCGCGTGCGCGAGGACGAACGTCACGCCGGCCACCGTACCTCCGCGGGGGCCGCAGCCTCGTCAGCGAGGCGTGAAGGTGCGGCGTGCGTCAGCTCCCCGGGTTGGACTCGAACCAACAACCCTCCGGTTAACAGCCGGATGCTCTGCCAATTGAGCTACCGGGGACAGCTCGGGCGGCGGACAGTGTAGCGACGGCTACGACAGGGTTCCGACGCGCTCGAGGAGCCGCGTGAGCGCGGTCTGCAGCTCGCGCATCCGCTCGGGACCGGCGTGCTGGAGCTCGCGGCGCAGCTCGCGCTCGCGCAGCCGCCAGAGCAGCTCCTCGCCGGTCGTGTCGTCGATCCCCTCCGCTTCCGCACGGGCGTCGAGCTCCGCGAGCAGCGCCGTTCCGTCCTCGTCGAGCGGCGTGCCGTCGACGATGTAGGCACGCAATGCGCGGTGCCGCTTGTCGTAGAAGTGCTCGGACGTGAGCTCGCCGAGCAGCGGTCGCAGGCGCTCGTGGCGCAGCGCGCCCGCGAGAGCGTTGCGCTCGAGCTTCGCACTCGCGTCGAGCACGCGGCGCGTCGGCGCGGCCGCCGCGCGGACGGTCGACGCGCCGCGGCTGAGCTGCACCGTCATCCCCAGCCGGTCGTTCGCGTACCGCCACGCGTCCTGCCGCTCCGGCGAGTCGGGTGCGCCGTCGAGGATCGCCTTGACGACCCGGAACCCGGCCTCGCGGTCGTCGGCGCGCTCGAGCTCGATCCGCACGCGGTAGAGAAGGTAGGGCTCGGCGCGCGCGAGGCGCTTCTCGAAGCCGGACGGATCGTCGGCGGGATCGATGCCCGGCGGCAGCGCGACCACCTTCACGTCGAAGCCCTGCTGGACGGCGAGCTCCATGCCGCGCAGCGTCGCCGCCTCGCCGGCGGCATCGCCGTCGAACGCGAGCCAGAGCCGCTTCGTGAGGCGGCCGAGCTCGCGGAGCTGCTGCTCGGTGAGCGCGGTGCCCATGCTCGCGACGACGGGCTCGAAGCCCGATTGGCGCAGGGCGATCACATCGGGGTTCCCCTCGACGACGCACGCCCGGTCCTCGCGTGCGATCGCGGCCCGTGCCTTGTCGAGCCCGTAGACGACGGCGCTCTTGTGGAACAGCTCCGACTCCTGCGTGTTGACGTACTTGCCGCGGAGCGGGTCGTCGTCGTAGAGCTTGCGCGCTTGGAAGCCGACGACGCGGCCGCGCGCGTCGGCGAGCGGGAAGAGCAGCCGCCGCTGGAAGTAGTCGCCGCCTCCCCGGCGCGACAGCCCGGCCGCGGCGAGCTCGGAGCGCGTGAACCCCTTCGCGACCGCCCTGCGCGTCAGCGCGTCGCCGCCCAGCGCGAGCCCGAGCCTGAACTCGCGGCAGATCTCCTCGCCGAGGCCGCGGCCCTTGAGGTAATCGCGGGCGAGCGAGCCGATCTCGCTCTCCCAGAGCACCCGCGAGTAGTAGACCGCCGCCTGCTCGAGCAGCGCGTACAGACGCGCGGTGCGCGCGCGGCGCGCCTCCTGGTCGGGCGACGACTGCTCGTACTCGAGCGGGATCCGGAAGCGGTCTGCGAGCCACTCGATCGCGCCGACGAAGTCGAGCCCCTGCGTCTCGCGGACGAACGTGATCATGTCGCCCTTCGCGTGGCAGCCGAAGCAGTAGTAGAGCTTGTCGACGGGGTTGACCGAGAAGCTCGGCGTCCGCTCCTCGTGGAAAGGGCAGCGGCCGACGAGCCGCCCTCCCTGCTTGCGAAGCTGGGTGCGCTCCTCGACGACCGCGACGAAGTCCGCGCCCGCCTTCACCGCCTCGACGGAGCTGTCCTGGATCCGCGCCACTAATGCTCCGTCCCGGAAGTCCCTTGATGCGCTCGCCGGAGCGCGAGATGATTTTCGGGACGGAGCACTAGGCGTCGAGACGCTCGGCGTACGCGAGGGCGAAGCGATCGGTCATGCCGGCGACGAACTCGACGATCTCCTCGGATGTGTCGCCGCCCCGCTCGAGGTGCTCGTAGATGCGGCGCACCGTCTCGCGGGCCCGCTCGTGCTCGGAGCGGGTCGCCGGGCCGAGGTAGACGCGCTCGAACATGAACGTGCGCAGCGACAGCATCGCCGCCCCGACCTCGTCGCTCTGCACGATGTCGCCGGCCGCCGACGACGTCTCGACGAGGTCGTGCACGAGCGTGTCGATGCGCGAGGCCCCGGTCGCGCCCAGGATCTCGATCTCCTCCCGGGGGAGATCGTCCTCTGACAGCAGCCCGTAGCGGATCGCGTCGTCGATGTCGTGGTTGATGTACGCGACGCGATCGACGATGCGGACGATCTTCCCCTCGAGCGTGTCGGGCTCGCGCCCGCCGGTATGGGTGAGGATGCCGTCGACGACCTCCGCGGTGAGGTTGAGCCGGCGCGCGAGCCGCGCCGAATGCTCGTTGTGGCGAAACCCGTCGAGCCCGCGCTCGCGCAGCACCTCGTCGAGCGCCGACTCGCCCGCGTGCCCGAACGGCGGGTGGCCGATGTCGTGGCCGAGGCCGATCGCCTCGGTCAGATCTTCGTTCAGCCGCAGCGCGCGCGCGACCACACGCGCGATGCCCGTCGTCTCCAGCGTGTGCGTCATGCGGGTGCGGTAGTGGTCGCCCGCGGGGTCGATGAAGACCTGCGTCTTCCCCTTGAGGCGGCGGAACGGCTTCGAGTGCAGGATGCGGTCGCGGTCGCGCTGGAACGGCGTCCGGACGCCGCACTCGGCCTCCGGCGCCTCGCGTCCGCGCGTCTCGTACGAGCGCTGCGCGAGCGGCGACAGCGACGTCTCCTCGAGCTCGCGCACGCGCGACGCGAAGGCGTCCGCGACCGTTCCGGCGAGCTCCGGCATCGGAGCCAGCCTAGCCTCAGAGGATGATGGGGACGGTGCCGCCGTCGGCGCTCCAGGCCGCGCCGGTGACGTACGAGGCGCGGTCCGAGCAGAGGAAGACGACGACCGCGGCGATCTCCTCCGGCTCCGCGAGCCGGCCGAGCGGCCGGCCGGCCGCGACCTTCGCGAGCACGGCGTCCCGCTCGCCCTGCTGGTCGGCGAGCCCACCCTCGCCGAGCCACGCGTCGGTCGCCGTCGGCCCTGGCGTGACGGCGTTGCAGCGGATGCCGTCTGCCGCGTAGAGGTCCGCGACGAGCCGCGAGAAGGAGAGCAGCCCCGCCTTCATCACCGAGTAGTCGGGCATCGACGACGACGGCCGCTTGGCGGCCGTCGAGGAGACGTTCACGATCGCTCCGCCGCGCTGCTCGCGCATCGCCGGCAGCGCGGCGCGGGTCGCGCGCACGGCGCTCATCAGGTTCAGCTCGAACGACGCCTGCCAGTCGTCGTCGGTGAGGTCGGCGAGCTTGCGGATGTCGGTCCCGCCGACGTTGTTGACGAGCACGTCGAGGCGGCCGAACCGCTCCAGCGTCTCGGCGACGAGCCGTTCCGGCCCGCCGCGCTGTGTCAGGTCGACCGCGACGTGGTGGTCGCCCGGGCCGTGCTCGCGCCGGCCGGAGCTGACGACGCGGGCGCCCTCGGCCCGCAGCAGCTCGACCACCTCCGCGCCGATGCCGCCGCTCGAGCCGGTGACGAGGCAGGCCTTGTCGCGAAGCCCGAGGTCCACGGGTCGCTACGTTAGCTCGGTGACCATGATCCTCCTCGCACGGCACGGCGAGACCGACTGGAACCGCGAAGGCCGCTTCCAGGGCTGGGCCGATCCGCCGCTGAACGACACCGGCCGCGCGCAGGCCCGGGCGCTGGCCGAGCGGCTGCGCAACACGCCGTTCGACGCGGTCTACTCGAGCGACCTGCGGCGTGCGCACGAGACCGCCGAGATCGTCGCGGCGCCGCACAGGGTCCCTGTCGTCGCCGACGCCGAGCTCCGCGAGATCGACGTCGGCTCGTGGTCGGGCCTGACCCGCCCGGAGATCGAGGAGCGATTCGGCGGCGTCCGCGCCGACGGCGAGACGCGCGAGCAGCACGCGGCGCGCGTCCTGGCGGCCGTCGAACGGATCGCACGCGATCACGCAGGCGCGCGGATCCTGATGGTCACCCACGGCGGAACGATGCGCGCGCTGCACACGCACGCGGCCGACGCGCCGGTCGAGCGGTACGAGAACTGCGGGGTCGTCGAGCTCCATTTCCGAGACGACCGCCTCACGAGCCCGATCTAGTAGGTTGCCCCGGGGGAGCGCGTGGAGGACTACACGAACAAGTACAAGGGCGAGCAGGTGGAGATCGCCCTCTTCGGCGGCGAGTACCAGGACGGCGTCCTGACCGCCTACTGCTACGTCGAGGACGTCGCGCACGTGGAGCTGAACGGCCACATCCTGATCCCGCTGCAGAACGTCGCCTCGCTGCACTGCTCGAGCCGCTGCGACGCGCCCGAGCCCGACTGGCCGCCGCGCGGGCTCGCCGACGAGGACGCGCCGGACGCGGACGACGAGCCGTAGCCGCGCCGTGGGACGACTTCTCGTCCTCCGCAACGTCCTGAAGGCATGGGCCTGCGTCGTCGTGCTGGCACTGCTGCTCGGCGCCCTCGGCTGGGAGCTCGGCGGCTACCGGCTCGGCGTCCTCTTCTTCGCGTCGGCCGTGCTGCTCTGCGCGGCGATCTACTGGTACGCGGACCGGATCGTGATGGGCATGGTCGGCGCCCGGGAGCTGCTCCCCGGCGAGGCGCCGGCGGTGCACTCGACCGTCGAGCGGCTCGCGCTCCGCGCCGGCGTCGTGAAGCCGAAGCTGTACGTCCTCTCCGACAGCTACCCGCGCGCGCTCTCCGGCGGCCGCGGCGCGGGCGGCGGTGCCGGGCTCGCGCTGTCGGTCGGGCTGATCGGCGTCGCGTCGCCGGCGGAGCTCGAGGGGCTGCTCGCGCACGAGATGGCGCACCTCCGCCACCGCGACGTCCTCGTGCAGACGATCGCCGTCGTCCTCGCGGCCGTGCTCGTCGAGCTGTCCCGCGTCGGCGGCTTCCTGCAGCGGGCGCTGCTGTTCGTGCTCGGGCCGATCGCCGCAGCGTTCGTCCATCTCTTGCTCTCGCCGAAGCGCGAGTACGACGCCGACCGGCTGGCGGCCGAGCTGTGCGACTCGCCGCACGGGCTCGCGGACGCGCTGATCCGCCTCGAGCAGGCGATGGAGCTCGTCGCCTTCGAGGCGAGCCCGGCGACCGAGCCGCTCTACACGACGAACCCGTTCGCGGAGGAGGGCCTCGCCGCCCTCTTCGCGACGCATCCGCCGGTCGGCGAGCGCGTCCGCCGGCTGCGCGAGCTCGACCCGGACTGGCGGCAGAAGCTCCGCGCGGCCTAGCCGGACCATGGCAAGGGCCCCTCGCGGGGCCCTTTGAAGAAAATGGGCGGCGACCTACTCTCCCGGGAGGTCTCCCTCCGAGTACCATCGGCGCGGGCGGGCTTAACTTCTCTGTTCGGAATGGGAAGAGGTGTTTCCCCGCCGCTATGACCGCCCAACTTGTGAGGTCGAGCGCGAGACCGCGCACCCTCAAAACTCCATAGGCAGCGTCTGTGTGTTCGAATCAAGACCTCGAGCAATTAGTACGGATCCGCTGAACACATTGCTGTGCGTGCACGTTCCGCCTATCGACGTGGTGGTCTCCCACGGCTCTTACTCTCTCGAGGAGATGGGAGGCCTCATCTCGAGGTGGGCTTCCCGCTTAGATGCTTTCAGCGGTTATCCCGTCCAGACGTGGCTAATCAGCAGCGCCGTTGGCACGACGACTGATACACCAGAGGTCCGTTCGTCTCGGTCCTCTCGTACTAGAGACGACTCCTCTCAAGCCTCCAACGCCCATGGTGGATAGGGACCGAACTGTCTCACGACGTTCTGAACCCAGCTCGCGTACCGCTTTAATG